>JAJXTV010000011.1 GCA_021783515.1 Nitrospirota bacterium
TTCTGATCGCGGATGTGGAGAAAAGAAATTTTATGGGCGCAAACGCCGCGGCCCGCTCGATGTTCGGATACTCCGGGGAAGAGTTCCTTGCGATGTCCATTTCCGACATCCATCCTCAGGAAACGCTGACCGAGGTCTTCCGCTTGTTCGGGGAGATGGCGGAGGGCAGGCGGCAGGTTTCCGAAAATGTGCTCTGCAGGGGGAAGGGGGGCAGGCTGTTTTACGCAGACATCGGCGTGCGGCATGTCGTCTTCGGCGGCCGGCCCTGCCTCATCGGGTTTTTCAGGGACATCACCGAGCGGAAAAAGACCGAGGACAGACTCCGTCTTGCGGCCAAGTTCTTCGCCAGCTCGAACGAGGCGATCGTGATCACCGACCCGTCCGCCTCGATCCTCGACGTCAACGACGCATACAGCACCATCACCGGCTACCGGAAGGAGGAGGTGGTCGGAAGGAACCCGCGGATCATGAAGTCCGGCCGCCATGACGCGGCCTTCTACCGGGAGTTCTGGAGGGGCCTGATAGAGGAGGGCCAGTGGCAGGGGGAGATATGGGACAGGAGGAAGTCCGGCGAGATCTTCCCTAAATGGCTCTCAGTGAGCGCGGTCAGGGACGAAAAGGGCGGGACCACCCATTATGTAGGCTTCTTCAGCGACATCACGGTATTCAAACAGACCGAGGAGCGGCTCAAGTATATCGCCCATTACGATACCCTGACCGGCCTTCCGAACCGCTTTCTTTTCCAGGACCGGCTCGGCCAGGAGATCGCGCGGGCCCAGCGCACCGGCCTGATGGTCGCCCTCTTTTTTCTCGACCTCGACCGGTTCAAGGCGATCAACGATACGCTCGGTCATCACGCCGGGGACATCCTTCTGATCGAAATAGCGGGAAGACTGCGCGGATGCATCCGTGAAATCGACACCGTCGCCAGGCTCGGCGGGGACGAGTTTACGGTGATACTGCCGGACATGTCGGGCGCACACGGCACGATCGCGGTCGCAAAGAAGATGATCGAGGCGGTTTCGCTTCCCGTCACGATAGAAGGCCATGAGGTTTTCGTCACTGTCAGCATCGGCATTACCTTTTATCCCACGGACGGCACCGCCCTGGACGAGCTGACGAAGAACGCCGACACCGCGATGTATCACGCCAAGGAGATGGGGAAAAACAACTTTCAGTTCTTTACCCCTGAGATGAACGCAAATATCTTCGAGCAGCTGTCGCTCGAGTCGGGGCTGAGGCATGCGCTGGAGCGGGAAGAGTTCGTGCTCCACTATCAGCCCCGTGTGGAGCTGAAGAGCGGCCGGATCGCCGGCATGGAGGCGCTGGTGAGGTGGAGCCATCCCGAGCTGGGCATGCTGCTGCCGCCCCGGTTCATCCCGATCGCCGAAGAAACCGGACTGATCATTCCGCTGGGGGAATGGATATTGAAGGAGGCCCTGCGGGAGGCGGAGGGATGGATGAAGAGGGGGGCCGGCCCATTCAGGATTGCGGTCAATTTCTCGTCCCGGCAGTTCAGCGAAGACCTGCCGAAGATGGTCGGGAGGGCGATCGAATATGCCGGGATCAGTCCCGAATCTGTGGAGGTTGAGCTGACCGAGAGCATCATCATGGGAAACATCGAGTCGGCCGCCGGTATCCTCAGGGAGCTGAAGGAGATGAAGGTCAGGATCGCGATCGACGATTTCGGCACAGGGTACTCGTCGCTCAACTATCTGAAGAAACTGCCGGTCGACATACTGAAGATAGACCAGTCCTTCATAAAAGACATCTCCCTGGACCCGCGGGAGGACGCGATCGTGGCGATGATCATCGATCTGGCGCATGCCCTTGGGGTGAGGGTGATCGCCGAAGGCGTCGAGACCGCTGCGCAGCTGTCGTTTCTGAAGGAGCGCGGCTGCGACGAGATACAGGGGTATTACTACAGCACCCCTCTGCATGCCGAGGACTTCTTCGGCCTCCTGAAGGAAGGGCGGCTCTGAGCTGAGGAGTTCGGCGTGAGAAGACACCGGCAGCCGGCCGGGGGACCAGAAGAAGCGGAAGGGGAGGGGCGGCCGCCTTATCGGCAGTTCAGCTCCTTGCGGGAGGGTCCACAGACTGCCGGCTCGGGCTGGCGTCTGCCTTCTTTCTTTTTGCTATTTCGCGGCGGATATAATAAGATTCCGGGATGGCGCTTCTCGAAGACGATAATGAAAGGGCGGAATCCTACCGCATCCTCGCCGGCTTCTTTGCCGAACCGCCGGACGCCGACAGGCTCCGGACGATAAAGGAGGACTTTGCGCTGGAGGCGAAGGAGCCGGAGGAGGAGGTGCGTGGGGATTTCGACGCCCTTTTCGCGTTTCCCGGAGGAAAGGTGCCTCCGCGTGAGACTCTGTATGCCGAAGGCGGCGACGACGCCGAATCTGCGGAGGCATTTTATTACCGCTCGGGGCTCACGTTCGATGAGGAGTACGAGCTGATGCCGGACCATATCACGCTCGAGTTCCTCTTCATGAGCTATCTCATCGACAGCAACAACCATGAGCTGCAGGAAAAATTCCTTGAAGAACATCTTGCGAATTGGGTACCCTATTACTGTGAAGAAGTCATCAGGCAGGCCCGTACCGTCTTTTATCGTGAGATCGCCGGAATCACCAGGGATTTTATCGGCAGCGAATACGATGGGCTCTCGTAAGGGAACGAGAGCGGCATGAAACTATACTCACGGGAATTTCTCAAGGCCTGGACGGTCGGACTCAACCTCGTCATTTCGACCTTTGTCGGCCTCGCCATCGGATACCTCCTCGACAAGCTCTTCAAGGTGACCTTCCCGTGGCTTACCATCGTCTTCCTGATCCTCGGCATCGTCTCGGGGTTCAGGGACCTGGTGAGGATGGCAAAGCGACAGAACGAAGATGGACCTGATAAAACAGATCTATAAGAAGGGGCTGCTTATTCTCCTTCCGCTGGCCTTTCTCTCGGCCTTCATGGAATGGAAGAAACTCCCGGCGGGCATTCTTGCCGGGGGGGCGCTCGGGCTTGCCAACCTCAAAGGGCTCGCCTGGGGCGTCAGAGGGCTGTTCGGGACCGGGCGCGCCGGCGGCGTAATGGTCTTCTTCAGCATCTTCCGCCTCATGATGCTCTTTGCGATACTCGCGCTCCTCGTTTACCTGAGGCTCGTAAACGTCTTCGGGGTCCTGATCGGCTTCACCGTCATATTCCTGCTCGTCATGATCGAGGGCCTCAGATATGCAAAGCACGCCGACCGTGATGCCTCCTAGGAAGACGGGGCGCCCGACAACGGCCCCATGAGCGGCTACATCAGCTTCTTGATAAGCGAAGCGGACAGCTCGAATTTCGGAAACTCTTCCTTCTTTACCTCTTTGTAAAAATCACAGACGTTGCAGTTATGGAATTTCTGGGCGAAGGTCCCCTGAATCGAGCCTCCGCACATGCTGCCGGCGACGACCCAGCAGGACCGTCCGGCGTTAAGGCCGCCATGCACCTCGTCGAGCCTATTTTCGAGCGTGACGGGGCAGGTCCCGAGTTCCTGCTCTTTGGTGCCGCCCGGAGTCCGTCCGCATTTCTTGAACTCCCAACAATTGACCTTCTTCATTCCTGTCGTTCCTCCCTGAGATTGAGCAAAAAATACAAGCCTTTTATTATAAAATTACCGGTCCGCCCAATTCAATCGGCCCCGCCGCGCTTTTCTCGCGGCCGGAGGAGTCTGCGCAGCTTTCTGAAATCGGCGAGCATCTCATCTTTGCCGGCGGGGAAACGGAGGGCATAGGCGGGATGATAGGTGAGGAAATATGTCCTTCCGTCCTTTTGAAGCCGCGTGCCGCGCTCCTTCGTCATTGCCACTTTCCTGTCGAGGAGGGCGAGGCAGGCGGTGCTGCCGAGCAGCACGATGACACGCGGGTCGATGATCTCGATCTGTTTCATGAGATGGCGTCTGCTGTGGATGATATTTTCGCGGGAAGGCGTCCCCCTCAGCGGCAGGTACTTCACCGGGCTCGTGATATATACCTCTTCCTCTTTCAGCCCCGTCTCCGCGATCATCGTCCGGAGGAGCCTGCCCGATCTTCCGATGAAGGGCCGCCCGGTCTTCGCCTCTTCCCTTCCGGGCGCTTCCCCAATGAACATTACGTCCGCGTCTGCGCTTCCTTCCCCGGCGACGGGCAGGCCCGTTCCCCATCCCTTGCAGAGGCGGCAGCCGCTGATCTCTTCGGCTATCTTCAGCAGGACTCTGTCTTTGTCGGTCATACCGGTATTATAAAACACTGCTGCAGCATAAACTCTCCAGCTGCATAAAGAGCGCCATCTCGGCCGGGTGAGTGGCCCGAAAAGCCTTTCACCGCGATGCCTCAGCGCATCGGAAGCCACACCCGAAGGCCTTGATCGGGGATTTACTTTTCGGAAAGTCCTGTAGCCCCGACGCCAAAGGGGCTTGCCCTGAGTCACCGAAAGGATATCTTTGGCGATTACGTCGATATCGGCGCGATAGCGCTTCGTGTAATAAGGGAAGGCCCAGAGGGCAAAGACGTACTTCAGGGCGATAGCGACGATAACCCACGCCACGACCAGGCGGCGTGTCTTTTCGTTACCATACGCGCGGGCTGCAAGAACAAGTGCGACTATCCCGCAAAGAGGCATGAGATATCGCATGGCGCAATGGGGAGCAAGCCAGTAAGGGAGAAAGTTCACTCCGGCGATCCATAAGGCGGTCGAAACCTGAGGGTCATAAGGAGTCGCCGGAAACGGGGACTTCCGCAGCCGGGCGTAACAAAGGGTTTTTCTCCCCTTTCCGGCCGGCCCGCAAATATTCTACAATAGACCCGTGAAGGCGAAGAAGAATCTCATCGTGGTGGGAGACAGGGTGCTGCTCGACCCCGACGATCGGGACGACAGGACGACATCCGGTCTCTACCTTCCTCCGACGGTCAAGGAGAAGGAGAAGGTGCTCGGGGGTTATGTCGTCAAGACCGGGCCGGGATATGCGGTGCATGACCCTGTTTCGGATGAATCGTGGAATTCGGGCAAGAAGGAGTTGAAGTTTATCCCGCTTCAGGCTGCAGAGGGAGATTACGCCATCTTCCTCAGGGAATCCGCGATCGAGATTGAGTTCGAGGGGAAGAAGTATCTCATCGTCCCCCATTCCGCCATACTCGCCCTCGTCCGGACCGAGATAGAGGAGGCGTGAGCGTGAGGGAAAAGAAGGACATCGTCAAACAGGCCGATGCGCTGATGAAGGACGATGCCCTCGCCGATGCGCTTGTCGAAGAGCTTGAGAACGAGAGGGGCGGACTGGGGTTCCTGCTGGGGACGCTGAGGGAAAAACGGCCGCGCACCTTCAGTCCCTACATACTGAAGGGCAGGTCGGTTTACAACCCCTCTGCGCTCGACCGAAAGACGGCGGAGCTCGCCGCGGTGGCCGCCGCCTCGGCCCTCCGGTGCGGGCATTGCCTCGACGCCCATATCGAGAGGGCGGAGCAGGAAGGCGCTTCGGCGGAGGAGATCATGGACGTCCTCCTTATATCTGCAGCGGTCTGCGAGTCTTCCACCCTGTCGGTCAGTCTCCGCAGGTTCAGGCAGAGAGAAGACAGAAAGAAGCGGAGAAAGGGCGACTAGACCGCCTCTACCGCCTTCACCTCGGGGATGCTCCTTTTCAGCTCGGCCTCTATCCCTCCCTTAAGCGTCATCGTCGACATGGGGCAATGTCCGCACGCTCCGACGAGTTTGACCTTTACCACATTGTCGCCTGTCACCTCCACGATCTGCACGTCCCCGCCGTCGCGCTGAAGTGCCGGCCTCACCCTGTCTATCACTTCCTGGACCTTTGTTCTGTCGATCATTCTGAAACCTCCTTTTTTGTGATGCAATCTGATCATATTAACGGCCGCAAAGTAGTCCTTGCATAACTCCTCCTCACCGCCCCTTACCCTAAGAGGGGGAAAGGGGGAATTAGCCTCGTACATATTATTTTACCCGAATCTCAAGAGCCAGGACATGACGCCCGTCATATTCGGATGTCTCTGAAAAAGGGCATATAATAGAACAATCATGGTGCGCTTCGATCAGTCGACGGCAAGGTGTCGGATCTTCACGTATAAAGAGGGGCTTCTTTCCCCTTTTGCCCATGATCTGCTCATCGACGTCGGATCGTTCGCTATCGAGCTTGCCGGGGAGAGCATGATCAACGCGAGGTTCGACACGGGTTCGCTGCGCGTCTGCTGCGCGATCGTAGGCGGGCAGGAGCGGTCGGACCTGCTGAGCGATTCGGACAGGAAGGATATCGAAAAGACCATCCGTGAAGGCGTCCTTCAGACCGGGACGTACCGGGAGATAGCGTTCCGTTCCCGGTCGGTGGCAAAGGAAGATTCGACCTACCTCGTCCGAGGTGACCTGAGTCTCCATGGCGCGGAGAAGGAGATAACCTTTTCGGTGCGGCTCGAAGGGAGCGACCGCGTTGCCGAGGCCCGGCTCCATCTGCCGGATTACGGCATCAAGCCGTTCAGCGCCCTCTTCGGGGCTGTCAGGATCAAGCCTGACATCCTCATACGCGTGACGCTGCCGGGGGAGCGTGGGCCGGCCGGTTGACAGGCCCGCCATTCTGCACTAGCATGAAAGTAAAAAACAGTAAGACCTTGCGAGGTGCCGTAATGTTTGCGATCTCACCCGAAGAATTGAAGAAACGGATAGACCTGAAAAAGATCGATTTCATATTCGACCTGAGAAACCCCGACGAGTTTGAGGCCTGGAGGATAGAGGGAAAGACGGCGATCCCGGCCCTCAATATCCCCCAGCCCGATTTCGTCGGCGAAGAGGAGCGGTATCTGGAGCGTTTTCCGAAGGATGTTCAGATCGTGGCGATCTGCGCCCACGGCGACTCCTCGCGGTACAGCGCCGAGCTTCTGCGGGGCCGGGGATTCGACGCCGTCAGCCTCGACGGCGGCATGGACGCGTGGAGCGAGCTCTATGAGACGCACAGGATCTCCGAGAGACCCGACGTCTACCAGATTTTCAGGGTGGCCCGGGGCTGTATCAGCCACCTCCTCGTTTCGGGCAGCGAGGCTGTGGTGATCGATGCGGTACGCCATGTCGACAGGTTGGTCGGCCTCGCCTATTCGCTGAACGCCAGGATCGTTCACGTCCTCGACACTCATCTTCAGGCCGACCATATCTCGGGCGGAGTTGAGATAGCCCGCCGGACCGGCGCAGAGTATCACATCTCCCCTGACGATGCGAGCCCTGCCACATTCAGCTATCAGCCGCTCCGCGACGCAGAGGTGATCTCGTTCGGCAGGAGCAGCATCGAGGTGCACCTGTCGCCCGGACATACCCCGGGGAGCGCTTCGTTTCTTCTGGACAAGCGCTTTTTGTTTACCGGCGACACGATCATGAAGACGAGCATCGGCAGGCCCGACCTGGGCGGCAGGGCCGAGGAGTGGTCGCGCCTGCTGTATGACACCCTCTTTCATCGGTACGAGGGCCTTCCGGACGATCTGATCATTCTTCCCACCCACGCGGCCTCCCTCCGCGAGCAGGACGAAGAGGGGATCGTCAGGACCACTCTCGGTGAAGCGCGAAGGTCGAGCGATCTTTATCAGAGGAAGGAGTTCCCGCAGTTTCTTCAGTTCGTGAAGGCGAGCCTGCCGGAGAGCCCCGAGCGGTACCAGGAGATACGGAAGGTGAACCTCGGGATGATCGACCCGGACGAGGCGAAGCGGAAGGAACTGGAGATCGGGAAAAACCTCTGCGGCATGGCGAAGGCCGCCTGAGCGGCACTTGTTTACAACGGTCGCCAAATGATGCGTAAATAACCCCTCCTCGCCTCCCCCTGCCTCAATGGGAGGAACTGTTCCCCCTCTTGGTAAAGAGGGGGCGAGGGGGAGTTACCCCGTACCATGTGCTGTTCCTTTTTTGCTTTCATGATCGGTTGCCTCCGCAGACAGGGCGGTTTGTCGAGTTGTAAAATAAGGTATGGCACCGAGATTATATCTGAGAGTCGGCGACACTGTCGAACACCTCCGCTATACCTTCTGGGGCAAGGGTGAGGTGGTGGAAGAGAAGCACTCCTGTCTTTCGGGAGGCTTCTGCCTGGTCAGGGTCCTCTTCGACGATGGGGTGGAACGCTCCTTCATCAACGACCTCGACCACCAGCACTGCTGCTACTATTTCGGGGTGAGGCTCCTCTAGTCGGTCCGCAGAAATCGTCCTGCCTCTTCCGCAATGAAGTTCCTCACCTCGCGGTCGAAGAGGAGCGAGGCGTGGTTGAGCTGGTAGTCCCGGTGTTCGTCTCCATAGGGGAGGACCGAACTTGCCGCGGTCACCAGCCCGTCTCCTTCTCCGGCTCTCATCTCCTCCGGAAAGATCCGTTCGGGGATCACCTTCATGAGCAGCTCCGGGATGGCGACGGCCGCCGACTTCAGGAGGTCCGGGTCGGTCCCGCCGATCGAAATATAGCGGGCGGCCTTTTTTGTGTCGTTTAACCCTTCGTAAAACGCGGACCCGGGGAGCAGTTCGCGGAGACCTTCGCTTCCGAGGAAGCCGAGTATCCGCCTGAGAGCGGTGTCGGCATCTTTCTTCCCGATATTATCGAGCGCCTGTCTGAGCGCCGACGCCAGGGGTGAGATGAATGCCGCCCATTTCGCCATGGAACTGCCCTGATGCGGGGTCGCAATCGTCACGACGAGCTTGGGCAGCTCGCATTCTTCGAGATATTTCCGGGCGACGAGGCCGCCTCTGCTGTGGCAGACGAGCAGTATGCCGTTGCGGCCGAAGCGGGAGTATTCGCTCATGATCCCACGGAGTTCGGCCACCGCTATGGCTATCGGCCCCGCCGGCCTCGACTGGCTCCAGGTGAGGACGCTGAAGCCGAGCCGGGCCAGGTCTGTGTAAGAGGTGACGGGCTCCGCCCCTTTCGGCAGCAGTATGGAGAGAGGGTACTTCCCCCCCAGGACCCTGGCTCGCGAGGGCTCCGCCCAGAAGTCGGCGTTTACGCCGATCCCGTGGATGAATACCGTGAGGGGCAGGCGGCCGCCTCCCGCTATGAACCTGATATCAGCTTTCATGGTGGCCAGCAGAATTATAGTAGAACACTTTTTGTCGGTAATACAAAGAGGGGGAGCGGGCATGATCCGCATTAAGCGACGCCGGTTAGTGGGTTGACGGACTGGCTGGCCCGCCGCGTTTATTGTTGGCTCAAATGTCAATAGTCAAGTCTGACCCCATCGACCGAGTCTGACCCCATCGACCGACCCCATCGACCCCGGGAAGGCGGCGGGATTGTGCCGGCTTCCGTATGCTGATACACTTTGTACATGGGCGATGAGGACCGCCCTCATCATCTTCGGGGAGGTCGGAACGTGAAAGAATACGAGGTTGTGGTGATAGGCTCGGGCGCGGGACTGATCGTGCTCCAAAACGCGCTCGCGCACGGCTTCTCCACCGCGCTGGTGGACAAGGGCCCCGCCGGAGGGACCTGTCTCAACCTCGGGTGCATCCCGTCGAAGATGCTCATCTATCCGGCCGACAGGGTCACGGAGGTGAGGGATGCTTCGAGGCTCGGAATCGCCGCCGACGTGAGGGAGGTCGACTTTGCCGGGATCATGAAGAGAATGGAAGAGGTCGTTGCGAGGGGGGAGGCGCATGTGCGCGAGGGCATCAGCCATTCCGGGGACCTCGATTTCTATGAGGGGGAGGGACACTTCGTCGATGCCGGAACGATCGAGATACAGGGAGAACGTATCCGCGGGAAGAAGGTGATCATCGCCTCGGGCGCGAGACCGTCTGTCCCCGACATCAAGGGGATCGATAAGACCGATATCCTGACGAACGAGAGCGTCCTACGCCTTCGGAAGAGGCCCGGGAGCATGATCATATTGGGCGGCGGTTATATCGCCGCCGAGTACGCGCATTTCTTCGCGGCGATGGGAACGGACGTGACGGTCGTCCAGCGGAATGAACGTCTTGTGCCTGACGAAGAACCCGAGATATCTGAGGCGCTCAGAAAGGAGCTGTCGGAGCGGATGAAGGTGCTTACCGGTACCGAGGCGGTCGCAATAGAAAAATCGGTCAGGGGCCGTCTCGTTACGGTCCGGGACCGGAAAAGCGGCAGGGAAGCGGCGTTGTCTGCGGACGCCGTGTTCGCGGCGACCGGACGGACTTCCAACGCCGACCTCCTCAAGGTGGGGAATGCGGGGATCGAAACCGATGGGCGAAACTACATCAAGGTAAATGAACGCTTCGAGACGACGCAGAAAAATATATGGGCCTTCGGCGACGCGATCGGGAAAAAGATGTTCCGGCATGCGGCCAACCGGGAGGCGACGATCGTGTTTCACAACGCCTTGCATAACGCGAAAGAGACACTCGATTATCAGACGGTGCCCCATGCCGTCTTTTCCCGGCCGGAGATCGCGTCGGTCGGTCTTACCGAAAACGAGGCGAGACGGCGGTACCCCGTCCGTGAACTCCTTGTCGGAAGGGCGAACTACTCGGATGTGGCGCGCGGGGAGGCGATGAGGGATGAGGCGGGATTCTGTAAGGCGATCGTCAGGAAAGATTCAGGAAAGGTCCTGGGCTTCCATATCATCGGACCCCATGCATCGATCCTGATCCAGGAAGTCGTCGTCGCCATGGCGAACGATCTCAGCATATGGCAGCTGAACAAGGGTATACATATCCACCCCTCTCTGACCGAGGTGATCATCTCCACCTTCGGCAACCTCGACGCCCCCGAGCCTGCCTGGTCCCGCTGATCCGTACGCTTCTATCGGTGCATGCCGGCGGGCAGAGCGTCTCTCACATCCTTTCTGATGCGATAGGATTTGACAGGGCAGGTTTAGTCTCCCCAGTGATTCCCCCTGCCGTGGCCCTTTCCTCGGCCGGGAGGGTCCTCTCTCCGCTCGTTTTCCCTGCCGCCGTGACCGCGCCCATTGCCGTATCCGCCGGCCCGCCCGTCCCAGTATTTCTCCTGCTCCCATCTTCTCCAGCTCTTCTTGAACTGGCCGTATGGAATGCGTTCGTGGCCGGGACGCGCGTGACGGCGGTAATCATGGGGGAGGTCAACGACCACCCGCGGAATTTCCGCCTGCCCGATATGCACCCACGGGCCGTTATAGCCGCGCGCCCTGAACCACCGGTCTTCATAGGGGCGGTACCAATACCCATGGTAAAAAAAGATGTCGACGTCGACATCCGGCGCATAATAGGCGTATGTCCCGGGGATCACCACCATCGGCGGAGGGGCGGGGAACGAAAACAGCGGGAGATTGATCCCTACGTTCACATGCACCCCCGCAATGCTCTTTGGCAGGAGAAAAAGGCCGTAGGCCAGGACCAGCACCCCGAGAAAGAACAGGACATAGGAAATCTTTTTGCTCATCGTTTTTGTCCTCCTTGAAAGACAGATCATCTTCTGAGGCTGTTGCACAAGCCGTGCACAGGAATGCTCCTGCAGCCCACCTATGATTACATAAACGCCCCGCAAATCCTAATTAATTTTTTTTCATGCGGCGGGGTTGAAAGACAATCTTCGACAGCTGCTTCCGCCGGCGAAATCGGGCATTATTGCCATAGCGGCCTGATGCTGGTAGACTGGAAAATAAAACAGAAAAGAGGTTGCTGAGCGTCATGATCGGATCGACAAAAATTACGGGAATCACGAGACCTTTTCTCATTCTCTCGTTCGTGGTCTCATTGCTGTTTTCATTGTATGGCGGCGCTGTTGCCGCATCTTCCCAGGGGGTGCTGCGCGCTACGCTGAAGAACGGCCTGAGGGTGGTGATCGTCAGGAACGACCTCGCGCCGGTCGTCACCACCGAGATAAATTATCTCGTCGGCTCGAACGAGTCTCCGGAGGGGTTTCCGGGCACCGCCCATGCGCAGGAGCATATGATGTTCCGGGGCAGCTCCGGCCTGTCGGCCGACCAGCTTTCCGATCTGGTCTCGGCGATGGGGGGCCGCTTCAACGCCGACACGCAGCAGACCGTCACCCAGTATTTCTTCACCGTCCCTGCGGACGACCTCGATATCGCCCTTCGCATCGAGGCGATCCGCATGTCCGGGGTGCTCGATTCGCAGAAGTTGTGGGAAGAGGAACGCGGGGCGATCGAGCAGGAAGTCGCCCAGGACCTGTCGAACCCCCTGTATGTCTTTTACTCGACTCTTCTGTCGAAGGTCTTTGCCGGCACGCCGTACGGGCACGACGCCCTGGGCACCCGCCCGTCGTTCAACAAGACGACGGCGGCGATGCTGCAGTCTTTTCACAAGGAATGGTACGGGCCGAATAACGCGGTCCTTGTCATTGCCGGCAGCGTCGACCCCGAAAAGGCGCTTGCTCAGGTGAAGAAGATTTTCGGAGGCATCCCTGCGCGGCCGGCGCCTCCGCGGCCGGCGGTCGATCTTCAGCCGGTGAAGCCGGACACGATCACGCTCGAAACTGACCTCTCGTACGGCATGACGGTGGTGGCCTACCGGATGCCCGGCTACGACAGTCCCGATTTTGCCGCCGCGCAGATCATGGCGGACGTGCTCGACAGCCAGAGGGCCGACCTCTACGCCCTGGTCCCGGCGGGAAAGGCCTTGTCCGCTGATTTCAATATGACGATGCTGCCGGCCTCCGGACTCGGATATGCGACCGCCGCCTTCCCCAAGGGCGAGGACGGCTCAAAGCTCGTGCCGGTAATCAGGGGGATCATCGGGGACTATCTCAAAAACGGCTTCCCGGCCGAACTGGTCGAGGCGGCAAAAAGGCGGGAGATCGCGGATGCCGAATTCCAGATGAACTCGATATCGGAGCTTGCCGGCCTCTGGTCCCAGGCGGTTGCGGTGGAGGGGCGCCATTCGCCGGAAGATGACATCGAGGCCGTCAGAAAGGTCACTGTGGAGGACGTCAACAGGGTGGCGAAGCAGTACCTCGTCAATGACACGACGATCGTGGGGATACTGACGCCGAAGGCCTCCGGCCGGGCGGTTTCCTCCCCGGGCTTCGGGAGGAAGGAATCTCTGGCGTCCAAAAAGGTGACAGGAGCCCCGCTGCCGAAATGGGCGGCCAGGGTGGCGGCGCTGCCGCCCGTTCCCGAGTTCGGGAAGAAACCTTCGGTGGCGATCCTGCCGAACGGCCTCAGGCTCATCGTTCAGACCGAAAAGATCAGTAAGACCGTGAGCGTCTACGGCCGCATCAGGCACAATGCCGATCTTCAGACTCCGGCCGGAAAGGAAGGAGCGGACCTCGTGCTCGACAGTCTCTTCTCGTACGGCACGACGACCCTCGACCGGCTGGCGTTTCAGAAGGCGCTCGACGATATCGCGGCGGACGAATCCGCCGGGACGAGCTTCTCGGTGCGCGCTCTCTCCGACAGGTTCGGCCGGGGCGTGGAGCTGATGGCCGATAACCTTCTTCATCCGGCCCTCCCGGAGGAGGCGTTCAGAGTGGTTCAGAAGGAGGTGGCCGGGGGGCTTGCCGGCAGACTCCAGAGCCCCTCATATCTGGCCGGAATCGCCCTCCGCTCGGCGCTCTATCCAAAGGGAGACCCGACCCTCAGACAGGCGACGCCTGAAACAGTCTCGAAGCTCTCTCTCGAAGACGTCAGATCGTACTACGGGAAGGTGTTCCGGCCGGACATGACGACGATAGTCGTCATCGGCGATGTCTCGGCTGAGGAGGCGAAGACGGTAATAGGAAAATATTTCGGAGACTGGAAGGCGACGGGTCCCAAACCGCTGACGGACCTTCCCGAGGTCCCGGAGAATAAGCCCTCCACGGTCTCGGTCCCGGATGCCAGCAGGGTGCAGTCGGAAGTCACGCTTGCCGAGACGCTCGGCCTGAAAAGGAAAGATCCGGACTACTATACCCTGCAGGTCGGGGTGCATGTCCTTGCCGGCGGGTTCTACTCGACCCGTCTGTACCGGGACCTGAGGGAGAAGACCGGGCTCGTCTATGCGGTCGAAGCGGCGCTCGAAGCCGGCAAGACGAGGTCTCTCTTCGTCGTTGAGTACGCCTCCGATCCCGGAAACGTTTCAAAGGCCCGCGCCATAGTCCGGCGCGACCTGAAAGAGATGCAGCGTAAAGAAGTCGGCGCGGCGGAGTTGCGGCGTGCCAAGTCCCTCCTGATACGGCAGGTCCCGCTTTCGGAGTCGAGCACCGATGGGGTCGCGGGGCAGCTGCTCGATCTCGCCTTGAAGGACCTTCCTCTGGATGAGCCGGTGAGGGCGGCGGCGAACTATCGGAAGACCAGCGCGCAGCGACTGAAGGCCGCCTTTTCGAAGTGGATAAGGCCGGACGATTTTGCAGAGGTGAACCTGGGGCCGGCTGTGCAGGAGTAGCCGGATTTCTCCCGGGGCGGTTGCCGCCTCAGCGCAAAAGATAGATGAGGGCGATGACGAGTCCGGCCGCCACGACGACGCGGCGAAGGGCTAATGGACTGATCCGGCCGGCCAGACGGCCTCCCAGGACCCCTCCGACCACGGCGCCTGCGGCCATCACGACCGCGGCCGGCCAGACGACCTTGCCGGAAAAAAGGAAGAAGACGGCGGCGGCGATATTGATACCGAAGGAGAGGGCCTGTTTGAGCGCATTAAGGCGTGTGAGCGAGTCGTCGAGCGCCAGGCCGAGCACCGCCAAAACGATTACGCTCACGCCGGCGCCGAAGTATCCGCCGTAGACCGCCGCGGGGATGACAGGGAGCAATGACCAGGCCTCGTGAAGGCGCCCGGTTCCGTGATGTGCGGTCCGCCTCTGGAGCCGGACGCGGAGGGCGTCCTGCGAGGAGAGAAGGCCGACCGCCAGCAGAATCAGATACGGGACGAGCCTTCGAAAGGCGTGCTCCCCGGTGAGAAGAAGCAGGAGGCCGCCCCCGACACCGCCGAGCGCCGCGGCAGGCAGGAGCATGAACAGTCTCCGCCCCTGCCCCCGGAGGTCCCCTCTTTGTGCGAAGGTGGCGCCGAGATAGCCGGGGCAGAGCGCAACCGTATTGGTGATATTTGCGGCGACTGCCGGGACCCCTATCGCAGTGAGCATGGGGAAGGTGATCAGCGTCCCGCCGCCTGCAAGCGCATTTACCGCGCCCCCGGCAACCGCAGCAATACCCGCGAGGAGGAGCTCAAGCGCGCTCATCGTCCCCGGGATCGGCCCCCTGGCCGGGGGGCGTCGCTTCGTGCAGGTTGAGCAGTTCCGAAGCCGCTTCGACCGCGCCGGAGGCGTCTCTTGCTGCTATCGCTTCGAGCAGGCCGGCATGAAGATCGTCCGTCCGGGACGGCTCGCTGCCTTCCCTGAGCCATAATGTTGCCAATGCCCGGCGCAGCGCCTTCGCGAAGATCCGGTAAAGGTCGGCCAGAACCTCGTTGTGGGTCGCCCAGGCTATTGCGCAATGAAACGCGATGTCCGCATCGAGGGCCGCGGAGGAGTCGCTTCTGGCGATAGCCTGACGGCGTATCTCCAGGAAAGCGCGGATATTTTCGATGTCGCGCTCATCCCGGCGCTCCGCCGCGAGCCTCACGATCTCGATTTCGAGCGCCCGTCTCACCTCTCCTACCTCGGTTGCCTTTGCCCGCTGCAGGCGGCGGGCAAGCGGCTCCCCGTCGGCCGGGAGGGAGCGGACATACGTTCCATCTCCCTGGCGCACCTCGATGATTCCATTATGGGCCAGCACGCGGACCGCCTCGCGAAGAGTCGAACGGCCTACCCCCAGGTCCAGGGTGAGGTCCGGCTCCGGCGGCAGTTTTGTCCCAATGCCGAACCTGCCTGAGGAAACGGCCTGACTTAACGCTTCGATGACGCGTTCGACGAGTTGCTGAGGTCTTGCTATCTTAGGCATAGTGTAGTCATCATATCATCAGATGTTTGCTAATAATAGCCATCTTTCAGGTAGATTGTCAATGCGGAGGGGTTAGACTCAATGGCGTGCCCCTCGACGAGCCTGCCTGCCGGCAGACAGCTTCAGGTGACATTCCATTGGCCGCGCTGAGGCGATCATTGGCTCGACGGTGTGAAGGACAACGATGTGATGGAGTTCCTGCCAGTTCCGATCTTCTTGCGCGGCCGGCTTTTTTGTGCTAAAAATAGATACTATGAAAATCACATGGCTCGGACATTCGGCCTTTCTTTTCGAGGCCGACGGCAGGAAGGTTTGCATCGATCCCTTTATGAGCGGCAATCCCGCTTTCCCCGAAGAATTCAGGGGGCTCCTGTCGGAAGGCGGCATCGACTACCTGCTTCTGACACATCTTCATTCCGACCACGCGGGCGACGTCGTTTCGCTTTCGAAGAGGGCCGGGAAGGTTGTCGCCATCTTCGAGATATGCAAGTGGCTGGAATTGAAGGGTATTACCAATTACGATCCGATGAACATCGGAGGAACGATCAGACTGGAAGGCGCGGTCGTCCATATGGTGCATGCCCACCACAGCAGCGGGTTCATCGAAGCAGGAGGGATCGTCTACGGCGGAAACCCCTGCGGATACGTGATCGAATTCGGGGGGCACCGTATCTATCACGCCGGCGATACAGGCCTGTTCCTCGATATGCAGCTGATCCAGAGGCTTTATCGCCCTGATGTCTGCCTGCTCCCGATAGGCGACCGCTTCACGATGGGTCCCAATACCGCCGCGATAGCCTGCAACGAATTTTTCGACGCGGGGACGATTATACCGATGCATTACGACACCTTCCCGGCCCTTACCGGCAAGGCCGACGAGTTCGTAAGACTCGTGAAACGCGGGACGGTGAAGGTGCTGGCCCCCGGCGGCCCGCTGGAGCTCTAGAGAAGTCCCCTCTCCCGCCGTTTTTTCTCCTGCTGCCCGAAGAGGGCGGCGTACGCCCGCTCCCGGCCGCCCCACTGTCTTACGACATCGTAAATCCTACATCTTTGTATTGCACTACAAAAATGTCTTGCATTCACTTTTGTAATATCCAACAAAAACGAAGAGATGCGCGCTGGCATATTTTTCGCTATGATGTGGCTGCGAGGTGAAAGATGGAAACACTGAAAGACAAGATCACGGCGCTCGAGAAGGAAGAGATAATCAAGGCGCTCAGGGAGTCCGGCTGGGTCATGGCAAGGGCAGCCCGGAAACTGGGCATCACCGAACGTATGATCACGTATAAGATCTCTAAGTACGGCATCAGGATGAAGGAGATCCGCTGGATCGACAACGCGGGCAGCCAATTTGGCAGCCGCCAAAGCTGAGAGGAACATCCGATAGTCCGAAGAAGAACGAAACCATGAAGAACATAGTACGAATATCAAATCCAGAGAGGAGAAGTAAGATGAGGAAGTTCCTGAGTGTCGCGATTATGGTATGGTTGTTGTTGCCCGCAGGCCTTGTGTTTGGGGCAGAGAAGGCCCAGCCGGCCCCGGATGCCGGGGTCACAGTCGTGCAGCCGGCCGCCGCTCCCGCCGCTGCGGCCGCCACACCGAAGATAGATACCGGAGATACAGCCTGGATGATCGTGGCGACCGCCATGGTCATGCTGATGACGCTTCCGGGCCTCGCGCTATTTTACGGAGGCCTCGCCAAGGGGAAGGACATGCTCAACACGATGGCGATGTCCTTTGTCACCTTCTGCATCGTGAGCGTCCTATGGGTCATCTACGGCTACACCTTTTCGTTCAGCGGGAATATCGCCGGATTGATCGGAGACGGAGCGAAGCTCTTTCTTCACGGGGTCGGGCCGAACAGTATCAGCGACCTGGCCGGTACGATACCGGAGTATATATTCATTACCTACCAGCTGACCTTCGCGGCGATCACCGTGGCGCTCGCCAGCGGCGCGTATATCGAGCGGATGAAGTTTTCGGCCTGGATCATCTTTACGGTCCTCTGGCTGACCTTCGCCTACCTGCCGGTCGCCCACTGGGTATGGGGCGGGGGCTTTCTCGCCAAGCTCGGCGCCCTGGATTTTGCAGGAGGCACGGTCGTGCATGTCAATGCAGGCATCGCGGCACTGGTCGGGGCCCTGATTCTCGGCAAGAGGCGCCAGGCGGCGCTCCTGCCGAACAACCTTACGCTCGTCGTGACCGGGGCGGGCCTTCTCTGGTTCGGGTGGTTCGGTTTCAATGCAGGCTCTGCCCTTGCCGCCAACGGGCTGGCAGGCGCTGCGTTTATCAATACCAATACCGCCACGGGGATTGCCGCGGTGACCTGGATGACGGTCGAATGGATGCATTCGAAGAAACCTACCGTCCTTGGCCTCGCCTCTGGCGCGGTCGCGGGGCTGGTCGCCATAACGCCTGCGGCCGGATTCGTCAACGTCTCGGGCGCACTCTTTATCGGCGCCGCCGCCGGTATCGTCGCCTTCTTTTCGGTAGCGGCGATGAAGCCGAAATTAGGCTATGACGATACACTGGATGCCTTCGGCATACACGGAGTGGCCGGTACGCTTGGGGCAATCCTGACCGGCGTCTTTGCGGACCCGTCGATCAACCCCGCCGGCACCGGGCTGCTCTACGGCAACCCGAAGCAGCTTCTTATCCAGTTCGCCGCTGTCGGCGTAACGCTTGTATATACCGGGAGCGTGACCTTTATCATCTTCATGATCGTCAAGGCAGTCGTCGGGGTCAGGGTGGACGATGAGGCAGAGGTGACAGGCCTCGACGAAAGCATACACGGCGAAAGGGCCTATAACATGCAGTTGTTCTCGGGCAGCGCGGTCATTCACAGCCACGGCGAAGAAGGGATGTAAGCCCCGGTTCCCCGCAGGGAAATATATCGAAGCAAAAGAGGGGCTGCGAAAGCCGCAGCCCCTCTTATTTTGTCCAATACAGAGACGGCCTACACCCGCCCTTTTTCTGTTGACGCGAAAGAAAAATAGGTTTAAAGTTACCTATAGTCTAAATCAAGCAACCCTGCAACAAAGGAGGCAGCGATGAAAAAGCTTTTTCTTGGCGTCCTGATTCTGGGTATTTCACTGGCCATCTCACCGGCCGCGCAGGCGGCGGAATACGGCGTGTATGTGAAGGTGGCCGAAAAGGTGACCGGCAGCTTTGCCGACGCAGTGAAGAATGCGGAAACCGCGCTTGCAAAAGACGGCTGGCAGGTCCTTGCGTCTTACGACGCGGCGGTGCCTGAAGGCTGCGGCTTCAAGGCCCATACGATTGTGGTCGACTCCGCCGCTTACGCGCAGAAGATCATGGCGCACGGTCCCCGCTCCGCTTTCGCTCTTCCGCTGCGGGTTGCCGTCTTTACGGACGAAAAAGGGATCAACACCTCCTTTCTGAACCCTGCCTCTCTCAACAGGACCGTGCTCGGCGACACAACGGAGAAGGACCTCTCGGTCAAGACGATGCAGGAATTATCCGGCATCCTGGCTGCGGCGGCGAAGGGCACGGTGGTCAACCAGCAGATAGGAGAGCTGAGGAGCAAGGGGCATGTCGGCGGTATGGGGGGCGGCGCTTTCACTGAAAAGATTACCGAGATATACAAGAAGGAAGATGCCGGTTCGAACTTCCGCGATATCGCCGCAAAGGTGAAAGAGGGGATCCTCGCGAACACGAAAGGCTGGAGGCTCGTGTATTCGCTCGACCTCGGCAAGGACGTCGTGATCTACGGCGTCGATAACCGGAAAACCGAGGCGCGCGCCTTCGGGATCGCGGGCGAGAAAAGGGAGTCGAAGAGCAACCCGTGCCCCGGGATCGATCACGCCCCCGCTTTTCCTGTCGAGGTGGTGGTGATGAAGGACCGCGGGGTCGTGAAGGTAGTGACGCTTGACGAGATGTACCGCATGAAGGTGTATTTCGAGGACGCCGGCAACTGGGCGTTTATGAAGAACATGCGGATGCCCGGTGAGATCGAGCGAGAGATCGTCGAGATGAGCAGGGCCAAACTGAAGTAGGCCCACAGGGCTCCGTACCGCGTAATCAGGAGAGAAAGGGC
Organism: Nitrospirota bacterium; assembly: GCA_021783515.1. Classification (GTDB taxonomy): domain Bacteria; phylum Nitrospirota; class Thermodesulfovibrionia; order Thermodesulfovibrionales; family UBA6898; genus Sulfobium. The sequence goes on from JAJXTV010000011.1 coordinate 19,858, forward strand.
CGCGGACAATGCATCGCTGCGGCCCTCATATTCCGGCGCCGCGCCGCCAGTCTTGATTTCTTGCCCTCAGTGCGAATACCCCTTTTTTCCGCCGGGAAAAATGCCGGATGGATCAGGCAAAATAACCTATAAGAAAGACTGCCGCCGAGCATTTTCCCATAAATACAATGCCTTACATATGGCACAACACACCCGGACGTGATGGCCGAAGGCCAGGCATGCCTCAGGGCCTTCGGGGTCTCACCAATTCCGCGCCCGGCCATGAAGAGCGCCTCGCCCTCTCGTACTGGCGGGGATAATGTGCGTCCGCCCCGAGCGCCTCGGCCGCATGCCAGACCCACCGGGGATTGTCGAGGAACGCCCGCGCCATGCAGACGAGGTCGGCACTCTCCGATGCGACGATCTCCTCGGCCTGATCAGGCGTAACGATCATGCCTACGGCACGGACGGCGATGCCCGTTGCCTTCTTTACCTTCGCGGCCAACGGCACATTATATCCCGGTGAAGAAGGGACCCGGATCGACGGCAGTATCCCGCCGGAAGAAACACAAACGTATTTCAGCCCGATCTCCTTAAGCCTGCCTGCAAATACCACTGCGTCTTCCGGAGTAAACCCCTTATCGCCCCAGTCGGTCCCCGTTATGCGGGCCCCCACCACCACCTCACGGGGAACCGCCGCGCGGACTGCCTTCGCCACCTGAAGGGGGAATCGCATTCTGTTTTCGAGGCTGCCGCCGAAGGGGCCCTGGCGGAAGTTGGAGAGGGGGGAAAGGAATTCATGGAGGAGATATCCGTGCGCGGCATGCACCTCCACGACGTCGAAGCCTGCCCTCGCGGCCCTTCTTGCCGCTTCCACGAAGGCCTCGACAATCCGCTCCATGCCCTTTTCGTCCAGCTCCTCCGGCGTATGCCACCCCGGCCCGAAAGGGACCGGCGAAGGCGCGACCGTCTCCCAGGGATCTTCGCCCTTGCCCAGCGGCGCCCCACCTCTTATCCAGGGAATGCTGGCGGATGCCTTGCGCCCTGCATGGGCGAGCTGGATGCCGAAGCGGGTGGAACCCGAGACGCGGCGCACCGCGCTCATGGTCCTGGCGAGCGCCGTTTCGCAGTCGTCCGAATAGAGACCGAGGCAACCGTGGGTAATCCTGCCTCTTCGCTCGACCCCGGTTGCCTCGACCATTACGAGCCCTGCCCCGCAATAGCCGTATTGCATAAGATGCTGCAGATGCCAGTCTCCGGCAGCTCCGTCGTTCGCGCTGTACTGGCACATAGGTGAAACCACGATCCTGTTCGGCAGTTCAACCGGTCCCAAAGAGAAAGGCGTAAATAGCAGGCTCATCGCACCTCCGTTAAAGCGACTATTATGTCATTCTTTCATTATATCAGCTTATCGGAAGCGGGACGAAGCGGATCGGCAGGTGCTAAAATGCGAAATTGCCTATCAGGACGGCATAGAGACCGAAGGCGACGAGGACGCCGCCGGTGAGCAGGCGCAAGAGTGTCTCCCTGCCGGCGGCAGCCCTGATCTTCCGCTGCAGAGCATGGGAGGAATACGCGACCGCGAGCATGGGGATCGCAAAGCCTGCGGAGTAGACACCGAGGAGGACGACGCCTTTTACGAGTTCGCCCGTAGTGCCGACCATCGCGAGGATCCCCGAAAGAATCGGCCCCACACACGGCACCCATACCAGTCCGAGGGCCATGCCGAGGACAAAGCCGCCGATTTTACCCTCCGAGCGCACCTGTATATTCGACAGCCGGTAAAGCCTCTTGAAGATATTCATGTCGAGCAGAAGCATGAGGCCCATGATCAGGATGACCAGGCCCCCGAACTGTTCGATATGCCGTGTGCGGCCGGCCAGGAGCGATCCAAAGAGCGAAGAAACGGCGCCCATCGCCATGAACGTGACCGAAAGCCCCATCACCACAAGCAACGGCCTCAGGCGGGTCCGGGACTCGGCCCCCGCGACGATGACCGGGATGACCGGCAGCACGCAGGGAGAAAGTACGCTCGCCAGTCCCGCGCCGGCCGCAAGAGCTATGTTTGCGGCGGCAAGGTCCATCAGGGGGTTTCTTTCAGCGCCTGCGCGAGCGTGTCATACGACTGTATTCCCGGGGGGAAATGCCTGCTGACGTTCCCCTTGCTGTCCAGGAGCACCAGCGACGGAAGACTCCGTATGCCGTAGTCGTAGAAGGCCTTCTCGTCCGCCGGATTTATCGCGCTTGCATAGGCGATAGTGAAGTCGCCCGCTTTGTCCTGATACAGCTGCTTGAGGATCTCATTTTGCTGGCCGCAGGGGACGCCCTGCGGGTTGAGGAAAAAGACGACCGTCTTCTTGCCCGAGTCGATAGCGCGGCCGATATCGGCCGTGCTCCGGGGCGCGGGGGTATTTTGGGTGGCGCTCTGGCATCCGGCTGCAATGGACAGAAGAACGAGTGACGATATGATAACCGCAAGCTTTCTCATGAAGGTCTCCTTGTCAATGAGTTGCGCTACTTTGCATATAATAGCAGATCGGATTTCCTGAGGTCAAAAAGGGGGCACCCTCGACGTTGCCTGGCCCTGCCGCGAAGCCTCCATTCGCCGGGCAAAGAGAATAGGCGGCGCATCCTATATGGCCGGACTCAACTGCTGCTGAGTATTTCTGCGGGCGGACAATACCTTTCCCGGTCCGCCCGAGGGGCGGCGTTTCCTCCTCAAGCAAGTTATTCTCTTGGCGCGTGCCCCGCCGTCCTGATGCGCCATGACTCGCCTTTACACACACCCTTCCTGTTACAATAAAGCATGCGGGAAGACATCTACGGGGATGAAGAAAAGAAGATCCGGCGGTTGCGGTTCCTCGTGGACCTTGCCGGCGCGGTGCTGATGCAGTCGGACCTTACGCTGCAGGAGTCTCTCGGTCTGGTTGAAGACACGAAGAAGGCCGCGCTTCAGCTTTTTCCGGATAAGGGGTCGGTCTACGACCTGATCTACGGCCCGAGGTTCAGCAGGATCATACACGAGAGATTTACGATTCCCGGAAGTCTTTCCGGAAGAAACTGACCGCCCGCTGCCCGCTCATCCGCAAGACATGCGATAAGGCGTGAGGGAAGGTGCAGCGCCCGAAGAGGGCCTTTTATGCACTCAGCAGCCCATTGATGGCATCTCTCAGGGACTCAAGATTATAAGGCTTATTGAGCCTTGCCTTGAAACCGTACTTCGCATATTCCGCCACGACATTGTCGCTCGAATACCCGCTCGATACAATGGCCCTGACATCCGGATCAATGGCGCGAAGCTCTGTCAACGTTTCCCTTCCGCCTATGCCGCTGCGTACCGTCAGGTCCAGGATGACAACATCAAAGCGCCTGCCTGAATGCATCGCCTCCTGATACTTCTCTATGGCGGCCTTCCCGTGCTTTGCGACGTCAACTTCATAGCCGAGGGTCTTGAGCTGGAGCTCCGCCAGGTTCAGAATCAGCTCCTCGTCGTCCATGATGAGTATTTTCCCCTTTCCCGCCAACGTGGGGATGACCGGCGGCGGCTCGGCCTCTTTCTCTTCCATGGTGGCTGGCAGATGGATGACAAAGGTGGCGCCCTTTCCGGGTTCTGAGCTTACACTGACCATGCCGCCGTGGTTTCTGATGATGGAATATGCCGTTGCGAGACCGAGGCCGCTGCCCTTTTCCTTTGTCGTAAAATAGGGGTCGAAGATCTTCTGCAGATATTTTTCGGGGATGCCCACACCCGTGTCTTTTACGGAAATCTCGACATAGCTGCCAGCGGGAAGCTGCGGATTTTCCTTTTCCTGCTTCACGATGTTCCGTGCCGCGACGAGGACGACGCCTCCTTCGGGCATGGCCTGGTCTGCGTTGAGTACTATGTTCTGGATCACCTGCCCTAGCTGCCCTTCATCCGCGTCGACCCGCCACAAACCGCGTTCGAACTCGAATCGGCAGCTAGACCTGGACCCGCTGAGCGCAAAATTGGACGCATTCTCGATCACCGCCGGGAGGGAGACGGGTTTTGTAACGGGCTTGCCCCCCTTCGAGAAGGTTAGAAGCTGCTTTGTAAGGTTGACCGCCATGACGAGCGCTTTTTCCGCCTGACTGAGCACACTGAGGGACTCTCTCGGGTTCGAGATGCGAAGCTTCGCCATCGAGATATACCCGAAGATGCTCTGAAGCAGATTGTTGAAGTCGTGGGCGATGCCGCCGGCGAGGGTGCCTATGGATTCGAGCTTCTGGGTCTTCAGGCGCTCTTCTTCCAGAAGGTGTTTCTCGGTTATGTTGCTGATCGTCTCGATCGCGGAGGTGATCTCGCCGGAGGCATCTCTGATCGGATATGCCTTCGTCTCGACATACAGGATATCCCCGTTCGCGTCCTCATGACGGTGCAGCGACGAATAGGGCTCCCCCGTCTCGAAGACCTGCCGGACGGCGCACTCCTCGCCCTGCTCGAAGCAGGGGCGCAGGCTGTTATGCGATATCTCGTAACAGTGCTTGCCCACCACCCCTTCTTCGCATCCGCCGATCTGCTCGCAGTAAGCCCTGTTGACGGTCAGGATGCGGTAATCCCGGTCGACGACGATGAACCCGTCGTCTACCGTATCGAGGATTCTCCGGATAAACTGCTCGCTCACGCGGATCTTTTCCTCGGCCTCCTTCCGGACGGTAATATCCTGGGCGGTCCCAAATATGCTGAGGGCCCTGCCGTCGGAGCCCCGTCTCACCGCGCCGAAGGCCTCCATTACCCACTGCCGTCCCGAATCATTGATGATCCGGACGGTCACATGATAGGGGTCGGCATCGCTGGCGAGCGCATGGTCGAATGCGTTCCGGATGGCGTCGGCATCACCGGGATGGACCATACGGGCGAATTCGTCAAACGAGGGGAGGAAATCCTCCGGCGACAGATCGAAGAGCGCGTAGGTCTCATCGGACCATTCGAGGCGTTTTGTCACGAGATCCAGGTCCCAGCTGCCGAGACGCGCCACGGTCTGGGATTCCCTGAGCTGGGCCTCGCTCTTCTTCAGTTTTTCTTCCGCCAGCTTGCGGCTGGTAATGTCCTCGTATACGCCGAGAACGCCGAATACCCTGCCCTCCCGGTCGACCAGCGGCACCTTGGACGTGTCTATCCATATCCGCGTGCCGTCGGCCTGCTGGAGAGGTTCGATGATATTACGCTTCGGCCGGTTGGCGGCCATCACCTCCTGATCGTCCGCGCGGTAGGCCTCGGCCTCCGGCCTGGGCCAGGGGAGGTCGAAATCGGTCTTGCCGACGATCTCGGCCGGATTATCTATGCCGACCGCCTTAGCGAAAACGTCGTTGCAGCCGAGATACACGCACTCGCGGTCCTTCCAGAATATCGACTGGGGCATGGTATTGAGGACCTGCCTCAGCATGTTCCGGCTTATGTGCAATGCATCTTCAGCCCGTTTTCTGTCCTCTATTTCCCGCGTTATCTGCGAAAACAACTGCGCGTTCTCGATCGCAATGCTGACCTGGTTAGCGAACATGGTCAGGAGGTCCAGGTCGTGCTGCGTAAAGCACCCCCCGCCTTGCTTTCCCAGAGCGGAGAGTCCTCCGATGATGCCTTTTCGCCCGAACAGAGGCACGAGCACGGCCGACTGCTGTCCCTCTTCCCACTTCGTCATCTCGTCAGTCCAATGTGTGCTCGTTTCGCCGAACAGCAGGCTCCGCTTATGCCGCAGCACCCAGCCGCACATGCCGATATGGGAGCCGAAACGTGTTCCGCGCACCGCTTCGGCATCCTCCCCCGAGGCGGCCACATAGGTGTAATGGTCGCGCGCCTCGTTCAGCATCGGCACGATTACCAGTTCGGCCAGGACGATATCGCGCGCATTGTCCGCCACCAGCTGAAATACCCTGTCCAGATCCAGCTCCGAGACGATGAGAGTGCTTACGGACAGAAGGCGCGAGAACTCCTCCTGCTGCCGCAGCATGGTCTTTCCGGGGCCGGTCGTTTCCAGCGCGGAGCGTAAAGTCCGGATCTCCTTCTGCAGGCGATTGACGTTCTCATCGCGGTCGAGGTTCATTTCCTGTTTTCCGCCGGTTATTTGCCGTAATCAGATGAAGAGATTGACATGCGCCTCCATGGTGTCTTTTGCGTACTCTGCGACGCCCTTGACCTCGACGTTCGGCACGATCAGATCGTCAACGCTTATTCCCATTGCATCGAAGCAGATCTGGCACATCTTGAACGCGACCCCAAGCTCATCAGCGCTTCTGATCAGTTCCTCCAGGCCCATGATGCTCTTTTTCTTCAGCATTTTGTCGAAGAGGAAGGGCCCCAGTCCCATCAGATTGAGCCGGGACAGGGGCAGATGGTGAACGCCGCCCCGGTTAAGCAGCTCTATCATGGGCTGCAGGATATTATCGGTTTCAAGCACCCTGTAGGCGCCTTCCCTGACCGGATCAGTCTTGCGACCAAGCAGAGAGAAGAGGCTTCGCCGCCTCTTGAGGCAGTTGTAGCCCCAGATCATGAACCACATCTTCACATCGATGCCGAGCGACGCATAGCCGTTGGCAAAGATAAAAGCGCAGAGCGCCTTGTCGAGGTCTCCGCTCTGAAGCAGGATCGTAACGCTTTTCTTGTCCATCGATGACCTTAAGGCGACTTCATGGCTGTCTCCCCTCAGACCCGGATGATCATACTGACGGTCTTTCCCTCGCGTTTTGTCTCAAGAATCTCGTGGCGCCCCTCCCTGCAGAACTCCACGATAGATTCCTCGAAGATCGGATCGTTTCCGGTTATCCGGACGGCCTGACCCTGCCTCATGGTTCGCACCGTCTTGGCAAGTGCGATTAGAGGCATGGGGCAGGCTTTGCCGACAACATTGACTTCGTTATCCACAAACACGTTCACCCCTTGAATGGCTATTCTGAAGTGTGCCTAATTCTCATTGTATCAGATATCCAGATAATATCGTTATTTTTACCCTATCGCCGCATGCCGGCGGGGAGAGCGCCCCTCACATCCCTTCTGCTGCGATAGGATTTGACAGAGCATGGCGTCGGGGATACAGGACTTAGCGAAAAGTGAAATCCCGGTCAAGGCCTTCGGGCGTGGCTTCCGATGCGCTGAGGAACCGCGGCGAAAGGCTTTTCGGGACACCCACCCCGCCGATGTGGCGCTCTTTATGAAACTGGAGAGTTTACCGGCGTGCTGAAATTTTCCCGCCGGCATGTAACAATAGACTATGGCGGCGAGGGGGAAAAGGATTTGCAGGATCATCGGCATCGTTTCTGCTGCGGTTGTCTTCTCTGCCGCACTCCTGGTCTATCTCTTCTATCGTGATCTCGGGGAGGCGCTTGCCGGCCGTCTGAGCGACATGGCCTCTGCTGCCATCGGCCAGCGGGTCGATATAGGCGACATTTCGATCAGTCTTTCCCGGGGGATCGATATTGACGGCCTGCAGGTGCAAAACCCGGAGGGGTTCGCGAAGGGCAGGCTTCTTGTGGTTAAGAAGATATCCCTCGCCCCCGATTATCGCTCCTTTCTGAAGGGGGATATCCGTTTCAGAAAGATATCCGTCTCATCCCCGGCCCTGACGATCTCGAAAGACGGCCGGGGCAGGTCCAATATCTCGGACGGGCTGATGCGGTTCCTTTCGAAAAAGGGCACTACCCGGTACAGAATCGATGCGATAACGCTTGTCTCCGGCAGCGTGGACTTTAACGGTGATCCGCGGGTCCGGAACGAGGAAATCAATCTGGCCCTGACCGACCTTTCTTCGTATCCCCAGACAGAGACTGTCATCGAGGGCACGACCCTTTGGGCGGGTGTCAACAGAATTCGCCTGAAGGGTTGGGTGGCTCCGGCTGCCGATCCCAAGAGATTCGGGATCTCCCTCTCCGCGGCCGGCCTGACGCCGGCTCCCTTTCGGGAGTTCCTCGCGCGGCATCATATCGAAGCGGAAAAGGTGAGGGGAGATGCGCGTCTCAACGTTTCAGGAGATACGAAAAAGGGTGCTGCCGTCTCATTTGAGCTGCAGCTAAAGAGTCCCGGGACCCCTTTTTACCGGCGCAAAACGCTTGATATCGGGCTGGCTGGAGACCTCGAGTATCAGATTTCTGACGATTCGGCCGACCTGAAGAGCCTTGCCCTGAGAGTAGGAGGGACGAGGGTGCTGAGCATGAAAGGGAGGCTCAGGGAGGTCATGGCGGGCCCGCTTTACGACCTGACGGCGAAGGTCGCAAACCTTGATCTGTCGTCCTTCGACATGATGAAAGGGATTGCGGTAACAGGGCTGGTCTCCTCGGATACGGTGGAGGTAAAGGGGCAGGGCATCCGCGCGCTTCCCTCGGTCACAGGGATCATGGAGATCAGAAACGGCTCGGTCGGCGCGAAGGGACTCGATGTCAGAGGTATCGGCGGCAGGATCAGGTTCTCCTCCGGAAGGGAGATGTCGGCGGATATGGACGGCTCCGCCCTGCTGGCGAGGGCCGCCGGCTATCTTTTGCCGAAGGCGGCCGCCGTACGGCTCTCCCTGAGGGCGCGCGGCCAGCTGCGAAATCCCGCGGTCTCGGCTTCGCTCACCGCGGAGCCCTCGGTTATCGAGACAGGGAGAGCAGATGAGATCTCCCTGGGGCTCCTTCACGTCACGGCGGATGGTTCGCTCCGCGGCGGGAATTTTTCCGTCAGGAGTTCTTTCGGGCTCACATCGATCGGTTATCGTGGTCACCGATTCAGGGGCCTCGGGGGAGACGCGGCTATCGGATACCGCGGGCGCACTCTTAATCTTGATCACATGAAGATCAGGGCGGACGAATTTTCCCTCTCGGCGGAATCGCTTCTGGTGCGGCTGCCGGGCCCGGAAGAAGGCGTTTCGGTCCGGGGTGCGGGCATAAACGCGGCATACCCGTCCGAAAAAGCGGAGGTGAAAGGGCTGACGATCTCAGGGCGGCTTCGTACGGCAGGGAGCATCTCCGGCAGTTTTGATATCTCGGCTGAGGCGGCGGCCTTCCGCGGCGCCGTCGCCGGCAATATCTCGGGAACGGCCGCGTTTTCGGGCACGTCATTCTCCCTTGCCGTCAGTCATGCGGGCATCGGCGTCGGGGAAATAGCATTAACCGTGCAGGGCAGGACCGGGGGGGGGCCGTTTCCGCTGCGGCTCGAGGCGACTGCGGAGCATGTCGATGCAGGGAAAATCCTGCCGCTCGTCATGAAGGAGAACCCGCGCTATCGCGTAATGGGAAACATCGAAAAAGCGGCATTTTCGGGGACGGCAGAATCGCCGGAATCTCTTTACGGCAGGCTCACCTCGGATATCCGGAAGCTGTCCGTGCTCGATGAAAAGGCAAAGCGGGACATCCTCAAAGACGCGTCGTTGCGGTCGGAAGTCGATCTCAGGGGAAAGGACTGCACGTTTACTACAGATGCCTCAGTCGGGAAGATTGAGGCGACAGTTTCGGGTGCGGCGGAACAGTTCCTCTCTGCGGACCGTTCGGTGCGCCTGCAGGTCCACCTGCCTGAGACCCCTGCGGCAGAGATACGGAATTCCTTCTGGGACGTTTTCCCTGATTCGCTCCTCTACGCCGGCCTGGAAGGCTCCCTTTCGTCCGACCTGGCGGTCAGATATGGCAAGGACGGTGCGGTTGCGGAGGGGAGCGTCTCTCTGAAGGGATTTACGCTGACCGGAGAAAACGGCGAATATTCGGTCGGGCCGGTGAGCGGCACAATCCCCCTAACATACGGGCAGGCGGGCGGAGAGGCGACGTCATCGGAGATGCCGGCCTTCGACCGTCCCGACTTCGAAGCGCTGAGTCGTCAATATGCCGGAGAATTCCGGGGCGAGGGCTACCGGAGAATCACGATCGGCTCTCTCCGGTACGGCTTCAGACTCCTAGACGACATGACCGTCTGGATAAAGCCGGGGCGCGGAGTCTTGGAGATAGGCCGGTTTAGTGCTAACATATTCGGCGGGAGGATGAGCGGCTCGGCGGAATTGGATCTGACGGAAGGGTTCCGTTACCGGGCGGGCGTCGTCCTGGAAGGCATGAGTCTGACGCGGCTTTGCGATGAGATCGAGCCGATCAAAGGGTACATCAGCGGTATGGTCGACGGCGTGGCCATGGTGAAGGGCTCGGGAGGCGGCATTCAGGGCCTGATCGGCAAGGCCGATTTCTGGACGTATGGCACAAAACAGGAGAAGACTAAGATCAGCAGGGAATTTCTTCGAAAAGTGGGCGGCCCGTCGATGAAGTCGTATATCGGAGACAGGGGCTTCGATAAAGGCGAGATGGGCCTTTATCTCCAGAAAGGCTTCGTCATATTCAGGGAACTCGAGATCTCCAACAGGAACTTCTTCGGGATGCAGGACCTCTCGGTGAAGGTGGCTCCGCTGAGCAACAAAATTTCTCTCGAGGATCTCATGTGGTCTATGGTGCAGGCGGCAGAAAGGGCGGGGAAGAAGGGGGAGTGAGGCCTTGAGGGGCATAGTTTCTCTGGCAGACACTAACGTTGCAACCCGGCGGTGATATTGTATGCAACTGCGAGGTTAACTTTATAAGGAGCCGGCTTATGTCTATTCACGCAGATTATGAGGGATAATTACAAGGAGGAGGATAAAGCGATGAAGAAGAGAATCAGAATAGCGGCAGCGGTATTTCTGGCGATGGCCGCCGCGTGCGCGGTCATTACGGTTAATATCTATTTCCCGGAAAAGGACGTGAAAGAGGCGTACAAGGAGCTCGAAAAAGATCTGATGACGCCGGGCGGTAAGCCGGCGGAGAAACCCGCGACAAGCCCTGAGAAGAAGTCGGGGCCGGAAAGCTCGATACGGTTCGAGTTCGTCTCTTCCGCCTACGCGCAGGAGACTGCGACGGCCGAAAAGATCGCGGAACTGGTAAAGAAGATGCCGGATGTCGTCAACGCCTACCGCGAGATGGGTGCGAGGATCGGCGACACCGACCGGCTGAGGGATTCCGGCGCGGTGGGGGAGGCCAATGACGGCCTTCTGGTCTCGCGCGGGGGAACGCTCACAGCGGGAGACAAAGCGATTATGGATGCCGAGAACACAAACAGAAAGACGGTGATTAACGGAATGACGAAGGCGATCGTCAGGATCAACCGGCTTCCCGAAAGTGCCGACAACCTTAAGCAGGTGGCGCCGCAGGCTGCGGCCCAGTTCGCGGCGATCAGGCGGGACGCGGCAAAAAATGGATGGTGGATACAGGACCCCAACGGCAACTGGCGAAAAAGGTAAGGGAGAAAAGTAATGCTGACGAAGAACATTGAAGAGGCCTTAAACGGACAACTGAGTCGGGAACTGTACTCGGCCTATCTGTACCTTTCCATGTCGGCCCACTCGACGAACATCGGACTGAAGGGCTTTGCGAACTGGTTCATGGTCCAGTATCACGAGGAGATGTTCCACGCGATGAAATTCTATGAATACATCAACCTGCAGGGCGGCAAGGTCGCGCTCACGGCACTGGCTCAGCCGCCGGCGGAGTTCGAGTCGCCCCTGGAGATGTTTACGAAGACGCTCGAACACGAGCGGTTCATCACGAAATCGATCAACGGGCTGATGGAACTCGCGATAGCCGAAAAGGACCATGCCACCCAGATCTTTCTGCAGTGGTACGTGACCGAGCAGGTGGAAGAAGAGAGCAACGACAACGAGATTATCGCCCGGCTCCGCATCGCCGGGAGCGACCCTCAGGCGCTTATGATGCTCGACCGGGAGTTGGCGGCCAGGATGACGACCATTCCTACCGAGTTCAGCAAGGGGGTGCAGGCGGCTGCTGCCAAAGGCCCCGCCGCATGACGATTATGAGCTTCCGGGCGGCCGGCGCCGTTTCGACGAGGGGGCGCGACCTTCCGCTCGCCCCTCTTCGTTCAGACGTACTGGATGGAGACCTCGTAGATAATTGCGGAGTGACCGGAAGAGGGGCTTTCTCCTTCACAGGAGAGATCTCCCTTTGCCACTTTCTTTCGGTTCCCGATCATGCCGGTGATGACCGGAGTCAGATCGAAGCCGCCGTCGAGACAGTCTTTGCTCAGGCAGTCGACACGGAAAAAAGCATAACTGGACGGGAAAAAATTCACCGTCCGCGCAAGCGCCTGCTTGATCCCTTTCTGATTGTACGTCATGTTGACGACGATCTGCGCGACCTGGGGGAATTGCGCGGCGACAAGACCCGCGTCGATCCTCTGCTGATTTCTTTCTGTTCTCGTGGCGTTCTTTCTGCTGTTCCTGGTATTCTGCATATTCCTCCAAAATGAAAAGGCCTCCCCCGCGGAGGAGGCCTTCCCGTCTAATTAGAGTTTTACCACATTGACCGCTTTGGGGCCTTTGGGGCCTTTTTCAACGTCAAAGCTGACCTTGTCACCTTCTGCAAGGCTCTTGAAGCCGTTGCCCTGGATGGACGTGTGGTGGACAAACACGTCGCTTCCGTCTTCGCTGGTGATAAAGCCGAAGCCTTTGCTGTCGTTAAACCACTTTACTGTTCCTTGTGCCATTTCTTTTACCTCCTTCTCTGTAAACTCAAATCTCAGAAGGTCTCAAGAAAAAAAGGCCACAAAGTCAAAAGTCTTTGTGGCCTCTGGAATCGCAAAAACTTCTAAAATTCTGAAGTGAGTATAACACACCCTGAAGCATTATTCAAGAAAAAAAACGCGTTTCTGTCTGCACGGGCGATGTTACGACTGCCCTCTCGTGCGCGCTGCGCTCTTCCCTATCTTCTTTGAGACAAACGCGGCGAGCAGTCCGGCCGTGATAAAGCCCTGCACGGACGAAGTAAGGACGACCATCGTGGAGAGTCCTTCATCGTCTTTCAGAAGGCCGAACGGGTCGTAGCGGGCTTCGAGGTAAAGGAAAACGTTGACGCCGATCCAGGGGAGAAACTCCAATAGCGCACCTTTTATATAGGCATTTTCGACGAAGAGCAGTTTTCCCTTGAATACCTTCAGCAGCAGGACCGGCAGGACACCAAGAACGAGCCCCACCAGAAAACCCCAAAGATTCATCCTCAATTATGCGGCATCCGGGCGGGAGGATGCAGCGAGAGATTGTATCGTGTGAAAAGAGGCCGCAATTCTTTTTCTTGACAGACTCTTATGAAAGCTGATAGGCTTAATAAACACAACTGCAGTACCTGGATGAAAACCACGTCATCGTAAGCCCTCGAGCACACCTGGCTTTTTTCCCCGAACGCAGAATACAATGTTTCAAAAGGAGTCTATGGAATTTCAGAACTTTAATTTTAACCCCCGGGTTGCGGCTGGCGTCAAATCGGCGGGATATGTCAAACCGACGCCGATACAGACGGAGGCAATCCCGAAAGCCCTCCAGGGCCACGACGTCATGGGGCTTGCCCAGACCGGCACGGGCAAGACGGCGGCCTTCGTGCTACCGATCCTCGAACGCCTCATAGAGGGGCCGCGCGGCCGCGTTCGCGCCCTGATCGTCGCTCCGACCCGCGAACTCGCGGAGCAGATCCATGTCGAGATCGGCCGTCTCGGCAGGCAGACGAGCCTCAGGAGCGCATCCATTTACGGAGGCGTGGGCATCCAGCCGCAGATACAGAAACTGCGTGCGGGGACCGAGATCGTCGTTGCTTGTCCGGGCCGGCTTCTCGACCACATCAGCCAGCGCACCGTGGACCTTTCCCATGTGGAGGTCCTTGTGCTTGACGAGGCCGACAGGATGTTCGACATGGGGTTTCTTCCCGATATCAAAAAGATCATCAGACATCTGCCTCAGAAGCGCCAGACGATGCTTTTCTCTGCGACTATGCCCGACGATATCCGGCGGCTGGCCAATGAAGTCCTGCATGCGCCGGTTACGGTGCAGGTCGGCCATTCAGCCCCTGCGAACACCGTCACCCATGCGCTGTACCCGGTCGGGCAGCACCTCAAGACCGCGCTTCTGCTCGAACTGCTGCGCCATACCGACACCGAGTCGGTATTGATCTTCACGCGCACCAAGCACCGCGCAAAGCGCCTCGGACAGCAGATCGAGAAGGCCGGATACCGTGCCGCGTCTCTCCAGGGGAACCTCTCGCAGAACAAACGGCAGGAGGCGCTTGACGGTTTCCGCAAAGGATCGTATCAGATCCTCGTGGCGACGGATATCGCGGCAAGGGGCATCGACGTCTCGACCATATCCCATGTGATCAACTACGACATGCCCGACACTTCCGACGCTTATACGCATCGCATCGGACGGACCGGGCGGGCCGCGAAGACCGGCGACGCCTTCACCTTCGTTACGTCTGAAGACGAGCCTCTCGTTCGCAGCATCGAACGCGTCCTCGGCGAAAAGATCGAACGGCGTACCCTTGACGGGTTCGATTATAAGAAGGCCGCTCCGGCGCGGGATGCCGAGTTCGCGCGTCCTCCGCGCCAGCCGCAGCAGCGGCGGACGCAGCGCACTCATACGAGAACGGGCGAAAGCGGTGCAGGTAAACACGAAGAAGGCAAAAAGTACGGAAGGTCCGAAGCCGGGAAGACCGGGGGGCCGCATTCCCAGGCTTCTCAAGGACGGGGTCAGGGGCCGAAGAAACATACCGCGGCCAGGGCTGTCGCAGGCCGTTAACATCTCGAAAATCAGGGGCGGCCCGTCCGCCCCTGCAAGTGCGCTTTCTACAAGGAAAAACAAACTCTTTACTTTATTAAATGGACCGGGTATACTAAAAGCAATCCATGAAGCGAAGCACCCTCATAGGTATCTTTATCCTTCTCCTCTCCCTGAGTTTTCTCTTTGCGGCGTCGGGGGTGAGGGCAGAAACAAAGGAAACCCAAAAGGGCCTTGCCGCGGTCCTCAACCTCAAAGCAGCCAGCCCGATCAGCCAAAAGACCGATTCCGAGTCTGAAATGGTCCGCCAGGCCAGGGCGCTGAAACAGGTCTGCGTTTCTCTCAGTCAGGGACTCGACGCCTTCCTCGATATGAAATCGCCTTACCAGGACGAAATCAAAACGAGGAACAGACGCGAAGATATCCGCGCGGTGATCGGGTTCCATTTCATGATGCAGTAGCAGGTCCGGACTCTTGCTTGCCCGAAAACCCGCAACGTCTTGGCGATCTCCGCGGGGTTTCTAGATATCCGGGTCTTATATCCTGCTCCTGTCGTTTTTGAAAGAAGAATCCTTATGTTTTTGCGGAGGGGAAAAGAAAACGGTTAACGCCCATATCACGATTCCCAACCCGACCATTGTCAGAATGACATCCATCCCGTTCCTCCCTGTCACACGCCATGGCAGTACGACAAAAGCAGCGAAGGCAATAACCATCGCCCCACCGTCTCTATTCCCCATGTGATCCGCAAGGGGCTGACTCCATTGCAGCTACCGCGGCTTGTTCTCATACATGCGGAAGTCGGCCTCCTTTATCACTTCCATCAAATCTTTTCCCTGCTCGAATACCGCGCATCCCACGCTGACGGACAACCGGTAGTCATGGTCGGCATGTTCCCGGTTCCAGCTTGACAGATGCTCATTGACGCGGGTGGTCAGGGCATCGCATGTCCCGGAATCCGTCTCCAGGGTGAGCACGAGAAATTCATCCCCCCCGAAACGCACCAGGAGGTCCGAGGACCTGACGGATTTGCTCAATGTCGCCGCGCATTCGCGCAGTATCCAGTCTCCGATCAAATGACCGTAGACATCGTTTATTTGCTTGAAGTTGTCGATGTCCATAATGACGATCGAAAACTTGTCTCCATAACGCTTGGTCCGCTCAATTTCGTTGGCGATTATTTCATTGAAGAAATTTCTGTTATACACGCCTGTCAGGGAGTCCCGTACCGCCATTGTCTTAAGCCTGTCCTGAGTCAGCCGCAGACTGTGTACCAGTGTGACAACATGTTCGTAAACCTCCGTCACCGGGTCTTTGAAAACAGCTTCCTGATAGACCTCGCACTCGGTGCAGCTCTTATATTTGATCGCAAATTCGCCCTGTGCTTTCCCCCCGCACATGGTCCCCGCCACCAGCCAGCAGCGCACATCGCGGTTGCCGTGCGCGGGACAGCCCTTGTTCGAGCAGTTCTTCTTTTCCCAGCATTTCACCTCGCTTTCTTTTAATATCCAGCGAAGCCACTCTTCCCATGAGGCGTCGGCCTCTTTCAGTGATAACTCAATAAACAATCTGAGGTCGCGGGTCAGGTTTTTCAGCGCCATAACCAGGGGATGATTGTTGTCCATAAGATGCCATACCTCCCTGCTTTGATCTGCAAACACCATATTCAGAAAAGGACCGGCATCACAAAAAAGTGGTGTCCGCCCTTCTCTTGCCCAGATGTCCGGATACTTTGCTTCATACATCCTGAGACGAAAGCGTCTCTGCATCCTCACCCTTCAGTCGGGTCCGAGAAGAGCACGGCCACCACTTGGTGGGCTGCTCTTGTTTTCACCTTACTCCCGCCCCCGGAGAGCTGTCAACTTCAAAGTTGAATTCACATCCGAGGCAATAACCGTCGGTTTAGGTGGCGGTCATTCCCCTGTCAGGCCATTTCCAGAATGAAATCCGGCATGTCCCTCCTCACGAGCCGTCGCATTCCCCGCTGAAAAAAAAGGTTGATGGATTTCCGCGCGGCATAGTGTATAATCTGCTCAAATATTCCACAACGAGGGGGACCCATGAAGAGACGTCTCGCAGTCGCCGTACTCATTTTGTCCGTTGTCGCATTGATCTTCGGCCAGGCCGCGGTCGCCGCAGATTCCGTCAAGGACGCAAAGGCTGCCTACTCGCAGTTTGTGAAGGCTGCGAAGGCAAAGAAGATGGAAGAGGTGAAGAAACTCCTGGCAAAGGACGCATTGAGCGATCTCGAAAAGGACAATATGCTGGATCTCTTCACGGAGATGCAGGCTGAAATCAAACCCGAGACGATCAAGGCGGCGAAGGCCGACGTGACAGGATCGATGGTGGTTCTGAAGATCGAGCAGGTGGAAAAGACGAAGGAGGGGACCTCAACGACAAAGATGACGGTGTATATGGTCAAGGAAGGCGGAAAGTGGAAAGTCGGGAAGCCCGAGGGCGCCAAGTAGCGCGGGTCTTTATGACGTCCCGGAGTCATCCGTCCAGGCGGAGCCTTATTGCGATGGGGAGGCGGTGGTCACTTCCCTTGATCGGGTTGATCGTCCTTCTCTTTGCCGCGCCGATTGCCGCGGCGGGCACGGTGGCGGGCCAGTTCAAGCTGGGAAGCGGCGTCGTGATCGCCCCAAAGGCTGCGGTTGCCTACCCGGTGCGCGAGCAATACGACGCCAGGACCGAATCGATCGAAGTCATGCTGTCGACGGCGCCGATTGACGCCGTTGCGGTCGCCAATGCGCTGAATCCGCACGCAGAAGCGATCAACCAGGACGTTCTGGAACATGACAACTACATCCTGCTGTGGGTCGAGCCGGACGGGCGGGTCAGCATGAACGCCACATTTCGGGCGACCATGACGCAGTACATCGACCGCACAGGCGATGACGGCGGTCTGAAGGCGGCGCTGACCGCGCATACCCCCGATCACGTCGCGGGCCGCATCTTCACGCCGACTCCGGTGAAGGTCATGTCCGGCGAGAGTTACACCTGCGATATCACCTTCGACGCCGATGTTACGCGGCCGAAGGCCGGCGCTCCCCTGCCGGCGGGTGGAGGCGAGCCGGGTAAGGCCTTTTCAGCGATGATGGCCTCTGCGCAGAATAAGAACTGGGATGCTCTCCGCAACAGCGTCTCGGAGCGCCTCCGGAATATGTTCGACGCCGACTACCGGACGCCGGAAGAGAACCTGGAGTATGCCGTCGACTTCCTGCAGACTGCGCTGCCCAAACAGGGGAGGAAGATCACTGGCGGCACTCTGCGCGGCGACGCCGCGACGCTGGAGATCGAGGGCGAAATGTTCCCCGGGCAGACGGCGGTCTACTTCGCGAAGATGGTCAAGATAAGGGGCGCATGGCTCTTCGACGGCGCCAGCCTGACGGGCTTGGTGAAGTAGACGCCCCCCTATCCGTTGCCTACCCCCGCGACAGATGCCGGTACTTGATCCGATGCGGCTGGTCCGCGTCGGCTCCCAAACGGGCCTTTCTGTCGGCTTCGTATTCGGAGTAATTCCCATCGAACCAGACGACCTTGCTGTCGCCTTCGAAGGCGAGCATATGCGTGGCGATGCGGTCGAGGAACCACCGGTCGTGGCTTATCACGACGGCGCAGCCGGCGAAGTTCTCGATCGCCTCTTCGAGCGCCCGCATGGTGTTTACGTCGAGGTCGTTCGTCGGCTCGTCGAGAAGGAGCACGTTGGCCTCTTCCTTCAGCATCCGGGCGAGATGGACGCGGTTTCTCTCACCGCCGGAAAGCATCGAGACCTTCTTCTGTTGGTCGCCGCCTGAAAAATTGAAACGTGCGACATAGGCCCTGGAGTTTACCTGTCGTTTGCCGAGCTGGACCACGTCGTCCCCGCCCGAGATTACTTCCCAAATCGACTTGGCGGGATCGAGGGCGTCGCGGCTCTGGTCGACGTAGGCGAGTTTGACCGTTTCTCCGGTCTTGAAGGAGCCCGAATCGGGCTTTTCCTGCCTCGTGATCATTCTGAATAGCGTCGTCTTTCCCGCCCCGTTGGGGCCGATCACTCCCACCACGCCCCCGGGAGGAAGGGAGAAGGTCATGCCCTCCATAAGGATGTTGTCGCCGTAAGCCTTCGAGACGTTCTCCGCCTCGATGACTACGCCGCCGAGACGCGGTCCGGGCGGGATATAGATTTCGAGTTCCTTTGCCTGCTTTTCGGTGTCCTGGCTGAGAAGGGCCTCATAGGAGGTGATGCGTGCCTTTGCCTTTGCGTGCCTGCCCTTGGGAGACATCCGTATCCATTCGAGCTCCCGCTCGAGCGTCTTCTGTCTTTCGGACTCCGACTTTTCTTCCTGCTGAAGCCGGGTCTTTTTCTGATCGAGCCACGAGGAATAATTGCCCTTCCAGGGTATGCCTTCCCCCCGGTCGAGTTCGAGTATCCAGCCGGCTACGTTGTCGAGAAAATAACGGTCGTGCGTCACTGCGATGACGGTACCCGGATAGGACTGCAGGTGGTGCTCCAGCCAGGCGACCGTCTCGGCATCGAGATGGTTCGTCGGCTCGTCGAGCAGGAGGATGTCCGGCTTCCTGAGCAGCAGCCTGCAGAGCGCCACACGCCGCTTTTCCCCGCCCGAAAGGACCTTCACCGGCGTCTCGCCCGGGGGGCAGCGGAGCGCGTCCATAGCCATTTCGAGGCGCGAGTCGAGGTCCCATGCATCCATGCTGTCTAACTTCTCCTGCACCTTTCCCTGCCGCTCGATAAGTTTGTTCATCTCGTCGTCGGACATCGGCTCGGCGAATTTCTCGTTTATCAGATTGTACTCCTTTATCGCGTTGACGACCTCCTGCACCCCTTCCTCGACCACCTCCTTCACGGTTTTGTTGTCGTCGAGCTCGGGCTCCTGCTGAAGAAAGCCGACGGTATGGCCGGGCGAAAGCACCGTCTCGCCGACGAACTCCTTGTCCGTGCCGGCCAGGATGCGCAGGAGAGAGCTCTTCCCAGACCCGTTGAGGCCGATCACCCCGATCTTGGCCCCGTAAAAGTAGGAGAGGTAAATGTCCTTCAGAACAGGTTTCTTGTCGTAAAACTTGCTCACCCCGATCATGGAGTAGATTACTTTGTTCGGCTCGTTGCTCATTATCGTTACGTCCTTTCGTTATATCTCAAAGGTACACTATTTCATCCGGATAGTTGGTGATCTTTTCGCATTCCGTCTCCGTAACGGCATAGGTGTTTTCAATGCCGACTACGCCCTTGCCGGGGAAGGCGAACTTCGGCTCGACCGCGATGACGTGTCCTGCGGCAAGCGGCATCCTGAACCGCTGGGCGAGGACCGGGAGCTCATCGAGCTCGAGCCCGACGCCGTGACCCACGAACTTCGCCTGCTCCCCCGGATATCCCATGAACTGCTCGCCGAGCCCGTACCCCTCGGCGATCCGGACGGCGCCGGCGTATAGGTCTTCGCATATGCTCCCGGGGCGGAGGCGCTCGACGATCCAGGCCAATATTTCGGCCGACACGCAGAAGGCCCTCTGAAGCCCGGCATCGAGCTCCCCCACGACGAAGATGCGGGTCATGTCGACGATATACCCGCCGAAGATCGCGCCGTAGTCGATCATGACGGGAGACCCCCCGGCTATCACGTCTTCGGAAGGACCGTAGGGGGCCGCCGTCGAGAGCCCTTTTCCCGTCACTGGCCCGTCGAAGCATCCGGGGACGGTGGCGTTGTCGCCTCCCACCGCGATGCCGACGATCTCCTGATGAAAGGCGCGAATGCGGAGGTGTCCTTCGCTTCCAGCTGTGCGCAGCCGGTATTCGAATTCCGCCGCCACGTCCAGCTCGCGCATGCCGGGCCTGAGGAAGGACGGGACCTGGGCGAAGGCGCCGCATATTCCCTTCCCGCTGTCGCGCAGCCGGCCGAGTTCCCATGGTGATTTGACCGAACGGATCTCGCGGTTGATCGCCGAGACGTCGATGAATTCCCTGTCGTGCAGCAGGTCGGAATAGTAGCGGAACTGCTGGACCGGAAGCACGTCGAACGTAAGGCCGATCTTCCTGATATCCCCGGCGAAAAGCGAAGGCAGTCCGCGGCTTGAGGGGAAAGGCCTTACGTCTCTTATGTTGCTTTCGCCCGCCGCCCTTGCGTAGCTCTTTTTGACAAGGAGCATCGGCTCCCCGTCTGCAGGCACCCAGAGCGCCGAATTCTGCCTGGAGCCGGTAAAATAATAGACGTCGATCGGATAGACAAGAAGCGCGCCGTCGACCGGCTCCTGCCTTAGTCGCTCCTGGAGGCGGCGTATTCGTGCGTCGGTTTCTGTCCTTGGTACCATTGTCATCCTCTCGCTATCGCAATGATAAGACGATTTCGCTGAACATGGTCCGGCACACGGCATATGCTCAGAAAGATATTATACGGAATTCACCCCCTGAATATCAGGGCGGGGGCTACTTCGGGAGGATGAAATAGAAGTTGTTGCCGTAGTCGACCGCCTCGTATCCCACGACCCCGCCGTGCAGTTCGATCACGTTCTTTACGAAGGCGAGGCCGTGTCCGGTGCCCGGTATGTCGGCGGCGTTCGATGCCCGGAAGGCCTCCGCAAAAAGGTTCCCCCGCTCTTTTGGGGCGATATGAGATCCCGAGCTGAAGACGTTGTATTTGACGCCGTCCTTCCCCTCGCCGAAGAAATCCCCGAGGATGTCGTGGCCGTAGGCGATAAATTTCTTTCTCTGTCCGAGTATCTCGACCTCGCCGGTATATTTGAGGGCGTTCGAAAAGAGGTTCGCATAGACCTGGGCGATCAGGCCGATGTCCACGACGTTGATGATCTCCTCCTCGGGGATGCCGCTCAGACGGTCGTCCATCGAGATGCCCGCCTTTTTGAACTGTTCGACATAGCGCTCCAGCTGGGGCAGCACCACGTCTCTTTTCATGTTGCACTTTTTGGTCCGGAGCGTCAGGTGGCCCTGGTCGAAATGGCTCTTCCTGAAGAGCGTCTCGATGAAGAGGCTCATGTTTTTGTAGTGCTTTTCGAGGTTTTCCAACTCGCCGGTCAGCCCCTCGTTGACGTCTGCCAGGTCCTTCAGCAGCGTCTCCATCACCTGTTTGTCGCACCGGCCCTCGGAGAAGCATTTCGAGAGGAAGTCCTCTATCTCGATATTCTTGGTCACCTTTCCCCTGAGGCGTTTGAGAAAGAGCTTATATACCATGTTCGGCACGATGATATTGTGCTCGATATCGGTGACGAGGGAACGGATGAACCTGAGGTGTTCGATATTTTTTTCTACGAGAAACTTGTTATGCAGCCTGAAGCCGATGCGGTTGGCGTATTTCTCGAAGAAGAACATGAGATGGGTATCCATGCTCTCGACCGGGTATACTTCAAGGAGTCCCAGGACGTCGCCTTCTACATGAAACGGCAGCTGGCCGATCAGGAACTTCTTCCCCCGAATCGGCAGCATGAGGCTCTTCCGGTCGGTAAAATAGGGGCCTTCCGAGAGCTGGACGTAATCCGGGGCGCAGGACTGAGCCGGGTTTCCGCCCCCTTCAGTCGCGGCGGCGAGCGAAGGGCCGTCGCATTTCGGGTCGGTGACATACAGACGCGCATCGAGGCCGAAAAAACTCTTCGGGACGGCGACGCAGAGGGCGTAGAAATCCTGGATGCCCCCGAATTCCTGCGCAAGGTCGAAGAAGGTCTTGAGCGCGTCGTTTTCGAGCTGGGAGAAGTTGTAACGGCGGTAATCGCCCTTCTTCTCTTCGATGCGCTCAATGATTTTTTGGGATACTGCCATCCGGATACATGCCCCTTTCGCCCCGTGTAATGGTATATTCTACCATACCGGGCCTGCAGCCATGGCTCAGGTGATGACGCGGGCAGGGAGCGAATATTCTGAAAGCGACCCGCCTTGAGCGCGGCGTTATTTTCGTGCTCAATAAAGAGAGGTTCGAGTTCTCCTTCGGGAGGCTGAGGGGAATAACCGGATAGGGAGGAACAGGATATGGCGAGGATCGGAATACTGACCTGCTCGAATGCCACCCAGGACCTGGGGTGCTCGTCCGTGAGTTGTCTTGCCGATTTCCGGAAGCGGCGCGGCGCCTTTGCGGACTATCCTCAGGAGGAAAAGCTTACGCTGACCGGCATCATCAACTGCCCGGGCTGCCCCACGCTTGCCGGACCCAGCAAACTGCTCGGACGAATACGGGCGCTGACGGAGTTCCGCGTCGATGCGATACACTTTTCCTATTGCATGAAGGCGCTCTGTCCGTTCAGGGAGCAGTATCGCAAGGCGCTCGCGGAGACGTTTCCGGAGATCAGGGTCGTCATCGGCACTCACGAAGAGCATGTGACGCCCGAGGAGTTCCGACGCCGCGTCGGCAAACTCTTCTGCCGGCCGAAAAAGACGATGGTCGATATCATCCTCGATAAAGACGAACAGGAGTAAGAGGCGGCGCCGTGGGCATGCCGATCAGGAAGCACAGGAGCTGGGAATTCTATCGTAAATTGCGCGCATTGTGATGCATGATTCAGGTAGGATATTCCATGTCAGAAGAACGGTCGCAAGCCGTAAAAATCACCCGTCCCAATCCTTCCGGGGTCCTTTCGCGAAAAAGACTTTTCCAATTAATCGACAGAGGCAGGAAGAAATCTGTTGTCTGGATTTCAGGACCGGCGGGTTCCGGCAAGACAACTCTCGTTGCCGGTTATCTTAAACAAAGAAAACTGCCTTGTTTGTGGTACCAGGTAGACGAAGGAGACAGCGATATCGCATCGTTCTTTTACTACATGGGTCTCGCTGCCAAGAAGGCAGCGCCAAGGGTGAGAAGACCTCTTCCGCTGCTCACTCCGGAATACCTCCAGGGCGTCCCGACCTTTACGAGACGGTATTTCGAGGAGCTCTTCAGGCGATTAACGCCCCCTCGCTCCCCCTCTTTGGCAAAGAGGGGGATGGGGGGTGTTTTCCTTGTCCTCGATAATTTTCAGGATGCATCGTCGCCGGCCTTCCGGGAGGTAATCAGCTGCGGCATGGAGGCAATACCCGAGGGTATCAACGTTATCGTGCTGAGCCGCTCTGAGCCGCCCGTTCAGCTTGCGCGCCTGCGGGCGAATAACAAGATGACCTTTATCGGATGGAGTGACCTCAGTTTCACTCTCGATGAGTGCCGGGCCTTCCTGAAAGCGAAGGGCGGCAACGCCCTGTCTGACGAAACAGCCAGACAGCTTCACAAGAAGACGGACGGATGGGCTGCCGGGCTTGTGCTTATGACCGAAATGGCGAAGACAAAGGCGATACATCCTTCTTTGATCAGCGAGCTTTCCCGCGAAGCGATCTTCAATTATTTCGCCAGTGAGATATTCGAAAAGACCGACGGCGAGACCCGCGACTTCCTGCTTAAAACTTCCTTCTTCCCTTCGATGACCGCTGTGGCCGCCGAACAACTTACAGGGAATAAAGGTGCGCATGCCATATTGTCTAAGCTGAGCCGTCATCACTATTTTACAGACCGGCGCTCTCGTCCTGATCCCGTATATCAGTATCATCCGCTGTTTAGAGAGTTTCTCCAATCCCAAGCAAATAGTGCTTTCAACCCCGCTGAAATGAATGGAATAATGCGCAGCACAGCCGCTCTCCTTGAAGATGAAGGACGAATCGAGGATGCCGCCGCGCTTTTTATGGATGCCGGCGCATGGGAAAGGCTTGTCGGAATAATCCTCGGTTATGCTCAATCCCTTGTCGTCCAGGGAAGACACAAGACGCTTGAAGAATGGATACTGGGACTCCCCGGCGAGATCAGGGACAAGACCCCATGGCTTCTATACTGGCTCGGCGTATGCCGCCTTGCGTTCAATCCGTCCGAAAGCCGTGGGCTTTCAGAACGGGCCTTCTACATGTTTGATGCTCAGGAGGATGACACCGGAGCGCTTCTTTCGTGGACTGCTGTGATACACGCGGCCTTTCATGAATGGGATGAATTCGACAGGCTCGACCC
Organism: Nitrospirota bacterium; assembly: GCA_021783515.1. Classification (GTDB taxonomy): domain Bacteria; phylum Nitrospirota; class Thermodesulfovibrionia; order Thermodesulfovibrionales; family UBA6898; genus Sulfobium. The sequence goes on from JAJXTV010000011.1 coordinate 44,342, forward strand.
CCTCATAGAATGGCTTTATGAGCGCATTCAGCGTAAAGCCGAATTCCCTTCTCCTGAGATCGAGGCCCTTGTGGCCACCGGCATGACAACGGCGCTGCTATGGAGGCACAAGTCCGCCTCCGACTTGAGGAGATGGACCGAGAAGGCATTAATGCTCACACAGAAGACAGGCGATGTGAATCTTCGCCTGCAGGCCGGTATTAATGCAGTGCAATTTTATGTCCTAACAGGCGACTTTGCGAATGCCGGCATCATGGGCGAAGATTTAGGCAAAACAGCGCAGACTCCGGATGTCGCCCCTTTAATGAAGATCCTGTGCGAGGCGATAAAGTCATTTGCGGAGGTCGTAACGATGACGTCTGATGACCCCATGAGATCGGTTTTGACCGGCCTGGAGGAGGCAAACAAAAGCGATATTCATATGTGGGATCACATGCTTTTTGCCCAGGGGGTATACTGCTCGCTTAACGAAGGGGATATATCGGCCGGCGGTGGTTTTCTCAAAAATATGAAGGCGTCGCTTGAAGGCCCGAAATGCTTCGGATCATTTCTCTATCATTTGCTGTCAGGTTGGTATTGTCTTCTGAGGAATGAAACAATTGAGGCCCTTGCCCACGCGGAAAATGCCCTGAAATATATTTTGGAATCCGGGGCACTCACCGTGGCGGCGCTCTTCTGCGTTCATTTCGAAATAGCCCAGGTTATGCACGAACTGCGAGATTACGAGAGGGCGTCCGCACACATGAGACATGCCGGTGATTTCGTCCGAAAATCAGAAAGCGCTATTTTGGAGTACATGCATCTCACGGCCGAGGCCCAGTTCGCATTCGACAGAGGCGAGCAAAAACAAGGCTTGAACTTTCTTGGAAGGGCGATGACGTTGGGGCGAAAGCAGGGCTATATAAGCATGTTCTGGTGGTGGAGGCCTGACACGATGTCCCGTCTCTGTACAATTGCACTGGAACACGACATCGAGATGGAGTATGTGCGTAAGCTGATCATCAAGCGCGGGTTGACTCCCGAAAGGCCAATTGAGGAATGGCCCTATCCGATAAAAATATATACCCTCGGAAATTTCAGACTTCTCAAAGATGACGTGCCGATGGAATTCACCGGCAAGGGCCGGCAGAAGCCTTTGTCCATGCTGAAGACGCTTATTGCAATTGGGGGAATAGATGTTTCCGAACGACGGTTGGCCGATATTCTCTGGCCCGACGCCGATGGAGATTCGGCCCACAGTAATTTCGATATGACCCTTCATCGATTGCGCAATATCCTCGGCAGGGACAATACCATTTTGCTTGCAGGAAGGCTTTTGAGCCTCGATCCGCGCTATTGCTGGGTAGACCTGCAGGCATTTGAAGATATTGCGAAGAGAGCGGAGGCGGCATGGAGCAAGCCAGGCGGAAGATCGAAAGACAAGAACGAGGGGGCCGTGAAGCTGAGCGAGAAGGCCCTGGCAATGTATCGCGGCCCGTTTCTTCCAAATGACGCTGAACTTGACTGTACAACGGCGGTGCGGGAGAGGGTGAGGAAGACGGCCCTTCAACTGGCGGGATCATTGGGAAGCCACTGGGAGGATGCGCGGAAGTGGCGGAAAGCTATAGAATGCTATAGGAAAGGGATCGAGATCGACAATCTCTTCGAAGACTTTTACCGACGCCTCATGGTTTGCCACACTCATCTGGGCCAAAGGGCCGAGGCCGTTAGGACTTACGACAGGTGCCGTTCACTTTTGTCTTCGACGCTAGGGATCGAGCCCTCTGAAAAGACCCGGGCCCTTTATGCCAAAGTATGCAGGACCGGCTGAGGAAGTTTTCCTCGTGACCTTCCGGCCAATCGTTGCTGTCCAAAAAACCTCTTTGTGACTTAACCATATCTCCCCATATCTGAAATATTTTCATATTATCCGAAAAACGGCATTTTAAACCACGAAGGGCACGAAGTTTCACGAATTATCATGCGTTATGGAAAATTCACATTTCACCAAATTGGTTGTTTCAATTTCCTTTAAATCTATTTGATCTTCTTCGCGTTTCTTCGTGTGCTTCGTGTTTAACTGCTTTCTCCAGGATTATCCGGAATCGGTTAGTCATTTGTTAGTAGCCGGCTGATATATTTGCATACAGCGGCAATATGTTATAAGGCAAAAAAACAGTAGGAGGAGGAACGATGAAATTCAATTATTTTTTGATGAGAGTTTTCGGCGCTGAAAGGAAAACCATGGGAAAGAAAAGTATGTGTCGTAAAAAGTCAGGTTTGTTTCTGTTTATCGCGCTTCTATTCCTGTTTTTGTCATTTACCTCAAGTTACGCTGATTGGAGTTCTGTCGCTTCTCCTGCCGTGAGCGCAGGCTGGGAGCTCAACGGCGCCTCATTCCCCTCTGCAACCGAGGGATGGGCTGTAGGTGGTGATACTACAAACTCCAAGGGTGTATTACTGCATTACAGCTCAGGGGTATGGACAAGCGTCGCTCCTCCCGTCGTGAGCGCAAACTGGACGCTCTTAGGCGCCTCATTTCCCTCTGCAACCGAGGGATGGGCTGTAGGTGGTGATACTACAAACTCCAAGGGTGTATTACTGCATTACAGCTCAGGGGTATGGACAAGCGTTGCTCCTCCCGCCGTGAGCGCATACTGGTGGCTCAACGGCGCCTCATTCCCCTCTGCAACCGAGGGATGGGCTGTCGGTTATGATGGTACAAACCACAAGGGTGTTTTGCTGCATTACAGTGCAGGGGTATGGACAAGCGTCGCTCCTCCCGCCGTGAGCGCAAAATGGTACCTCAACGGCGCCTCATTCCCCTCTGCAACCGAGGGATGGGCTGTAGGTGGTGATACTACAAACACCAAGGGTGTATTACTGCATTACAGCTCAGGGGTATGGATAAGCGTCGCTCCTCCCGCCGTGAGCGCAAACTGGTGGCTCAACGGCGCCTCATTTCCCTCTGCAACCGAGGGATGGGCTGTCGGTTATGATAGTGTAAACACCAAGGGTGTTTTGCTGCATTACAGTGCAGGGGTATGGACAAGCGTCGCTCCTCCCGCCGTGAGCGCAAACTGGTACCTCAACGGCGCCTCATTTCCCTCTGCAACCGAGGGATGGGCTGTCGGTTATGATATTACAAACACCAAGGGTGTATTACTGCATTACAGCTCAGGGGTATGGACAAGCGTTGCTCCTCCTGCCGTGAGCGCAAACTGGACGCTCTTAGGCGCCTCATTTCCCTCTGCAACCGAGGGATGGGCTGTCGGTTATGATATTACAAACACCAAGGGTGTTTTGCTGCACTATGCAACCCCATCTTCAGCTCCAACATCCGTCCCCACCATGAACGAATGGGGGATGCTCGTTTTTGTGCTGTTTGCCGGAGTTGGAACGATCTACTATCTGAGAAGGCGGTCTGATCTCAGGGGCTGAGGCAGCATGGATTCCTGTGACAGCTATATAGTGCGGATCTACCGCCGGGATGCGGAAAACCCGGCGGTGATCACCGGCCTGGTAGAGGTGGTGGAAACCGGCGAGGTAAAGAGATTTGCCTGAGGGGAGGGCATAGGGTCAGCCTTTGACATGGGACAATTCCTGCGCAATTCGAGCGGCGAGGCCCCCGCGTCCGGGGAATGCTCCTTTACCGCGCCGATGAAAGAGGGATCGTCTTCCACACGGGGAAGATGAGAGACCTCCACAGACAACTGACCGCGAATCCTCAGGTGGAGCTCTCGTTCAATAACGGCAGCGAAGAAGATCTCACCCAGATAAGAATCAGCGGCACCGTCGAGTTAGGGGAAGACCTTGAGCTGAAGAAGGATATCGTGAGGGACCGCGACTTTCTGAAACCCTTTGTGGAGCGGGCGGGATATGAACCTCTCGCGGTATACCGATTAAGAAACGGCACGGCCTCCATCTGGAGAATGCGGGCCAATCTTGAGCCGAAGGAGCTCGTGCAGGTATAGGGGGCGCCCTGACTTTTTCAGGGCTTCTCTCCCTTCATCAACTGAACTACAATCTTCTCGAAGTTCTGTCGGCTGATTTCACCCAGGATCTTCTTCCTGATGACCCCGTTTCCATCCAGAATAAAGGTCATGGGGATAGCGGTTACTCCGTATCGTTTCGTCACTTCCTTGCCGGGGTCGGGGAGCAGCGGGTAAGAGATATCGTGTTCCTTCGAAAACTTTTCCGCTTCGGCCTTGTCCTGCCCAATGTTTATGGCAAGGATCAGCAGGCCTTTGCCTTTGTAATTCTTATAGACGTGTTCGAGCTCCGGCATCTCCGCGGCGCATGACTTGCACCACGTCGCCCAAAAACGTATGGCGACGACCTTGCCTTTGACGTCCTCAGGTACCCGAACCGTCCGCCCGCTCATATCCTTAAGCGCAAAGGTCGGGGCGGCCTGGCCCGTTCTGAGCATGACGCCCTTGTCGGAACAGCCCATGAGCAGGGAAGCGAGGAGAAGGCACGTGCAGGCAATCGATATCCGGCAAAGAGCATTTTTGAGAGTAAGCACGCTCCTAGTATGTCAAATGCGGAGGCCCGGAATCAAACGTGTGGTGTATGGCAGCGCCTGATTCCACGACTGAAGCAGGCCACCTTATTCCGTATTCCGGGACAGGGAGTACGGAGAAAAGCGCACCAGGAATGAATCAGAACATTTCGCAAAGAACAACGGCATCCCGGCTTCCGAGAAGACTTTCTTAATGGCGTGGCAGGCAGCCTCCGTTCCCCGGCCCGCGCGGGCCGGGGAACGGAGGCTGCGCGATGCTGCAACCTATTTTACTTCTACCACCTCGACGTCGAATTTCAGGGTCTTGCCGGCCAGCGGATGGTTGAAATCCATGACGACCGAGTCCTTCTTGACCTCCTTGACCTTGACCGGGATCTTCTGGCCGTCTTTCGACTGCGCAAGCAGGGTCATTCCCGCTTTCGGCGTCATGTCCTTGGGCAGCTGGCTCTTCGGCACTTCCTGGTAAGCCTTAGGATTGACCGGACCATAGCCCTCTTCCGGCTTGAGCGTGAAGGACTTCTTCTGGCCGACCTTCATGCCCATGACCGCCTTTTCGAACCCGGGGATCATCTGGTGGGAGCCTTCCTTGAACTCAAGCGGCTCGCGCCCCTTGGAGCTGTCTACCACCTTGCCGTCCACCGTGAGACTGTAGTTGACCTTGACGGTCTTGCCGTCCGCCACCTTCGCCGCGCCGTTTTTCGACTTTTCTGCCGCCCAGGCCGGCGCCGAAACGGTCACCGCCGCAAAGACCGCGAAAATAAGAACCAGGAACATCACCTTTGCCTTCTTCATGCGATACCTCTCATTAGAGAATAATTAGCGCGGGGAGCGGAAGCAAAAAAAAACCGCAAAGCAGAATACTTTGCGGCTGCAGGCCAAAATACTCCTTTACGCTTGTCTCATTGTAAATGATTGAGGGCTTCGGACGCAACTGTGTCCGCCGGGGAGAGCGCCCTCAAATCCTTTTCCATGCGATAAGGATTTGACAGAGCATGGCGTCAAGGAGACGGGGCTCTCCCGGATGATATGTCCTGGTTCTGTACCGGCAGCGTGGCTTTCGATACCGCAAGGAATCGCGACAAAAGGCTTTTCGGGCCGCTCTCCCCGCCTGCGGAGTAATAACGGTTTATGCAGCAATAGGGTCATCAATACAGCCTGCGGCGGAACATCCATCCGGCGAGGGCCATATTGAAGAGTCCGATTACGGCCAGCGGCCAGAACTGCCCGAGCAAGGCCGAAGCCGGCGTGCCTTCCAGAAAGACCCCCCGGATGATGACCATGAAGTAGCGCATCGGATTAAGGTAGGTGATCTGCTGAATCAGATGCGGCATGTTCGCGATCGGCGTCGTGAAGCCCGAAAGGATGACCGCCGGGACGACGAAGAGGAAGGCGCCGAGAAGGCCCTGCTGCTGCGTCACCGAGAGGGATGAGATCATCAGCCCGACCGCGACGGTCGAAAAGAGGTAGAGCACGATGCCGGCATAGAGAGTGGCGGGGCTTCCGTTAAGAGGCACCCTGAACCAAAAGACCGCGATCAGGATGATCACTGTCGCCTCGCCGATCCCGATGATGAACCCCGGCAGCGCCTTTCCGATCAATATCTCGGCCGGCCTGAAGGGCGTGACGAGAAGCTGGTCGAACGTCCCCTGCTCCCTTTCGCGCGCGACCGAGAGCGCGGTCACAAGGATCGTCACTACCAGCAGGAGAAGGCCGACGATCCCGGGGACGATGAACCACCTGCTCTCGAGGTTCGGATTGAACCATGCTCGGGTCTCGAGCCGGGCGGGCGGCCCGGCCCTTCCGCTGTCCGATACATACGTGTCGTTGAAGGCGGTGATTACGGTCCTTACATAATTGAGCGCCAGAAGGGCGGTGTTAGAATTTCTGCCGTCCACGATCACCTGCACGACCGCCGGTCTTTCCGCGGTGAGGTCGCGGCTGAACTGCGGGCCTATATGGATCACGAGAAGCGCACCTTTTCTGTCGATAAGGGGCGCGATTTCGCCGTTGCTGCCGATGCGCCTGACCTCCTGGAAATGCGGAGAACCTTTGAAGCCGGCCTCCAGCTGCCGGGAGACTCCCGATGAGTCCTCGTTGTAGATGGCATAGGGAACGTTTTTCAGGTCGAAGGTGGCGGCGTATCCGAAGACGAGCACCTGGATTATCGGCGGGACGAAGACAACGACCCTGCTCTTTTTGTCCCTGAGTATCGCCAGGAACTCCTTGATCATCAGAGAGAATATCCTTCTTGCCATGGTCCCTAGTCGAGCCTCTTTCTCGATTTCTTCCTGGCGACGCCGAGGAAGAAGGCGGCCATCAGCAGAAGGGCTGCGGCGTTGGGGACGATCACCGGCCATACGTTGCCGGCGAGAAACAGCGTCTGCAGGATTTCGATGAAATACCGGGCGGCCACCGCATGCGTAATCACCTGTACCGGAGCCGGCATGCTGCTGATGTCGAAGAGGAAGCCCGAGAGGATGAAGGCCGGGAGGAAGGTGGCGATGATTGCCGCTTGTCCGGCGACGAACTGGTTCCGGGCGATGACGGATATCAGCAGGCCCATGCCGAGCGCCGCCAGGAGGAAGAGGGAGGATGTAAGAAAAAGGACCCCTATCGATCCCTTCAGCGGCACGCCGAAGAGACCGACCGCCATCGCCACCGAGAGGGTCATCCCTCCCATGCCGAGGATGTAGTAGGGGACGAGTTTGCCGACGATCACCTCGCGGATCGTCACCGGCGTCACCATCAGAGCCTCCATCGTGCCCCTCTCCCATTCCCTCGCCATGATCATTGCCGTAAGGAGCGCGCCGATCAGGGTCATGATGATCGCGATCAGCCCGGGGACGATGAAGTTTCTGCTTTTGAGTTCGCTGTTGAACCATACCCGCTCGTCGACCTGGACCGGGATATCGAGCTGCCGCCCTGCGGCGAGCGCCTCTCCCCGCAGCCATGTCGCCCAGACGCCCTCGACATACCCCTGGACGAGACGGGCGTTGTTTGCGTCCATCCCGTTGACGATGACCTGGACCGGCGCGCCGTCGGCGCTTCTCATCCGCCTCGAAAAATCCTGTCTCATATGCACGATCGCGTCTATCCTCCGGCTGTCGAGAGCCTCGACTGCCTCCCGCATCCCCGGCATGACGACCGGAGAAAAATAGCGGGACTGCCTGAAGGCCCCGACAAACGATGAGGTGTCGGCGTTGGGCTGCTCCGCCACCAGGGCCACCGGGACATTCTCCGCGTCGAGCGATACGCCGTAGCCGAAGAGAAGCAGAAGGAGGAGGGGCATGAGGAAGGCGATCGCGATGCTGCTGGGGTCCCTCAGCACCTGGAGGAACTCCTTACGGATGAGACCCTTCAGCCGCATGCCTCCGCCCGTCTTCGCCGTCTTTCCGGCGAGATTGCCGCTCATGCCGCCTTCTCCCCGCTTCTTCCCGTGATGAGGGAGATGAAGGCGTCTTCCAGCGTCGGCTCCGGCAGCTCCGGCGTCCGCGCAAGCGACTTGATCTCGGAGGGGCTGCCGATCGAAAGGATCTCGCCCGCCGCCATGATCGCGATGCGGTCGCAATACTCGGCCTCTTCCATGAAATGGGTAGTTACCAGCACCGTGACTCCCTCCTCCGCCTGGGAGCCGATGCGCCGCCAGAACTCCCGCCGCGCAAGAGGATCGACCCCCGAGGTCGGCTCGTCCAGGAAGATGATGTCCGGCTCATGCATCAGGCTGCATGCCATCGCAAGCCGTTGTTTGAACCCGAGCGGCAGGTCGGCGCTCGTGGCGGAGGCAAGGGGCTGGAGTTCGAACTCTTCCAGCGCCCAGCCGATCCTCTCTTTCCTCCCGGCCCCCGAAAGTCCATAGGCGCTGCTGAAAAATTCGATGTTCTGCCTGACGCTGAGATTTCCGTAGAGCGAAAATTTCTGGGACATGTATCCGATCCTCGCCCGCGCAGAGGCCGCGGCCCGCCGAAGGTCTACTCCTGCAACGCTGAGGCTGCCCCCGCTCGGCGGCAGAAGTCCGCAGAGCATCCGGAAGGTGGTGGATTTCCCCGCGCCGTTGGCGCCCAGGAGGCCGAAGACCTCACCTTTTCGCACGCCGAAGGTCACCCCCTTCACCGCGTAAAAATCGCCGAAGCGGCGCTGAAGGTCCTGCACCTCGATGACCATTTCTCCGCTCATGGCTTCCGGCCCGGCTGCGGTCTTTTTTGCGTCGGGCGGCGAGCCCGGCGTCTCCGGTCGTTTCTGTCTCAGCAGCGAGATGAAACTGTCTTCAAACCGTGGGGCGACAGGCGTGATCGAGGCCCCCTCCATTCCGGACAGAAGCCGTGTGGCCTTCTCCTCCTCCGCGTCTTCCATGACGAGTCTGACCGCTTCTCCCTGGACGACCGCATCGATGACGCCCGGCCTGCCGACAAGCCTTTCCTGAAGGATTCTGTTTTTCATCGAGGATACGCGGACGCGCCATGTGCGGCCTTCCAACGGCCCGCTGAACGACTTCGGAGTGCCGGCGCCGAGCACCTTCCCATCGTGGAGGACGACCACCTCGTCGCATCGTTCCGCCTCGTCGAGATAGGCGGTGCTCAGAAGCACGCTCATCCCTTCCTCCCGCACAAGCCGATAGACGATCGACCAGAGCTCCCGCCTCGATACCGGATCGACGCCGACCGTCGGCTCGTCGAGAATGAGGAAGCGGGGCGGACTGACGAGCGTACAGGCCAGCCCGAGCTTCTGTTTCATCCCGCCCGAGAGGCGTCCGGCCAGACGGGCAGTGAAGGGGCCGAGCCCTGTCATCGACATCAGTTCCCGGTAACGGTCGGGACGGTCGTGAGGGGGCACACCCCTGAGGTCGGCATAGAGGTCGAGGTTCTCGGCGACCGAGAGGTCTTCGTAGAGGCCGAACCGCTGCGGCATATACCCTATTGTGGATTGGACTTCGATCGAGTTCCGTGTTGCGTCGATGCCGAGGACCGAGATCTTTCCGTTGTCGGGAGCGAGCAGTCCGGCCGCCGTCCTCATAAGCGTCGTCTTCCCCGCGCCGTCCGGCCCTATCAGCCCCGTGACGAGGCCCTTGCGCACCTGCATGCTTACCTCCCGGAGCGCATGGACCACACGCTTGCCGGCGACGAACTTCTTGGTGACGGCGTCTGCCTCCAGGGCGATCTCCCCTGCTGCCGGCATCGACTGGATTTTCGCCGGGCTCAAGGCCTCTTCTGCCGGTCGGACTGGGCAGGCCCCTGTATTGCCTGATCGAGCGGGACTGTCACGGTAGCCGGCATGCCGAGCCGGAGCTGGTCCTCAGGGTTATCGACGAAGACCCGCGCCTGATAGACGAGGCTCGTCCGGACCTCCCGTGTCTCGACCGACTTCGGCGTGAACTGGGCGGTCGGCGAGATGAACCCTATCCAGGCGGCATATTTTTTCCCGGGGAAGCTGTCGGTCGTCACCTCCGCCTTCATCCCCGGCCTGATCCTTCCCATGTCCGTTTCGGAGACGTATGCCCGGACCCATATCGGGTCGGTCAGCGCGAGGGTGAAAGCCGGCTTTTGAGCGGATGCCATATCGCCCGGCTCAAGTATCCTGCTCTGGATCACGCCGTTGGAAGGGGCGTAGAGCTCTGCGCAGGAAAGGTTCTGCGTCGCCACTGCCAATGCCTCTCTGAGGGCCTTCAGTGTCGCCTTCGCCGCCTCGATGTCTTCCTTTCGGGGGCCTGCGATCGCGAGGTCCAGCGCCTCCTTCGCGGCCTGAAGGCGGGCACGGGAGGCGTCCGCCGCGGCCTTCGCGTCGTCTGCCTCCTGCCTGGAGATAAGCTCTTTTTCGACAAGACGGCTCAGCCGCTGGCTCGTGCGCCCGGCATTGTCCGCCTCCGCTTCTGCCGCCGCCGCCTCTGCCCTGGCCCTCCTGATGTCCTCCGGCCTTGTGCCTGCCACGAGCGCGGCCACGACGTCCTCCTGAGCCTTCACCTGCGAGGCTGCCTGCTCCGCCGCATGCCGGAGCCTCTCTTTATCGAGGGTCGCAAGGAGCTGACCGGCCTTTACCCTGTCGCCCTCCTCCACACGAACACTGTCGATCCGCTCGTTGGCATTGAAGGCGAGATCGACCTGACGGATATCGATATTGCCGTGAAGGACGAGGACGTTATCCGGGGTCTTCTCCCTGAGCGACCTCCTCACGAAAAAGACGACGGCCGCCAGTGCCAGGACGATGACGATTGCGATACGGATGCGCTTCTTTATTGCTGCCGACGGCATGGCTGTGAGTGGTTCCCTTTCATATTCTATTTGTAGTGAGGCGCCCCCGCGGGATTCCAAAACCGCCTCTGATTACTAGAATAGTGAGACGTCTTCCCGTTGTCAATCAAAGTCACGACTGTCCGCCGCAATGAGAAGACGGCTGAATGCCTAATACGCCTTGCAGTTGCATAAGATATCCCCGCTGGTTTGCAACGTTAGGGTGCACTCAGCGCCGGCTCCTTATAACGGCAATCGAAGTGAAACGGAAGCATCCTTCAGTTGCGGCCGGGAATCTCCCGGATCTCTATCACAACCTTTACCTTCTCCCGCCCCGAAACGTCGGGAAGCCCTTTCTCCCGGACCCCGCCGATCTTTCCCAGGCCCTCCCGCATCTCCGGAAGCTTATCGGCGGCCAATTCGCAGGTGAGGGTAGTCTTTCCGGTCAGCGAAAGCTCGCTGACGATGCGGCTGCCGGTGCGAGACAACAACTGTGAGATCTCTTCTCTTGCGCGGGCCGCATCCGCGACGCTCAGGGTGAACGTCGGCCTGAAGGCAGAAGAACGTGCGACGGATTCTCTGCTCTCCTGACGGCTGTAGCGGAGCGGTGAAGGCGCTGCGGGCGCTGCAGACCCGACCGCACTCGGGACGGACGCCTTGTCGCGGGCCGCAGGGGTGCTCCCGGGCGCATCGGGGACATGGCCTTCCCGGGTCCCGGCGCCCTGCTCCTTCAGCTCCGCCTGCAGCATCGGCTGCGGCGCGCTCTCCGAGCCTCCGTAGTCCTTTCTCTGCGCCTCTTTTGAGGGCAGTTCAACAGCGTTGTCTGTTGCCCCGGTCATAGTCGGGGCCGCCGGTTTCGTTGCCGGCGCTTCTTTCTTTCTCGCCTCTTGCGGCCTTGCCGCAGGGCTCCGGAGGATTTGCTCCGTGTTGCCGCGATTTTGTTCGGCCCTCTTGTCTTGTCTGAATGGCTGCATCTGTATCCCCGGATGTTCGGCGGGGATGACAGTCGTCACGGACTGGTCCGCCCTGTAGATATAGAGCGCCGCTATTGCGATCAGGGCCGTGGCGACCGCCCCGAGAGGCAGCTTCACCGGGAACGGACGGAAGATCGCCCTCCATCTCACTTCGCGTCGTCCCGCCTCATCCTTCACCCGTGCCATTACCTTCGCGGTGAACCATTCCGGGGGTTCTACATCGTCGAGATTCCTGAGATGGGCCACTGTCTTCATCAGGTTTTCGTATGCCTCACGGCATTGCGCGCAGGAAGCGAGATGTTCGGCAACCCGCCCCGCCTCATCCTGAGGCAGTAGCCCCTCGTCATATTCCGATAGTTTCTCCCTGATCTTTTCGCAGTCCATTTTATAGTTTCCCGAGCGCCTTCTTCAGGCAGTCCCTGACCGCCTCGCGCGCCCTGAAGAGCCGCGATTTTACGGTGCCGGCTCCGAGCTTCAGCGCTTCGCCTATCTCGTCGTAGGAAAAGCCCTGGATGTCCCTCAGGACGAGGACCGCCCTGAAGTCTCCTTCGAGGTTCCCGATGCATTTCTGGATCTTCTCCTGCAGGTCCTTCTTTTCGAGGTTCTCAAGGGCAGAAGGGCTGTCCGACGCCGGCTCGAACCGCACGAATCCGTCGTCAGTCGAGATCGGATCGTCGAGAGACAGGGGTTCGAGCCTGAGCCGTGAGTGAATCTGCTTCAGGCGGTTTCTCGACAGATTGATCACGATCGAGCACAGCCAGGTCGAAAAACCGGATCTCCCTTCGAAATTCCCGATATGCCTGAAGGCCGAGACAAAGGCGTCCTGGACCACCTCGCAGGCATCATCATAATTGCCCAGCATCCTGTATGCGACATTCAGCATCTTCTTCTGGTGTCTCCTGACCAGTTCTTCGAAGGCGTCGGTGTCGCCCTTCCTGCAGAGCGATACATATTTGCCGTCGTAGTTGCGCATGTCTTGGTCATCGGGCATATACTTGGACAGTCCCTGCTCGGTCTTTGTTCCCTGGAAAAGCGAAGTTCACCCTGCCGGAGAGAGATTCTCCCTGCCGAAAATGGACGGGGGCCTGCCGGAGAGGCATAAGAAGGTGCTTCACCGAAGGCGACGGTCCCGGACGGTTTGTCTCCGGGGACCGCACCCCCTGAGCAAAATGGATGAAAGAAGCCTTTTCTATTTGCCGAGCGCCTGTTCGAGGTCCATCGCATGCTCCTGTTCCATCGCAAGGATGTTTCTCAACTGCTGGGCAAGGTGGTAAAGGTCCAGATCTTCCGCCTGTCTTATCCGCGTAATGTAACGTGCGATTGCGTCGTTTTCGCCTTCGAGGTCCTGCTTGAGCATCTTGACGCTGTCCCGTGAGGTCTTTGCCGGCGGCATAACGGCGGTAGGGACCCCGCCGAGATAATCGATCTGCGCCGCCAGGATCGTTGCGTGGGCGAGCTCTTCCTGGGCATGGATGATCAACTCCTTCTGGATGCTCTGGTACATGGCGCCTTTCAGCGTGCCCTGGTGCTGGGTATACTGGACCATCGCCGTATATTCGAGGCCGAGGTCCCTGTTCAGTAAGTCGATCAGCTGCTTTTTCGTAATCTTTGCCACTTCATCCTCCTCTTCTGCGGGAATTCGCTGTTCTGCCTCTTCATATCATAAGAGAAAAAAATTCAAAGAGCAACGCTGTCCGGAACCTCTTCACACTCCCATCTTCAGCGAAGGGCTGCAGTGTGTGGCTGCTCCTGTTCCGCCCATCGCAACATTACCCGGATCGGTAAAGGTGGGGCATTCTTTTATCCTGCTACGCCCCACTTTTGTGGCGTGCCACACTCATGTTCTGCGGCCGCAGCCGGAGCGAGATGGCTGGAAGCCCTAAAGTAGCTGTTATTATTGCAAATTGCCAGGATGAGGCATTATCCAGGATTCTGGTACCGTATTTGCGTAAATAAGGGCGTGGGAGAATTGTGTCCAGCCGGAAAATTTAAAAGGGAGGTCATCTTATGAAGACATGCGAAAACGGGGCAGTAGGGGAAAGGGGCATTGCGATATCGTTAAGAAGAGGGTCTTCTGTCGGGGGTCCTATCGTGCGGGCGAAGGGGCCCCTGTATCATCATGCGGCGCCCGAAAGGCGGACAAGTCTGCAGAAGGTATGCTCATTCACCCTCGAGGCCGATTGCGAAGCCGTTTCAGGGAGAAAGGGGCAGGACAAGATATGTCCTTATACCCTTGAGAAGGTAGACGGGCTGACGCTTTTGCATTGCCGGGCTCTCGCATGACCGCTTTATCTTAGATTTACTCCCAAGAAAACAGGGGGCGCCTGCCGATGGGGCGGAGCTTGTCATTTCTGCGTCCGCCGTCCCGTTTGCCGGCGTTCACCTGCAGCTCCCCTGTCCTTCCGCCCGTTATTATTGACTGCATTGGGCGCCCGGGATAAAATAACGGGCAAGAGATAAGCAGATAATCCGGGAGGGGATCGCAGTGAAAGAGAGAAGGGCGCATATCAGGTATGATTTCAGGAATGAAATCATGTATCTGCTGGATTCTCGCAGTGCGGACGGAGACCTGAAGGCGATCACGATCGATATAAGCGATTCGGGCCTCGGGTTCTACTCGTTTCGCCGTCTCCGGGCAGGCCAGGAGATCACGATCACCCACGGCCTTGAGCATACCTATCGGAAATGCACGGTTGCCTGGTGCAAGGAACTCGGTGACGACGTATTCAGGGCGGGTCTTTTTTTTACCCCCGCGGAGTAGATATCCGGCTGTTCGTTTCAGAAAAACGCCTCGGGCGGTGGCGCCGGCCTTACTACTGCTCTTTCCCGAGCTCTTTGCGTAGGTCTTCAAGCCTGCGCCGGTAGGCGGCTTCGTCTCCGTAATCGGAAAAGCGGTGGTAGCGGGAATGTCTCCGGGCCTTTCCGGATGCATGTTTGATCGGGCGCCAGTATTGCTCGGTCCGGGCGGCGATTTCGGCCGCATAGGATGCAAGGCCGTTAAAGTAGCTGCGCAGTAATCGCACTTGAGACGCTCGATGACGTTCAGGTATTTCAGATAATGCCGGTCGAGGATGATATGGGCCCCCCGGCTCACTTTGTGTATCCCGTAAACCGGAAAACAGACCGTCTGATAGATCCTGCCGCGGCCCCGTCAGGGTAGGGGTATCAAAAAAAAAGCCCTCCGCAGAGCGGAGGGCAGAGGTAAATGGGGAGAAAAAAAATGTTAAAGATTGACGGACAACGGAATGCGTCCGTCCAGCAAGAGCTCTCCGAGGTAGGAGCTCGACTTCAGCTCAGCTCCCTCGATGAGGTCGTCCTTCGTCATGCCGTAGGAGGGCAGGAAGGCATGGCAGACAAAAAATTTGACGCCGAAGTCCTCGGTGAGGGTCTTCAGCATCTCCCCGACGACGACCTTCTGGCCTTCGAGTTCGGCAGTAATCGTATCTGCGATGCCTTTTTTGGCCAGCTGAACGCCTTCGCCCATGAGGAAAAAGTCGATCTCGGCCTCGTCGTCGAAGGCCTTCATGTTCGTCGCGATCTTCATCTGGACGACCACCTCAAACGGTCTTTCGGTTGCATGCGACAGGATAAAGATATATCTCTTTTTTTCCATTCTCAGCTCCTCCGGTGTTAGTTGCACGATTTCGCATTTAGTATACATTGAAACGTATCCGGTGTCAATAAAACCCACTGCGATTCCGGATCGCAGCAAACAGGTCGACTCGCATCAGCTTCCCTGTTAATGTTGTCACCTCCTTTCTTTCAGTATAAGCTGTAAGTAAAGCCCTGAAAGGGTAGTCCGGCGTCATGAAGGAGAGACAGATCGAACGGAAAATACAGCTCCCGGCTGAAGGGCCGCCCGGGCTCGAGATCGTACTGAAGTGCGACTCGGCCGGCAGCGTCGAGGCGGTCGGGGCCGCACTCACCCGGATTGCCGTGCCGGGAGGCAATGTGTCGATCGTCAGAAGCGGAATAGGGGCGGTCAGCAAATCCGATATCTTTCTTGCCGGAACCGCCGGACGCCTGGTCGTCGGATTTCAGGTCGGGGTCACGCCGGGGCTGGATAAGCTCCTGAGAGACAACGGGGTGCAGGTGCGGCTGTATGAGCTGATCTACCGGCTTTCCGAAGACCTGCGGACGATTGCGGAGAGTATCGCCTCTTCTCCTGCGGAGGAGGAGGTGATCGGATCAGGAGCGGTGATAGCCCTCTTCAAGGGCGCCCGCAAAGGGATCATCATAGGCTGCGAGGTGAAAGAGGGACATTTCGCCGTCGGGCAACGGTTTCGTCTCATATCGGCGATGGGGCCGTCCTATTCTGGCGCCATAGAGTCGATGCATATAGAAGAAAAGGCTGTCCAGAAGGCCGTCCGCGGCCAGAAGGTAGGCATCAGCATACGCAATTTCGGCAAGGCGAGGGTAGGGGACATCGTCGAGAGCTTCAAGGCCGTCCGCAATAAAGGCCGCTGGCAGCCGAAGGCCGGGGTGATCAGGGTGCCGTAAACGCCTGTTGCCTCGGGATGGACGGGGAGCTCATCGTGCAAAAGGAGCGACCTGCAGTCGAACCTTGTGTCGTCGGCATGTGTTGCTCCCCGTGGAGTGGCGGCCTTGACCTTCAGCAGCGAAGCGGTGTACAAAAAAGGTATGCAGAGGGTCGTTGTCATCGGATGCATGGGCGCGGGGAAATCGGTCTTTTCGGCCCGGCTGGGCAGGCTCACCGGGCTGAAGCTCCATCACCTCGACCGGCTGTTTTGGCGCAAGGGCTGCGAACCCGGTCGGAGGGAATGGTACGAGCTCCAGGAGAAGATCGTTGCGGAAGAGTCGTGGATCATCGAAGGCAACTACGGCTCCACGATCGGCCTGCGGCTCAGGAGGGCCGACACTGTCATATTCCTCGATTACTCATCTCTGAGCTGCTTCCTCGGCGTGCTGAAAAGGATCGTCTTTTCGCGTCTCGGTCTCGAACGAAGGCCGGACATCGTCGAGGGCTGCAACGAACGGACAGACCTGAAGTTTCTGAGGTATGCATGGGATTTCAACGGCAAGCACAGAAAGGGAATACTCTCCGGCCTTAAGAAATATCCCGGCGTCGACACGATCATTCTCGGAGACAGAAAAGAGTCGGAGAAGTTTCTTGGCAGTCTGCAGGCCCACTGAAAAGACGGGCCCCGGCAAGAAGGCTTCCGCTTGTGTCTGCCGAAGGGCAAACCCGTGCGCCTGCGGAAATTGACTGCGGCCGGCCCGGGAGATTATCATAATCAGCCATGCTCGCACCCGAAAAACAGATCGAGATCATCAAGAGGGGCGTCGTCGAGATCATCAGCGAAAGGGAGCTCCTCGCCAAGCTCGGACGGTCGTATAAAGAGAACAGGCCTCTCAGGATAAAGGCCGGGTTCGACCCGACCGCGCCGGACATCCATCTCGGCCATACCGTGCTGCTCGAAAAGATGCGTCAGTTTCAGGACCTCGGCCATGACGTCACGTTTCTGATCGGGGATTTCACCGGCATGATCGGCGATCCGACCGGAAAGAGTGAGACGCGGAAAACCCTTACGAAAGACGAGGTACTGAAGAACGCGGAGACCTACAAGACCCAGGTCTATAAGGTGCTCGACCCCGATAAGACGAGGATCCGTTTCAACAGCGAGTGGCTCGAAAAGATGAGCGCGATGGAAACGGCCCAGTTGGGGGCCTACGAAACGGTCGCGCGGATGCTCGAACGGGAGGACTTTAAAAAGAGGTTCAAGAACCAGCAGCCGATCGGGATACTCGAATTCTACTACCCGCTCTTTCAAGCCTACGATTCGGTCGCCCTTCAGGCGGACGTAGAGCTCGGCGGGACCGACCAGAAGTTTAATCTCCTCATGGGCAGATCGATCCAGAAGGCCAACGGGATGGAAGAGCAGGTCGTGCTCATGATGCCGCTCCTTGAAGGCCTCGACGGGGTGAACAAGATGTCGAAGAGCCTCGGCAACTATATCGGGATCAACGAGCCGGCCGTCGAGTTCGTAGGCGGCGAGCTGACCGGGATGTTCAAAAAGGTGATGAGCGTTCCGCCTCAGATGGTCGCCAGATATTATGAGCTGCTGAGCAGGGTATCGCTCGAAGAGCTCGAGGAGATCAAGAAGGCCCTCAGGGAGGGCAAGGACGACCGTCCGATCAAGAAGGCGCTTGCGACGGAGCTGGTGACGAGGTATCACGGAGCCGACGAGGCGGAGCGGGCGCTGAAGGAATACGAGAAGCTCCAGACGAAAGAGGTGCCCGACGAGATCCCCGAAGTTGTCCTTTCGCTTTCGGGTGCGTCTGACGACGCAAGGAAAAAACCCGCCTGGCTTCCCCAGATCATGAAAGAGACGGGGCTTGCCAAGTCCACAGGCGAGGCGATCAGGCTCATCAAACAGGGAGGAGTGAAGGTCAACGACGCCCCGGTCGTCGATCCCGAGGCGAGCCTTTCTCAGGGCGAGCATATCCTCAGGGTCGGCAAGAGAAGGTTTTACAAGGTCGTGATAACGCCGTAGGCGTTTCCGCACAACACATGTCGACCCTCACGTTGCAACCCGGCGGTGATATTTATGCAAATGCAAGGTTAATCAAACGAGGCGGGATCATGACTAAGTCATTTTGTTCTTCTTTGGTGATTGCGTTGGCGCTTTTTTTCAGCTTTTCAGCGGCAGGGGCAGCCGAGTGGCAGCTGGTGGGAAAGAACAACCGGGGGGCCGTATATTACGATAGGTACGGGGCCAAACAGATTCCGGGAAATGTCATGAGAGTCCCGGTGAAGATTGTCTATTCGCCCGACGGGGCAAAGGAAATAAGGGAAGCGTTTCCGTTCATCGCCCAATCCGAAACGGTCGCTTATACGCTTTATACCTATGAGGTGAGGTGCCTCACAAATTCATTCATGATCACACGGGCCGCGACGTATGATCCCTCGGGGAAGGTGATTAAGGGCACCGAGCTGGATTATGTCAGCACTGCAGAGGCATCGTGGGACCACGCGACGCCCAACTCGTTGGTCTCTGTCCTGTCCGAAAGGGTCTGCAGATATCTTCTGCCCGCCCGCCCGTAGCTAGCTCTCGCCGCCGGCCCCTGGCCTTTATGCCGGACCGACCCTGCCGAGTGTTTCCCGGCCGTGCTCACGCGAAGAAGTCCTGGCTCGGCACGGTGCATGAGGACATGATACGCGAGACTTCAGGGAAGCACAACAGCGTGCCGGGGGGGAGGGTTATAGCGCAGTTTCCGTCACTTCTCATGGCGAGGAAGATTGAGAAACGTCTGTGATTTGGATAGCCTCTCCTTCCACTCTCTGGTATAATGCAGCATGGCGGGGCCTTATGAGATCATTTTCAAGCTGCTGCTCGGCACACTCCTCGGCGGCATCATCGGCTTCGAGCGGCAGACGCACGGCCGGGCGGCCGGCTTCAGGACACAGCTCCTCGTCTGTGTTTCCTGCGTTCTGATCATGATCATCTCCGAAAACTACTATGCGAGGGGCGTGATGAATCCGGAGCTAACGCGCATCGACCCCACGCGGATCGCGGCCGGAGCGATGACCGGCGTCGGGTTCCTCGGGGCCGGCGTCATTCTCAAAACGGGGCTTTCGATCCAGGGGCTCACCACCGCCGCCTGCATCTGGATCGTCTCGGCCATCGGGCTTGCGATCGGCGCGGGGCAGTATCTGGCCGGGATCTCCGGCTTTGCGATCACCTTCTTTTCCCTCTGGGGGCTCCGCGTGCTGGAGGTCAGGATGCCGCGGCTGACGTACCGGTACGTTACGGTGACCACGGACGATTCGGGTGACGAGAAGATGGTGACGCTGCCGTTTGAGCAAAAGGGGTTCGAGATCGTCAAGATGGATTATGCGATGGCGCCGAGGGAAAAGGAAAAGACCTTTATCTTTACGGCGGCGACAAGAGAGGCCGGCTCGCTAAAAGGCGTGGTCGACGACATCTCCGGTCTGGCTGCGGTAAAGAGGATCGAAGTAAAGAGCTGAAGCCCCTTCGACAGGCTCAGGGTGACATCGAAGTGATTCTGGGGTTATGGTTGCCTTTTCCCCTGGAGTGAACGTCTGGCGAGTTCTATCAGGCCGAATACCTTGAGATCGACATAATCGCCCGCCTCGCCTCTCGATTCGATCTCTGAAGCAACTCCATCGAGAGGGACCTTCAGCACCTCGATGTGTTCGGTCTCGTCCCTGTTGCCTATGCCGACGAAGGTGAGACCGGTCGCGATGAAGACAGTAAGCAATTCCGACGACAGCCCCGAAGACAGAGGCCCCTCGGTGAGGAACCTCAGGTCCCCCGCCGAATAGCCGGTCTCTTCGATGAGTTCCCTTCTCGCCGCGTCTTCCGGCCTTTCGCCCGGATCGCAGAGTCCTGCCGGCAGCTCGATCACATGGCCGTTTATCGGCGGGCGAAACTGGCGGATCATCACGACCTCACCCTCGTCCGTAAAGGGAACGATGCCGACAACGCCTTCGCATCCCACCCTCTCTACCGCCTCCCAGTCCCGCTCGGTCACCCCCGATCCGTCTATGTACCGCACGAGCACGGACCTGAGGAACTTTCCCTCCCATAACGTCTTCTTCTTCAGGACGGTCATCGCAGCCTACCTGCAGAGTTCCCTTGCCTTCTGAAAATGCGAGTCCATCGCCATGGTCTCGTCGGCGATCTTCAGCAGAAGCACGGCAAGTTCCTTTCTGCCGAGCGACTCCGCTTTTTTGGCCCAGTCGCGGTATGTCTTTGCATGCTCCGAATTGTGTTCGGCCCAGTGTCCCAGCAGATGCTGCAGCTTCGTGATTTCGTCCATCTCTCCTCCCGGTGAAAAATCTCTCTTCTGGAGCGATAGCGGAAGCTCCAGGTTGTTTTCTTCGAGCAGCCGTCTGTTCGACAGCATCTCTTCGGCGGGACCGTCGGCAACGACCCGCCCCTCTTTGATGATGACGCATCGCCTGCAGACGTCGAGAATAAGGTCGAGGTCGTGCGAGGCGACGATCTTGGTGTGGTGGAAATGCCTGAGAAGGTTGATCAGCGCCCTCCGCGACTTCGGGTCGAGGTGGGAAGCCGGCTCGTCCATGACGAGTATGTCCGGCTGCATCGCGAGGACGGCGGCGATCGCTACAGCGCTCTTCTGTCCTCCCGAAAGATGGTGGGGAGGCTTGTCCCTGAGGCCGAGGCCGCCGACGGTCTCGAGGGCATCGTCGACACATTCCCGCACCCGGCCGGGGCTCAGCCCGAGGTTGAGGGGTCCGAACGCCACGTCGTCGAAGACGGTAGGCATGAAGAGCTGGTCGTCGGGGTTCTGGAATATGACGCCCACCTTCTTTCTGATCTCCTGCCGGGTCTTTTTGTCGAGCGTCTGGTCGCCGATCGTGATGGTGCCGGTCTGGGGCAGGAGAAAGCCGTTGGTATGCATCAGAAAGGTCGATTTCCCCGAGCCGTTTGCGCCGACGATGCCGACCGATTCGCCGTGAGTGATCCTGAGCGACAGCCCGTTGAGCGCCTTCGTCCCGTCGGGATAACGGAAGTGGACGTCCTGAAACTCGACGATATGGTGGCTCATCGATACCTCAGAATGCCCTCATCGAAAGTCTTCCTACGGCGCCTACGACGTCGTGCGCCCTGAAGAGATAGAGTGCGGCGGCGGTCGACAGGAGGAAGGCCGCGTCCGCACCGGAGAAACGGTACGGCCTCACGGAATGCAGCCTCCCGCTGAACCCGCGAGAAAGCATCGCCTGGTAGATCCGCTCCGCCCGCTCGACTGTCCTGAGAAAGAGGGTCCCGATCAGGTGCGCGAACGACCGCATCCCCGTGCCCTTCTTCCCGAAGGAGCGCATGTCCCTGGCGCGCACGAGGCGCATCGTCTCCTCCGTCAGCACGAAGAGGTAGCGATAAAGGAAAAGGAGCTGCGAGACGAAGACCTCGGGCATCCCGAGTTTCTGCAGCGCATGGCATATCCCGGGGAACGAGGTGGTGGCGATGAGCAGGAGCGCGGAGGTGATCGTGAGGAGGAACTTCATCATGATCGAAAGGAACGAGATCCATCCCCCCGACACCGGGACTCCGAAGAAAGAGGAAACGATCCGTCTGTCGATTGCCGGATTGAAGATCCCGATGAAAAAGGCGAACGACGACACGAGCAGCACCTTCTTCATGATGAATCTCACCGGGATGTCTGCGAGCGCAAAGAGCAGCACCGGGAAGAGAAAGAAGGGGAGCAGCCCCGCGATCTCATATTTCGGAAAAGAGACGACGGTGACGATAAACAGGAGCGTGGCGAGCAGCTTTGCCCGCGGGTCGAGCCTGTGGATGGCCGTATCGCGGTAAGAAAGGGTATCGAGATATCCGAGGTTGAAATATTCGCTGTCGAACATGAGACTATTGTAACGTGATCGCCTCTCTTATTGACACCGTCGTCCGCCCCTTACGCCGATTTCCTGCGCAGCGCCCTGATAAGCAGCCCTATGAGAAACACCGCCGCCAGGACGAGGGCCGAGCCGACGATGCCGGAGACCGAGGTGCCGGGCTCCACGGCTGGCCAGGAGGCCCCCCCTCTGCCTTCTTCGGCCCCGTCCGGTTTTTTGAAACTGTAGTCGGGCAGGAAGGCGGTCTTCTTCTGCACCGATTGCAGCGCCGTCGCGATGCCCCCTTTTTCCGGGAGTTCCGGCCTTCCGAAGACCTTTGCTATCGACCATTCGAGGCCGTCGGGGTTGGCGGACGCAAACCACGAGAGAGCCCCCCCGGTGAGCGCGGCCACGATCAGCAGGCCGATAAAGACCCTCTTGATCGAGACGCGGGCGGACAGCGGCCTGCCGGAAGCGGCGCTCTGGAGGATCTCCGGCCGCGAGGCCCTGATGAAATTGATCACCGCAGCGGTGACGAACCCCTCGACTATGCCGATGCCGAGATGGATCGGCTGCATCATCAGCACGAAGGTGCGGAAAGGGAGCTCGCTCCGGCCGGAAAGCAGGGTCTCGATCACCACGGAAAAGGCGCCGAGCTGCAGGGCGACGATGCCGCTTATCATGGCGGCTATCGTGATCCTCTTTGGGGGGCTGTCGTCCCTGACGAGCGCCTTGTAGATGAGGGGGTAGGCGATGAAGCAGGGATAGATGCCGAGGTTCCAGATGTTGCATCCGAGGGCAAGGAGCCCGCCATCGGCGAAAAAAAAGGCCTGTATCGTCAGCACCGAGGCCATGACGATGAACCCGGCGTACGGACCGAGGAGTATCGCGAGTATCATCCCCCCGCCCAGGTGTCCGCTCGACCCCGTCCCGGGGATGGTAAAGTTGATCATCTGGGCCGCGAAGATGAAGGCGCCGAGCACGCCCATGAGCGGGACCATCTTGTCGTCCATGTTTTCCTTCAGTTTTTTGGCGCAATAGCCTATCGTCCCGAGCGTCCCCGCCCAGAAGGTCGCGCCTACCGCAGGTGAAAGTAATGCATCAGCCATATGCATGGTCGTTTCCTCCTTAGAACCGGTACGTGATGCCGCCGCGGACGGCAACATCTGCTTCGGGTTTAGTCAGGCCGGCCTTCAGTCCGAGGCCGGCGTCGAAGTTTTCGCTCACCGAATAGATCACGCCGCCGAGAACGTACGCCGGCGGGGTGTCCGAGGACCCCTCCGGGTTGGTCGCGACCCCCAAATCTCCCACGATCTTCAGGCCCTTCGCTACATCCACCGTCGTGGCGAGGGACGCATGCCAGAGATCGTCCCGGTCGTCGCCGGTGTTGTTGTTCCTGATATAGGCCAGGTTGAGATGAAACGCCCAGGGGTTCACTTCCTTTGATGCGATGAGATAGAGATACCAGGTCATCTTCCCGTTGCCGAGGTCCCTGTCGGAATCTCCGGTGGGGATGGTGAGGCCCGGCTTCACCGCGAGGCTTAGCCCCTTCTCTTCATAAAACCTCCACTTCGCCTCGACCGAGAGGTCCGAAAACCCGCTTTCCCGCGTCACCGATCCCGAATCGTCCGACCGCCAGGAGGAATAAGGGATGGCCAGCACCATGTCCACCGTTTCCGTTGCCCCGTATGTAAGGGCGGCCGCGAGGTCGCTATTTCTGTTTGTAACGGGCTCTTCCTTGTCGTGTCCCAGCTCCCCCGCGACTTCGAGTTGGAACTTTCCCTTGCCTTGCGTGCCCGTATCGTCCGTGATGAGCGGGATGGCGGCAAAGACGGGGTTAGATGCCGGCACAATCAGAATGGCCAGAAGACAGATTTGCACCTGCAGGCGAACAACACTTTTCCTCATGCGATTCTCCCTGTTCAGGAAATAAAAAAAGCCACCAAGGCTTTTTTGCGCAGGGCTTCCGCCTGCTGCTAAGCCTTCGTGGCTCTGTTCCTGGTCAAGGATAGCACAAAGAAATGCCGCTACGCAAATCTTTTTGGGTCCCTCCGCGTCCATTCCCGGCAAATCGGGAATGGGTTTATGTTAAAATACTGCGTACACTCTCAAAAGAGAACTTACTCGATTGGATAAAGAGATACATAACGGGCCGTGCGGAAAGGGCCGAAGGGCCTGCCCGAAGCGGCGTTCAGCAGAAAAACCCTCCTTTAGTCTTCCCGACGAAGAACATGACGGCATATTTGCGGACAAGCTCCATGAGGAATGCGGGGTCTTCGGAGTCTTCGGGCATCCCGAGGCCGCAAACCTCACCTATCTCGGGCTATATGCGCTTCAGCACAGGGGCCAGGAGAGCTCGGGGATATGCTCGTCCGACGGCAAGCAGGTCTATACCGAGAAGGCGATGGGGCTCGTGGCCGATATCTTCAGCGAAAAGAGGCTGAAGAAGCTCCCCGGGTACCTTGCCATCGGCCACAACCGGTATTCGACCGCAGGCAGCAGCATCCTGAAGAATGTCCAGCCGATCGTCGCGAACTTTTCGCTCGGGACGCTCGCCCTCGCCCATAACGGCAACCTCGTCAACGCGAACGAGCTCAGGAACACCCTCGAGGAAGAGGGAGCGATCTTCCAGTCCACGTCGGACAGCGAGGTGATCGTGCATCTTATCGCCCACTCGAAGGGCGAGAGCTTTCACGAGCGGGTGATCCAGGCGCTCCGGGAGGTGAGCGGCGCCTTCAGTCTGCTCATCCTGAGAGAGAAGGAGTTGATTGCGGCACGGGACTCCTACGGGGTCAGGCCGCTTTGCCTGGGGCAGGTGGACGGCGCCTATGTCGTCGCCTCGGAGACCTGCGCCCTGGACCTGATCAGCGCTAAGTACATCCGCGACGTTGAACCCGGGGAGATCGTGATCATCAACGAAAACGGCATCACGTCTCTGAAGGCGCTTCCGAGCCCGGAGAAGGCCTTCTGCATCTTCGAGTTCATCTATTTTTCGAGGCCCGACAGCTACATCTTCGGCGGACAGAACGTCAACGGCATCAGGAAAGAATTTGGCAGACAGCTGGCGAGGGAATCGAATATAGACGCCGACCTTGTCATCCCCGTCCCCGACTCCGGCGTGCCTGCGGCGCTCGGCTTCTCCGAAGAGAGCGGCATCCCGTTTGATTTCGGCCTGATCAGGAACCACTATATCGGCAGGACCTTCATCGAGCCGAAGCAGAGCATCCGGCATTTCGGCGTGAAGATCAAGCTCAATCCTGTCAGGGAACTGATCGAGGGCAAGCGGATCGTGGTGATCGACGACTCGATCGTGCGGGGCACCACGAGCAAGAAGATCGTCAAGATGCTGAGGGAAAACGGCGGGGCCTCGGAGGTCCACCTGAGGATCAGCTCGCCGCCGACGATCATGCCCTGCTTTTACGGTATCGATACGCCCACGAGACAGGAATTGATCGCATCGAGCCACGATGTCGAGGAGATCAGAAAATACGTGACCGCCGACTCTCTTGCGTATCTGAGCCTCGAAGGACTGCTGAAGATCGTGCCGGAATCGGGGAACTATTGCACCGCCTGCTTCGACAACGTCTACCCGATCAGCTTCCCCGGCGAGCATCTCGAACAACTCGAGCTCTTTTTCAAGTAAGCCTGTCGTTGTTTGCCGGCGCGGATATGCAGCTTGATTGTGCATAAGGAGGGAATCGATGGCCGTTTCTGTTTTGAGAGACATCTTCAGGGTCAACCTCGGGGTGAAGAAGACCGAACGCTGCCTCGTCTTCACCGACTTCCCTGCTTCCTCTGAAACGCCGTCGCCGGATGAATTGGAGAGGCGATCGAGACTCCGGTGCCTCGCCTTTCTCATCTCCGAGACGGGGAAATCATTTGCGAAGGGGGTTGTTCTGAGGGAATTCGCGGCGACCGGCAGCCACGGCGCCGAGCCGCCGCGAGAGATCTGGGAGACCGCCTTCGGCCGAAGGACGATCGACGCCCTCGACAAGAAGGGGTTGCTCGGCCCGCTTCTTTCGAAGACCGCCTCGGGGAAGCAGCAAGAGGAGGCCGAAGGGATAATCGGACGGTTCTGCAAAGATGCGGTTGATGTTGTGATCGCCCTTTCGAATTATTCCACGAGCCACACGAGGTTCAGGGATTTCCTCACGACGACCTGCGGTACGCGGTACGCGAGCATGCCGCTTTTCGAGTTTTCGATGCTGGAAGGGCCGATGAGCGTCGACTGGAAGGAGCTGGCGAGGATCTCGAAGGGAATTGCCGCCAGACTTAACAAGGCGGTGGAGGTCTCGATCAGCACGCCGAACGGATCGGGGATGGCATTCTCCGTAAAAGGAAGAAAGGCCCTTGCCGACACCGGGATGCTGCGCGGGAAGGGGGCCTTCGGAAACCTTCCGGCCGGCGAGGTCTTCGTCGCCCCCGTGGAAGGAAGCGCCAAGGGCAGGCTTGTGCTCGACTGGGCGCCGACAAGGGAGCTTGCCTCTCCGGTGACGCTCGTCATCAGAGAAGGGCTGGTACAGGAGGTCTCCGGCGAGGAACCTTTTGCAGACGAGCTGAGGAAGAGGCTTTCGGAAAGGGAGGAGAACCGCAATATCGCGGAATTCGGGATAGGGACGAACAGCCGCGCCAAGAGGCCCGACAACATCCTCGAGTCCGAAAAGATCATGGGCACGATCCATATCGCGCTCGGCGACAACAGCACCTTCGGCGGAAAGGTGAAGACCCCGATGCACCAGGATTTCGTATTCTTCCGCCCGACGGTCAGGCTGACGCGCGGGGACGGTAGCGCCGACGTGCTGATGAAGGCGGGCAGACTGGAGGCGGCCGGATGACGGAATATATCGTTGTATTGATCACCGCGCAGAAGGAAGACGAGGCGGTGGAGATCGCAAGGGAGATCGTCGAAGGGAGGCTTGCGGCGTGCGTGAATATTGTCAGGGGCGTCCGTTCCCTCTACCGGTGGCAGGGGAAGACGGAGGACGAAGAGGAGGTCATGATGGTGGCCAAGACCCGGAGGGCGCTCTTCGCCGACCTGACGAAGAGGGTGAAGGAACTCCACCGGTACTCGGTCCCCGAGATCATCGCCCTGCCGATTGTCGAGGGCTCCGAAGACTATCTCGAATGGCTGGGCGAGGAGACGGTCTAGAAATTTTCAGGCCTGTGCGGGTATAATGCAGTCGTTGCGGGCAGCCGTTCAAGACGAATCAACCGAAGGAGGTCGACGATGAAAAACCTTGCCAGACTGCTGGTTATCGGACTTGTATTTTCCCTGTTTCCCTTTTCTTCCCTCGCGAGGGCCGAGCAGAAGGAGATCCTGATCGGTCTCATCCCGGAGATGAACGTCTTTAAGCAAAGGGAGAGGTTCAAGCCGCTTGCCGATTATCTCACGAAGAAGACCGGCGTCAAGGTGAACCTGACGATTTTAAGCAGATACGGCAACATCATCGAGCGGTTCACCTCCGAAAAGATGGACGGGGCGTTTTTCGGTTCTTTCACCGGCGCGCTGGCGATACAGAAGCTCGGCGTTGTGCCGCTGGCGAGGCCGATGAACCTCGACGGCTCCACCCAGTACTGGGGTTATCTCTTCGTGAGAAAAGACAGCGGAATCCGTAGCGTGAAGGACATGAAAGGGAAGAAGATGGCCTTCGTTGAGAAGGCGACAACCGCCGGCTACGTCTTCCCGGAGGCCTATTTTCGGGAGCATGGAGTTAAGGACATCAATACGTTCTTCGGCGATTATTTCTTCGCCGGAAGCCATGACGCCGCGATATATGCCGTGCTCGACAAAAAAGCTGACATCGGCGCCGCCAAGCACAGTATGTACAACAGGGTGAGGGCGGCCGATCCGCGCGTCGACAAGGAGCTGGTCATTCTCGCCGAGTCGACCAAGGTGCCTTCCAACGGCCTCTGTGTGAGAAAGGGACTCGACAAGGGGATACAGAAGAGACTCAAGGAGGCGCTTCTGAATATCGACAAGGACCCCGAGGGCAAGGTGGTGCTCCAGAAATTCGGCGGGATCAAGTTCATCGAGACGACCGTAGCCGACTATAATCCCGTCTTCGACATCGCGAAGAAGGCAGGGATCGATATCAAGAAGTACGTCTACCGGAACGAATAACCGCGGCATCAGTTTTCGGGAAAGGGGCCTTTCGCACAATATGAAAGGCCCCTTTCTTTTGGTAGCTGTTGCCCTTATTCCTTCTGCCCCTTCTTCTTTGTTTCCTGCTTTCCGCCGCGTGAGTAGATTATCTTCTTCGATCCTCCTTCGCAGGAACCAACGACCTTTTCCTCCTTGACCTGATCGGCCGGGATTATCTCCAGGGAATATCCCTGGACGCCCTTGTCCTGCAACTTCGCTTCGATTTCCGACTTGAGTTCATCGCAGGGCTTCACAGCGGCAAAGGCCCCCTGGGCGGGAAATACGAACATTACTGCGAGAAACAATACGATCCCTTTCATGGCTGTTCCTTTCTGCACTGCATGGTCTTCAGACTGCCGGAAGACGCTCCGGGTGCTGATGTGCCCATTGTCGTTCAAGAAGGGGCGCCTGTCAAGGCGGATCCGGTCTTTTTGCGGTCCCGGCCGGCGGCATCTCCGCACCGGCGCAGAAGACCGGAGGCGGCGATATCGCAGCGGTCACCAGGACGGCGAGATGAAATACGAGGCCCATCAGCTGCTTAGCTTTTATGCTCCCTTCTGCTCCCCAGAACCCGTCCCCCTTTATCTCTGAAATGATCTGCTGCCCGACAGCGCCAACATATTGACTACGGCAGTCTGTCGGCCGCCTTTTTCGCAAGGGCCTTCATCACCTTCTCAGAAGGCAGCTGTCCTGTGCCCGTCGTCATGAAGATGAGCCAGACGTTTCCTTTCAGGACATGCAAGTATGAGTCGTCAAAATAGGCAGCATCCCCGAGGCCCTTCACCTCTTTGATCTTCCTTCCCTCGTCCTTCCCTGATTGCCTGTTGAAGTTGAAGCCCGAGCCGTCATCGGTGCTCATCTGGATGCGGAACTCGGTCAGGCTGGATGGCTGAGCTACCCGATACGTGCAGTCATCGCCTGAGAGTTCCGGGTCGGCCATCTTCTTTTTCAGAAGGGCGCCGACCTCCTGCTTCGTCAGCAGGGAACAGAGGTTCTCCTCGCTGAAGCCCGACTGCGCCGACGCCTCGAGCCCTTTATCGCCACCCTGGGCCGCCTCACGGGTCTCGATCGTTTGGCAACCCAAAAGAAATGAAAAAACAGCCAGCCACAAAACACTGATGAATACTCTTCCGATCCTGAAATGTCCCATTATCCGCTCCCCTTTCTCTTTATGTCACCTTCGACGACTTATCGGCAGCTATGATGATGCCGCCTGAGATTTTACAACAAAAATCATGCTGCCAGCAATAGCCGGAGATGTGTAGCAAACCGCGGAGGGATTAATCCCGGGGAAGGCATTTTCTCCCTCCCCGGAGAGAGTGATTTTACAGATCCACCTTCTTCTTGATCACCATATAGACCTTATCGTTTTTCCCGTCGGCCGGTATCCCCATCATCTTCATCGCCGGCGGCGCAAAGAGACGGTATATAAGCGAGACGGATACCGTCTTGATATTATCGGACGGGACGGTATAGGAGAGTTTCCGTTCCTCCCCCTTTTTCAGTCTTGTGTCCATTGCGACCGCTTCGGCCTTCCAGGGCGCAACGCCCTTTTCCTCACCTGCCTTGAACATCTTGACCAGGACCGACTGCATATCTTCCATCGGGCTTTCCTTGATGTTCGTCCAGACGACCCTGCCGCTTGAGTCTTCGGCCGTGAGCTTCAGAAACGCCAGGCGCATCGGCATGGTGGAGGGGAAGGTATGGGCCGATATGTTCTTGAGCGTTACGGCCACCTTGAGAGGTTTGGCCGAGGTATCGACGCTCATATCGAGACTCACCGCCTTGCGCAGCATATCGATGTCATGGCCGCCTGGCAGGGCATGCGAGAAATGCGTCTTTTTCTCCGAGCCGGCAGCCGGAGAGCCTTCGGCCTCCGGCATGTGGCAGGTCAGGCAGTTGGAGGCACCTTCTTCATCCATGACGCATATAGGGGCCCCTTTGCTATTGCGCATATGGCTATGGCAGCCCATGCAGACCTCGCCGCTGGAAAACAGCGCCGACTTCGCGGTTTTATGCGGGGCTTTGCCGGAGGGATTCGACGAGTAGAAACTCCCATCCTTGTTAAGTACATACTGGTTGAATTCCTTGCCGGGCACGATCGATTCTATGCGGTGGCAGAAGGAGCATCCCGTCCCCTCGGTATGAGTCCAGTTATCGCTGTCGGGCTGAGCTTTGCCAGACATCAGATCGGCGATATTGTCGGCCATCGGCGTGTGGCAGTTCGCGCAATGGTAGGAAGGGGTCTTCCCCATCTGTTTGAGCGAAGCCGCAAATTTCAACCTGACCGCGTTATGGGCATTGTCTTTAAAAGGGGAGGAATTGGCATGCATGGAAGCCGTCCACTCGGTATATATCGCCGCATGGCATCCAGAGCATTCTTCCGATTTGGCGAGTTTTTCCGCCCCAGCGGGAAATTGGTGTGCCGAGCCTGACGCGGCGGCTGCCGCCAGAAAGATCAGTGCAAAAAAAACGGTAAATGGTGTTCTTCTTTTTGTCATTATAATGCTGCCTCCTGTTTTATTAGTCGGAAAAAACAACCATAGTATAATACTACGAAGTAAATAGTTGCGCAACAATACAAGAGCATTTAGCGTGAGGACAGACCCGGTTGAAATGTCCTGCCGAATTCCCTGTGTCCGGGGGTATTACGACGTTTGGCAGCAGATGCCCCAGCCGGCTTCCGCCCTGTTTGCGGTATTATTTTTTATGATAGAGTATTAGAATATTTATCCATGTGACGGGGACTTTTTATGCCGAGCGGCACAACCAGGGACATAAAAGAACAGATAGCGAGGCTCGTTAAGGACCTCAATTACCATAGTTACCGGTACCACGTCCTCGATACCCCGATAATTTCGGACGCGGAATACGACCGTCAGTTCCGGCAGTTGCAGAAACTCGAAGAGCAGTATCGCTATGTCCTCCCCGACTCCCCCACCCAGCGGGTCGGCGCCGCTCCTCAGGAGAAATTCGAAAAGGTGCGTCATGCGGAGCCGATGCTCTCGCTCGACAACGCCTTTTCCCACGACGAGGTCCGCGACTTCGACGGCCGGATCAGTAAGCTTCTCGGTGCCGACGGGGAGATAGAGTATACCGTCGAGCCGAAATATGACGGGCTTGCCCTTGAACTGTCATACAGGAAAGGTGTCCTCGTTACGGCTTCGACAAGGGGCGATGGATATGAAGGTGAAGACGTCACCCTGAACATAAAGACGATACGGTCCGTTCCTCTGAAGATCGAGGGGGCACAGGTACCCGATGAGATCGATATCAGGGGCGAGGTGTACATGGACCTCGCGGAGTTTGAGAAGCTCAACAAAGAGAGGGAGAAGAAGGGCGATCCGGCCTTCGCCAATCCGCGCAATGCCGCTGCCGGCTCGATCCGGCAGCTCGACCCTTCGATCACCGCCGGGAGAAAGCTCTTCCTTGCCTGCTACGGAATGGGGAGGCTGGGGGGCATCAGCTTCGAAAGCCACTCGGAATTCATCGCCTGGCTCAAAGAGTCTCGGTTCCCGACGCCTGCGAGGCTAAAGATCGCCAAAGGGGTCGACAAGGTGATCGCGGCGATAGCGGAGATCGAAAAGGGCAGACAGGGCTTCCCCTTCGAGACCGACGGGGCGGTCGTGAAGGTGAACGACCTGGGGCTTCAGCAGAAGCTCGGCACAAAGACGAGAGAGCCCCGCTGGGCGATCGCGTATAAGTTCCCCGCCCATCAGGAGAATGCCAGAATAGATAAAATTCGCTGGAGCGTCGGCCGGACGGGGGTGATTACGCCATTTGCTATCTTCAAGCCTTCCGTGAAGATCGGCGGCGTGACGGTAACGCGCTCGACGCTTCATAATTGGGACGAGATAAGGAGAAAGGATATACGGGAGGGTGATACGGTCGTTGTGGAAAGGGCGGGAGACGTTATCCCCCATGTTGTATCGGTGGTCATCAGGGACGAGAAGCCCCACCGGGGAGAGGAAGTCCAGATACCCGACACATGCCCTGCCTGCGGGTCTAAAGTGACCAGGGAAGGAGGCGAAGTCGCAGTGAAGTGCACGTCGCTGCACTGCCCTGCTCAAATACAAGAGAAGATTATACACTTCGCTTCGAGAGGGGGAATGGACATCGAGGGCCTCGGGGAAAAGAACGTGGAACTCCTCTATTCCCGGGGACTCCTCAGGCATTTCGAAGATATCTACAAACTTCGGAAGGACGATCTGATTGCGCTGCCGCGGTTTGCGGAGAAGTCGGCGCAGAACCTGATCGACGCGATAGAGCGGTCGAAGAAAACCAACCTTGCGCGCTTTCTCTATGCGCTCGGCATCATCCATGTCGGAGAATTTGCGGCAAAGCTCCTGGCGAAGAACTTCGAGGGCCTCGAAGAACTTTATCATGTCTCTCGCGAGGACATCCTGAACATCAAACAAATGGGCGAAAAGATCGCCGCGTCCGTCGCGACCTTTTTCGGCGACAAGAAGAACCTGGAGCTCCTCGATGTCATGATCAAGGAACACGGGCTCACGATATCCAACCCCGACTACCAAAGGAAGAGGAATGCTCCCGGCGCGCTCGAGGGCCTTACCTTCGTCATCACCGGCACGATGCCCAAACCGAGGAAAGAAATCGAGGGACTGATCGAATCGCACGGCGGCCATGCCGCATCCTCCGTCTCGGCGGTCACCGACTATCTCGTCGTCGGAGAGGACGCAGGATCGAAGCTCCGGAAGGCGAAAGACCTCGGGGTCACTACCGTTACGTACGAAGAACTGCTGAAGATGATCGAAAAGGGAGACAAGGCGCCGAGATTGTTCTGAAGGGCCGGGAATGAGTGTTGTCCCGTCTCACTTCGGCACCCATATCTTTCCCTTTTCGATGATATGCTCCACGGTCCAGCCCTTTTTGCAGAGCTCGCGCGCGATCCATTTTCGGTGGCATTTCCAGGGAAGTTTTTCGGCGCAGATAATGACGGAGCGCTTCCGCCCGGCGATCTCCTCGACCGCGTCGATCCCCTCCCGGAAATAGTCGGTGATCAGGTAGGCTACGTATCCGCCCTTTCTGAGTCCGCCCAGCTCCCTGCCGAGGAAATGATACTCTATCCCGTTTGCGGCCAGAAGCGGTTCGAGGTTGTCTCTCTGAAAAAGCGGGAGCCTGCTGTGAGGGAAGCTCCTGACGTCCAGCAGGGCCTGTATCTCATAGCCCAGAAGGATCTCGACGAAATCTTCCCTGCCCCTTCGATCGGTCCCCAGCGTGAATATGATCTTGTCCTGCATCTGATCATGATACCACTAAAATCGGCGAGGGGCGGATGCGCCTCTTTCAAAAACCACGCCCGCCGGAGTGACAAATTATGCCATGCTGCCAGATTTTTCCCTTGACAACAAAGCTGGTTATATCGGACAATTAGTCCGTATGAAAAGAGCGAAAGAACTCTCTCTTGCGGTTTTTCTCCCGGTTTTGTTTCTTGTCCTTCTGCCAGTCTTTTCCTATGCGCAGGAGACTGCCGTAAACAGCGAAACGTCGTGGATCGATTTCGCCAGTCTGGAAAACCATGAAATATCGGTCGACGTTCCTGAGGTGATGGCTCCCGAAAATGACGCTGCTGCTGGCGCTCAGATTGAGGCGGCAGATACGGGTGTCGCTCCTGCCCCTGCGGATTCCGAGCAGGCGCCCGCCGCCGGTCAGCCTTCTCTGATCACCTCGTACGAGTCGAATGCGACCGCGTCGAAGGCGGTCGAGAGGAGTATCGGCTTGTTCAGTACGACGATCAAAGAGAGGTTTTCCCTCTGGCTCAGCCGGTCCGGCCAATATCTCGATATGATGAAGGAGATCCTCAGGAAGAAGAATGTTCCGGAAGACATAGTCTTCCTCTCCCTCATCGAAAGCGGGTTTAACCCCAATGCGTACTCGATCGCCAGGGCCGCGGGTCCCTGGCAGTTTATCGCGTCGACCGCGAGGCGGTACGGCCTTGCGATCAACTGGTGGAAGGACGAAAGAAGAGACCCGGTAAAGTCGACCGAGGCGGCGGCAGATTATCTGAAGGACCTTTACGGGATGTTCGGCTCCTGGAACCTCGCGATGGCTGCGTACAATGCCGGCGAGGGTAAGATCCTCAAGGCTATCAAAAGGAGCAAGGCCGACACATACTGGGACCTCCTCGGGACGCAGCATATCAAAAGGGAGACGAAGGAGTATGTCCCCAGGTTTATCGCCGCGGGGCTGATTGCCACCAACCCGAAGGATTTCGGGTTTGAGGACATCGCCTATCACGAGCCTCTCAGCTATGACGAGGTCATGCTGGATGCCCCCGTCGACCTTTCGGTCGCCGCGGAATGCGCCGGGACCGATGTGCAGGAGCTGAAGAAACTGAACCCCGAGTTGAGGAGATGGTGCACCCCCCCCGATGTTCAGCAGTACGTTCTGAGGGTCCCGAAAGGCACGAAGGACGAGTTCCAGGAGAAACTCTCACAGGTCCCGGAAGGCGAGCGCTTCACGATCGGGCATTACACCGTCAGGCAAGGGGACACGTTTAAGAAGATTGCTCGGAAGACGGGGGTCCCCGTCCCTGTCATACTCTCTCTGAATTCGATGGAGAAGATCATGCCCCTGAAGTCCGGCAGCAGCTTATACCTGCCGCCGAAGGGACTTTTTGTCGCAGACCGCGAAGACAGCTCGATTGTCAGGAAGGTTTCCTACAAGAAACACCGGGTGCTGAGGAAGGCATCCGGCAGTCGTCATCGCCGCATAAAAAAGGCCACCTCACACCATGGTAAGGTGGCCTCCCGTCATCACAAAAACAGTCTGGTCGCGGCGCGCTAGCCGGCCTTCTTTTCCCCGAGCTTCGCCTCGGCTTCGGCGCGGTACGGCGAATCCTTGAACTTCTCGGCAAGTTCTTTGTACTTGGCGAGCGCCTCGTCCTTCTTGCCTTCGCCTTCGAGTATCCGGGCCGACTCTATGAGCGCCAGGTCTTTATAGATGCTGCCGCCGGACAGGTAGAGCGTATTGAGCGTCTTGAGCGCCTCGTCCTTCTTGCCTGCCCTGAGCTGTATGTCGGCCAGCTTCTGATAGGCGAGCGGCAGGATGTCGGTGGCGGACGGGTACTCTTTGATCAACTCGCCGAGGCTCTTCTGCGCCTCGTCGTATTTGCCCAGCTCGGCATAAGAGCTCGCGATATAAAAGAGGGTCCTCGCGGTTTTCTTCCTTTGGTACGCCTGCTGGAAGAGATCAAGGGCCTTCTGGAAATGCTCGGGGCCCGTTGCGGGCTGCTGCTGATATTCGCTGTAATAGAGCTTGTATGCCTTATACTCAAGCTGTCGCTCCTGCACCGCTTCATTCTGCCGGTACAGAAGGGTCCCGGCTACGGCGACGATGACGACCAGGGCGGCCGCCCCGTACATGACCACCGTCTTTTGCTTTTTCCTGAGCTGGTCGCGGATATCGGCCAGTCTGTCGACAACCTCGGTCTCTGCGCCGATATGCTCTTTCTTCCTGCCCTTTTTCTTTATAACCCTTGGCATCAGGTCCTCCTTAACGCTTTTTCTACAAGATGTCTGGAATTCTCAAAAATGGAATCTATTCTGTTTTCCTCGATCCCGGCCGCAAGCAGCACGCGGCGGGCGGTATCCTTCGTAATCAGATCGGACGGGCCATGGCTGTCGGTATTGATGCAGAGGGGTGCGCCGAAGCGCATCGCCTCTTTTGCCACATAGCCGTTGGAAAGGGAATGTCCCTTTCTCGAAGTGATTTCGAGCAGGACATTCTTCTCCTTCGCGGAGAGAAGATCTTCCGTCGAGATGAGCCCGGGATGGGAGATGATGTCCGCCCCCGCCTCGATGGCGGCCCGGTTTGTCCCCTTTCTCACCGGCTCGACGATCGTCTCGCCGTGAACGACCACTATCTTCGCACCGAGGCTCCGGGCCTCCTTTACCAGGTCCGCGATGAGTTCAGGGGGGACATGGGTGATCTCCGCCCCCGGCAGCACCTCTATCGAAACCGACCCGCGTATCTTTTCGATCGCCTTGACGATCCGGGGGACGATAAAATCGACATTCGAGGCGTCCATGTGGTCCGTAATTGCGATGGCGGAAAGGCCCATTGCCTCGGCCCTCCGAATAAGCTCAAAAGGGATGAGTTCACCGTCGCTGAATATTGTGTGGGTGTGCAAATCGATCATTCTAAAAAGATACAGGAATACGGAGAGAAATGTAAAGCTGGCTTTCCCCGCGTCGAATTAGATCGATCCGAATAGTGATCCTGAAACGGCGGGGCGTTCTGCCCCGCCGTTTTTTTGTGCGGGACACGCCCCGTCGTTTCTGAAGATTCTCTCCTGAAGGCCGGCGAGTGGCGGTGTTTTGTTACACTAAAGAGATGAAGCAGACGGTTGTTGCGAAAAGAACATCGATGGCGCTTCTCCTGTTTTTATGCACCCTTTTGTTTCCCGGAGGCGCTTCCGCCGAAGGGGCCAGGCCCGTCGTTCCGCAGGTGCCGGGCACCGGGTCGATAATCCATGAGATTCTCACCGGCGGATCGGGCCGCGAGGTGGTCGTCTCGGGAGAAACGGTATACTCCCTGGCCCTTGTCCGTACCTTTTACGGAGCCAGGAACTATCAGCCCGCCTGGAGTTGGGACGGCAGGCTGATTCAGGCCTCTACGCTCATCAGGGCGATCGAGGATTCCTATGCGGACGGACTGACACCCGGTTTTTACCATCTTACGCGGCTCAGATCCCTCGTCGCGGCGGCTGAAAGAGAAAGACCAACGGCGACAGAGCTGGCCGCCCTCGATGTCCTGCTGAGCGATGCCTTTATCACCCTCGGCTGC
This sequence comes from Nitrospirota bacterium, assembly GCA_021783515.1. Lineage (GTDB taxonomy): Bacteria > Nitrospirota > Thermodesulfovibrionia > Thermodesulfovibrionales > UBA6898 > Sulfobium. Next base: position 81,327 of record JAJXTV010000011.1, read on the forward strand.
CACCTCTCGGGAGGGTGCGTCGACCCCGTCAGGATGAAGGCCGAGTGGTTTGCCGAAAGAGGCAAGGTGGATGTCGCCTCTCTTCTCGAACAGGCGCTGGGGAAAAAACAGGTCAGGGAAACATTGGCGCGGCTGCGCCCCCTGCAGGCATCATATGAAAATCTCAAACAGGCGCTGGCGAAGTACCGTGAGTTGTCTCTCCGGGGCCCCTGGCCGGTCGTTGCGGCCGGGCCGCCGCTGAAAAAGGGCGTTACGTCTGCCAGGGTTGCGGAGCTTCGGAAACGCCTTGCCGCTTCCGGCGATCTCGCGGATGGCCGGACCCCTGAGCTGCTCTTCGATCAGACGCTCGAAACGGCGGTCCGCATGTTTCAGGGACGCCACGGACTTGAGCCGGACGGCGTCGTAGGCCGCGCTACTCTCGCCGCACTGAACGTCCCGCTGGCGGAACGGGTAAGGCAGATCGAGCTGAACATGGAGAGGCTGCGCTGGATACTCGGCAATACCGACCGGCGTTTCGTCATCGTCAACATCGCGGATTTCCGGCTGCAGGTCGTCGAGGAAGGCAAGCCGGTCCTCTCGATGAAGGTCGTCGTCGGCAAGTCATACCTGCAGACCCCCGTCTTCTCTGCGAAAATGAAGTACCTTATCATCAATCCCGCCTGGAACGTTCCCGACAGTATCGCGCAGAAGGAGATACTGAGAGACATCAGGAAGAAGCCGGGCTATCTTTCGAAGCAGAAAATGAAGGTCCTGAAGGGCTGGGGGAACCAGGAAAAGGAAATCGATCCGGAGACCGTCGACTGGGCCCATATCTCGCCCAAGTCCCTTTCGTACCGGTTTCGTCAGGAGCCGGGCACTCTGAATCCCCTGGGCCGCATCAAGTTCATGTTCCCCAACCCCTACAACGTCTATCTGCACGATACCCCCGCAAAGGGACTTTTTGCCCGCAACGTGCGCACCTTCAGCCATGGGTGCACCCGGATCGAAAAGCCGATCGAACTGGCCGAGTATCTGCTTCGGGACTCGCCGAAATGGTCCCGGGAGAAGATACTGTCCACTATCTCATCGGGCGTGGAGACCGAGGTCCCGGTGCCCCGGCCGATAAACGTCAATTTTGTCTACCTCACCGCCTGGGTTGACGAGAATTCGACGCTCCAGTTCAGAAATGATATCTATGGAAGAGACAAACTCCTCGACGAGATCCTCAGAGGGAAACCGGCTTTGCCGTAACGGCTACGGCCGTTTCTTCTTAGGATAGGTCTTCGAAGATGCGGGATGTGCCTTCGCCTTTGTGACCGAGACCCTTCTCCCCCTGATCACGGCGCGGTTCATCGCTGTCAGGACCTTCTCCGCGATTCCGGAAGGGACCTCGAAAAACGTGAAGTGATCCATGATCTCGATCTTCCCGACGCTGTGTCCGGGGATGTCCGATTCCTTTGCGATCGCCTTGAGGACCTCGGCCGTCTGCACCTTGTCCTTATGCCCTACGGTCATGAAGAGCCTGGTCATCCCTCTTTCTCCGGTCCCTCTCTGTTCCGGCCTTCTGTCGCCGAAAGGACGGGGCTGGTGTTTTACCAGTTCCGCGATCTCCGTGCTCCCGAAGGCAAGGGAGAGGGCCGCGGCGCCGAGCTCCTCGATATCGGCCGACTCGGCAAGCTCCCTGATCACGGCCATGTACTGCCGGTGCTTCCCTTTTTCGATCACCTCCGCGAGGTCCTCTTTGATCTGGCGCTGGCGGGCCTTCTTCACTTCGGCCGCCGTCGGGATCTCTTTTTTGCTCAGTTTCGTTTTGGCGATTCTTTCGATCAGCTGGAGCTGGCGGTATTCACGGGGCGTGACGAACGTGACTGCGATGCCGGTCCTGCCCGCTCTCCCCGTCCGCCCTATCCGGTGAATATAGCCCTCGGGGTCCTGGGGGATGCTGTAGTTGATAACGTGGCTTATATTTTCGATATCGATTCCTCTGCCGGCCACGTCGGTGGCGACGAGGATATCGATCTTGCCGGACCTGAATCTCGACATCATCTCTTCGCGGTGGGACTGGGTGAAGTCTCCATGAAGGGCGCCGGCGTTATAGCCTATCTTCTGGAGCCAGGCCGCAACGTCGTCGACCTCCCTCTTGGTATGGCAGAAGACGAGTGTCAGCTCCGGCGACTCGACGTCGAGCAGTCTCCTGAGCACCTCCGTCTTGTCCCGTTCGAGGACTTCATAGAAGACCTGTTGGATCTCCGGGGCTACGATGTCTTTTACGTTGATCGCGATCCGGACCGGGTCGCGCATGTGCCGCTTCGCGATCTTCTGGATCTCGGCAGGCATCGTGGCCGAATAGAGCATCGTCTGGCGTGACTCCGGCGTCATCGCAAGTATCCGCTCGATATCGGCGATGAAGCCCATGTCGAGCATCTCGTCGGCCTCGTCGAGAACGACCGTCGAGACGTTTTCGACCGACATCGTCCCCCTCGTCAGGTGGTCGATGATGCGGCCCGGGGTCCCCACCACTATATTCGTCCCCTGCCTGAGGGCCTTTATCTGCTCCACGATCGAGGCGCCCCCGTACACCGTCACGACCGAGCATTTCCGGAACCTCGCAAGCGCCCTCAGCTCTTCCGAGACCTGCAGGGCCAGTTCGCGCGTCGGCGTTATGATCAATGCCTGCGGCTTTTTGCCCGAGAAATCCTTCTCGATAATCGGTATGCCGAACGAGGCGGTCTTGCCGGTTCCCGTCTGGGCCTGACCGATGAGATCGCGGCCCTCGAGCGCAGGCGGTATGGCGAGCTTCTGGATAGGGGTCGGCTCCTCGAAGCCCATTTCGTTGACTGCTTTGATTGCCGCTTCGCTCAGGCCGAGACCGCCGAAACCTTCCACTTCCGATTTTTTCTCCAACAAAAACTCCTCCGGTTAGCTGCACAAAATAAAACCCCAGGGCCCAATTATCCCTGAGGTCGTTGTCGCGTCAAGGCATCACTACGATGACAATATTATGGGATAATCGTTGAGAATTTGTCAACGAAAACGATGTCTGCGGCCGCGCGGGATCGAGATGCTGCGCCCGGGCTTGTGCCGACGTCAGGATGTGATAGACTTTGCGTATGGACGCCCGGCCCGCTTTGCCGAGTTCATCGAACAGGAGGTGCAGGATGAGGATATGGGACCTTTCGCCTGAACGGCTCTGCCGGAGTCATCTCCTCGGCGAGCACAGGGAGCTCCATGCGATATGGAGCATCCTGACCAACAACCGGAAAGGCTATTCGGGGCATCCCGAGGTACTGAGGTGGAAGGGGAAGCTCAAAGCGCTCTTTTTGAGGCACGAGGACCTGGTCTCCGAGATGCTCAGACGGGGGTATCGTCACGAAAGCCCGCTCGATTCCGCCCTTGCCCGGGGAGCATCGGTCCAGACCGTCTACGTCGATTTCCCCGAAGACCAAATCCTCCGGTTGAGAAGCAAACGCTGCGAATGCGATATCTGAGCCGCCTCTCCCGGGGGGACACTACGGGAGAGCGCCGGGGTCTTCAACGGCAGAGGCGTCGACAAGCTCCTTTACCGACCTCGACCTCAGGACGGCAGAGATTGCCTCGTCGATATCCTGCATGACCGCATCGATCCCTTTCCCTCGCCGCTGTTTTTTGTCCTGCGGGGAGACTGCTGCGCCGTCTTTGCGAACGGCCGCTATTATTTCATCCAGCGATATCGTTTCCGGGTCTCGCGCAAAGATATAGAAGGGCGGCTCTCCGGCGGTGAGTGTGAGCACGCCCTGCCCGGCAAGCATTCCCAGGAGATCCTGGAGGAGGGGGAGCGGAATGTCGAGATGAGACGAAAGCGAAGCCGCGCCCCAGGGAGGCTTCCCCGAGTAGAAGTTTCGGCCGATCATCGCGAGCATGCGGAGGACGGCGCGTTCGCGGAAACGCTCCGCGGGCCCCTCCCTTTCTTCCTGGCCGAAATAGGCAGGGTGCTGCCGGACAAACGTTACCGTGGCGCCGGCCAGGAGCACGACCCAGTTCCAGTAGACCCAGATCAGGAAGAGAAACAGCGCGGCGAGACCCGAATACATGGCGGAGTACCGTGAGGAAGTAGCCACGAACGATGCAAACGCCCATCCGATCGCGCCCCAGGCTGCCGCGGCAGAACAGCCGCCAGCCAGCGCCGGCCCGAGACGGACGCGCGCGTGGGGCAGAAAAATATAGATCAGCGCGAAGGCGGCTGCGGCAAAAAGGTAGGGGAGTATCTTGCCGGCAATATATGCGAGCACGCCGACTCCGGGAAACGAAAGGACCCAGGAGACCACAAAGGACGACTTGAGCGACACGATGAGGCTTGTCGCAGCGAAGATAAAAACCGGTCCGACGAGTACGATGCTCAGATATGCACTGAACCTCTGGCTGAGGGGACGCGTCTCTTTCACGTGCCAGATGGAGTTAAGGGCTGATTCTATCCTGCTTACAGTGGAGACCACCGTATAGAGCAGGGTGACGAGTCCGACCGTGCCGAGCACCGCCACGTTCATGTGCTCCACGAAGGAGATCACCGTCATCGAAATATCCGCTCCCTTTTCGCCGAGCGGCTCGAGAAAATAGTAGAGCATGATCTCAAGTCTCGTGCTGACGCCGAATGCCTTGAGCACGGAAAAGCCTACTGCAAGCAGCGGCACGAGATTGAGGAGCGTCGTATAGACCAACCCCGCCGCCATCAGGGATATCTTTTCGTCGAAGAAGCCGTTCACGAGGACATAGAAGATCCTGAGAAAAGAGGTGAAAAAGCCCTGCGGTCCTTCTCCGGCGGGAGTGAGCTTCTTGCGGATGCGGCTGTCTATCTTTTCCGGGAGAAGGGCCATGGCGGTATATAGAGAAATGGTATCACGAATTGACGAATCGGCAAAGGGAGTACATCCCCCGGGCGTGAGACCGCAGGGAGGGATCACGGGAGGACGTCTCGACTGAAGAGGACAGTCAGTCCCCCAGGATCGACTTTATGTTGTCAAAGAATTTCCGCGCGTAAGCCTCCTCTTCTTCCGGTGCGAGTTTTTCGGATCTTTCTATCCTGCTGCTCGAGTCGGCAGGGATCTCCTCGATGAACCTGGAGGGAAAGGACGGCGCATCCTTGCCGTATTTCGTCCGGAAGCCCGTATAGGTGATATAGAGCTCCTTCATCGCCCTGGTGATCCCCACGTAGAAGAGCCTCCGTTCTTCCTCGAGGTCCTCATTCATCCGGACGGATTTCTTGTGCGGCAGGATATCCTCTTCCGCCGCGACGATGAAGACGACCCGGAATTCGAGGCCTTTTGCAGAGTGGAAGGAGATGAGGGTGACGCCGCGGCCGCCTTTTTCCTCCTTCTCCTTCATCAGGTCGGTGAGCGCGATCGTCTCGAGGAACCCGTGAAGCGACGGGCCGGGCTCCGTCGTCTCATAATGCCGTATGGAGTCGATGAAGCCGTCGAGGTTTTCTATCCTCCTGAAGGCGGCCTCCGGGGTCTTATAGAGCTCCGAGAGGTAGTCGCGATACCGGATCTCCCCAATCAGGGCCGCCAGCGCTTTGTCCATTCCCCTTCCTGCCTCAAACATCTTCCGGTAACGGCCGAGCAGGGCATGAAGAGCTTCGGCGGAAGCGGCCGCCTTCTGGCCCGGGACCTGAGCCGACGAAGCCCTGCCGAACGCCTCCAGAAGAGTAAGCGAGTGCGCGCGGCTGAACTCCGCCAGCGCGCCGAGTGCCGAGGGCCCCAATCCTCTTTTCGGCGCATTGGCCGCCCTGAGGAGACTCAGGTCGTCCGAGGGGTTTGCGATGATCTTGAGATACGCCGCGAGGTCCTTCACCTCCTTATGGTCGAAATAGCTCGTTCCTCCCACCACCGAATAGGGGATCCTCTTTCTTCTCAACGCCTCCTCGAAAGGCCTCGAGAGGGTATTCGCGCGGTAGACGACGGCGAAGTCCTCATAGGGAATATTTTTTTCGAACCGGAGCATCGATATCCTGTCGGCGACCCAGTCGGCCTCGTCTTCGGCGTCCCTGGCCTTGAAGATCCTCACCTCGGGGCCGTCTCCTTTTGAGGTCCAGAGGGACTTCTCCATCCGTTTTCTGTTATTCTGTATGACGCCGTTTGCCGCCTTGAGAATATGGCCGAAGGAACGGTAGTTCTGCTCGAGCCTCACCGTCAGGGTCCCCGGGAAGTCCCGCTCGAAGTCAAGGATATTTCCGAGGTTCGCCCCTCTCCATCCGTATATCGACTGGTCGTCATCGCCGACGACGCAGAGGTTCCTCCTCTCTCCGGCGAGCAGCTTGATGAATTCGTACTGGACGCGGTTCGTATCCTGATACTCGTCCACCATAATGTATCTGAACCGCTCCCGGTACCGCTCCAGTACGGCCGTATGTTCCCTGAAGAGTTTCAGGGTGAGCAGGAGAAGGTCGTCGAAGTCCAGGGCGTTCAGAGATTTCAGGGCCTCGAGGTAGCGCGGGTAAAGCATCGCCGACGCCTCCTCCACCGGATCGTCGGCCGGGCCAGCTTTTTCTGGCGTGAACGCGTTCTTTGTCCTGCTGATCCGTTCGAGAATGGACTCCGCCTTGAAGCTCTTGTCATAAAACGTGATGTCCGACAGGATATTCCTCAGGAGAGACACCTGCTCGGAGGTGTCATAGATCGTAAAGTCTTTCCGGTAGCCGAGGTGTTCGATCTCTCTCCTGAGTACCCGGAGACAGAGGGCATGAAAGGTCGAAATGACCGGCGAGCCGCCTTCGCCCCGCACCATCGACTTTACCCGTTCTTTCATCTCCGTGGCCGCCTTGTTCGTAAAGGTGACGGCCAGCACGGAGCCGGGCCTGACCCCGGTATGAACGAGATACGCGGTCCTCATTGTGATGACCCGCGTTTTACCGGACCCCGCGCCGGCGAGCACGAGGAGCGGCCCTTCGGTGCGCATGACCGCCTCTTTCTGTTTCGGGTTCAGGCGCGCTATTTCCGCGTGTATGTCCATTACAAATCCTTTGCTGTGGTTTGCAGACTCACTTCGAAGGCAGGCCGGCAAGGTCGCGTGCGCTGCTGTGAGACCGCGCGGCCCCCGGCTGCCGGCCGGAAACACGCGGCGACATTTATATTACCGATTGGGAGTGTCTATGGCAACAAAACCGGTTCCGGGCCGGGCAACGCGTGCCGATACCGGCTTTCGTGCCCTTCTACCAGATCATGCCGGGAGGGTAGTTCTTCTTCCTGATAAAGAATTCGGCGAACGAGAGTGCCCGGACAAACGGGACCTTGTGCCAGGAGAGGTGCAGGAAGTCGAAGAGCATATGGGCGAAAAAGCCCGCGGCAACCGCCAGGAACGCGGGGTGCCAGAACCCTGCGGCAACGAGCAGCAGGAGCACTTCGGCGGTGTGAAAGATCTCGACGCCGAAAACCTCCCTCCTCCTGTTCCATACGTCGTCATAAAAAGAAAACATGCCGCTTACGCTGACGTTTTTCTTGCGGTAGATGTAATGAAGGTAGTGGTCGACGTCGATCAGCACGACGCTTCCGCTGAAGATGACGGCCGTCCGGAGATCGGTGAGAAAGTATGCGACAGGCCCCAGACAGACTCCCTGCGCGATATGCGAGGAAAGCTTCATGTTATCTCCACCTCGTTTGGCGATAGGATTACTCAGGGGGCCCCCGATCTGTCTCACTCGATTCAGGGTTGATCTCCCGGCCTCTTATTACGATATCACGGCAGCGGGATGAAAAGGCCAGGATTTGTTGCGGCGGCCAGGCCTTGTTCGAGGCGAAGCATGCCGGAGGCCGCAATGTAGGATAATAGCCTACAAAAGAATAGGACAAATTCCGATTGCGCCGATGAGATTAAAATTATTTAATATAGGCAACCAATAAAATAAGGGGGAAAGGTATGCAGAGCTAGTCAGTTCTTAGGTACGGCAAAAAAGGACTAAAAAGGAGGAAAGCGATGCGCAGAAAATTACAGATGTGGGGGCCGGTGATTGTGCTGGTCTTTTTGTGCGGGGGGATTGCAGGATCGGCGGACGCCAGTACGCTGGTCCGGCAGAAGTGGCTGCCGGGGGAATGCATACCGCAGTTTCAGACGAAACTGCCTGTATTCGGACCCGGGTATAATGCCGATCTTCCGCGGGTGGATGCCGTGCAGCACCCCGAATTGACGATCAGAATGAAGGAGGCCTCCCGGCCTGTGCTGCCGGACCCCTCCAAGGTCTCGTATCCTTTGCACGACGGCAGCGGCAATGCCTGTCCGTCGCTCTTTTTCACGGACACCTTGATTTGGGCATATGAGACATACGACAAGTCGACCGGACAGCTCCTCGGTCCTGCCTTCTGGCCGGCCGTAACCGTCGAGGCCAGAAGGTTTACCCCGACGCTTGCCGAATATGTCAACGAACTGCCCAGTTTTCAATCTTCCGGCAGCGTTGTGCAGGGGCTGATTACGGCCGACCAGACGATCCACTGGGCGGACCCGCTCGGCACTACGATGCAGGACAACTGCATGGAGGGCGCGCCGCTTCTGTTCCCCTGCACGCGTCCGTTCGTTTCGACGCCGCCTGCGGTCCCTCATCTGCACGGCGGAGAGGTGCCTTCGGCCTTCGATGGCGGGCCGGACGCATGGTTCACCTCAGACGGAAGGACCGGCTCCGCTTATAGTACGCTTTTCGATGACGGTCCGGGAAGGGCGGTCTATCAATATCCGAATGCCCAGGAGCCGGGGACGCTCTGGTTTCACGATCATGCCCTCGGTGTCACACGAACCAACGTTTACAGCGGTCTTGCCGCCTTTTACTTTCTCAGGGACCCTGACAGCGAGCCGGCGAACCTGCCCACGGGTCCGTACGAGATCGAGATGGCCATTCAGGACCGCCAGTTCGACACCTCGAGCCAGCTTTATTTCCCGGATGGGAGCGATCCCAAATGCGGCAGCGGGGAGTCGGATGATCCATGCCTGAACGGCCCGCCCCCGAACCCTGAAACGCATCCGTTCTGGATCCCCGAATTTATCGGAGACGTGGTCGTCGTCAACGGCTCTCCCTGGCCGTACCTCAACGTGGAGCCCCGCCGCTACCGGTTCCGCATCGTCAATGGGTCCAATGCGAGGATGTACAGGCTGAGACGTGACCTGCCGGTGCCCGTCTACCAGATCGGGGCGGACGACGCATATCTCGACAGCCCCGTGCTGCTGACCCGCGGGCTTCTAATCGCCCCGGGTGAGCGCATCGACGTAATCCTGGACTTCAGCGGAGTGGCCGGGCAGACGGTCACTATCACGAATGATGCGCCGATCCCGTTTCCCGACGGGTTCTCTCCTGTGCCATATGCTGTGAATGAGCCGGACGGCTCTGCCCAGCTTTTCCCGGCCGACCAGCCGCAGATGAGCAAGGTCATGCAGTTTCGGGTGGTAGAGCCGCTTAAGAGCGCTGATACGAGCTGCGACCCGGCCGCGGGGGGATGCACGAGCCCGACTCCGATGGTCAGGCTGGCGGACGGCCAGGGACACGTTGCTCCCGGCGTGAAGATCGACAGGGTCCGGCAGCTCGTTCTGAAGGAGTACGAGGGAGCGGGCGGACCGGTGGAGGTCCTCGTCAACAATACCGATTGGGACGGGCTGAAATCCCCGGGCAACGCGGCGACTTTTCCCACTGACGGGATCAGCGAACTCCCGCGCGTGGGATCGATCGAGCTGTGGGAGATCATCAACCTGACGGTCGATGCGCATCCGATGCATACGCACCTGACGCAGTTTCAGGTCTTAAACAGGCAGGACTATAATGTCGACGCCTATGTCGGGACCGAAGCGGCACCCGGGGTATGGCCATCGGCCTTCCCCGCCGCTACCGCGTACAACGCCCGGTGCACAGGAGGTGTCTTCTGCCCGGGCTACGGACCGCCGCTCGCTTACGACACACCCAACGCAGACGGCGCGATAGGGGGCAATCCGGCTATCGGTCCGTATCTGATGGGGGACCCTGTCCCTCCCGATCCGGGCGAATCCGGATGGAAGGATACGGCAAAGGCCTATCCCGGACAGGTGCTGAGGATTCTGGTGAGATGGACGCCGACGAGCAGCCCGCTGACTCCCGATGCGTCTCTTGCAGGCACGAATCTCTACCCATTCGATCCGACCGAGGGACCGGGATATGTCTGGCATTGCCATATCATAGATCATGAGGACAACGAGATGATGAGGCCGTATAAGGTCGTCAAGTAGCTGCTGCTGCTTCGGTCATCGGGAAGGAGGGGGCCGCTCGAAGCGGCCCCCTCTTACTTTGTGAAGAGCTTGATGTATTCCCCGTAGCCTTCCTTCGCCAGGTCCTCCTTGGGGATGAACCTCAGCGAAGCGGAGTTCATGCAGTACCTCAGCCCCGTCGGATTGGGTCCGTCGGTAAAAACATGCCCCAGGTGCGAATCGCCGCGGCGCGACCTTACCTCCGTCCTTTTTATGAAGAAGCTCCGGTCGCTTTTTTCGACGATGCTCGAAGGTTCCAGGGGCCTGCTGAAGCTCGGCCATCCCGTCCCCGAATCATACTTGTCGAGGGAGCTGAAAAGGGGTTCTCCCGAGACCACATCAACATATATCCCCTCCCGTTTGTTGTCCCAGTATTCATTGCGGAAGGCGGGTTCGGTGTCGTTTTTCTGGGTCACCTCGTACTGCATCGGCGTCAGTCTCTTCTTCAGTTGCTCCTTCGGCGGCTTCGCGAACGTCTTCCATTTCGCCGTATCGGTATGCCCCGCAGATGCAGCCTGTCCGGAGCCGGGAGCGGACAGGGTCATTGCGCCGAAAATCACGGCCAGCGCTGCCATCAGTATTATCTTTGTCATCTGACTTCCCTCCTCTCATACTACAGTTTCACCTGTAATATTTTATTCCTCAATCATGAATTTGCCATGAAGACGGGCGCATCAGAGCCGTGAGGATAGTCGGCTTTCCCTGACGTTTCTGGCGTGACGCCATGCTGCGTTAAATCTTGTCGCATCAAGAAGGATGTGAGGGATGTTTTCCCCGCCCGTGTGCTGCGAAGGAGTTGACTTTCGGCACCGGGAGGATAAGCTGATAGTAAGAGGAAACGAAGGGAGGGTCTATGGCATACGACGACGAAGCGCTTATGGATAAGATACGGGAGATATATCCCGAGATCCGAAGGCACGGGATCTCGCTCGGCCTCGATTTCAACAAGGAGAAGAACGCCTATATCATAAAGTTCACGAAGGGCAGGCACGAACTTACGACTCATCTCGAAAAGAAAGATGCCGACGACTGCATGAACAATATCAAGTGCGTCTATCTCGGCGTCCAGGTAGGCCAGTTTGTAAGAAACTTCGAAGAGGCGGAATAGCAATCTCCCGCAGGCAGGGAGTAAGGCCCGGATCCCTCCGGGCCTTTTCGCACTCTGTTTGCTCGCCGGCGGTTCAGGCGGCGTCTTCGGCCTCGGGGCAGCAGTCGCTTCCGAGGATCGCTCTCAGGTCCTCTTCCGGTTTCGCGGCAATCGGCCTGATCCCGAAGTTCTTCACCAGCACGTCGAGCACGTTCGGCGTGATAAATGCCGGCAATGTCGGGCCGAGCCGAATGTCCCTGATGCCGAGGTGAAGCAGGGTGAGGAGTATCGCGACCGCCTTCTGCTCATACCACGAAAGAATCAGCGAAAGCGGCAGCTCGTTCACCCCGACGTTGAACGCCTTGGAGAGCGCAAGGGCGATCTGGATCGCCGAGTAGGCGTCGTTGCACTGGCCGATGTCCAGCAGCCGCGGGATGCCGCCGATATCGCCCAGGTCCTTGTCGAAGAAGCGGAACTTGCCGCAGGCCAGTGTCAGCACTACCGAGTCTTTCGGCGCCTTCTCCACGAATTCGGTGTAGTAGTTCCTGCCCGCCTTGGCCCCATCGCACCCGCCGACGAGGAAGAAGTGTCGGATATGGCCTCCCTTGACGGCCTCGATCACCTTGTCTGCCACGCCGAGCACGGCATTCCGCGCGAAACCGGCAAAGACCTCCTTGCCCGGCGCGTCCTCGGCGTATCCCGGAAGCGAGAGGGCCTTCTCGATCACCGGTCCGAAATCGCCGTCGCCGATATGCTTCACGTCGGGCCAGCCCACGAGGCCGCAGGTGAAAAGGTTGTCCTTGTAGGACGCCAGCGGCCTCTGGATGCAGTTGGTCGTCATGACGATCGCGCCGGGGAAGTGCGCAAACTCCTTGTGCTGGTTCTGCCAGGCCGTGCCGTAATGGCCGTAGAAATGCGGATATTTCCTGAGCGCCGGATAGCCGTGCGCAGGCAGCATCTCCCCGTGAGTATAGACGTTGATCCCCTTCCCTTCGCTCTGCTTCAGGATCGCCTCGAGGTCCTTGAGATCATGGCCGGAGACGAGGATGGCCTTGCCCTTTTTCGCGCCGAGCGGCACCTTGGTCGGGACCGGATGCCCGTAGGCGCCGGTGTTTCCGGCATCGAGCAGCTCCATGGTCCTGAGATTCACCTCTCCGCACTTCATCACCAGGGCGATCCATTCGTTCAGGCCCATGTCGGTCCCGGTCATCGCGGCCAGCGCCTCGGCCATAAACGCGTAGATAAGGTCATCGGTCTTGCCGAGGATCTGGGCATGGTCGGCGTAGGCAGCCACGCCCTTCAGCCCGAACAGCAGAATATCCTGGAGGGACTGGATATCGGGATTGATCATCGCGTCAGGGACATGTTCCCGCACCTCGCGGCCCTGCCTCCCCAGGTCCTCGACGGTCGCACCGGGCGTGAAGGACGCGCCGCCGTGCGTAAAATCCGTTCTGCCGCCCGCGGCCTTCACCTTCGCCTTCAACCCCTCGCGCAGTGTGACGCATTTCCGGATAAGCTTGTCGAACCGCGCAGGATCGAAGTCGACATTCGTCAGGGTCGAAAAAAGTCCCTTGGTGAGAAACACATTCACTGCCGGATCGTTGACCCCGTAACCCCGGCCTTCCACCGCAACGAGCGAAAGCCCTTTCATGGAATAGATCAACAGGTCCTGCAAGGCAGACACGGCCGGGTCCTTGCCGCATACGCCGATCTTGGTGCACCCCGTGCCGTTTGCCGCTTGTTCACACTGATAACAAAACATGGAAAGACCTCCTGAATAATATTTTTTCCAACCGCTAAACTTGCGGCTATATCAAGTTTAAAATTATGGGATGGGGATGTATATGAGGAATATCATATAAAGCATATCCTGCATTATGGGGCCGCTCCCGGCGGCAACCGGATGCTCCCCGGAGGAAAGGCGGCTTCCCGAGGTCCGGGAAGTGTGCATCATCTTCGCCGCCATGATATAATGCCTGATATTAAATAAGGAGGATTAGATGGCGAAACGTGCAGGGGCGTATAAGAGCGAGAAGAGAAAGAAAGAGTTGATGCGTATCAAGAAGCAGGAAGAAAAGAGAAAACGCAGGCTGCTGAAGGCCGACGGGACGCCCCAGGACGCCGATGTCGCGGAGCAGGAGGGCGAAGCGGAGCAGCCGGGAACCGAACAGCCGGCGGAGGAAGCGGAAAAAGAAGGTTAACCCCGCGTCAGCCGGGAGGCCAGTGCATAGGCCTTCCACCGAGCAGGTGCAGGTGGATATGATAGACGCTCTGGCCTGCCTCGGGGTTCGTGTTCATCACCAGCCGGAACCCACGCTCCGCAATCCCTTTTTCCTTCGCGATCCTGTTGGCGACCCGGAACATCTTTCCGATCAGTTTTTGGTCTTCTTCCGTAATGTCGAGCGTCGTCGGGATATGCTTCTTCGGAACGACGAGCGTATGCACCGGGGCCTGAGGGTTTGCGTCTTCGAAGGCGGCAACGGCCTCGTCTTCGTAGACGATCCTCGCGGGGATTTTCTTCGAAATAATTCCGCAAAACAGGCAGTCGCTCATCTCAGCTCCTTTTCTTCCCGAACCGGTCTTCGAGCTCCTTCATGACATCCGCGTGGCTCAGCCCTTCTTCCGCCATGAGGACCATGCAATGGAACCAGAGGTCCGCCATCTCGTAGACGATCTGCCCCTTGTTCCCGGACATCGAGGCGATGATCACCTCGGCCGACTCCTCGCCGATCTTTTTCAGCATCTCCTCCCTGCCCTTCGCAAAAAGGGACGAGACATAAGAGTCCGGCAACGGCGCTTGTTTCCTGTCGAGGATGACCCCGTGGAGATCGTCGAGTATCATTTCCTGCCGTAGACGTCATCTTCGGAAAAGACCTTCCCGGTGGTCTCTTTGCCTTGGATGTCCGTAAAGAAACAGGAGCGATGGCCGGTGTGGCAGGCGCCCGGCCCCCGCTGGATCACCTTGATGAGCAGGGTGTCCCTGTCGCAGTCGAAGAGGATTTCGCGGACCTCCTGGACATGGCCGGACGTCTCTCCCTTTTTCCAGAATTTTCCCCTCGATCGCGACCAGAAATGCGTAAAGCCCGACTCGACGGTCTTCGCAAGGGATGCGGCGTTCATATAAGCCATCATGAGCACCTCCCCGTCTGCCGCATCCTGTATGATCGCCGGAATAAGCCCCTTTTCATCGTATTTGAGTTCAGGCAGTTTCATCGGCGGCTCCTCACAGTTTATACCCGATCTTCCTCAGGAACTCTTTTCTCTGGGCCTTGTCCTCCGGTCCCTCGACCCCCCTCGGCGGGAACCCGTCTATGACGCCGAGGACGCCCCTGCCCTGAGCGGATTCAGCGACGACCACTTCGACCGGGTTTGCGGTAGCGCAGAAGATCCTGCAGACCTCGGGACAATTCTTTATCTGGTTCAGCACGTTGATCGGGAAGGCGTTCTTCAGGATGACGCAAAAGACGTGTCCCGCCCCGACCGCATGAAGGTTCCTCACGCTCGTCTCCACCAGATCGGGATCGTTGCCTTCGGTCCTGATGAGACAGGGGCCGGACGCCTCGTTGAAGGCGAGGCCGAATGCGGCCTGCGGAACAGTCGTGGCGAGGATCTCGTAGAGGTCCTCGGCGGTCTTGATGAAATGCGTCTGGCCCAGTATCAGGTTGCAGTCCGCCGGAATTTCGAGCGCGACAGTCTCTGTTTTCATGGCTTCCTCCCTGAAAAGTCTTTCCCATTACTATACATACCGGTATGCTATAATGGAAATAAATTTTTCCGGAGATGTCAAGCAGAATGTGGCGTTTACTCCTCGCGGCTGCCCTTGTCCTGTCCGTTGGTGTCCCTGCCCCAGCACGCGGGCAGGAGATTTCCGGGCCGGACGTCAGGCTGCAAAACGGCGAGATCAATGTCGGTTTTTCCCTGGTCCTCGCCCCCCGAGAGGTCCGAGAAATACGCGAGGGGATCGACAAGGAGCTGAAGCTGTACATAGACCTCTTCAGGGTCTGGGACATGTGGCCCGACGAATTCGTCCTCGGCAAGGTCTACACGAGAAAGCTGAAGGCGGACCCGATCAAGAAGGAGTACGTCGCGACCTCCAACGACGGCAGCGTCATCATCGAGCGGAGATTCAGATCGTTCGAATCGATGCTCTCCTGGACGCTGTCGGTCCGGGACCTGAAGCTTACGAATACGCGCGAACTCGAACCGGGCCGGTACTTTGTCCGGATCACCGCGGAGTCGAAGATCCGGAAGCTCCCCCCCGTGATAGGGCAGTTCATCATCTTTCTGTCGGAGAATGAATTCAAGATCAGGAAAGACTCCGGACTGATCGCCGTCGAAGGGGCGAGATGAAGAAGGTCCGCCTGACCGTCTTTCTTGCCTCCGTGGTGCTCTTTATCCTGACCGCCTTCGGGATAGAGATCCATTATATGCGGCTCGGGAACGTATCGTTCATCACCAAGCTGATCCTCTTCATCCTCCTGAACCTGAGCCTCGCGGCGCTCCTGATCCTGATGTTCTTCGTCGGGAAGAGCCTCTGGAACGTCTATTTTGAGAGGAAGCACAAGATCCTCGGCTACAAGTTCAAGACGAAGTTCGTCGTCGTGCTCGGGGTGCTGACGATGATCCCGTCCGTCTTTCTCTTTGTCGTCTCGAGCGGCGTCATCAGCAATTATCTGGACCGGTGGTTCGACCCCCAGGTCAAGCGGCCGCTTACGCTTTCGATCGAGATTGCACGGGCGGCGTACGACATGCAGCGCCAACAGACCCTCGGCTATGCCAAGGCGATCGCCGCCGGGAAAGGAGTGCCGGAGAACTATGCGGTCCGGCATCTCGGCCACGTTCCGGCCGACGCCTCCGACACGGAGAGGGCGGGGTTTGAGGGGAAGGCGGACGTCGAGGTGATTTCGACCGACCGCGGGGACATCGTAAGGGCGGTGGCGCCGGAATATCGCGACGGGAAACAGAAAGGCGTCGTCGAGGTCGAGTACCTTATCAACAGCGCTCTCAGCAAGAATTCCGACGACATCAAGGAGATGTACCGAAATTATATGACGCTGGAATCCTGGAAGACCCCCATCAAGGTCAATTATCTCGTCATGCTCAGTTTCTTTACCCTGATGACGATCTTTATGGCGCTCTGGGTCGCGCTGAGGATATCGCGGGGGATAACCGGGCCTATCCAGATGCTTGCGCAGGGCACCGAGCAGGTCGCCAAGGGGAACCTCGACATAAGGATCGATGTGCAGCGCGAAGACGAGATAGGACTGCTGGTCAGTTCCTTCAACAAGATGGTGAGGGAACTGAAGGAGGGCAAGGAGTCTCTGCAGCGCGCATGGGCGGAATCCGACAGGAGGAGGCTCATCATCGAGATCATCCTCGAAAATATCAAGTCGGGGGTCATCTACCTGAACGCCGCGGGCGACATCCTCACAATCAACGGCGCGGCATGCCGGATACTCGACGTCTCCCCGAGGGAGATCCTGGACAAGAACTACTCGGTCCTTCTGACGATGCTGAGGTCGGACGAGTTGAAAGAGACGGTCAAGAACATCCGGGTCGCCGAGTTCAAGGGGCTCGAGCAGGAGATCAGGGTGGCGGTGGGGGAACGAAGGGTGCTTCTGCGGATTTTCATTACGACCCTCATGGACGGCAAGAATTTCCTCGGCACGCTCGTTGTTTTTGACGACCTCACGGAGGTCGTCCGGGCGCAGAAGGCGCTCGCCTGGCAGGAAGTGGCACGGAGGATCGCCCATGAAATAAAGAACCCGCTGACGCCTATCAAGCTTTCCACCGACCACATGATCAAGAAGTGGATGAACAAGGACGAGGATTTCGGTCAGGTCTTCGAGCGGTCGACGAAGACGATCAGCAAGGAGGTCGAGAGCCTGAGGAGGCTGGTCAACGAGTTTTCGCGCTTCGGGAAGATGCCCGAGATCAAGAAATCGCCCGTCCTGATTTCAGCCATTATCGAGGGGGCGGTCAATCTGTATGGCGATTACAAGGAACTGCAGATCAGGGTGCTGAAAGACGAGCACGAGCCTCTCATAGATGCTGACGCCGAGCAGGTGAAGAGGGTGATCATCAACATCCTCGACAACGCGATCCAGGCGATGCGAAACAAGGGGAAGATCACGGTCGAGATCAAGCACTACAGCTCGATCAATCGGGTCTATATCGATATTGCCGACGACGGTCCCGGCATCCCGGAGGAGGACAAGGAGAAGCTGTTTCTCCCGTATTTCTCGACAAAGCGGGACGGCACAGGGCTGGGGCTGGCGATCGCCGCCAGGGTTGTGGCCGAACACAGGGGATATCTCAGAGTAAAGGACAATGCCCCCACCGGCACGATATTTACGATAGAGCTCCCGATGAAGGAGGGATAAATGGCAAAGGCTGTGGTATTGATCGTCGACGACGAGGAGGGCATCAGGACCGCCCTTTCGGGAATATTTGAGGATGAAGGCTACGAGTCCGTCACCGCGGCCTCGGGCGAGGAGGCGCTGCGGGTCGCCCGGGAGTCGGTCCCCGACATCGTCCTTCTCGACGTGTGGCTTTCGGGCATGGACGGCCTCCAGACAATGCAGGAACTGAAGGAGTGGAGCCCAGAGCTGCCGGTGGTCATCATCTCCGGCCACGCCAATATCGAGCTTGCGGTGAAGGCGACGAAGATAGGCGCCTATGACATTCTCGAAAAACCGCTGTCGATGGAGAAGGTCCTTCTCACCGTGAGGCGGGCGCTCGAAAAGCGGAGCCTCGAGATAGAAAACAGGGCGCTTCGGGAAAACCTCCTGAAGAAGAGCAGACTGGTCGGCATGTCGGCGAAGATCCAACAGCTCAAGGAGCAGATAAAGATGGCGGCGGCGAGCAACAGCAGGGTGCTGATCCTCGGAGAAAGCGGCGCGGGGAAGGAACTGGTGGCGCACCTCTTGCACGAAAACAGCCCGCGGGTGGGCAAGGCCTTTATCGAAGTGAACTGTGCCGCCATCCCGCAGGAGCTTATCGAGAGTGAGCTCTTCGGCCACGAAAAGGGCTCGTTTACCGGCGCGTTCGAGACGAAAAAGGGCAAGTTCGAGCAGGCGGACGGCGGGACGCTCTTCCTCGACGAGATAGGAGACATGTCGCTTCAAACCCAGGCGAAGGTGCTGAGGGTGATCGAGACGCAGGAGTTCCAGCGCGTCGGCGGCAACAAGACTATCAAGGTCGACGTGCGGATTATTTCTGCGACGAACAAGGACCTTGCGGAAGAGGTGAAGAAGGAGAACTTCCGGGAGGACCTCTTTTTCAGGCTCAACGTCATTCCGATCCGGGTGGCGGCCCTCAGGGAAAGGCCCGAAGACGTCCCCGGGCTCATCGAATATTTTCTGGATTCTCTCGCCGCCGAGTACGGACAGCAGCCGAAGCAGGTCACTCCCGAGGCGGTGAAGATGCTCCAGAAGCATGCATGGCCCGGGAATATCCGCGAGCTGCGGAACCTTCTCGAGCGGCTGATGATCATGGTCCCGTCGAAGACGATAAACCCCGCAGACCTCTTCATGCCCGATTCGAAGAGGTCCGATTATTTTGCCGTCGATTCGCTGAAAGACGCCAGGGAGATGTTCGAGAAGGATTTCATCGCGCGGAAGCTCGAGGAAAACGGCTGGAACGTCTCGAAGACAGCCGAGGTGCTCGACATTGAGCGGAGCAATCTTCACCGCAAGATAAAGGCCTACGATATCAGGGTGCCATAGGAGACGGTGATGAAACTGATACTGAACGTGGGGACGATCTTTTGTTACGAATGCGTCATGGCGTTGCGAAAATTCATCGGGTCGGTCAAAGGGGTCAGCTCCGTCGAGATAGAAGACGGAAAGGTGGCGATAGAATTCGACCCGGCCGTGATCGGCGAAGAGAAGGTCTCGAGGCTCGCCAGGGAGAGCGTCGAGAAGCTGGGGTATCAGATACTGGGCTGACCGTCACTTTCTTTTTTCCGGGCCGTCAAGGGGGCTGGTCGTAAATGCGTGCCTTAGTCAAAACTAAGGACGCATGCCAATAACAGCTATGATGCCGCGGCTGCTTTGCATCCTTCGTGAAAAGTAACCGTGCCCTGCGGAGTATGCCCGTCGAAGGGCAGAGCGAAGAAGAACTCCTGCGGCATTCCCTCAAGCGCAAGTCCCGGTATATTCTTGAACCCGAATTTCCTGTAGTAATCCGGATGTCCTACGAGACAGCTTCCCCCCCACATTTTCGCAATTCTGCAAACCGTTTCGCGCCGATGCATGGGTGTGCCTGATGAATATCGTTTACAATCAGCAAGTTATAGTTGGCATGGGGGATGCATTATATATTAGCAAGAAC
>JAJXTV010000012.1 GCA_021783515.1 Nitrospirota bacterium
CGATCCCCGCTGTCGATCACCCCGTGATCGACTCCAAGGACATCGCTGACCTCAAGGCCAGGGTCCTAGCCACGGGCCTGTCGGTGGCGGAGCTGGTCTCCACCGCCTGGGCCTCGGCCTCCACCTTCCGGGGCTCGGACAACCGCGGAGGCGCCAACGGCGCGCGCATTCGCCTGGCGCCGCAAAAGGACTGGGAAGCCAACCAGCCGGCGCAACTGGCCAAGGTGCTGGGCGTGCTCGTAGGCATTCAACAGGCCTTCAACGGTGCCCAGACGGGCGGCAAGAGAGTCTCCATGGCGGACCTCATCGTGCTGGCCGGCTGCGCTGCCGTTGAAGCGGCGGCCAATGCTGCCGGGCAGGCTGTCAATGTGCCCTTCACACCGGGCCGGGCCGACGCCTCGCAAGACCAGACCGATGTGAAATCGTTCGCCGTGCTGGAGCCTGAGGCCGACGGTTTCCGCAACTACCAGAAGAAGGCCTTCACCGTGTCGGCGGAGGAAATGCTGGTGGACAGGGCACAGCTCCTGACCCTGAGCGCCCCCGAGATGACCGTGCTCATCGGTGGCCTGCGCGTGCTGGGCGCCAACGTCGGTCAGTCGATGCACGGTGTGTTCACGAAACGGGCCGGGCTCCTTACAAACGACTTCTTCGTCAACCTGCTCGACATGGGCACCGTGTGGAAGCCCACGTCCGATGCCAGGGACACCTTCGAAGGGCGCGACCGCAATACGGGCGGGATCAAGTGGACCGCTACCCGAGTTGACCTGATTTTCGGCTCCAACTCGCAACTGCGCGCCCTGGCCGAGGTGTATGCGCAGGACGACGCGCAGGAAAAATTCGTTCGCGACTTCGTCGCAGCCTGGAATAAGGTCATGAACATAGACCGCTTTGACCCCACCTGATCGTGGCATAAATGTCTTCATGGCCGCGCTTAAGGGACGCGGGACCGAACGGTGCACAGAGAGGGATTGAATGAGGCTACAATTTTTTTGCAATATCAGCATGATAACGGTCCTTTCATCAGGAGAGTTGTTACAGCATCTTCTTGGGCATAGCGATTCCAGAATGACACAAAGGTATGCACATCTTCTGCCGGGGACGTTTAATGCGATTGATGCCATAGAAGGGAAGGGGTTTGTCACAATTCTGTCACAAGCGGGGGAAAATGAAAAGGGGCTACTAGCGTAACCCCTCGTATTGGTTGGCGTCCCCAGCGGGATTCGAACCCGCGTTACCGCCTTGAAAGGGCGATGTCCTAGGCCGGGCTAGACGATGGGGACATCTGGTGAGCCGCGTTGGATTCGAACCAACGACCCACGCCTTAAAAGGGCGTTGCTCTACCAACTGAGCTAGCGGCCCCGAAATCACAGACTTTTAAAATACACTGCAGCGCGTTTTCTTGTCAAATTTTTGGGACGCGCCCCGTTGCTCCAATCAGGAATGTGACGTTATGATCCCGCCTTCTCCCTCGTGTAGGGCAGAAGCCCGCCCTTTCTGAGAAGCTCCTTCTCCCTGCCGTTGAGGGTCGACTTCACGGCGAAGGTGATTCCTTTGGTCAGATCCTCGACGACGTAGGTTTGGTCGCCGTCGAGCGAGGAGAAGACGCTTTTGATTGCGATTCTGTCGCCCTTCTCCGCCTTATCGTAATCCTCCGGTTTTTCGAAGACGAGCGGCAGGATGCCGAAGTTGATCAGGTTCGAGCGGTGTATCCTGGCGAAGGATTTGGCGATCACCGCCTGCACTCCGAGGAACATCGGCGCGATCGCGGCATGCTCCCGGGAAGAGCCCTGACCGTAGTTCTCTCCTCCTATCACGATCCCGCCGCCCTGCTTCTTCGCCTCCTGCGCCCTCTTGCTGAAGGTGGCGTCGATATTTTCGAAGACGAACTCCGAGATTGCCGGGATATTAGACCGAAACGGAAGCACCTTCGAGCCTGCAGGCATGATGTCGTCGGTAGTGATATTGTCGCCGAGAGTCAGAAGCACCTCCGCCTCGATCGTGTCCTTCAGCGGCTCCTTGACCGAGACCTCCTTGATGTTCGGCCCCTTGACGACCTTGATTGCCGAAGTATCTTTTTTCGGAGGGATGAGGAAGTTGCGATTGATCGTGTATTTCGAAGGCTCCTTGAAGGCCCTGATTTCGATGCCGGCCTCCCGCGGGTCGATCATCTCCCCCTTCATCGCCAGGACAGCGCAGGTGACGGGGCTTGCGAGATAGACCTGCGCGTCTTTGGTGCCGCTTCGGCCCTTGAAGTTTCTGTTGTAGGAGCGGACCGACACCTGCCCGCTGCCGGGTGCGCCTCCCATGCCGATGCAGGGTCCGCAGGAGGATTCGAGCATCCGCGCACCTGCCGCGATCATGTCGGAGGTAAGCCCCTCTTTCGCGATCATCTCGTATACCTGCTTCGATCCGGGATTGATCAGGAGGTTCAGGTTTTCGGAGACGGTCCTCCCCTTCAGCAGCATCGCTACCGTCTTCATCGCCTGGTAGGAGGAGTTCGTGCAGCTGCCGATGCAGACCTGATCGACCTTCGTCCCCGCGAGGCTCTTTACCGTCACGACGTTGTCGGGGCTGTGCGGCTGGGCGATCATCGGCTCGACGCCGCCGAGGTCGATATCGATCCGGTCTTCGTACTTCGCGTTCCTGTCGGCCGCGAGCTCCATCCAGTCGTTTGCCCGGCCTACCGCAGTGAGATAGAATTTCGTCCGCTTGTCGCTTGGGAATATCGAGGTCGTTGCGCCTAGTTCCGCGCCCATGTTCGTGATCGTCGCCCGCTCGGTCACGTTGAGGTCCCTGACTCCGGGGCCGCCGTATTCCATGATCCTGCCGACGCCGCCCTTGACGGTGAGTCTTCTGAGGACCTCCAGGATGACGTCCATCGCCGTCACCCACGGCCTGTTCAGTTTTCCCGTGAGATGTATCTTGACGACCTTCGGCATCGCAAGCTCGAACGGAGAGCCGCCCATGACGGTGGCGGCATCGAGTCCCCCGACGCCGATCGCGATCATCCCCATCCCGCCGCCGGTGGGGGTATGGCTGTCTGTGCCCAGAGCGATCTTGCCGGGGGCCGCGAACTGTTCGAGATGCACCTGGTGGCAGATGCCGTTTCCCGGCTTCGAGAAATAGGCGCCGTATTTCGCCGCGACGGTCTGGAGGAAGATATGGTCGTCGGGGTTCATGAAATTCTGCTGGAGCATGTTATGGTCGACGTAGGAGACCGCAAGCGGCACCTTCACGCGGTCCAGCCCCATCGCCTCGAACTGAAGCCACGTCATCGTACCGGTGGCGTCCTGGGTGTAGACCTGGTCGACCTTCAGGCCGACAGGAGAGCCTGCAGTGAGCTCGCCGTATGCGCGATGCGCCTCGAATATCTTTTCGACTATGTTTTTTCCCACGGAATACCTCGCAGAGTGAATTTCGCAATAGGGTATTTTACCTGTGAGGATGAAGGCGAATCAACCCAAGGCTATATCCATCCACAGAATGGCTCATCTCCTCAAATACGGGCCTCTCCCCGTAAGCCGGGGCTCAAACAGTCCAAAATTTTTTGCACAGCCGTGAAGAATTTTCGGCGGGGCACATTCTTTGGGTTACCTTGCTTGGGCGTCAAGGAGATGGCAGCGAGCCAAGCGAGCGGATTACAAATATCATATTCCTAACATCGAAGACCACCGGTCTTTCAAGGTAACCGGGGTCAGGGGCGAAGCCCAGGAATAGTGACGAGTCCCATTGAGGGAGAGAAATCCAGCTCTGGGCCTTAAAAAGGGGCTCTTTTTGACTTTCCTCCCGTTACTATGGTAAAAAATATAGTAAAATCAAGCAAAAATGGCTTTTGGAGAGCGATATGCATTTTTTCGGCTATAAGGGATCAGAGCTGTACGCGGAGGACGTGCCGGTCAGGCAACTGGCCGAGAAATACGGCACGCCTCTCTACGTATACAGCTACCGCACCATAGAGAGACATTTCAGGGCCTACGACGAGGCATACAAGGCCTTTCCCCATATCATCTGCTACGCGCTTAAGGCGAACACCAACGGCGCAATATTGAAGGTCCTCGCGAAAAACGGCGGCGGGGCGGACATCGTTTCGGGCGGTGAGCTCTATCGCGCGCTCCGTGCCGGCATCCCCTCAGAGAAGATCGTATACGCGGGAGTCGGCAAGACCGAAGAGGAGATCCGCTTTGCGCTTACCGCCAGGGTGCTGATGTTTAACGTCGAGTCCGAAGACGAGTTGAGGGAGATCGACAGGGTGGCCGGCACAATGAGAAGGAAGGCTCCGATCGCGCTCCGGATCAACCCCGACATCAACCCGCAGACGCACCCGTACATATCGACCGGGCTGAAGGAAAACAAGTTCGGCATTCCGATCGAAGACGCGCTCGAAAACTACCGGCTCGCCTCGCGGCTGAGGCATGTCAGGATCGTCGGGGTCCATAAGCATATCGGCTCCCAGATAACGAAGCTTTCACCCTTTGTGGACGCGATGAAGAGGGTCCTCTCCCTTGTCGACGAGTTGAAGAGACGCAAGTTCGACATCCGGTATCTCGATATAGGGGGAGGCCTCGGCATCCCCTATCTCGACGAAAATCCTCCTGTCCCCGAAGACCTTGCGAAGGGGCTCCTGCCGCTTGTCAACGGCAGGAAGCTTACTCTCGTCATGGAGCCCGGAAGGTCGATCGTCGGCAACGCCGGGATCCTCGTGACGAAGACGCTCTATCTCAAGAAGGGCGGCGGCAAGGACTATGTGATCGTCGACGCGGGGATGAACGACCTGATGAGACCGTCTCTCTACGGCGCCTATCATCATATCGTTCCGGTCGTCAAGACCGGCCGGGCGAAGATCACCGCCGACATCGTCGGCCCGATCTGCGAATCGGGAGACTTCCTGGCGAAGAAGAGGCAGATCGGACGGGTGAAAAGGGGCGAGTACCTCGCGGTGATGTCGGCCGGCGCATACGGCATGTCGATGAGCTCGAACTATAACAGCAGGCCTTCCCCCGCAGAGGTGCTTGTCAAGGGAAAGACCCACAGCCTGATACGGGAGCGCGGCACTTACGAGGGGCTCGTGAGGGATGAGAAGGTCCCCGGGTATCTCAGGTGAAGCTCGAATTCACGAAGATGCACGGCCTCGGCAACGACTTCGTCCTGATCGACTGCAGGGAGAAGCCCTTCGGCGACCGTCTTCCGGCGATGGCCGACCTGAGCAGGCGGCTCTGCCACAGGCGCTTCGGCGTCGGGGCCGACCAGGTGCTCCTTCTGTACCCGTCGGACGTCGCGGACTGCCGGATGAAGATCTTCAACGCCGACGGCAGCGAGGTCGAGATGTGCGGAAACGGCATCCGCTGTCTGGCCAGATACATATGGGACAGGAAGATCTCCGAAGGAGACGCCCTTTCTGTCGAGACGGCGGCAGGGATCATGCGGCCCGAGAGACGCGGCGAACTGGTGCGCGTCGACATGGGAGAGCCGGTGCTCGAGGGAAGGCGCATCCCGGTGAAGATCGACGGCGAGGTGAAAGATTATCCTCTGAAGATCGATGACAGGGAGTTCAGGATCACCTGTGTCTCGATGGGGAATCCCCATGCCGTGATCTTCGTGAACGACGTAGGCTCCTTCGAGGTCGGCAGGTACGGGCCGCTCATCGAAAGGCACGAACTTTTCCCCAACAGGGTGAACGTCGAGTTCATTCAGGTGCTGGGCCCCGACAGCCTGAAGATGCGCGTCTGGGAGAGGGGTTCGGGAGAGACGATGGCCTGCGGCACCGGGGCGTCGGCCGCTGCGGTCGCGGCTCATCTGAACAGATATATCGGAAAAAAGTCGACGGTCGCGCTCCTCGGGGGAGACCTCGAGATCGAGTGGGCCGGCGATAATCACGTTTATATGACGGGTCCGGCCGAGGAAGTCTTCGAAGGCAGGATGGAGATTTAATAATCAGCTTTTTACAGGAGGACGTATGTTTAAAGGCTCAATTGTCGCGATAGTCACGCCGTTCAAGAAGGGAAGGGTCGATGAGAAGGCGCTCGGAGACCTTATCGAATGGCATATCAAGGAAGGGACAAACGCGATCGTCCCGTGCGGCACGACCGGCGAGTCGGCCACGCTCGATTACAAGGAGCATGACAGGGTGATCGAGTTCACGATAAAGAAGGTGAAGGGGAGGGTCCCCGTCATAGCAGGGACGGGAGCGAACTCCACAGACGAGACGATCATGATAACCAAGCATGCGAAGAAGGCCGGCGCCGACGGCGTCCTGCTCGTTGCGCCCTATTACAACAAGCCGACCCAGGAGGGGCTCTACCGCCACTATAAGGCGGTCGCCGAGGCGGTGAAGATCCCGATCGTCCTCTATAACGTTCCGGGAAGGACGGCGGTAAACATGCTGCCGGCCACGGTGGCGAGACTCGCCGAGATCAAAAATATCGTGGCGCTGAAAGAGGCGACCGGCGATATGAAGCAGGCGAGCGAGGTGATACGGCTCTGCGGGGACCGGATCTCGGTGCTGTCCGGCGACGACTTCACGACGCTTCCGCTCATGGCGCTCGGCGGCAAGGGCACGATCTCGGTGACCGCAAACGTCATGCCGAGGCAGGTCTCTCAGATGTGCGCGTTATGGGAGCAGGGCAAATTCGACGAGGCGAGGAAGATCCATTACATGCTCGAGCCTCTGAACGCCTCGATGTTCATCGAGACGAACCCGATCCCGGTGAAGACCGCGCTGGCGATGATGGGCAAGATACAGGAAGAGTTCCGTCTCCCGCTTTGCGAGATGTCAGGGCCGAATAAGGAGAAGCTGAAGAATGTGCTGAAAGGTTACAAGCTGGTGAGATAAAGGTCTCGATTGAGAATCGGACGATCATCCCTCCTTGGAAACAAGGGGGGATTTTTTTTACAGATACTTCTTCACCTTCTCCATATCGAGGTTCTTCATCGCCGCCCGGGCGATCTCGTCCTCGTCGAGGTTTTTGAGATAGGGGAAGGTACCCAGGATCGGGACCGGGCATATCTGGGCCAGGAGCTTCGAATTCGTCTTTTCGGCGAGGCTGCCTTCCGCAGGCTGGCTGTAATTGATGACGACGCCGGCGACTTCGATCCCCGCATCGAGCGCGCATTTGACGGTGAGCATCGTATGGTTGACGGTGCCGAGGCTGGGTCTTGTCACTACCACGAGGGGAAGGCCGAATTCCCTGACGATATCGATCACGTAATAATCTTCCCTGATCGGCACCATAAGCCCGCCGATCCCCTCGACCACCATCGCCCCGTACTTCTTCGTCAGCGACGAAAACGATCGTCTGATTCCCTCGATGTCGATCTCGACCATGTCCCGCTCCGAGGCGGACAGGGGGGCAAGGGGGCTTTCGAGACAGCACGGCGTAATATTGGTGATCGGCTCGTCGATATGGGCGGTCTGCTTCAGAAACATGCCGTCGAACGGGATGAGTGTCCCTCCCTCGCGGCCGCAGCCGCTTTCGATCGGCTTCATCACGCCGGTCTTAAAGCCGAGAAACATGAGGTTCTTTATCATCCCGCCGGCTACGATCGTCTTGCCGACGCCCGTATCGGTCCCTGTTATGAAGAAACCCTTCGCCATTTGTCCCTTCTTTCTTTTGCTCCTGTCACGGCCGGCTGTCGATGCTGAACACCTGTCCGGTGACTCCTTCCGTGCCGACGAGGAAGGCGATAAAACCCGCAACCTCTTTCGGGTCGGAAAGCCTGTTCAGCAGGCTCGCCTTCTTCGCCGCGTCGGCGGCCCTTTCGGCCGACTTTCCCATCTCGGTCATCAGATATCCCGGCAGCACCGCGTTGACCCGGATATTGTCGGCCGCGAGCTCCACGGCGGCAGTGCGGGTCACTCCGAGCAACCCCGCCTTCGCTGCGCTGTAGGCGGCCTGTCCCGCTTTTCCGGCATGGCCCGCACGGGACGAGATCGTGACGATATGTCCACCTCCAGATTGTACCATAAGCGGCGACAACAGGCGTATGACATTAAAACTCCCCGTAAGGTTTGTTTCGATGACATCGTCCCAGTCTTTTTCCGACTGTCTGACGAGCAGATCGTCCCTTGCGATGCCTGCATTGCTTACGATCACGTCGAGTCTCCCGCATCGTTTCTCGATGAGACGGCGCATATCCAGGACCTGGGCCGGATCGCCGACGTCCGCCCTGACTGCAAAGGAACCGGTGCCGATCATCGAAACCGTTTCCTGCGCCTCCGCCTCCGCGGTCAGATAGTTTGCGGCCACGACGTATCCCGCGCGGGCGAGCGCACGTGCGATCTCCCTGCCGAGTCCTCGCGAGGCTCCCGTGACGAGCGCTACCCGCATGAAACCCGCTTCCGTCCGGGGATTCCTCTCTGAACTTCCAAAAAAATCTGCATGTGATATCCCGAATGCTAAAAGGATACCATAACCAGGCGCCGGCGTGGCATACGGCCGGGTCAGGCACGCGTGCCTGACCAAGAAAGAGTGGCCGATGAAGGAGAAGAATGTTTTCGGACAAAAAAACAGGTAGCCAGGGGGGACTGGCTACCTGAAGGAGGGATTCGAAAAAGGGTTTTGTTCACCCTTGTTTATAGCATATAACCCAAAAGTGAAGAAATTATGAAAATGTCCCCGGCCGGCAGTCTTCTTTCTCCGTTTACAATTCTTTACAAAATTACTTCCTATGGCAGGTGAGACAGAGCCTGCTGCCGCTGTTCGACTTTACCAAACGTGTGCCGGTGCCGTAAGGGTTGTGGCAGGAAATGCAGGTCACTTTGCCGTCGACAAGCACGATCCTGCTGTCGGTAACACTCTTCAGCTGCCTGCTCGGGATGTAGAGCACATTGACCATATGGGTATCGACCTCGGCTCTGCCGATGGTTCCGTCGTGGCATCCGAGACACGCGGTGAGGGAAAGGCGCAGGATATCGGGAGAGTCGCCCATATGGACGGTACCGAGAACACAGGCCATTCCCCGCGTGCAATCGTGGCAGGAACTGCAGAGTTCGGGAGAAGGTCTCCTGAGACTGCAGGTCCCGGTGATGCAGTCATGGCAGGTGATGCAGCCGACCTTACCGGATGAATCCAGAGGAAGGTCCTTCGGTGAGATAGACGGCTTTGCCAGCCGGTGTGTCGGAGCGGCCATCGGATGGCAGGAGACGCACCGCGTCGTCAACGAGTAGGGCGAATGGTCGAGTGCCTGCGAGATGCCGGCGAGACACATGATAAGCGGCAGGGAGCAGCAATAAATCCTGAACGTCTTCATAACGACCCCCTTTGTTGCTTATTACTTAACACGGAACCCGGCGCCTGTCAATGTCCATATCCCTGCGGGCTGCCCCGTCTCCTTGACAACTCCCCGGGGTTGCGGGAAGATTTTATCAGGGCGGTAAAAAAAAGAAAAACCGTTGTGTGATCCTGACCTGCGCGGGAGGCGAGAGTGAAGAGGAGCGTAAGAAATTTCATCGGGGGATCGTGGGTCGATTCCGCTACGGGCGGGACATTCGAGAGCGTGAATCCCGCCGACACCGCCGAGACGGTTGCGACGGTCGCCAAATCTTCCTGTGCCGATGTCGACAATGCGGTAAATGCGGCGAGAGAGGCCTTCCGGCGGTGGCGTCTTACCCCGGCCCCGAAGCGGGGAGAGATACTCTTCAGCGCCGGGGAGATCCTTGCGGGCCGCAAACACGAACTTGGCGAGCTTCTCACGAGGGAGATGGGCAAGGTGCTCCCCGAGGCGCTGGGCGACGTCCAGGAAGCGATCGACATGTCTTACTACATGGCGGGAGAGGGCAGAAGGCTGGCCGGGGAGACGATCCCCTCCGAGCTGCCGGACAAGGACTGCAAGTCCGTCCGGGTGCCGGTCGGCGTCTGTGCGATCATCACACCGTGGAACTTTCCGGTAGCCATCCCTGCCTGGAAGCTGATGCCTGCCCTTGTATCGGGCAATACGGTTGTATTTAAGCCCAGCAGCTATACGCCTGCCTGCGCCGCCATGCTGGTCGGGATACTCGGGGAGGCCGGTCTTCCGGCCGGGGTGGTGAACTTCGTCAACGGAAGCGGAGAAGAGACCGGGGATTACCTTGCCTCACACGACGGCATCGACGCGATCTCTTTCACCGGCTCGACGGCGGTCGGACTCGGCATCGCAAAGACGGCCGCGGAGAAGGGGAAAAAGGTCTCCTGCGAGATGGGGGGCAAGAACGCGATTATCATTATGGACGATGCCGACCTTGCGCTTGCGCTCGAGGGCGCAATCTGGGGCGGCTTCGGCACCTCGGGGCAGCGCTGCACCTCGTCGAGCCGTCTTGTCGTGCACCGCGCGGTCTACGACCGGTTTCTCGATATGTTCTCCGCGGCGGCAAAAAAGATGAGGCTCGGAAACGGGCTGGACGGGAAGACCGACGTCGGACCGGTCATCAACGCGCACCAGATGGAAAGGATACTGAAGTATATCGGTGTCGGGACGGAGGAGGGGGCGAAGCTCGTCACCGGAGGGAAGGCCTGCAGGGAGGGCGTCTGCGGGAGGGGCTATTTCATCGAGCCGACGATTTTTTCGGAAGTGACGCCTGAGATGAGGATCGCCCGGGAGGAGATCTTCGGTCCGGTCGTCTCGGTGATCAGGGCCGAGGACCTGGACGACGCGATCCGGATCGTCAACGGCACCCCGTACGGCCTCGTTTCGTCGATCTATACGGGAGACGTGAACAAATCGGCGATCGCCGAGAGGGAGCTCGATACCGGGATCGTCTATATCAATTCCTCCACGATCGGCGCCGAGGTCCAGCTGCCTTTCGGCGGCACGAAGAGAAGCGGGTTCGGCCATGAGGAGGCGGGCGGCAGGGGCGGCGGCCTCGACATGTTCACCAAGTGGAAGGTCGTCTACCGTGACTTCAGCGGCAGGCTCCAGAAGGCACAGATAGACAGGTAGAGGGAGGCGGCAATGGAAGACCACGTTGCGAGGGCCAGGGGGGCGCTCACGAACGCCCTCGTGATCCATACGGACATTCTTGCGAAGAAGGCCGAGCGCATTTATATCGAGGACGCTGACGGCAGGAGGTATATGGATTTTACCTCGGGGCTCGCCACGACGAATATTGGGCATAACCATCCTGCGGTGGCAGAGGCGATCAAAAGGCAGGCCGAGGACCTCATCCATTCCGGCTGTATCTTCTATTATGAGCCTCTCCTTCAGCTTGCCGAAACGATGCGGGAAGTGACGCCGCCGGGACTGGATATGTTTTTCTTCGCCAATTCCGGGGCCGAGGCGGTCGAGGGTGCGCTGAAGCTCGCGAGGTTCAGCACCGGCCGACAGGGCATCGTCGCCTTTACGGGCGGGTTTCACGGACGCACCTTTGGTTCGATGAGTCTCACGACGTCGAGCATACGATACCGCCGGAGCTATCAGCCCTTTGTCCCATCGGTCTATCATTCCCCCTATCCGTATTGCTACCGGTGCTTTTTCGGCCAGAGGCCGGCGACCTGCGGCATGGACTGCTGCACGCACATCGAGCGCCTCTTCAAACATATGATCCCTCCGGATGAGGTAGCCTGTATGATCGTCGAGCCGGTGCTCGGAGAGGGCGGATATGTTGTCCCGCCTAAGGAGTTCCTCCCGCGGCTCAGGGACCTTTGCGACAAGTGGAATATCCTCCTGATCTTCGATGAGGTGCAGGCCGGCATGGGGAGGACCGGGAAGTGGTTCGCGGCGGAGCATTTCGGCGTCGTCCCCGATATCATGACGATCGCCAAAGGGATCGCCTCGGGCATGCCGCTGAGCGCGATCGCGTCGCGAAAGGAGATCATGGAGAAATGGCCGAAGGGGGCCCACGGCACGACCTTCGGAGGAAACCCGGTCTCCTGCGCCGCTGCGGTCGCGACGATCGATGTCATGCGGAAGGAGGGGCTTCTCGACAACGCGCTCCGTGTCGGCCGTCATGCGATGGACCGGCTCCGCGAAATTCAGGCGCGCTTCTCTGCGATCGGCGACGTTCGCGGGCTCGGACTGATGATCGGCATCGAGTTTGTGAAAGAAGGGGACCGCCCGGACACCGAAGGGCTCGGGAAGGTGATGGATTTCTGCCTCGAAAAGGGCCTGATTCTGCTTGACTGCGGGGTGGACAAGAATATCATCAGGCTGGCGCCGCCGCTCTGCGTCAAGAGGGAAGAGCTGGATAAGGGGCTCGATATACTCGAGTCGGCGCTGGCGGCCGTATACGGGTCCGGGAAATGAAGCGTCAGAAGATCATCATTATGGGCGCCGCCGGCCGCGATTTCCATAATTTCAACATGGTCTTCAAGAACAACCCCTACTACGACGTGGCCGCCTTTACCGCGGCCCAGATTCCCTATATCGAGAGAAGGACCTACCCCCCGGAGCTTGCAGGGTATCTTTACCCTTCCGGCATCCCGATATTCCCCGAGGAAGAGCTCGAGACATTGATAGGGGTCCACGGAGTCCAACAGGTGGTGTTCGCCTATAGCGACGTCTCTCACGAATACGTGATGCACAAGGCCT
Source organism: Nitrospirota bacterium (assembly GCA_021783515.1). Taxonomy (GTDB): domain Bacteria; phylum Nitrospirota; class Thermodesulfovibrionia; order Thermodesulfovibrionales; family UBA6898; genus Sulfobium. The sequence goes on from JAJXTV010000012.1 coordinate 12,499, forward strand.
CCCTTTGTCTTTCTCTGGGGACGGACTTTCTCCTTCTCGGGCCGGAACAAACGATGCTTGTACCGAGCCGGCCGGCGATATCGGTCTGCTCGGTCAGGACCGGCTGCGGAAAGAGCGGGGTGACACGATATGTACTGCGGCTTCTGAGGGAGCGGGGGCTCGAGCCGGCTGCCATCCGGCATCCGATGCCGTACTGCGATCTCCTTGAGGGACGCGCGCAGCGGTTTCGAACGATGGAGGACCTGGACGCCTGGAACTGCACCATTGAGGAACGGGAGGAGTTTGAGCCGCTCATCAGGATGGGCGTCGCCGCTTATGCCGGTGTGGATTACGAAATGGTGCTGAAGGAGGCCGAGAAGGAGGCGAACGTCATCGTATGGGACGGCGGGAACAACGATATGCCGTTCATCAGGCCGGGTCTCGAGATTGTAGTGCTCGACCCTCACCGGCCAGGCCACGAACTGCTCTACCATCCCGGAGAGACGAACCTGAGGAGGGCCGACATCGCGGTGATCAACAAGGTGGATACCGCGGAGAAAGATAATATCCGGACGGTGGAGGACCACGTCAGGATGGTCAATCCCTCGGCAATTATCGCGCATACGGCCTCGCGGATCATCGTCGACAACCCGGGAAAAATAGAGGGCAGGAGCGTCCTGGTGGTGGAAGACGGACCGACCCTGACGCACGGCGGCATGTCGTATGGGGCGGGTCTGCTCGCGTCGAAGAAGTATGGCGCAAGCGGGATCGTCGATCCCCGTCCCTATGCGGAGGGTTCGATAAAGGAGATGTTCAGGAAATATCCGCAGATAAGCAATGTGCTGCCGGCGATGGGATACGCCCCGGAGCAGATGCGAGAGCTCAGGGAGACGATCGAGCGTGTGCCGGCCGATCTCGTCGTCGTGGCGACTCCCATAGACCTGAGGGGGCTGCTTGGTCTCAGCAAGGACTCGGTGCATGTCGGCTACGAGATAGAAGAGAGTGAGGGAATGGAGCTCAAGGGGAGCGTCGAGGGGTTTGCGGACAGCCAGTTCCACGCGTATACGTGATCGCCGGCATGAAGACCCCTTCTGACGGCAGGCTCTGTGTCGTCTCGCTCGGCGGCAATGCGCTTGTCAGACGCGGCGAGGCAGGCACGATCGAAGAGCAGTTCGACCACGTGAGGTCCTGCACCGCAGGGATTTCCGGTCTGATAGGCGAAGGCTGGCGGGTCGTCATTACGCATGGAAACGGCCCGATTGTCGGAAATATCGTTATTCGAAATGAAGCCGCAAAGAACACCGTCCCCCCGATGCCTCTCTTTATCTGTGATGCCGACTCGGAGGGAGGTATCGGGTATATGATCCAGCAGACGCTCTACAACACCCTCAGAAGCATCCAGCGGGCAGGGGATGTGGTGACGCTGGTTACCCAGGTGATAGTCGACGGTTCGGATCCCGCCTTCGGTGCGCCGACGAAGCCGATCGGCCCTTTTTATACCGCCGAAGAGGCCGCCTCGCTCGAAAAGGCGAGGGGGTGGACGCTGAGGGAGGACAGCCGCCGGGGATACCGGAGGGTCGTCCCTTCTCCCCGTCCTCTCCGGATCGTGGAGATCGACGTCGTGAGGAGGCTGGCCGCCCAGGGGGTGATCGTTATTGCTGCGGGCGGCGGCGGGGTGCCTGTCGTCGAATTGCCCTCGGGAGATCTCAGGGGCGTGGATGCGGTCGTCGACAAGGACCTTGCGACAAGCCTCCTCGCGTCGAAGCTCGGGGCGGAGCGGTTCATCAACCTTACGCAGATCGACCGTGTCTATCTCGACTACGGTAAGGACCGGCAGAGGGGACTCGCAGACGTGAAGGTTTCGGAGATTGTGGAGTATGAGCGGCAGGGACATTTCCCTGCCGGCAGCATGGGGCCGAAGATCCGGGCGGCGGTCGAATTTCTCCAGTCCGGAGGCAAAGAGGTGATCATCACGAGTCCGGAGCTGATCGAAGAGGCGATAAAAGGGAAGGCCGGGACGCGGATACGTCGGGGTTGACGGAGCGCAGGAATTGCGGATAATTACAATATGAATGTGCATATCGGAGGCTTCCGATGCGCCAGGGAAGCGCTGCGAGAGGCCTTTAGGGCCGATCATCCGCTTTGGTGAGCCGGTGGTGCAAAGGGAGAGTTGTTATTATGAGCGGTGCGTATATCCGATGATGGTGCAATGAGCGAATACGAAGGGAGAGACGACGATGGCTGAAAAGAAACCGGAAAAGACGGAAGAGGGGAGGGCCTTCCCGTTCATACGGCTCAACGAGCGGGAGTCCAAGCCCAGGAAGAGGGGCATCACCGAGATGCGGGGGCCCTACTATACACCGATGGGGAAGCGCCATCTTGAGGATATCCTTGAGACGATGGGAGCCTATGTCGATATCCTGAAGTTTGCCGGAGGCTCGTTCAGCCTGATGCCGCGCAAGGCGGTGAAGGGGCTGATAGACCTCTGCCACCGGTATGACGTGAAGGTCGATACCGGCGGTTTTATCGAGCATGTCCTTACACAGGGCAAAGAGACGGTCGACAGGTACATCGAGGAATGCAAACGTCTGGGGTTTGACATCATCGAGATATCGTCCGGATTTCTGAGTGTGCCCCCGGACGATCTCCTCCGGCTGACCGAGAAGGTGAGGAAGGCGGGGATGAAGGCGAAGGCCGAGGTCGGGATACAGTTCGGCGCGGGCGGAGCCAGCAGTGTCGAGGAGCTCGAGGCGGAAGGAGTAGGGGACGTCGACTGGGCGGTGATGAGGGCGAAGAGGCATCTCGATGCAGGCGCATATATGATTATGATAGAGTCCGAGGGCATTACCGAGCAGGTCAAGACCTGGAGGACGGACGTGATCGCGAAGTTCATCCGCGAGATCGGCACCGAAAAGACTATGTTCGAGGCGGCCGACCCCGGGGTCTTCAGCTGGTATATCAAGAACTACGGCCCGGAGATGAACCTCTTCGTCGACCACAGCCAGATCGTGCTTCTGGAGTCTTTGCGGTCGGGGCTCTGGGGAACGATGGACGTCTGGGGACGCATCGTGACGTATAAGGGATAAGAAGATGGCCGGAAACGAGAAGATCTCAGCCGGCGGCCTGCTCCGGGCCGCGCTGGAGGAGGAGAGACCGCTCCAGATCGCCGGGACGATCAATGCCTTTGCCGCTATCATGGCGGAGCGGGTGGGGTTCCGCGCGATCTATCTTTCGGGCGCGGGGGTGGCGAACGCCTCGTACGGGCTGCCCGATCTGGGCGTGACGACCCTTCCTGACGTGCTTGCGGATGTCAGGAGGATCACCGGTGCTGCATCGCTGCCACTGTTGGTGGATGTGGACACCGGGTGGGGGCATGCCTTCATGATCGCACGGACCGTGCGCGAGATGATCAGGGCGGGAGCCGCCGGCATCCATATCGAAGATCAGGTTGCGGCAAAGCGCTGCGGCCAGCGACCGGGCAAGAAGCTCGTGGGCGCGCAGGAAATGGAAGACAGGATCAAGGCGGCGGTTGATGCGCGGACCGATCCGGAATTTGTGATCGTTGCGAGGACCGACGCGGTCGCCGTCGAGGGGGTGGAAGTCGCAATCACCCGTGCGGAGCGGTACCGCGCTGCGGGCGCAGACGTGATCTTTCCCGAGGCGCTGACGACGCTCGGAGATTACAAAAGATTCACCGAGGGCGGAGTACCGGTCCTGGCGAACATTACCGAGTTCGGGGTGACGCCGCTTTTTTCGCGGGAGGAGCTTGCGAAGGCGGGCGTGAGGGCGGTCCTCTATCCGCTTTCCGCCTTTCGCGCGATGAACGCGGCGGCGCTCAGGGCATACCGTGCGATTCGAGAAGAGGGGACGCAGAAGAATGTGGTGGAAACGATGCAGACGAGGGAGGAGCTCTACGATTTCCTGGGCTATTACGAATACGAAGAGAAACTGGACCGGCTCTTCGGGCCCGGGAGCGACAAAGTATGACATCGTCAACGGCAGATCAAAACATACGGCCTGAGCCGGACAGGGAGATCGTCGATATTGCCGAATATGTGATGGATTACGATATCGAAAGCGATCTCGCCTTCGATACCGCCCGTTATATCCTCATGGACAGCATAGGGTGCGCGTTCCTTGCGCTCAAATACCCGGAGTGTACAAAGCTGCTCGGACCGGTCGTGCCGGGGACCGTCGTGCCGGACGGAGTGCGGGTGCCGGGCACATTGTTTCAGCTCGATCCGGTCAAGGCGGCCTTCGATACGGGCCTTCTTATCAGGTGGCTCGATTTCAACGACGCCTGGCTCGCCGCCGAATGGAACCACCCCTCGGACAATCTCGGCGGAATACTGGCGGTCGCCGACTATGCAAGCAGAAGGAATCCGGCGGGAAAGTCCCTGACGGTGCGCGACATCCTTGTCTCATCGATCAAGGCACATGAGATCCAGGGGGTGATCGCTCTCGAAAACAGCTTCAACAGGGTGGGGCTCGATCATGTGGTACTCGTGAAGGCGGCGACCGCCGCAGTCGTGACGAAGCTTCTCGGGGGCGGGAAGAAGGAGATCGTCGACGTCCTTTCTCAGGTCTGGATCGACGGCCAGAGCCTCCGCATCTACCGCCACGCCCCGAACGCCGGGCCGCGTAAGTCGTGGGCCGCGGGCGACGCGACGAGTCGCGGGGTGAGGCTGGCGATGATGACGATGCAGGGCGAGATCGGCTATCCGTCAGCCCTCACCGCGAAGACCTGGGGTTTCTATGATGCCACGTTCAGGGGGAAACATTTTACCTTCCCGAGGCCGTACGGATCCTATGTGATGGAAAACGTCTTGTTCAAAGTCTCCTTTCCCGCCGAATTCCACGCCCAGACCGCGGTGGAATGCGCGTTACGCCTTCACGGCGCGGTGAAGGAAAGGCTGGACGAGATCGAAAAGGTAGTCATCACTACTCAGGACTCCGCGATACGCATCATCAGCAAGACCGGCCCCCTTTATAATCCGGCCGACCGCGACCACTGCATGCAGTACATGACCGCGATCGGCCTGATCTACGGCGAGCTCACCGCCGACCACTACAGCGACTCTGTCGCCTCGGACCCGCGAATAGACGCGCTTCGCGCAAAGATGGAGGTGGTCGAGGACGAACGTTACAGCAGGGAATACCTGGAGCCGGACAAGAGGTCGATCGCCAACGCGGTCGAGGTATTTTTCAGGGACGGGACGCATACGGAAAAGGTCGAGGTCGAATATCCGATCGGCCACCGGAGGCGGAGGGAAGAGGCGATCCCCCTGCTGAGAGAGAAATTCAGGAGGAACGCCTCTGCCACGCTTCCGGCCGGAAGGGTTGCAGAACTGGCCGATATCTTTATCGACAGGAAGCGCCTCGAATCGCTCCCCGTCGGAAAATTCATGGAGATACTGGCGGCTCCGCCACCGGTCTGTGAGGGGCTGTAGCGGTCGGTCTATTCTCCCGCGTCTTTCTTCGCACCGCCTGGGTTCAGCTTCTCCCACCGGTACCAGAAGGTCTTGTAGCTGAGGCCGAGGAGCTTCGCCGCCTTCGCCACGACCCCGTTCGCCTTTGTCATCGCCTTGCGGAGGAGTTTTTCCTCGAGTTCGTCGAGGTTGATCCCTTCATCGGGGATCTCGAAATCGAAGGCCTCGGCAGCCTGACCGGTCCTCAGTTCCCCTTTGATGTCCTTCGTCGCGATGACGTCGTTGTCGCACATGAGGACCGCCCTCTCGACGACCGACTCGAGCTGCCGGATATTGCCCGGCCATGCGTATTCGCTGAGCGCCTTGAGCGTCGGGGGGTCGACCCTCTTCACCCTCTTTCCGAATTCGCGATTATATTTGGCGAGAAAGAATTCGACGAGCTCCGGGACGTCGCTCTTTCGCGATCGCAGCGGCGGCATATCGATCGATACGACCCGGAGGCGGTAGTAAAGATCTTCTCTGAACCCGCCCTTTGAAAGTTCCTTCTCGAGGTCCTTGTTCGTCGCGGCGATTATCCTTACGTCCACCTTGATCGCCTCTTTGCCCCCGAGGCGTCTGATCTCCTTGTCCTGGAGGACCCTCAGAAGCTTCGACTGCATCATTACCGGCATGTCACCAATCTCGTCAAGAAAGAGGGTCCCGCCGTTCGTCGCCTCGAAGAGGCCTATCCGGCGCGAAGTCGCTCCGGTAAAGGCGCCCGGTTCGTATCCGAAAAGCTCGCTTTCGAGAAGGTTCTCCGGGATCGACGCGCAGTTTAGCGCGGTGAAGGTCTTTGACCGCCTCGGACTGTTGTAATGGATCGCCCTGGCGACCAGTTCCTTTCCCGTTCCGCTCTCGCCGTTGATCAGCACCGTCGCGGAGCTGCCCGAGACCTTCTTCATGATCTCGACCGCCTCCTGCATCATGGCCGACTTCCCGACGATCCCTTCCATCCTGAACCGATCGTAGAGCTCCTTGTGGAGCTGACGGTTCTCCTTGAGGAGGTCGGCGTGTTCCGCCGCCCTCTTTACCGTCAGTACGAGGGAGTCTTTGTTCAGCGGCTTGGTCAGGTAGTCGAAGGCCCCCTTCTTCATCGCCTCTACGGCGGAAGATATCGTGCCGTGGGCGGTCATGATGATCATGGTTGGGGGAAAGCCGTCCTCTGCGGGAAGTTCGAGCGATGCCACCGATTCTATCAGCTCGATGCCGTCCATCCCTTCCATCTTCAGATCGGTGAGGATCACCTCCGGCTGATACTGTGCGACCACCTTCAGCGCCTCTTCGCCCGATGAGGCGGCGTAGGTCTCGTATCCTTCGTCATGAAGGATCGTCTTGAGGATGTCCCTCTGAAGCGGTTCGTCGTCCACGACAAGAACTACCGGCATCTTAGCCCTCTCTTTCCAGGGGCAGTACCATCGTGATGCTGCTCCCTTTCCCCTGCGCGCTTTTGAAATCCACTTTGCCCCTGTGCTCCTCGATAATGCGCTTCGTGAGCGCCAGCCCGAGTCCGAGTCCCTGGCCCTTCGTGGTGAAGAACGGATCGAATATTCTTGCGGCCCTTTCCTCGGATATGCCGGTCCCCGTGTCTTCGACTGAAATAAGAAATTTCTTCTCGATGACCTTCGTCCTGATGGTGAGCGTGCCGCCCTCCGGCATCGCCTGGAAGGCGTTCAGGATGACGTTGTAAAGGCAGGTCTTGATAAACTCACCGTCGAGGAAAAGCTCGGGAAGCGCCTCGTACTCTTTTCTGAGAACGATCTGCTCCTTCTGGGCCTTCGCCATCACGAGGCCGACGACGTCCTCTAGGAGGTCCCCTATGGCGATCTTCTTCAGGTTGAGTTCGAGCGGCCGGCCGTACTGCAGGAAGCTTTCGGCGAACCCGCTTACGCGCTGGATCTCTTTCTTGATGTTCGAGATCAGGGACTCGAATGCCTCCCGGTCGCCCTCGGCCGGCTTGTACCGTTCCCGTATATGATCGATCGAAAGGCTGATGAAATTAAGCGGGTTTCTGATCTCGTGGGCGATGCTTGTCGAGAACTGGCCGATGCCGGCCAGGTGTTCGGCCTTCCTCAGCCTTTCTTCGAGCTCGCGCTCCTCGCGGAGCTTCCTCACCATGAAGTTGAAGCTCTGCGTCAGCTCGCCGATCTCGTCCTTCCTCTCGGTCTCAAGCTTCTGGTTGAGGTCGCCCCCCGCGACCATCCTCGCCGCCCTCACGACCTCTTCGATAGGTTCGGTATATCTCCTGGCCAGATAGACTGTAAAGACAATGCCTATGCCGAAGACCGCCGCCGCGGCCAGTATCCTCTGGAGGAGCCTTTTCCTCATGTACATCGAAAAGTCCTCCGTGTTGATCGTCAGGTGGATATAGCCGTAGTGCTTCTGTCCGGCGACGACGGGGATGATGATGTTGTACGCATGTCCCTCGCCGGTCACCGGCTCGCCGAGCTGCGCCTTGAAGATGAGTTCTTTCTTCTTTGAGGTAAGCCACTTCCCGATGTTCTTGGGGTTTGTGCTCGAGATGATCTTGTCCGAGTTGCTGATGATAGAGATCTCCTTTACTCCTTTCGTGTTCAGCTTCTGGAGGTAGGTCTGGAGCCTCTTTTCGTCGGTCGCGCCGCTGCTCGTCACCTCTTCGACGCCGACCTGTATCGCTTTGGAGAGTTCGGCTGTCTGGCTCTCGAACTCGTTGTACATCGCCCGTTCCGTCTGGGAATAAAGAATAATGAAGATGGACACGAGGCTGAGACTGAGCAGCAGCATCATCACCACCAGTTTCTGGTTCAGGGACAGTCTGAGGAAGTAATCCTTGACGGTCTGCCGGTCGATACGCATATACGTGTATTGTATCTGAAACACTCGCGGTTCGGCCAACGGAAATAAAAAAACCCCTGGCGAAGGGGTTTCTTTATCTGAGTATCGGCAAGCCCCCTACGAATGCTTCTTCTTTCCCGTCCCCTTCATTTTCGGGGCCTTTACGGCGGGAGCAAGCTGTGCGGCCTTTTCCGCGAGGTGCGCGGACCTTTCTCTTGCCGCGCCGGCCTGGTCGATGGCGGTGGTGTAATCCTCAGTATCGATCAGGTTCTTGATCTCGCGAAGGTTCCCTTCAAGTCCTTTCGCATCCGAGTTCAGGGCATCGAGCGCCACTTTTGCTTTCCTGTTGCCTGCCGCCTTTGCCAGCGCCGCCTCGGCGTCCTTCACGCCGGCCGTCGCGGCATCGAGCGCGTCGAGAGCCTGCTTCTTCGCCTCCTGCTTCCTGGCGGCGAGGCTGGCCTTCAACGCCTCGGCGTCCGTCCTCACGGCGGCGAGCAGCCCCTTCGCCTTTTTATAATCCTTCAGAAACTTGCCGTCCTGGCTGTTTACCTCGGCCATCGCGGCTGCAAGTTCGTCGTTGACCTTCCGTGCCCCGGCCGGAGAATATTTCTCGGCGCCATCGGCTATTGCGGCATCGACCGCAGATTTCGCCGCGTTTATCTCCTGCGCGGGCTGTTGAGCGCAGGCGGCAAGTGCGAAGACCATGAGCAAACCGACAAGTGAATTGCTGATAGCGCCTTTCATGGAAAGACCTCCTTTTATATATAATTGCATGGCAATTTTCTGTTCAGGGTTTATAACGAAAATACCCCCTCAGGCGCTGCCCGAGGAGGTATTCTCATGAGACAAAGAAACATTCCGAATTAGTAGCCTGCCGCAGGTTTCTTTGCAGGGGCCTTCTCCTCCTTTGCAGGTGCAGGAGCCGCTTCCTTTTTCTCTTCCATCTTCTTCTCGGCCTTCTTCGACTTCTTTGCAGCCTTCTTCGCCTCGATCTTTACGCTCTTGGCGGTATTCTGGCCGTCGGCCTCGGTGTATTTCACCATGACCTTCTCGCCGGCTGTTACGTCGGCGATCGTCTTGCCCTTCGGCATGAACTTGGTCTTGTCGTTGACCGTTACCGTAACTTCAGTCTTTTTGCCCTTTACCGTGATGGTATTGGCTTTCGCATCGGCTGCGGTCACCTCGCCGGTGATCTGCTTGTGCGCGACCTTCTTCTTCTTCTCAGCCTTCTTCTCGGTGGTCATCTCCTTCTTTTCAGCAGAAGCGGCCTCTTTCTTCTCGGCTGCGAACGTTGCGGTCGTAAGCGCGAACACGAACATTACGGAAAACACTGTTGCTAATACTTTCTTCATTCAATTCACCTCCTTTCGTGAAAAAATAAGTTTTGCCGAATCCTAGTTGTTACAATATTTATGCCAGCCCTGGAAGGAGATAAAAGAGGCTTTTTAAGCGGGAAGAGTTTCTCTTTTGAGAAACCCCGTCCTCTTTTCGGAAGGAATTGCCGGGGCGACGAGGGGCTGTTGCGGTGCCGGCGCCCGCGGGAGCGGGGACGCCTCAGGAGTTGTTCGTGAGGAGACACAGCTCCCCGGCGTACCGTCTGAAGAGGTCGAGGCCCTTTCTGTGGTCGTTCCCGAAGTCGTAGGAAATCCCCCTCCAGTAGGAGACGAGTTCCTGCTGCGACAGATAGCTCCCCGGCGGAGAGGCGGCGGCGACCTTATCGAGGTTATGCAGCGCCGCTGTTTTTGCCCTGTCGAGATCGCGGGTGAAGCTTTCGACGAGCCCTTTTTCGCCGGGACAACATGCCTTCCTCACGATCCAGAGGGCGAAGACCGCAGGGAGACCGGTATGCCGGTGCCAGAGGTCGCCTATGTCGTAGATATACGGCGCGGGCCGCCGCAGAGACTCCCTGAGCGCGTCATCGCCGATGACCAGGCAGGCATCGTACGAAGCCAGCGCCCTTTCGAGCGTGTCGGAGGTCGGCGTGAAGGCGCATTCGACGCCGAGAAATTTCTTCAGGATAATGCGCAGAAGGGCGACCGACGTCTCGGATTGGGAGGACGTTGCGACGGTGGCGCCCGCCAGCTCTTCGATCGGTCTGCTGCTGAAAAGGAAGACGCTTCCGACCGGCCCGATCGAGCTTATGGAATGGCCTTCTATCAGGTCATAGAGGTCGGCATTCCTCAGATATTCGATCGAGGAGGAAGGGCTGACGTCGATCCGCCCCTCGCGAATTTCTTTGTTCAGAAATGACGGGGCGCCTTCCACGAACTCGTAGCGCGAGCAGTCGGCCTCCTTGTCGAGCATGTAATAAATCGGGAAGAGGTTCGAATAGAAGAACCTTCCAATTTTCAGTTTCGTCACGGTCTTATCCTTTCACTACGCCGAGCGGCCTCAGCCGGGCCACCTTCCGCGAAATCCCTGCCCGGTGAACGACGTCGACCACCGCCGAAATGTCCTTGTATGCTTCGCTCATCTCTTCGGCCAGCGTTTCCCTGCCGGCCGACCTGACGATGATGCCTTTTTCTTCCAACTCCTTCCAGATCTTCCTGCCCTTCGCCTTTCTGATCGCCTGGTGTCTCGAAAGCAGCCTCCCGGCGCCGTGGCAGGTAGATCCGAAGGTCTCCTCCATCGCCTTTTCGGTGCCGAGGAGCACGAAGGACGCCCTGCCCATGTCCCCCGGGATCAGCACGGGCTGGCCGGTCTGCCGGTATGGCTGCGGCAGTTCGGGGTGGCCCGGCGGAAAAGCCCTCGTCGCCCCTTTTCTGTGGACCATAAGCCTTCTCTTTTGGCCGGCCACGATGTGCTCTTCCACCTTCGCGATGTTGTGTGCGACGTCGTAAATCAGGCTCATGCCCAGTCCCCGCGGCGACGACGACATCACCTTCATGAACGCTTCCCTTGTCCAGTGCATGATGCATTGCCTGTTCGCCCATGCGTAGTTCGCCGCCGCCCGCATCGCCGCGAGATAATCCTTTGCCTCGGGGCTCTTTACCGGCGCGCAGGCGAGTTCCCTGTCATAGAGCGCGATTCCGTACTTTGCCGCGGCCCGCTCCATCACCTCGAGAAAGTCGGTGCAGACCTGGTGCCCGAACCCTCTCGATCCGGTATGGATCATCACGGTCACCTGGTCGGCGAACAGCCCGAGACTCTGCGCCGCTGCCTCGTCGTAAATCTCGTCGACGTACTGGATCTCGAGAAAGTGGTTGCCCGAGCCGAGCGTACCCTGTTGAGCCCTACCCCGCTCGTATGCCTTTTCGCTGATAAGGGAGGGGTCGGCGCCTTCGATTCGGCCGCCCGATTCGGTCCTCTCGATGTCGGCGGGCTCGCCGAGGCCGTTTTCGACCGCCCACGCCGCGCCTTTTACCAGCAGCTTTCTCTCGTCATCGGGGCCGAGCCGCATCCTTCCCTTGGAGCCGACCCCGGAGGGGACTTCGCGATACAGGACCTCCACGAGGTCCCTGACCCTCGGGAGCACCTCTGCCTTTCGCAGGTTGCTCCTGAGGAGCCTGACGCCTCAGTTGATGTCGTACCCGACTCCTCCAGGGGAAATGATCCCTTCATTCATATCGAAGGCGGCGACGCCCCCGATCGGGAACCCGTAGCCGGTATGGATGTCGGGCATTGCCGTCGAGTGCTTTACGATGCCGGGTAGCGTGGCGACATTGGCGACCTGGTCGATCGAGTGGGCTTCGAGGTCTTTTTCGAGCAGGCGGTCCGCATAGATAATACCCGGGACCCTCATGCCTTTCTTGAACCCTACGGGCAGTTCCAATCTCGTTTCGTCGATTCGTTTTAACGCTTCGAGTACCATAATAGCCTCCCGCCTTTCACGCAGACTCTGCGACTGCCGGAAACAGCATAAATGTAGATCCTATTATAAACCCGCCGGCTGCATAATTATCACCACAAAGGCGGGAGGGACGCCCTCCTTGCCGACACGCACTGCCAGCACACTCTGCCGGCGTCTCAGATGTCGAAGATCACCTCGGCCGTCCAGAAATCCTCCTTCTGCTCCACTTTCAGCCTGTGATAGGTGGCCGCCTTCAGCAATAATTTGCCCCGGTGTCTTTCGGGATCGAAATGTTCTCCCGATACGGACGCGGTCAGGAAAAAGTCTTCCCCCCCGCCCGGCGAAGGAGATACCGCGGCCGTGATATCCCGGGCGAGAAAGCCGCGGGCGTCGAAGAGGAAGATAAGCTCGTTGAGCCATGCGACGAGCAATCCCCCGAGCGAGCCGCGGCGGAGCGAGATCTCTAGGCGCTCCTCCGGCCGCACCGTCTCGGGATCGGCGATGAGGCTGCACATCCCGAGGGCCGCGTTGGCAAAAAGCTCGCCGGCCGATTTCCCGAAGGCCCTGACGCCTGCATCGCCGGAGATGTCCACAGCCTCATACCTCTTCATGAGTTACAGCGTAACACCCGATGGGAGGGCGGTCAACTCACGACCGGACGCCTTGACAATCGGCCGTCATCTGGTAGCATGGGATTATCAGGTTTCGCATATCACCATACTATAAGGAGGATATATCATGGCAGAGAGAGCGCACGGAAAGGCGGCGAAGGCCCGGGCAAGCAAGAAACCTGCTGAGTTGTCGAAGGATTTTCTGGATACGATCAAGCAGTGGCAGAAGCTCGAAGACGAGACGATACGGTTTTCCGACGAGATGATGAAGAAGACGAAGAATAAACTGATACGGATGACGATGGAGATGATAAAGAGCGACTCGCAAAAACATAAGGCGATGCAGCAGATGCTGATCGATAGCATAACGAAGGAGCCCTTCATCCTGAGCCCCGACGACCTTAACGCGCTGGGGACCGGCCTGAACAAGCATATGACGGCGGAGGCCAAGTCCCTGGAACTCGCCGAACAGGCGCTTGAAAACAGCGAGCTCTTCGTCACCCGTTACGTGCTTTCCTATCTCATTGCGGACGAGCACAAGCACCATAACCTTCTGTCGCGGCTTGAAGACCTGAAGAGGGCGACGGTGTTTGTTACGTAGCATCGGGATATTTGCAGCCGGTGTGCTGTGCGGGGCCGCGTGACCGCCCTGTTCCCGTCACGGCCGGGCACCCGCGTCATGGGCCTATTTTTGCGGTCGATTGCCGCGCTTTCAGCAGACAAAAGAGGGGCCCCTGCAACGGCAGGCGGCTACGGCTGCTCCGGCCGCCTCTCTCCGGATGCCGCACCGCCCCCGGACATAAAGGAGAGCCTCCGGGCGAGCAGTTTACCCAGGATAAGGCCGACTGCCGCGCCGGCGACGACGTCAGAACTGAAGTGGGAGGTGCTTTCAATCCTGGACAACCCGATGACGGAAGCGAGGGAGTAAAAGATCCCGCTATATCTCGGAAAATATTGCGAGATGGTGTATGCGAAACAAAATGCGACGGTAGTATGTCCGGAAGGAAAGGAATCGTAGCCACCCCTGAGCGTCGGGCCGATAAAGACGAGATCGTCCGTCAGTCTGGGTCTCGCCCTGCCGAACAGGTGCTTCAGGACCTGTGCGGCGATCCCGGATACCAGAAAACTGACGGAGAGGGCCTTGCCGGTCTCGGTGATCCTTCTGCCGTAATAGCGGCCGGCAACAAAGAAGAGGCAGGCGATGATAACGAGCGTCGTGCCGTGGGTAACAAAATAGAGAGGGATGTCGAAATACCGGACGAACGCGGCGGACTTCCTGTCGTGGATCGTCCTGACCCAGACGGCGACCGGCTTGTCGAGATGCAGGAGCAGCGCTACGGCTACCGTGCTCAGTGCGATAAATAACCTATTTTCTTTCAAGAAGTGCATAGCGTGAATCTCGCTCCAGTACGTGATACCCGATGCCGAGAAACAGATCGATGTCCCCTGCCTTCGCAATGGCGAGCGATCCCTCTTTCTTTTCGGTCAGCGCCTCGAGCTCTTTTCTATCGTCGGCAGTAATGAGTCTGCGGTGCGAATAGAAAGCGATGCTGGGGTTGTTCATGCCATAGACGAGCAGGCCTTCGTCGGGCCGCAGCTTCTCGCCGGCAAGTGTGCTGTACCGGGCGAGCGTATCCTGAAGGTAGTTGCCTGCCAGGGGTAGCCCTTTCACCGTCAGGAGGAAGAGAAATGCCGCGGTGAGCACGGCGACGGGCCCGACGAAGCTCCGGCGGCCGAGCGCAGAGAAGACAGAGACCCCCGAGACAGACAGAAGGACCGCAGAAAGCCAGAACAGCCATCCCGTGTCGTGCGGAATGATCGCGGCGATGCGGCCCCTCGCGACGAGAAACGCGACGGCCAGGCAGGCCGTGAGGACACCCATCGAAATGAGGGAGTACTTTCTCCATTTGCCCTCGGCTTCGGCCATTCCTGTGCCGATGAGCACTGCGGCGGCCGGGATAGCCGGCAGGATATAGTTGGGCAGTTTCGTTGTGGAGATCGAGAAGAACGAGAATATGAGGCCCAGCCAGACCAGGGAAAACATCGCCATCCCCTTTTTTTCCCGCAGGGCGCTCCTGATCCCTGCCGGGAGAAACGCGATCCAGGGGAAAAGGCCGACGATCATCGCCGGGATATAGTAGTAGAACGGCCCCGTGTGTCCCGATATGACGTCCGTAAACCTCTTGAAGTGATGCTTGATGAAGAACTGGTCGACAAACTCCCATCCGTTTACCTGCAACTCGGCAAGATACCAGGGAGCGGCAACGATGAAAAAGACCAGAAAGCCGCCGGCGAGAAAGACCCTTCGCGTTTCCCTCCGTCCTTCGCTGATCCAGAGATAGGCGAGCGCGATGCCGAAGGGGAAAACGATCCCGATCAACCCTTTCGTGAGGAAGGCGAGCGCGGAGAAAAAATAAAAGCCGTGGCCGTAGCGCTTCGCTCCCCCTTCGCAATAAAGATAAAAGGAAAAAAGGGAGAGCGAGATGAAAAGGGTCAGTGTCATATCGGTCACCGCCGCCCTGGAATAGACGACGAAATATACCGAAAGCAACGCCGACAGCGCCGCATACGAAGCGATGCGCCCACCCCTGAGACGTGTGACGAAAAGGAGGATCGAGGCGATCAGAAACACCGCCGCGAGTGCCGAAGGGAAGCGCGCGCCGAATTCGTCGACGCCAAAAGCCCCGTACGAGGCCGCCATAAGCCAGTAGAAGAGGATCGGTTTGTCGTATCGGTTTACCCCGTTATAGGTGGGCGTGATCCAGTTGTGGTCGGCCACCATCTCCCGGGTCGCCTCGGAGAATACCGCCTCGTCGACATCGAAAAGCCGCACCGCGCCCAGTCTGAAAAACGACAGCATCAGCGCGACGGCGACAATAGGAAGGAAAGATTTGGGCATCTGCGCCTTTCAGCTAATTCCGGCGCAGGCGCACGCTTCCACGATTCCCGCAGAATGCACTGCGTGGGCCGGAGCGGTTAAAACGCGGCCGTACTTCACGATACGTTCTCACAGTTATTTCTCCCAAGCGAATTTATCTATTATACGCAGTTTGGGACCAGAAGAAAACTTCTTTGCATGTCTGCGCCCCGCAGGTCTTCCTGCTTTTTTGGGCATGCCCGGCGCGCGCATTCACCTTGACAAAACGGGATGAAATATGTATGGTACAGCGAGATAAATCTTTTCTGGGGGGAAAATACCATGAAGAAGGCTTTGCCGGCGTTATTCCTTTGTCTCGTACTCATTGTCGGAGCAGGTCTTGCCGCGGGGCAGGGGGGTATCAAGAAAAAGAGGCCGTTGCCGCCCGATTACGGAAAGGTTGTCATCAGTAATTATTCGGAAAGGGCGGGGCTTTCTCCGGTTGTCTTCGATCACTGGCTTCACCGCGCTAAATTTACCTGCCGCCTGTGTCACGTCGATATCGGGTTTGCCATGAAGGCCGGGGGGACCGGCATCCGGGCGGCCGACAACATGCGCGGCTATTACTGCGGCACCTGCCATAACGGAAAGAGGGTCTTCGACGGCATCACGGTATTCCAATCATGCGCAAAGCAGTCTTCGGGCGATGCCGAAGAGACCTGCGAGAGATGCCATTCGGTCGGGAAAAGAGTGAAGAAAGAGTATGATTTTTACAAAGTTACGGCTAAGTATCCCCGGGAGCGGTTCGGCAACGGCATAGACTGGCAGAAGGCCGAGGAGGACGGTACGATCAAGCTCGTCGATTATCTCGATGGGATCTCCATCAAGAGGCCGTCCCTGGCGATTCAGAAAGACTTCGCGCTGAGCCCGAAAGTGCAGGGTATGCCGGACATTATTTTCTCGCATAAGAAGCATACTGCCTGGAACGGCTGCGAGGTCTGTCATCCCGAAATATTCGTCGGCGTCAAAAGGGGGACCACGAAGTATTCGATGGTCGAAATATTCGAGGGAAAGTATTGCGGCGTATGCCACAGCACCGTTGCCTTTCCGCTGCTTGACTGTCAGAGATGCCATTCAAAGCCGGTATAGCGCTGCGCTCCCTGCTCCTGGGGGGCCTCTTGCTGCTTATGCTTCCGTCTGCGGGAGGAGGCGAGGGCAACTGGTTCAATTTTCCTGCCGCGCCCCCGCCCGAGGAATACGGCAATATCCTCATCAACAGGACGTCGGAGCAAAACGGCATGAAGCCTGCGACCTTTTCCCACTGGATACACAGGCTTAAATTCACCTGCCGGGTATGTCACTTCGAGCTCGAATTCAATATGAAGGCGAATACCACCGAGATTACGGAAGGGGCGAACCGGGCGGGGAGGTTTTGCGGCACAGCGAGCTGCCACGACGGCAAGGCTGCCTTCGGGCACGAGGCGGGTAATTGCACCAAGTGCCATAACGGCGACAGGGGATACGGCAAGGAGAGGTTTGCAGAGCTGGCAAAATTTCCGAAGAAAAAACTCGGCAACGGGATAGACTGGATGCGGGCGCTGAGACGGCACCTTTTCAAGCCGGTCAATTATTTGACGATCGTGCCTCCCGAAGTGAGTTATAGGAAGACGCTCAAACTGCAGGCGGAATGGGACCGGATACCTCCCGCCGTTTTTCCTCACAGCGCCCACGTCCGATGGCTGGACTGCAACAACTGCCACCCCGATATTTTTAACATCAAGAAGAAGGCGACCAAGCATTTTTCGATGGCGCTCAATCTGAAAGGCGATTTTTGCGGGGTCTGCCACTTGAGCGTCGCATTCCCCATGAACGACTGCGAAGAGTGCCATCCGGACCTTGGCGGAAGGAGCGGCTATTGAAGATGAGGAGAAAGATGAAACGTTTACTGGAATTCACGGTTGTCTCGGCCCTGCTGCTTGCTCCGGTGTTTTTTTCGGCGAACGGGGGTTATCCTGTCGTCCTGCAGGCTTCCGCCGAGGAGGACTGGAGAAAGGCGTTCGACGACATCTGCGCGAAAACGAACGATGCCATGAATCTTTCGGACGAGGAACTGAAGACGCTTGTCGGGAAGGCAGAAACGCTCAAGCCTGTCATCGAGAAGCTGGAGGAGTCGGACAGGAAGGTCTTCCTGCGAAGATTGCAGAAGTGCAGAGACCTGTTCGAGTTCGTGCTTTCTACCAGGAAAAAATGAAGGACATGCGCGGGACGGGCGCACTGCTCCATCCGGGCAATGTTGACATATCGGAATGGTTTTGATAAGGTATTTTAGTCTTATGGCGACTTTTTTTTCCAAAACATCGCATGTCTTGAGCCTGTCACGGTTGACGCTTTCTGTTTTTTTGCTGCCTTTTTTTCTTCTTTGCAGCCCCGGCAGGCCGCTGGCCGGCGAATTGCCCGTCTGCGTCACCTGTCACAAGAAGATCGCCGAGAAAAAGTACCTCCATCCTGTCATCATGAAAGGCGGGTGTATCGCCTGTCATACCCATCCCCATTCCGCGAAGCACAAGGCGGAGAAGTTTCTTTTTGCGCAAGGGGTCGAACTGTGCCTGAGCTGCCACGATAAGACAAAGTTCAACAACACGGTGAAGCATCCGCCGGTTGCCGCAGGACAGTGTACCCTCTGCCACGAGGTGCATTCGTCCGACAATCCGAAGCTGCTGAAATCGGCGGTCCCGGATTTATGTTTTACCTGTCACGATAAGGCCGCATTTACAGACAAGACGGTCCATCCGCCGGTGGCGGCGGGGATGTGCACTGCCTGCCATAATCCGCACAGCACCTCGGCGGAGAAGCTGCTCCTGGCAAAGCTGCCGGACCTCTGTTTTACCTGTCATGATAAAAGTATGTTTATGGGAAAGAAAGGGGTACATCCCCCTGTCGCGGGGGGGCTCTGCCTGTCCTGTCATCGGCCGCATGCGTCTCCGAACGAGAAGCTTCTCGTGAAGACACCTCCTGAATTGTGTTTCGGGTGTCACGACAGTAAGCGGTTTGAAGGCAGGAAGGTGGAGCATGCGCCTGTTGCTGCGGGTCTTTGCCTGAGTTGTCACGCGCCGCACCAGTCTGACTCTGATAAGTTGCTGGTCCAGCCGATACCCGCCCTCTGCTTCACCTGCCACGAGAAAGATGAATTTGAGTACGAGAATATCCATCCGCCTGTTGCCGAGGGACTGTGCATGGCATGCCATCGGCCGCATTCGGGCAGCCACAAGAATCTGATCAGGGCAAGAAGCAAGAATGCCCTGTGTTTAAAATGCCATAAGAAAGTTGCACGGGAGGCGCATGCGGTTGGCGGTATCGGAAACGGCCATCCGCTGGCTACCAAGAGGGTTGTGCGGATGGGGAAAAAGAGGATAAGGCTTTCTTGTCTTTCTTGCCACTTACCCCATAGCTCCGAGTGGCCCAGGCTTTTCAGATATGAAGCCGAGCGCCCGCTTGAACTCTGCGGGCATTGCCACAAAGGGAAGTAGCATTTCCTGCCCGGATGCTGTCCGGGTTTTCCTCTGAAGAGAACCTATCTCGCAATACCATTTCCTTGTTCGTCATTGCCGTGCAGACCTAGTCTGTCGGCAGGCGGGAATCCACCCTTCGATAAACTCAGGGTGACATTTGTCATGGCGAGCCTGTCGAACTTGATACCCGCCTCCGCGGGTATGACAGCTTACTGACGGACATTCAATTTTGAGATGGGATCTCGTCCCCAAGGAAAGCTCTCCTCACTATCACAGCGGGAGGAGGAGGGGAACGCGAGACAGACACTTATCAGGTCTGCAGGCGCGGCCTGTGGTGTGAATGAACGACAGGTGCCGCTATGCCGATCTGTGTCCCGTCGTCCGATGCCGCAATACGTCGTCCGTCGTGCCGAAAGGAGGGCTGCGTTTATGTGTGAAATCCTGGCCCTGATGCTGTCCGGGGAGAGGTGAACACGAGATATAGACGTCGGGGCCCAAAAGGTCCGCATGACGGACGAGGAGGCACTGTGAAAGTGGGGGCCCGTCGTCCGACAGGCCCCCGGTGAGTTGATGAAGATCAGTGCTTCTTTTTCTTCTTTGTATCTTTCGGTGTTTCCTTCTTTTCTGCCGCCTTCTCAGGCCAGTGGTTCAGGTCATGCGGGCTGTTATGGCATTCCTCGCATTTCGGGAACTTGGCCATGATGCCGGCGGGATGCGGCACGCCGTGGCAGTCGGTGCACTTCGGTATCATCTTGTGCTTTGCCTGGTGGCAGAATGCGCAGGCGAAGGTCTTATGTTTCGCGTTGCTGTTCGTCAGCGTATCAAAGACCATCTTGTGGCATGCGCCGCAATCCTTCGAAGGCACGTCCGACCCGTAGGTGACTACCGTCGGCATATGAGGCTTGTGGCACTTCAGGCATTCGGTCGTCGGCATATCGGCCGCGTGGGGCTTGTGGCACTGCAGGCACTGCGGGATTTTCCCGTGCACGCTATGACAGGTCGAACAGCCGAGTGCGGAGTGCTTGCTCTTGTGCTCCCTGAGCTGCTTGATCTGGTCGGTGTGGCACGTGAGACACGGCTCCGTGACGTTCGGCCCGAACGAGATCTTCAGGGGCGTGTGAGGGTTCTTGTGGCAGCCGAGACACCCCTTCAGCTCGAAATGCGGTTTGCCTCCGTGGCACATGCTGCATTTGGGGATGTTGTCTTTCACTGACGGCGGATGGCCGACATGGCAGCCCGTACACCCGACCCCCTTGTGTTTCCCTCCGTCTGCCTGAAGATCAGCCGGCGGCTTCGCGTGGCATTTGACGCAGTCGCTGTTTGCCAGGTCCGTCGAACCGGCCGCCTGCGCCGACACGATTGCCGGGGAAAGCAGCAATGCGGAAATTCCCAGGACGAAGAAAAACGCGATCAGAATGCTACTCTTTCTTACTCTTTTCATCTCTCCTCCTTCTCTCACGATATTTTTTAAGCGCCTCTTTGCCTGAACGTCTTTATTAATCATGTTATATATCGGAAGATGGACTCGCGTCCCCAAAAAAAGTTAGGCCATTATGCCATATTTCCCTACGGCAGTCAATACGAGACATGCATCCGTCAAGACGTCGGGCTGCCGAAGGCCGCGCGGATGCGAGAGGGACGCATCGGTTTCGGCCGGCTGGCGGGAGTAGTTCAGGAAGGCCTTTGTCTTAGCGCGTCGGCGGCAGCGGCGATGAGGGACACCGCCTTGAGTATCTCTTCTTCCGTATTGTCTTTCCCGACGCTCAAACGGACCGAGGTGAGCGCATCTTTCTCCGAAAGACCCATCGCGAGCAGGACAGCGGACGGCGTCGTCTCACCTGCATGGCAGGCGGAGCCGGTCGACAGTGCCACGGCATCGGAGAGGCGCTCGGCGAGGAGGCGGGAAGGGACGCCGGGCAGACAGACATTCAGGGTGTTCGGCAGCCTCTGCGACGGGTGTCCGTTCAGCCGAAGACCGGGGATCAGGGATTTCAGCTGCTCGAACAGAAGCTCACGGAGTCGCAGCGTGAGGGAAACGCGCAGCCGGATGTCCCGTTTCGCGAGCTGACAGGCTTTTCCGAACCCCGCGATCCCTGCGACGTTCTCGGTCCCGGGCCTCAGCCCTCTTTCGTGCCCGCCGCCGTAGAGGATCGGGTCGAGGGGCCGTCCGCCCCTGACATACAAGGCGCCGACCCCTTTGGGACCGTAAAATTTGTGTCCGACGACTGTCATGAAATCGATTGCGGTATCCTCCAGCCTGAACGGCGTCTTCCCGATCGACTGCGCCGCGTCCACGTGAAACGCGATCCCGTGGCTCTTCGCGATCGCGCCTATCTCTTCGATCGGCTGCAGCACGCCGGTTTCGTTATTGGCGTGCATGACCGACATCAGGAAAGTGTCCTTTCTGACCGCGTCTGCAATCTCGTCAACTTTCACGACCCCGTTGGGGTCGACCCGAGCGTACGTCACTTCGAACCCCTGCGATTCCAGGTGACGGCAGGCAAGGAGCACCGAAGGATGTTCGATCCCCGAGGTGACGATATGGCCTTTGCCGTGCCGGAGGGCGCTGCCGAGCAGTGCGAGGTTGTTCGCCTCGGTGCCCCCCGAGGTGAAGTATATTTCATCCACGCCGCAGCCGAGAAGGTCCGCGACTTCTTGCCGGCCGTGTTCGATTGTTTCCCTTGCCTTGCGGCCGGTGAGGTGGCTGCTCGAGGGGTTCCCGATATCTCTTTTGAGAGAGGAAAAGACCGCGTCGTAGACTTCAGGGTCAGCCGGAGTGGTGGCGTTGTTGTCGAGATAGATCACCGGGATCATTATATCACGACATGTCCCTGTGGACGACATGCACCGTGAATTTCCCGCTGCCGATGAAGCGCGCCAGTTCCTCTGCGACTGCGGGAGAGCGGTGGTTGCCCCCCGTGCAGCCGATCCCGATCGAAAGATACGAACGCCCTTCGCGCTGATATCGCGGCAGCAGGAATGACAGCAGGTCCTTCACTTTCTTCATGAAGGCGAGGGTGTCCCGGCCTGCGAAGACGTATTTCGCCACCCGCCGATTGGTCCCGTTGAGATCCCGCAGAGAGGGGACGAAGTGGGGGTTGGGAAGGAACCTGATGTCGAAGAGCATATCGACGTTTTGCGGGGCCCCATACTTAAAGCCGAAGGAGATGATCGTGACGCTCATCTCCGGGCCGCCGTCTCCGGAGGAACAGACCGAGGATACGAGGCCGCGCAACTGGTGCGGTGTGTACGATGACGTATCGATGATCCTGTCGGCGTTCTGTCTGAGCGGCTCGAGGCTGGCCCGCTCGCTCCGTATTGACTCTTCCAGGCTGCCGCCCAACGGATGGGGTCTTCTCGTCTCCTTGAACCGTCTGATGAGCACTTCTGTTTCGGCCTCGAGAAAGAGTATCTCTACGCGGTATTTCTTCCGCAGGACGCCGAGCGCCCTGTCTATGCCGTCGAAAAACTCTTTCTCCCGTATGTCGACCCCTATCGCGATGTCCCGTTCAGGCGGCCGGCCGGAGACCTTCGATACGAGAGAACCGATCAGGGATACGGGGAGGTTGTCCACGCAGAAGAAGTTCAGGTCTTCGACGGCACGCAGCGCCACTGTCTTGCCTGAGCCCGAGAGCCCCGAGATCACGACCACCCTCGGTGTTATTGCTGCCGCCGGTGCGCCGGAGGCCCTGCCGGTGCGCGATTTTCCCACGAATATCTTCCCCTCCCAAAAAGCAGCTGAAAGAGACGCATGTCATGCTCTCCCCGCTGCCGCGTTTACGCCCCTCTCCGCCGGGCAGGGGCGGCGGGACAGGATGCATCTTCGCCTGCCCGCAGTGCTCCCCGGGCGGCTACTTCCGCAAGGGCTCGATCAGCCCGAAATTGCCGTCCCTTCTTCTGTAGATTACGTTGATGTCTTCGCTGATGTCGTTGATGAAGACGAAAAAGTCCTTATCGAGAAGCTCCATCTGCATCGAGGCCTCGTCGGGGCTCATCGGCTTCAGCTCGAACCGCTTGTTTTTGATGATCGTGCCGGTCTCAGGGGCCGGCTGCGCGACGGCCTCGGCCGTTTTGCCGCTTACCTTCCTGCGGGATACGAGCTTGTCCTTGTATTTTTTTACCTGCCTCTCTAGTTTCTCGACTACCTCGTCAATAGAGGCGTAGACTTCTCCTGTCACCCCTTCGGCCTGTATAAGCACCCCGTTGGCCTTCAGGAGCACCTCGGCCTTGTGCCTGTATTTCTTTTCTATGCTGAGGGTCACCGTCGCCTCGGATATATCGGACAGATACCGCTCGAATTTCTTCACTTTTTCTTCCGCATAGGTTTTTAATGCCGGGGTGATTTCAAGATGTCTGCCGCTGATGATGATGTTCATCGTTTCCTCCTTTTCGCGTTTGTCCGTCTTCCGGACCTTCATCTCTTCCGCTGGCTCTGTGAGGGGATCTTCAGTTCTTCCCGGTATTTGGCGATCGTCCTCCTTGCTATATTGATATTCTGGCTCTTGAATATGTCTACGATGGACATGTCGCTCAAAGGCTTCGAGGCGTCCTCCTCCGAGATGACCTTCCTCACCATCTCCTTGACGGTCGTCGAAGACATCTCTCCCGCATCGCTCGGGATGGCATTGCTGAAAAAGAACCTGAAACCGTAAATCCCGCGCGGGCTGGAGAGGTACTTGTTCGAGGTGACCCTGCTGATCGTGCTTTCATGGAGGTTCAGCTCCGCCGCCACGTCTTTGAGGTTCAGGGGTTTCAGGTAATTCACTCCCTTGTCGAAAAAGTCCCTCTGAAAGGTGAGGATCGACTCGGTCACGCGGTAGATCGTCTTGTTCCTCTGGTCGAGGCTCTTCATCAGCCAGATGGCGGAGCGGAGCTTGTCTTCCAGAAACTGCCTGTCCTCCTTGGGAATGGCGTTCTTCTGGCTGAGGAGCCGCTGGTAGTAACTGCTGATCCTCAGCCGGGGAAGGCCTTCGTCGTTTAGTACGATCTGGTAGCCGTTTTCGGCCTTGACGATATAGACGTCCGGAGTGATGTAATTGACAGCGGAGGAGAAAAAGTTGCCGCCCGGCTTCGGGTCGAGCCCCTCGATGATCTTGACCGCCGCCATGACCTCTTCAAGGGAGACCTCGTACATCTTGGCGAGTTGCGCGTATTTCCTCTTGCCGACAAGGTCGAGGCTGTTCAGCACGATGGTTTCGACGAGAGTGCCGGAGAGGCCGAGCGCTCTCAACTGCAGCTGGAGGCACTCACGGATGTCCCGCGCGGCGATTCCGGGCGGGTCGAAGCTCTGGATGAGCCTGAGCGCGCGTTCCACCGTCTCCGGATCCGCATTTGCCAGATCCCGTATCTCTTCATCGGTGATCTTGAGGTAGCCGTTTTCGTCGATGTTGCCGATCAGGATCTCCCCGACGCTCCTCACCTCTTCGCTTTCCCGGGAGAGGCGGAGCTGCCAGATAAGATGGTCGAAGAGGTCCGAGGACGTGCTGAGGAAGTATTCGAAGGAAGGCTGTGTGACGTTGCCCGGAGTAAAATATCCGAGGTCCCTCCCGTCGTAGCTCCTTTCGTCGAAGTAGTCGTCGTTGGCGATGCCCATCAGTCTTTCGAGCGGGATCTCCGCGTCGTCCTGCTCTTCCGAGGGCTCGTCGGACTCCCGTTCTTCCTTCGTCATTTCTTCGGAAGACGCGACGTCGGCGGATTCTTCCAGGAAAGGGTTTTCGGTCAGCTCCTGGGTAAGCGTCTGAGAGAGCTCGAGCTGAGGCATCTGCAGCAGCTTGATCGCCATCTGGAGCTGTGGCGTCAGCACCAGCTTCTGGGAAAGCTTCAGTTCGAGGCGGCTCTCGAGCGCCATCAGAGGGTGAACTCCTCTCCGAGGTATACCTCTTTCACTCTCGGGTCGGCGATAAGCTTCTCCGGCGCTCCCTCGTCGAGGATCTCGCCGTTGTTGATGATGTAGGCGCGATCGGTGATCGAAAGCGTGTCTCTCACATTGTGGTCCGTGATGATGATGCCGAGGCCCTTCGACTTCAGGTAGGTGAGCATCTTTTTGAGTTCTATGATTGCCAGCGGGTCGATCCCGGCAAAGGGCTCATCGAAGAGCATGAAGGTCGGTTTCGTGGCGAGCGCGCGCGCGATCTCGGCCCTCCTCCGCTCGCCCCCCGAAAGGCGGTAGCCATTTCTCTGCGAAAACGCCTCGAGGTTGAATTCCCTGAGAAGCCGCTCAACCTCGTCGTTGATTTCACCGGGCGGAAGGCCTTTGATCTCGAGCACCGCCCTGAGGTTGTCCTCCACCGAAAGTTTCCGGAAGATGGAAGGCTCCTGGGGGAGATAGCTTATTCCCAGCAGCGCGCGCTTGTACATCGGCAGTCCGCTGATCTCCTGCCCGTCCAGAATGATGCTGCCCCGATCCGGTCTCGTGAGCCCGAGGATGCTGTAGAACGTCGTCGTCTTGCCCGCGCCGTTGGGGCCGAGCAGGCCGACGATTTCGCCGGTCGAGACGTGGAGATCGATGTTCCTGATCACCACTTTTCTGCTGTATGTCTTCGAGATGCCTTTGACTTCCAGGAGTCGCATCTTAGTTGCTCTTCTTTCCTTTCAGAAATACCCTGCTTTTTTCGACCTGGGAGCGGTCGTCCGAAATGAAATAGGTCATGACCGATCCGGTCACGACGTTTTCCCCGTCCATCGCCCGGGGATCGCCGGTGAAGACGACCTTGTCCTGGTCCGCGTAATACACGGCCTCCCGAGCGGTGATGACCCTCGTGCCCTTGACGAGCCGGACATTGCCGGTCGCCTCGATCTTCGTCACGTCGCCGCTGCCTTCGGTATAAAACACGAGCATTGTGTCGGAATACATCGTCATCTCGGAGGTCTTTGCCGCGACCTTCCCCTCGAAAAGAGCGGTATGCGCCTTATTGTCTGCGGTGAGGGACTCCGATGTGATTGTAATCGGCCCTTTCACCTTCGCCTTCTGGTCTTCGGCGGACACCGAGGCCGCACAGGCCAGCATGAGGAGAATGCTAATTATGAAATATCGCCTTGACATCTTTCCGTATCCTCAACGTCTGTCCCGTGTTGTCGGCGTCCATCCCGGTTCCCTGCACGGTGAACTTCCTGGCCTCGATCAGTACGCTGCCGTCAGCCTTCAGGCTGCCTCCGGCGCCGTCGAATTCGACCCCTTCGGTGGCGATCGAGTAGCTGTCCCCCTTTGCCACCGCCTTTCCGTCGACGGTCAGACGTCTGGTGTTCATGTCATAGGACCCTTTGTCGGCATACACGGAAATCCCCTTGCCGGCGATCGTTACCGCCATGCCGGAGAGAAGGGCCTTGTCCCCCTTTTCATCGATGTCGGCCCTTTTGGCGGTAAGAATCCAGTCTTCGCGGCCGTTTTGCCTGTGAACGATCTTCAACCCTTCGATGAAAGATTGACCTTTCATAATGACGCCGAGTTTGCTTTCTTTATCGCCCCGAACCATAAAAAATAACAGGGAAAATAACGTAAGAGAGAGGATTACAAGCAAAATTCTTTCCATGCAGAAGTTTATCATATGGGACCGATTAAGTAAAGGCGAAAAGGGTGTCGGACTAAATTTTTGTGGGCGGTATATTGTTGAAAAATAAAGGAAATCTCATTTTGCAGACTTTTATATCGCCTCTCGATGACTGGACAGGCATTCTGCTTGCATGACAAGGCTGTTCAGCGGATCCCTCTGTTGAGGGCCTCGCGCATGATCTCCACCGGAGGAAAGACCGAGGTCCAGAGTTCGAAGGCGAGTATCCCCTGCCA
Organism: Nitrospirota bacterium; assembly: GCA_021783515.1. Lineage (GTDB taxonomy): Bacteria > Nitrospirota > Thermodesulfovibrionia > Thermodesulfovibrionales > UBA6898 > Sulfobium. The sequence goes on from JAJXTV010000012.1 coordinate 39,307, forward strand.
AAGGAGCATGCCGAGGCCGTCCATCGTGCGGCATCCCTTCGCGGCCGCAGACTCCAAAAGAGGCGTCATCTTGTAGATGAGATCGCAGACGGTCTGTCCGGAAGAGAGGGCCGACGTATCGACAGGGGAGGGGTCTCCCTTCTTCAGCCCGAGCGGCGTGGCGTTGACGATGACGTCAAATTCGCCGAGACCTTTCAATACCCCGATCGCAGCCACGTTCTTCCGGATCTGCGAAAGATCGGAGACCAGCCGGGAGAGCTTGGCCGTATCGACATCGTAGATGGCAAGGTGTTGCGCCGTTTCGCTCAGGTAATAGCCGATCGCACGCGAGGCGCCCCCCGCGCCGACGACGAGGACCTTTCTGCCCGAGACCGCGATCCCGTTTTCCCCCAGCGACCGCATGAATCCGCGGCCGTCCGTGTTATATCCGGTGAGGACGCCCTCCCGGGGAACGATGGTATTGACGGCGCCGATGAAGGAGGCCTCCTCGCTCACCTCGTCGAGAAGAGGGATCACCTTCTCTTTGTGCGGAACAGTGACATTCACCCCCGCCAGGTTCAGCGCCCGCACCGAGTCGACGGCCTTGCCGAGCGAATCGGGATGCACGAGAAAAGGAAGATAGCAGTAGTCCATGCCGAGATGCGAGAACGCCGCGTTGTGCATCGCGGGAGAAAGGGTATGCTCAACCGGATATCCGAAGAGTCCGGTGATTTTTGTCTTGCCGGTGATGTTCATCGGGAGCTCCTGTGCGAGAATTTTCTTCGTATCCAGTAAAACAGACCGGACGCCGTCAAGTCAATACTGACGGCGTTCCCGCACCGGCGATTCGATAGTAAAGGCGTTCTGAACTGCCGCTGATTTCCCAAGGGAATGGGGGCCAGGCAGGTGAGGGCCTTTAACCCCACCCCCTCTGAAATCTAGAATTTGGATACCCGTAAGATTTCGAGGATAGCAAAAGAGGAGGCGGCAATGGTTAACGCGCAAACTGTCCTGAAAAGCTGTATGGGAAGCCCCAGGATTGGTTCGACGACAAGCCCTCCAAAAATCGCATAACACACAAATCCCATTCCCGCAACGATAATGCCATTAGTCAGTCTGGGATGTTCTATGGCCTTCATCGATCTGGCAAGTCTGAAAAAGGCAAGACCGCTTAAGAACGCACCGGAAAAACCAAAGCCGCGTCGAGCAATAAGTCCCGCTGCTCTTATATGTGAGGTCTCGGCAACGAAGATGGAGGCGCTATAGACGACAAAAAGAAGTGCGGGCAGTAACCTGTAAATATTTTTCTTCTCGCTCGCGTACGTCAAAAGGTTGATCCCAAACTGCAAAAGAAGAACAAATGACGTGATTAAGCACGACTGGGACAATATAATCAACGCCTCGAATTCACCGGCCCCGTTTGTTTTAAGAATAAAACTCACCCAGTCTGTAAGTTCGGTGATTCCGTGGAAAAGGCCGAAGCCGACAAGCATATAGAAGGTAGTGATAAACGTAAGGCAGGATGCCCTTCTTGTCCCTTCGAAGACCACAAAAGACATCAGCAGGAAGCTCATTCCGTAAAAAAAATCGATGTAAAATAGGGGCTCTGTCAGGACCCGGTTCATCCGGCGCTCCTCCCGGTCAAGGGAAGAATAATGGGGAGGGGATTGAACTGAAGTCCTGTGCTACGGTCAAAAAAAGACTGTCCGGGGGTGCGAAGGGAGAGGCAGTTGTGCGTCAGGCGATTCTTGCGGTCGCCATACGAAAATGGATGCAGACGGTCGAGTACGATGAGGAAGATGACCATACACAGGAGAGGAACAAGAAAAAACCTGCCTCGGAGGGCTATCCTAATGATGTCATCCAGAGAGTCTGCCATACGACATATTTTAGCACAGGAGTTTATACGCAATATTGTGTTGCAGCGGCCAGATTCATTAGGAGCGCCCGGAATGAGGGGGGGAGAAGGTGTGAGCGTGAGGAAGTGCATCCCGGTTGCATCGCCCCGGGGACGTTAAGATAATCCGGAATGATCGTGAGTGCATGAGGACAGGTCCCCGTTCCGAAAATCTGCTACAATAGCCCATGCCGGAGCACTCTCCCGACGAAAGGGTTTGTCCGTGAGGTGTCCCCACTGCGGCTTCGAACAGCCGGACGGCGGGACCGAATGCATTAAGTGCGGCATTATCTTTGATAAATTTGCAAAACGGCAAAGGGGATACGGCGACAGGCCCGGCGGAGTGTCCCGGATCGTTCTCGCGTCGGACGAGCCCGAGGGAACGGAGGAGAAAGGCCGTTGCGAAGAGCTGTTCTTCTTCGTTGATCCCCAGGCCGGCAATTTCGCCCTGACAGGGCGCATCGTTATTCTCGCGGTACTTTTTATCTGGGGGCTGAAATTGGTCTTTCACTCCGTCGCGAGCAATTACGCCGGAGAGAGTTTCCTGCATCTCGTCAATCTTCCTTTTCATGAGGCGGGCCATATCCTGTTCCGCGCCTTCGGCCAATTCATGATGACCCTGGGCGGGAGCCTGACCCAGCTGCTGGTGCCGCTGATATGTCTCCTGACCTTTCTTCTTAAGACGAGAGACACCTTCGGGGCCTCGGTCTCTTTATGGTGGCTCGGCGAAAACCTGCTCGATCTGGCGCCCTATATAAATGATGCGCGGGACCTCAATCTGGTTCTTTTAGGCGGCGTGACGGGAAAGGACGTCGAGGATTTTCACGACTGGGAATATATTCTTCGCAAGACGGGGCTGCTCCCGTATGACCACCTCCTTGCAAAGGCCTCGGACGCGATCGGGGCGCTCCTGATGGCCTGCGCGGTTATTTGGGGAGGGTTTTTGCTATATAAGCAGTTCAGGAATCAGCGGGAGAGGGCGAAATGAGGGAAGGACTTCAACCTATTTCACCGAAACCGCAGGTCCCATCCGTCCCTGCTTTTCCCGCGGGTCATCACTCGGCACTCAGTCCTTCGATCGCGTCGATGACGCCCTGAGGGGTCGACTCGATGCGGACGGCCTTCAGTCCGGTGGCTTCTTCGAGGTCCTTCAGCGAGACGTCGTCCAGGAAAAGGTCCTCGTCTTCCTTCAGCGCCACGTCGGGGACGAGGAGGGCGTTGTACGAATCGGTGTTGTCGTGGAGCGTTTTGATGATGTCCCTTCCTGTCAGCAGTCCGGCCACGGTGACCGTCGTCCCGAAGAAACGATTTTCGACCGGGACCACATCGAGCGTGATCGCCTCTTTTTCGGCCAGCCGGTCCGCGAACCTCTTGAGAAACGGATAGAACGACGTGCCGGTGAAGGTCAGCGCCTTGGCGTTCCGGGAGACGGTCTTCGGCAGCCTGATCTTCCTGGCCTGGCTGAGGAACAGCGGCACCATGCCGACGCCGTTTTCGATCTGGGGGAGCGTGTCATAGTCTTTCAGCGCAGGGAGGGGGACCTCGGCCTTTATGTACATTTCGTCCGAGCAATAGACGATGGCTTCGCCGTGCTTCTTTCTGAATCTCTTCTGAAATGGTTCGACCGCCCTGAGCGCCCGCAATGCGTCCTCCTTCGTCACAGGGCTCAACTCCTGTTTTCTGTGCATCGTCAGCCCGACCGGCACGACGGCCACAGAGGACACGTAGGGATAAAACTTGTAGAGATCCCTGACCGTCCTCTTCAGCTCCTCTCCGTCATTGTAGCCGGGGCAGAGCACGATCTGGGTATGCATCCTGATCTTATGCGAGGCGAAGAACTTCAGCTCCTTCATGATGTCCGTCGCCTTGGGGTTGCCGATCATTCTGTTGCGGAGCGCCCTGTTCGTCGAATGGACCGAAAGGTAGAGCGGGCTGAGCCGCTGCTCGACGATGCGCTTCTTGTCCTGCGCTTCGATATTCGAGAGGGTCATGTAGTTGCCGTAGAGAAAGGAAAGCCGGTAGTCCTCGTCCTTGACATAAAGAGGCCTTCTCAGTCCCTTCGGCAGCTGTTTTACGAAGCAGAAGACGCAGTTGTTCCTGCAGGTCTTTACCTTGAACGGCTTGATCGTAATCCCCAGGTCTTCCCCTTCTCCGGCGCTGATCTGCTGTCTGTTCCTGCTGCCCCCGCGGATGAACTCGACGGTGAGCTGGCCGGAACTTAGGAAAAACATGAAGTCGATCGCGTCGTGAGTACGGTGGGTGTTGATCGACCGGATCCTGTCCCCCGGCCGAAGTCCCGCCCTGTCCGCCGGGCTGCCGGGGAAAATGCTCTCGATCTCTGCGCAGATCATGCTCTTAGGCTGCATTCGTGACCATAAACCCTTTGTAAACGTATTGAAGCCCGGAAAGCGCCGTCACACCGGCTGTCAGCAGGAAAACCAGATCCGGCGGCGGCGGCAGAGAGGGCAGATTGATCCTGAGCAGGATATAGGCAAGCACGACGAGCTGCATGGCGATCGCCAGCTTGCCCGTAAAAACCGGCTCGATCCTCGAGTTGTGAGTGATCAGGTAAAGCAGCAGCCATCCGACGACTACGACGAGGTCCCTGCTGATTACGGCGATCGCAAGCCATTTCGGTATCCATCCGTAGACGGCGAAGAGGACGAAAGAGGTAACCAGGAGGAACTTGTCCGCAAGCGGGTCGAGAAGCGTGCCGAGGGCGGTCTTCTGGTTCGTGAGCCGCGCGGCGAGCCCATCGAGGAGGTCGGTGAGCGCCGCTCCGGCGAACAGGCAAAGAGCGTAGTCGTATCTTCGGTAAAGCACCGCCGTGGCGAAGACCGGGATAATGACGATCCTTGCCATCGTCAGCGTATTGGGTATATTCAGTGCGCGCAAAACCTCCCCCCTCTGAAACGCCCGGCGGACTATGGTATATTGAAAGGCGGCCGGGTAAACGACAGTCTTAATCCGAGCCGGCGATAACACCCGGCCTTTATCCTTCCGTCGAGGGACGATGCCACCATCGCGGCATGGCATTTCTCGACCCTGAAGTCATACTCCTTCGCAAGCCGCACCGCCTCGTCGACATATTTCTTCGCGCGCGCCTTCTGTCCCTCGAGCATCGCGATCTCTCCCATTCCCAGCTTGCAGTAGACGACACCGCGCGGGTCTTTTGTTTTCTTAAAGAACGTCTGCGCCGTTCTGAAGTAGCCGAGCGCTTCGGAGTGGTTGCCGAGCATCTTATGCGTCGTCCCGATGCTCCAGAGCGTATATGAGTAGCTCACCCGGTCGCCGATCGCCTTATATATACGCGAGGCCCGGCCGAAACTTGCCAGGGCCTTCTTGTATTCGCCGAGCATCCGGTGCGCGTTGCCGATGCCGCAGTAGGAGTAGGCGGTCCCGAACCTGTCCCCGATTTCGGCGAAGAGCCTGTTCGCATCGAGATAATATTTCAGGGATTCCTGAAACAGACCCGCGATGCGGTGCGTGCCGCCGAGCCCGCAGAGGCTGTATCCCTCCGCAGGCCGCTGCCGCAGCCCTTTGAAGAGTTTCAGGCAGCGCGAGTAGGCGCGAATCGCCCCGGGGATATCTCCCTTGATCCTGAGCGTCCCGGCCATCGCCCAGAGCGCAAACGCAGTCGCCTGCCGGTCGTTGGCACCCTCATAGAAGACGAGGGTCTTCCGAATAACAGTCAGCGCATTCTTCCAGTCGCCTTTTCCCCTCATGCAGAGCGCGACGTTCGTTCCCGCATCTGCAACAGCCGTCAGATCGCCTGCCTTTCCGGCGGCCGCCGCGGCCTTGGAGTATGACCTTTCGGCGAGGTCGTAGTTTCCGATCATCCTCTGGACGTCGCCTATCGACATCAGGCAGTCGCGCATGCCCTGCCCGTCGCGAAGAGAGCGGTACCCGCTCAAGGCCTTACGGAAGAGGGCAAGGGATTCGGGATAGCGGCTCTTCTGCCTGAGGTGTTCCGCCTTTTCGAAATTACGGAGTGTTTCCGAGTAATTCATTCATCTTCTCCATTGTCGCTGCATAATCTCCGGAATTAAAGAACGCGGACCCCATGACGAGGATCTCCGCACCGGCGTCCGCGATCTCCCGGGCATTATCCGGTTTGACGCCTCCGTCGACCTCGATCACCGCCGGGGAGCCCGTTTCGCCGATCTTCTTCCTGAGCAGTTTCAGTTTTCCGATAGCCGAGGGAATAAACTTCTGTCCTCCGAACCCCGGATTCACCGACATGACGAGCACCATGTCCACGTCTCCCAGGATGCTGTCGAGACTCCAGACGGGGGTGCCCGGATTGATCGAGACACCCGCCTTTATCCCCTTTTCCCGTATGCTCTGGATCGAGCGGTGCAGGTGAACGGCAGCCTCGTAATGCACAGTCAGGATGTCGGCGCCGGCGCTGACGAAGTCGGCAAGATACCTGTCGGGGTTCTCTATCATCAGATGCACGTCGAGCGGAAGGCTCGTCGCCTTCCTGATCGCCTCGACGACCGGCGGCCCGATCGTGATGTTCGGCACAAAATGCCCGTCCATTACGTCGACGTGCAGCAGATGGGCTCCGGCCTGTTCCGCGGCCCGTATCTCGTCTCCGAGACGCGCGAAGTCGGCCGAAAGTATTGACGGGGCGATCCTGATCATTGCGCTGTTCCTCCCTGCATATCGAGATATATCGTGTCGCCTGTCCTGACAAGAGCGCCAGGTTTCGGCTTTTGTCCCGTTACGAGATCTCCCGGCCCTTTTGTTTCGACCGTCAGGCCGAGTTTCCCGGCGGTCTCTTTGACCTCGGACAGGCTCTTGTTCTGGAAATCCGGACAGTAATACGTCACCTCATACGGTCCCAGGCTGACGAGCACGGTGATCGGACCGGTCAGCCTCTCGTCGGGCTCGGGACTCTGGGCAACGACCCTGCCTTTTTCGACAGAATCGGAATGGACGCTGATCGTCCTGCCGATCTTCAGCCCCTTCTCCAGCAGCGCTGTTTCGGCGTCGGGAAGGGTATCGTTGACGAGGAGGGGGAGCGAAAATACCCGCGGCCCCTTGCTCACCACGACCCTGATTGCCCTTCTTTCCTTCACCTTGTTGCCCGCAGGCACGTCCTGCCGGAGTATCTTTCCGGACTGGACGGTCGGGTCATAATCCTCTCCCTCGATCTTCAGATACAGGCCGGCCTTGTTCAGCGCCTCGTTCGCCTCCAGAAGCGTCATGTCTGTCACCTGGGGCACCTCGACCGTCCGGCTGAAGCTCAGCACCTTGAAGGTGAGAAAGCCGAATAAAAGCCCGAGCAGAACGAACGCCGCAAAAAAAAGCGGGACCCTGATGAGACTGCTCATTTTCCCTTGCAAACCGCCACCCCGAAGAAACCGTCCATAGTATGTCTGTGCGGATATGTCCTCACGAAGCCTTGGGCTGAGAACTGCCTGACGAAAACCGCCTCTGCATCTATAATACGGAATTCGGCTGCGGTCTTCAAGAATTCATGTGCGACTTCCTCCCCCTCCTCCGGCTCGAGCGAGCAGACCGAATAGACCAGCCGTCCTCCTTCCTTAAGGAGAGAGGCCGCCGCCCGGAGGAGCCCCATTTGGTTCGCCTTGTAATCGGCAAGGTCCCGCGCTTTGCGTCGGTACTTCACGTCGGGGTTTCTGCGGATGACCCCCGTTGCGGAGCAGGGAGCATCAAGCAGTATGCGGTCGAACGGGCCGGCGCCCCGCATCTGTGCAACATCCCCCTGGACGATCGTAACTGATGTGACGCCCAGGTCCCTGAGGTTGGCGCGGAGCATGTCTATTCTTTCGCCGTCTTTCTCGACCGCGACGATCAGTCCCGAATCGCGCATGAGTTGGGCGATATGGGTGGTCTTTCCGCCCGGCGCGGCGCAGCCGTCGAGAACAGTTTCTCCCGGACGGGGATCGAGCAGATAGGAGATCAGCTGCGAGGCCTCATCCTGGACCGCGAAGAGGCCGTCCGCAAAGGACAGTTCCTCATGGCTGCGGACCTCTTTCAGCACGATGCCGTCGGGTGAAAATTCCGTGGGGACGCATGCGGCGCCGTGCGAGACGAGGAGGGAGATCAGGTCCTCACGCGTCGTCCTGAGCGTGTTCACCCTGATCGTCAGCGGGGGGACCCTGTTGTTGGCCTCCGCGAGCCGCCTCGCTTCCTCTTCGCCGAAACGCCCCAGCCATCGCTTGACGAGCCATTTCGGATGGGAGGTATTTATCGCGATGCGGTCGGCAGGGTCATCGAATGGAAACGGATGACTTACCCTGTCCTTATTTCTCAGCACGCTTCTGAGGACCGCGTTGACGAGAGAGGCCTTCCCCGGAGAAGACGAGGATTTCTCCATCTCGACCGCTTCGTTTACCGCAGCCCAGTCCGGCACGCGCATGAAATAGATCTGATAAACGGCGGCGCGGAGATTATTCTGCGTGAAGGCCCCCGGCTTGGAGGGGTTCTTCATGTATCGACCGAGGACCCAATCGAGAGTGTCGCGGTATCTCGTCACACCGTAGACGATCTCCGTCAGGAACGCCCGGTCGCGCTTGTCGAGACCGCCGGCGAGCGCGGCGAGCGCGGCCTTCGGTCTCGCCGAACGGGAAAAGATATCGGTCAGGGCCTGTATCGCCAGCGAGCGGGTAGGGAACATCGGGCCGGCCGTCAGGGCTTTCTCTTGGTGACGGCTGTTATCTTCAGTCTTCCGTCTTCCCTCGCGAAATCGGCGTCAAGCCGCTGGGCGACTATCCTGATACTGCCGCCCCTGAGTGGTCTGAACTGCATGTACCAGGTGATCGTGGCCCGCGCCTTCACATCCCCGGGCTCGAAGGAGTCGATCCGGTATTCGAGCGAGCGGAAATCGACCTTCTTCCAGAGGGCCTCGATGTCGTCCTCCCTGCCTTTTGCGGCGAGGTAGCCGGCGGAATACCGCGATTTCCAGAGCGTAAGGTCCTTCGCGAGGTTCGCCTGTCTTATGTCGTCCAGGAGGGCGCTGACTTCTTTCCTGCTTATCCGCGTGTCTTTCTGCGCATCCGACTGCTTCACCGTCCGGCCCGCCGGCGACACGGCCCCCGACGTGTTGTGAAAGTACACATATAAGGAAAGGGCGAAAATGACCGCTGCTGCCGCGGCTGCGGGGAAGAGGACCTCCGGCCTCGTGATGTCCCGTATCCTGAGAGCGGAAACAGGGCGCTTCTCCCCGAGCACAGAGAGGAGCAGTCTCTTCGTCGCAAGTTCGGAAGACACCATCCTGTAGTAGCGACCCTTTTCGGTAAAGCGGGCCCCGATCCCGGGCCTTTCCATCGTTGCGATCTCGGCGGAAAGTTTCAGGACGTCGCCGTCCAGCTTCTGCTGAAGATTTTCGAGGGTCATTTCGAGCCTCGTAATCTTCTGCATGATCTCTCCGACTTCGGACTCGACCTTGCCGGCGGAGGCGGCGATCCTGACATGGTCGGGGCCGCCTTCCCTTTCCCTCAACGACGAGAGGGCGGCTTCTTTTTTTGAGAGCCGCCTCCTTAACTGGCGGATTTCGAGGAGCAGCGCGTAGACGAATTTGTTCTCGATATCCGCACGGAGCGCCTCTATCCTGACGTCCTCGATCTTCTCATCGTTGACGGGGGCTGCTTCGGCCCGCTTTTGTTCCTCTGCCGCAGCAGGCTCCTCTCCGGGCGGCTCCATCTCGAGGGGTTCGAGCATCGCCGAGCATGCCTCGCAATAGGTCTCTTCGAAAGGGAAGCGTTTCAGGCACTTCGGGCACTGCATGACGATATCCGGGATTTTGTCCATCGTCACATCGGGCTGATTTCTTCCGGCACGACTGCCGGGGCGGGCATCCTCTCTCGCCTCTTGTCCTGCTTTTGTCTCTTTTCTTCTTTGACCGGGCTTTCTTTTTTCTGCGGCTCGCCGGCCTCCTGTTTCGCATTTTCGGACGGCGTTTCTGCAATGTGAGCCGCCGGCGCCGGCGGTGCGGGTCTCTGGCGCGCTGCGACGCGACTGGTCAATGGAGCCAGCATCCCGGCAATCAGCCGCCTTTGGGCGTCCGGGTCCGACCTGCTGTCCCTGAAAGAGAATTCGGCCGCCTGCCAGAAGAGCAGGCGGGAATCCTTCGACGAAACGAGCTGCAGGACCAGTTCGTACCGGTCGCCCTTCGGCAGAACGAGGCCGTTGACCACGGCGTCCGCCTGGACCGATCTGCCGATCCTGGCGAGCGTCTCCGGCCTCAGATCCGGGGCGAGTTCCGTTAGGTCCTTCTTCGAGGCTCGTACCGAGGTGTCTACCCGGCCCGCAGGGACGACGGCAACCTTCGTCGATCTGAGAGCCTCCTGGACCAGCTCCCTCCAGTGATAGTCGTCCCGGTAAAATGGGGCGACCGCGATCGAATGCACTTCTTCGAGGCGCGTTCCGTCGGCTATCGGGAGGCTGTTCTTCTGCCCGCCGGCGATGAACCGGGACGTTGCGCAGGACTGAAGGAGAAGGCCCAGGAGAAGCACGGTCAGGACGGGGGAGCGCCTGAGAAGAAACGAGGAGCCGGCCGTGAAATTATCGGAGAAGAAACGCATATAAAATAATGCCATTTGGGGAAGAAAAATGCAACGGCCGGTGCTCGTCGGGAGGAGGTATCCGCGCCTTTACGTTCCCGGGCGCGCGACCGCGAACGTCGACCGGAAGAGAGTAAATGTTTTATAATTAAGCATGTCTGTTCTGGAGATAAGGAAATATCCCGCAAAGGTCCTGAAGCAGAAGGCGGCGCCGGTTACCGCGATCGACGCGGAGCTGCAGCGGCTGATCGACGATATGACAGAGACGATGTATGCCGCGCCTGGCGTCGGCTTGGCCGCCCCCCAAGTCGGAGTTTCGAAGAGGCTGGCCGTGATCGACATCAGCACCAAGGGGGCGAAGATGCCGCTCCTCGTGTTGATCAACCCCGTCTTCCTGCAGAGAGAGGGAGCGATCGAATTCGAAGAAGGCTGTCTGAGCCTGCCCGAATATACCGCCAAGGTCGAAAGGGCCGAGAAGGTCGCGGTCCGCTTTTATGACCGGTCTGGCAAGGAGATCGAGCTGGAGGCAGACGGGCTTCTGGCGGTGGCGCTTCAGCATGAGATAGACCATCTGGACGGGTATCTCATTATAGACAGAATCAGCCCCATTAAAAGAGAATTCTTCAAAAAGAAATTCGCCAAGGCCCGGAAGACAGGAAAGTAAGTCCCTTGCGGATCGTCTTCTTCGGAACCCCTGATTTCGCAGTCCCTTCTCTCGACGTTCTGATCGGCTTCGGCGCGGACGTGGCGGCGGTTGTGACCCAGCCGGACCGGGTGAAGGGCAGGGGGCATAAGCTGTCTCAGCCCCCGGTAAAGGAACTGGCCCTGTCGAAGGGGATCCCGGTGCTGCAGCCGGCGGGCATCAGGACGGATGCATTTCTGTCGGAACTGGTGGCATTGAGGCCCGCGGCGGTAGTCGTCGTGGCATACGGAAAGATCCTCCCTCCTCCGATCCTCATGCTTCCACCCCTGGGGTGCATCAACGTGCATGCTTCGCTTCTGCCGAAATACCGCGGCGCCGCGCCGATCCAGTGGGCGATCATCAGCGGCGAGAGAAAGACCGGCGTGACGACGATGCTGATGGACGAGGGGCTCGACACCGGCGACATCCTCCTTCAGGAGGAGACGGAGATCACGGACGATGACGACGCTGAAACGCTGTGGCTGAGGCTGGCCGAGATGGGGGCCGCCCTGTTGCCAAAGACGCTTAAAGGTCTGTCGGAGGGCTCGGTAAAGCCGGTCCCTCAGTCTGGCGAGGCGACCTTCGCGCCGCCGCTCAGGAAGGAAGACGGCGTGATCAGCTGGGAGCTTCCGGCAAGAAAGATATTCGACCTGATCAGGGGCGTCCAGCCGTGGCCGGGGGCATACTGCTTCCTGGGCGGGGAGAAGATAGGCGTTCTGAAGGCGTCGGTGGTGGACGAAAGACGGCGCGGCGTTCCGGGAAGGATCGAACGGATTGCCGAAGCCGGCGTCCAAGTCTCCTGCGGCCTGGGCGTGATCTCGCTTGTGGAAGTGAAGCCGGAGGGCAAGAAAGCAATGCCGGCAGAGGCCCTTATGCACGGCCGGAGACTGAAGGAAGGGGCACGCTTCGATGTATAGGATGCTCAGGGGGGTCGTGCTGAAGGTCCTCTATCCCCTCCTCATGCTGGTCGCGGCTTTCTTCAAAGGGAAAAGGGAGCCGCTTCAGCGGTTCGTCATTAACCTCAACAACAGGCTTGTGCGGAAGGAGCACCCCAGGACGAAGAAGATCCTCCTCCTGCTGCCCCATTGTCTTCAGACCGACAAGTGCACGATTCGTCTCACTCACAATATCTACAACTGCGAACGCTGCGGGAGATGCCGGATCAGGGACCTGATCGGGATCGCCGAGGAAAACGGCCTGACCCTCTTCGTTGCAACCGGCGGCACGATCGCGCGGAAGATCGTGATGGAGGCGAGGCCCGAGGCGATCGTGGCGGTCGCCTGCGAGCGCGACCTTTCGAGCGGTCTTGTGGACACCTTTCCGATACCTATCCTGGGCGTCTCGAACGTCCGGCCCTTCGGCCCCTGTTTCAATACCTCCGTCGATCTCGATAAAGTGAGAGAGGCGATAGGCTTCTTCGGCGGCGGCGCCTAGCCCCTCCCGGACTGTCTTTCGGTGTTTTTCAATATGGGCTTCGGAGAGAGTGGCGGTGAATTTTGACTGATACTCCGCAGAAGAGCTCTTACTACGAAGCTGAACATTTCTGGTTGAAGTGGTTATAAATGAGGGATGAAGGTTTGACCCCGCTCAGCCCCTCAGCCCGCAGAGGTTTGGCGGTGTCGGTTTTCTCTGAAATGCCGCAACCATGGGGTTGACAGCAAGTCCGCTCGAAATTTAAGATTACTGCGGTATGAAAATCGGGGATTGGCTAAAAAAGTATAAGCGAGATGTCATTCTATCTGCCGCTTCTTCTATTTTTGTTGCAGCCATCATGGCTGCAGTCAACATCATAGGCGTGCGCATGGCGAATAAGACCCAGCTCGAAGCCGTAGAAAAGGCCAACAGGAACCAGTTGGAGGTCGTTGACAGAACGAATAGCAATCAACTAGAAATCGCCAGGGAAGCCAATAAAACCCAACTCGAAACAAACCAAAAAGCGATTGAAGCTCAGTTAAAAGGTGTGCGCCTGACCAATGATAATACCATCAAGGCCATGGAATTAAGCCATGAGAAAACTCTTAAGTCCATTCAAGTTGAAAATGCTCTAAAGGAAGAACTGTCTCGAAAAGAAGAACAACGAAAGAATGATGACGAAATAATGACATCGGCTCGGGTTCTTGCAGTTGACATTAATATACGCCTCAATGAACTGGAAGATGCTCAAAGGGCGATAGAAGACATACTTCAAAATAATAGCTCAATGATTGTCACACTTGGTGCGGGCCAGTATATATCCCGTACATACAATATTCGCAACATCGACACCGATTTCTATATGAAAAGGATAGCTTACCTTCCAGACGACTGTGCCGATTTTGTAGCGAGGTTTTATAGAATGATGCAGATAGTTAAGGAATCTTATAGTCTATCTGATAATCCGAAAAGAGATTGGGAAGATATTTCATATTTTTACGAGGCATTAGGTAAGGAGAACAATGTTAAAGATAGTGAGGTCGTTCGTCTGGCCTGGGAAAACTATAACCTAATATCCTTTGTTAAACTTTCCGATATGTCCATGTCCTCTGCGTCTACAATTGAACTTGGTTATGGGGCATTAGGAAGGTTATTAAGAATACTGAAGCAAGATAGATTCGCAAAAGAATCTGATAATAGAGCGCAAATGATGAGCAAGAAGGTCCAGGAGCTGGCGAGGCGGCACAAGAGCTACCAAGAAAAGTATCGCAATGTCTCTAGAAATATGGAAAGTCTTTGGTCTGGAGTAGAAGAGAAATATTTCGCGCCGCCAGGCCAGAAGACAGAAAAAGTAACGCCGACCAAATAGCACCCGTATTATATGCTCCAGGAAGAAAGCCGCTTGCCATAACAGAGTACAACGAGTCTTCCCTTATCTGCGGCTCAGGAATATGCAAGCTGTCAACGGCTGATGTAACCTTAAATGGGGGGCAGCAGGCTGTATTCTATTCCGATGGTCCTCGAATCGCAGGTGCTGAGCAGAAAGAGAATTATACGGTTTACGGGGTGGATGTACAATTAGCGATTGCTCCTAAATACATAATCATCGATGGGCAGAATTTCACGAGGATGGATACGACGTTCCAGTATAACATTCTGCCCCCTGAGTATAATGCGGATATCGCAGATGTCGACTTTTTCAAGGATACAGTGTGGACAGGGTATGTGGCAGGGGACAACACAAGCGGGGACGGTTCGGCAACCATCGTCTCAGGCTCTCAGGTGGATGTTAATTCAAACTATACGGCGCAGGTTGTGCTCAATAAGGGAAGCGAGATGGAGGTCAGAGGCAACGAGGTTCAGTTGCCCATCGGTCAGTTCAAAATCGTGGCAGATGACGATGGGACAACGCCAATGGAAGGCGCGGTGACGGATGGGGCGGCAAGGGTTCGCCTTCAGCTCGCAGTCAACAAGAATAATCAGGCCTCATTTCCTAATCTTGTCTGGCGGATTGTAGACCCTGAGATGACCGATTCCCAGGTCGGCGCCGGCACCCTAATCGACGGGAGCGGGAATGCAACGGCTGCGCTTCCGGTTGATTTCAACTCGGAGGGGATTTCAGAGGCGGTTTACCAGGCGCCCGATACTTTTGTGCGCTGGGGGACGTCTCACGAGACAGCCGATAAAGATATCCCTATCCGCTATATCCAGCCCACGCTTGATATAGCATATTATCTCCTTACAGGTATAGGAGTCTTACCGCCGATAAAGCTCAAAAGGCCACCGGTAGTGCTGGTGCATGGACTGTGGGGATGCGGCATTAGAAAAGGCTGCGGTGTTAATAATGAAGTCAAATTTAGCTGGAAAGAGTTTGAAGATAACTTTAACAAGAATAGTCTTTATGACATTATACCAGTGGACTATTCCAATACAAATGCTGATAGCTTTTCTATAAATTCTGACTTCGTTCAATCAAGGGGCATTGACAAAGCAATCGGAAATGGTAAACAACAAGGTTGTGCTGCTCAAAAAGTCGACCTAATCGGCAATAGCATGGGCGGATTACTTCCGAGACAGTATTGCATGACTAATCCTGATTATTGCAAAGATCACATTAGAAAATTCATAACAACCGACACGCCACACCTTGGTAGTGAATTGGCTAATCTTATTCAGATAACCAATCTCACTCCCACGTCAGGATGTTATAATTTCTTGCTAAGAGTAGACGAACAGGGCAAGTCAATATGGTCTGATCCTCAGCATACGATCTTAAGAGGTGCCTTGATCGATTTGTCGAAGGGGAGCCCAGCTCTTTCGAATTTGGCAAATTTTTCTTTTAAAGCAATTGTGGGGTCGGCATTAAGTAATGTCCTAGCATATGACATCAGCTTAAAAAATATGTGGATAGGTCTCGTTTATTATTGCGGTTATCAGCCAGATATGTCTTATGAATTGCCAGCTCCACCATACGTTGCTACACCGATGTTTTCGGAGGATAACGACAGAATAGTTAGCATAAGCAGTCAACAAGGCTCATCTGTGGAACATTATAGAATTTTTGGCGTAGATCATCTGACAGTTCTTGGTAATCCCCAGACAGCAACTAAGATAAGTGAATGGTTGGACAAACCATAAGCGGGAGGAATTATGCAAAATAAAACTTTTTATATTGTCTTAGCTGCATTAATTATTTTTTTTGCGAACGCGTGTAATTCATCACCTGTTTCAGGGTTCACTATAATTGAGCCTATATCCGGGCAAACCTACCACCCAGGTGATAGGGTCACTCTAAAAGCAGCTACTGGGCCAAATGAGCAACCGGTAGCGGTTTATCTGTATGCGACACATATGCAATATTCTGATTTATATAGTACGCCCCCTTATGAACTAACTTTTACTATTCCGGCCGACTTTACGGGACAAGATACTCTAGTCGCTTCAGAAAAATTCTCCGACGGCAAAATAATTGAAACACGCGTTGAAATTAACGTCATTCTTCCCTCAAACGTTACCCTTCAAGGCATCAGCGTTGATCCGACTTTTATCCTTCTTCAAAAAATGCCTGCTGGGAGTGATGCAAACAAGGTTAGAGCGTTTGAAACAGCAAATATAGGAGTGGGAGGAATGTACTCTGACGGCATTGAGAGAGGATTAACATCACCAGCTAAAGGCACAACGTACATAAGCAGCAATGAAAAAGTCGCTACCGTTGACGCCGAGGGCAACGTTACAGCTCAAGGTCTTGGTGATGCCACAATTACTGTGCGAAACGGCAAATATAGCGCGACCGTAAAGGTTGTTGTTAAGGCATACAAACAGTGAGAATGGTCTTCAATAACAAATACGAACTGAAAGCACCTCTTACGGCCCGAGAACTAGAAGGGTCCAGGGAGACAATGGGGTCAAACCTTCATTCTTCATTTATAGTATTGATGGGTACATGGATTGAGGTGCAGACGCGTAGATGGCGAGACAACTGAGGGTAGAATTTGAGGGTGCGTTTTACCATATCACCTCGCGAGGCAACCGGAGGGAGAAGATATATTTTGAAGACGGAGACAGGGAGAGGTTCTTGGAGATACTGAAGAGGACAAAGGAGCGATATGGCTATCTGCTTCACGCCTATGTCCTTATGGATAATCATTACCATCTTTTGGTGGAGACGCCCAAGGCAAATATTTCGCAGACGATGCAGAACATAAATACGAGTCAAACAACAAGAGAGATGGAAGGTCGAATAGATAGTGAGAAAAGGCTGAGAAGAGAATTGGGAAAGCTTAAGGGAAAGATCCTAAATGAAGAATGAAGGTTTGACCCCAAATGTCACCCCAAATGTCCGATACCTTGGAGAGCGTGACGGGCGGAAAAAGAGATGATGAGGAAATCTGGTTGTCGGTCAGCGTGGATAAGTAGCAGGAAAATCCAACGTATCATGTCCGAATTTCATGGTATAATAACCTTCGGTGATTAAACGTGACAGCCTTATAGGAGAGGTGAGGTCCGCCATCAGGCGGAGCCGCGCTGTAGCGCTCATAGGCCCGCGGCAGTGCGGCAAGACCACACTGGCCAGGCAGCTTGTGTCGGTTGATTCGCCAAACTACCTTGATCTTGAAGACCCCTCCAGTCTTGCCCGGCTTGATCAGCCCATGACCGCTTTGCGCGGCCTGAAGGGGCTGGTAGTCATTGACGAGGTGCAGAGGAGACCGGACTTGTTTCCGGTGCTTCGAGTGTTGACGGACAGGAAACCACTGCCTGCCAGATTCCTGCTCCTCGGCAGCGCCTCCCCAGAGCTTCTTCGGCAGTCGTCGGAGTCTCTGGCCGGACGAATCGAGACACTTACCATGGGCGGATTCAGCCTCGCCGAGATAGGGAAGGCGGCGCACGCGCGCCATTGGCGGCGGGGCGGGTTTCCGCCCTCTTATCTCGCGCGGAGCGAGGCCGACAGCCTTGTATGGAGAAGGAATTTTATTCAGACCTTCCTGGAACGTGATCTGCCCCAGTGGGGCATCGGCGCGCCGTCCACCGCTTTGCTGCGGTTCTGGACCATGCTCGCGCACTTCCATGGCCAGATATGGAACGCGGCTGAGCCGGCTCGCTCCCTCGGCGTGAGCGAGCCTACGGTGCGGCGGTATCTCGACATTCTCTCAGGCGTATTCATGGCGCGCCAGTTGCTGCCGTGGCATGCCAATCTGAAAAAGAGACAGGTCAAAGCACCGAAGATATATTTCCGGGACAGCGGCCTGCTTCACTTCCTGCTGGGCATTCGTTCGGAAAAGGACCTGCTCGGGCATCCGAAAAGCGGTTCATCCTGGGAGGGATATGTCGTCGAAGAGACGATCAAGGCGGTGGAACCGGATGAGGTCTATTACTGGGCTACTCACGGAGGGGCCGAGATCGACCTGATCCTTCTTAAGCGGGGCCGCATGCTGGGCGTGGAGTGCAAACGCGCGGATGCTCCGCGCATGACGCCCTCGATGCGGACAGCCCTGAATGAGTTAAAACTCGAACAGATCGCGGTCGTGTATCCGGGCACGATGAGGTATTCGCTGGATGAAAGGGTTGCCGTGGTGCCTCTCGAAGCCGTGGCGGATGGAATGAAGGGGTTGTTCCCAAAGCGGGTGTGAAGACTAATCGGCATAGACGTACGCGACTGCGAACGCTGCGGGAGATGCCGGATCAAAGACCTAGGCGATACGCTTCTTCGGCGGCGGCGCCTAGCCCCTCCCGGACTGTCTTTCGGTGCTTTTCAATTTGGGCTTCGGAGAGTGGCGGTGAATTTTGACTGATAACCCGCAGGGATGCAAGGTCGAAACTCTTGAGGGTTTACGTTACTAACATACCGTTACGTCGGCGACCAGCGGCTGCGGAAGCAAATAGTCCTTGCCTTTAATTCACCCGAATTCGAGGGGATTAAAAATGAGGCTGGACATAACCGCTTCACGCTGCTGATCCCGCAAAGGCAGAATGTTCAGGGTCGATGAGCTGCCGCCTCTGCAATGTCACAGTCCGCCCGTTCAGTCAAGATGATTACGGCTACCTATCGGAAATATCCCCCTCGCGAAAAAAGATTCCTGCTTTCGCCATGCCGGCTTATTGCCAAAAACACTCTCTACTACGGTCCCTGGACCAAAAAGATGCTCGCCTCAGCTTATCTCCCAGCTATGAAGATGTCTGTGCAGCCTTCACCCACATCAACAGACCCTAAATACTACCCTCATCCTCAGATAGCAATACCCTAACAGTAGAATTGAATTGCCATAAACGTGTGCAGCGGCATAGTCCTTCCCACGTCATTCAGCAACTTCGCAGCTGAATGTCGCTTATTCGTACTTTTCAACAGCATAATCCCCCCGCAGGAAATCGGCGGCTTCCTCACATAACAGTTTCCGGAGTTAATGCGGTCTGACAGGGGCGCGGGACTTCACCCTCTTCAGGAGAAAAGCGAAGACGACGCAGCTGGCCGAGGCGATGGCAAGCAGGCGGAAACTCTGCACGTATGCGATAAGCTGGGACTGCCTCACGAGCGCATTATAGATGGCGCCGGCCGCGTGGCGTGCGGAATCGGCCGATCCCATCACCTTCCCAAAATAGTTCTGGAAATGCCGGAGCTGATTCTGGAAACCCGGGTCCCATGGGGTCAGGTGTGAAACAAGGACGGACTGGTTCGCCTGGGACTGTCTCGTCAGATAGGTGGTGAGAAGGGAAACGCCGACGCTCCCGCCGATGTTTCGCATTAAGTTGAAAACGCCGCTGGCGTTTCCGATCTCCTTTTGGGAGAGGGTGCCCATCGAGACGGTTGCGAGCGGAACGAAGAGCATCGCAAGTCCGACCCCTGTCATGACCGACGGCCAGGCGATGTCCCACATCGTCGTCTCGAGGGTCAGATCGCTTATGAGCCAGAGCGATACGGCGACCAGGAAGAAGCCGAATCCTATAAGCTTTCTGAAATCCACACGCGATGTGAGATACCCGACGAGCGGCATCGTCAGGAGCGCTCCCACCCCCCGCGGGCTTACCGCCAGGCCGCTTTGGATGGCCGGGTATCCCATGAGCGTCTGGAGATAGAGGGGGATCAGCGTGATCGCGCTATAGAGGGCGAGTCCGACCAGGGTAAAGAGGACGGTGCCGACGGCGAAATTCCTGTCGGAAAAGACTCGGAGCCGCACGATCGGCTCCTTGGCCCTCAGCTCCCAGAGGATGAAGGCGACCATCGAAATCGCGCTCAGGAAGGCGAACCACCGTATCCAGGAGGCGGCGAACCAGTCGTCCTGCTGTCCCTTGTCGAGCATGATCTGGAGAGTGCCGAGCGCCACCGCCATCAGCCCGAACCCGATCGAATCGATCTTCCCCGGTTTCGCGTCCCGAATGTATGGGGGGTCTTCGACGAACGCCTGGGTCATCAGGATCGCGAGCACCCCCACCGGCACATTTATGTAGAAGGCCCAGCGCCAGGAATAGTTGTCCGTCAGCCAGCCCCCGACCGTCGGGCCCGCTATCGGCGCCACCACCACTCCCACGGCGAATGCCGCCATCGCCATGCCGCGCTTCTCGGGCGGAAAGCTTTCAAGGAGTATCGCCTGGGATATCGGCTGGAGCGCCCCTCCTCCTGCGCCCTGAAAGACGCGGGCGATCACGAGCATCTGGAGGCTGAGGGCCACGCCGCTCACGATCGAAGAGATCGTGAAGATGACGATGCAGGCGATCAGGAAGCGCTTCCTGCCGAAGTAGGAGGCGAACCAGCCGCTGGCTGGAAGCACGATGGCATTGGAGACGAGGTAACTGGTAAGGACCCACGTCGCCTCGTCATTGCTTGCGGAAAGGCTGCCGGCGATATGGGGGACGGCGACGGTCACGATCGTGGTGTCGAGCACCTCCATGAAGGTCGAGAGCATCACGGCAGCGGTGATGAGCCATGGATTTGCGCCTGGACGCCATTGGCCATCCGGACTGCCGGGGGGGACGTTTCGCGATTCGGTCATCGTAGGGTCTCTGTCATTGCCTGGGCCGCCCGAAAAGGTCTGCTCTCACGCTAGCACAGAAAGGGGGGCGTGTCAACGGAGGGAAGGGTTGCAGGAGCGTTCGGTTTGTATTACCCTTTTTCTAGCGATCAACAACTTCAAGGAGGCAGCAATGAACCCGGTACTGGAGGCTATACAAAAGAGAAGGTCGGTACGGTCGTACGAGGACAAGCCGGTCCCGAAGGAGATTTTGAATTCGATCATCGAGGCCGCCAACCAGGCCCCCTCGGCGATGAACAGCCAGCCCTGGCGGTTCGTCGTGGTGGAAGACCCGGCCGTGAAGAAGAAACTCCTCGGCGCGGCGATGCCGCATGCAAAGAAGATCCTGGAATCGGTGAAGGATTCCGACCCGGAGCGCTATGCGCAGATCATGAAGCGGTACAATGAGCTGCCGGACCCCATCTATTATTCGGCGCCGTCGGTGCTTTTTGTAATTGGCTCCGGCCGGTATGCGGACCATTCCTGCCCGCTCGCCTGCGGGAATGCGATGCTTGCGGCGTATTCGCTCGGCATAGGGAGCTGCTGGGTGGGTTTCGGCTCGATGGTGACGGACGAGCCGGAGGTCATCAGGGCGCTCGGCCTCGGGAAGGACGAAAAAATCTATGGGCCGATCATTCTCGGGTATCCGAAGGTCTTCCCCGACCCGCCGCCGAAAAAGGCCCCGTCCGTGAAATGGATTTGACGCGCCTCTATGCGGCCCGCTCATTGACAAAGAAAAAAGGTGCGTGGTATATAATGGTAACCTGTGTGAACGGGTTACAGCAGCCCCGCAAGGGAAAAAGGAGGATGACGCGGCATGTCGGTAGAAGGAACGATCAAATGGTTTAACGAGAAGAAGGGGTTCGGGTTTATCCAGCAGGACAATGGTCCTGATATCTTCGTCCATTATTCATCGATTGCGGGCGACGGGTTCAAGACCCTTGCGGAGGGAGAGAGGGTGAAGTTCGATATCGAGGAGGGAGCGAAGGGGCCCAAGGCGATAAACGTCGAAAAGATATAAACCGAAACTTGATATTTTGAAAGGCCTATCTCGCAAGGGATAGGCCTTTATATTTACTCTTTGTTATCGCTGCAAATCGGTGGGGCGAGCCTCCCGAAAACCTTTCTGATGAGATAAGATGTGATGGGGCATGGCGTCGGGAAAAGTGGACATCACGAAAGATTGCTTTCCGGTAAGAACCTTTTTGACGCGGCTTCCGATGCGCTAATGAATCGCTATGAAAGCTTTTCGGGCCGCTCACCCCGCCTCAGCGGTGATTATTTTCAGCTGGAGAGGTTATCCTTATCGAAATGGGAAGTATAATTACCGAATGTCTTATAGCAGCTTTTCAGGCCGTGGGCATGCACCTGCAGACTTCCGACATTCAGGAAATGAGGGAATTATGAAGAGACTCCCTGACTGGATACGGACGCGCTGCCGGGCGGACCGGCATGAGACGAAGCTCATTCTGAGAAAGCACGGGCTCTCGACCGTCTGCGAGGAGGCGAGGTGCCCCAACAGGAGCGAGTGCTTTTCGAAGCCGACCGCCACGTTCATGATACTCGGGCATGAATGTACGAGAAACTGCGGCTTCTGCGCGGTAAACTCGGCCCCGCCCGGACCTCCCGACCCCGAAGAGCCGGAGCGGATCGCGGCGGCCGCGTCCGAACTGGGGCTGAAATACGTAGTGATCACCTCGGTGACGAGGGACGACCTTCCCGACGGCGGGGCAGGGCATTTCGCAAAAACGATCGAGGCGGTCCGCCGCAGCCTTCCCTCCAGCCGGATCGAGGTGCTTACGCCGGATTTCCTCGGCGACCGGGAAAGCCTAAAAACGGTGCTCGCGGCGGGGCCGGACGTCTTCAACCACAACGTCGAGACGATCGAGCGGCTCTATCGTGTTGTCCGTCCGCAGGCGGTCTTCCGCAGGTCTCTCTCCGTGCTGACCCAGGCGAGGCTGATCGCCCCAGCCATCTTCGTGAAATCCGGCTTCATGCTGGGGCTGGGAGAGACGAGGGAAGAGGTGACGGAACTGCTGCATCTTCTGGCCGAAACCGGCTGCGAAATCGTGACGATCGGACAGTATCTCAGGCCCACAGGAAAAAATATTCCTGTGGTAGAATACGTAAGGCCGGAGGTCTTCGAGGAGATACGATCTGCGGCCCTTGGGATGGGTTTTCGTTACGTTGCGTCGGCTCCGCTTGTCAGGAGCTCGATGAACGCCGAAGAGATGTTCAGGCCGGCCTCCGGCAGATAGCGCGGCCGTACGAGAAGGAGACAGAGGAATGTTTGAGTTCAACAGGATCAAGAGGCTGCCGCCGTACGTGTTTGCGATCGTGAACAACCTCAAGATGGAGGCGAGGCGGAAGGGAGAGGACATCATCGACCTCGGGATGGGAAACCCCGACGGCGCTACGCCGAAGCATATCGTCGAGAAGCTTGTCGAGGCGGCCAAAAAGCCGAAGAACCACCGGTACTCGGCCTCGAAGGGTATTACTCAGCTGAGGATGGCGGTCTGCGAATGGTACGAGCGGAGATATGATGTCGATCTCGACCCCGAATCCGAGGCGGTCGTGACTATCGGGTCGAAGGAGGGTCTCTCCCATCTCGTCCTGGCGACGGTCGGCCCCGGCGACGTAGTGCTGACTCCGACTCCCGCCTACCCGATCCATCCCTACAGCGTAATCATCGCGGGGGGCGAGGTAAGGACCGTGCCTATCGGCCCTGGCATAGACTATTTCGACGAGTTGGAAAAGGCGTACAAGACGACGTGGCCCCGGCCCAAGATGCTGATCATCAACTTCCCGCACAACCCCACTACGCAGGTGGTGGAGGGGCTCGACTTCTTCAGAAGGATCGTGGATTTCGCGAAGGAGAACAAAGTGATCGTCCTGCACGACCTGGCCTATGCGGACCTCGTCTACGACGGTTATAAGGCCCCGAGCTTTTTGCAGGTCCAGGGCGCGAAGGACGTGGGTGTCGAATTCTACTCGCTCACCAAAAGCTACTCGATGGCGGGCTGGAGGGTCGGCTTCTGCTGCGGCAACAAGGAGGTCGTCGGGGCGCTGATCAAGATCAAGAGCTATCTTGACTACGGCATGTTTCAGCCCATACAGATCGCCAGCATCGTCGCGCTCCGCGGTCCGCAGGACTGCGTGGAGGACATCCGGGGCGTCTACGAACGAAGGAGAAACGTGCTCGTGAAGGGACTCAAACAGGCCGGTTGGCCGATCGAGCCGCCGAAGGCGACGATGTTCGCCTGGGCCGAGATCCCGGACCCGTTCAAGAAGATGGGGTCGCTCGAATTCTGCAAGCTCCTGATCAAGAAAGGCGGAGTGGCGGTCTCTCCCGGCATAGGGTTCGGGGAGGGGGGCGACAACTTCGTGAGATTTGCACTCGTCGAAAACGAGCACCGCATACGACAGGCCACGGCCGGAATAAAGAGGGTACTGAACAGATGATACACGTCGGGATATTGGGATTCGGAACGGTAGGAACAGGTACGGCGAGGATACTCCTCGAAAACAGGGCGGTCCTTAAAGAACGGACCGGCCTGGATATCAACCTCAAAAAGATCGCCGATATCGATATCAAAAGGGACAGGGGGCTCAAACTGCCGAAGGGCGTTCTCACGTCGAAGGCGGATGAGCTGCTGAACGACCCGGAGATCGATATCGTCGTCGAGCTGATCGGAGGCACGACGATCGCGAAGGAGATGGTCCTCAGGGCGATCGACAAGGGGAAGCACGTCGTGACCGCGAACAAGGCGCTCCTTGCGACTCACGGCGCCGAGATATTCAGGGCCGCGGCCAAAAAGAAGGTCGAGATCGGGTTCGAGGCGTCCGTCGCGGGCGGCATCCCGATCATCAAGGTGGTGAGGGAGGGCCTCGTCGCCAACAGGATCAGGGCGGTCTACGGCATCATCAACGGCACGACGAATTATATTCTGACGAAGATGACCGAGGAGAAGGCCGAGTTCGGTGACGTGCTGAAGGAGGCCCAGAAACTCGGGTATGCCGAGGCCGACCCGACGTACGACATCGAGGGGATCGACTCGGCCCACAAGCTGGCGATCCTCGCCTCGCTTTCCTACGGCGCGCAGTACAGCATCAAAGACGTGCACTGCGAGGGCATCTCGTGGATCACGCCGATGGACATCGAGTTCGCCCGGGAGCTCGGCTACAAAGTGAAGCTCCTTGCGATCGCGAAGGAGACCGGAGGGAAGGTGGAGCTCCGCGTCCATCCGACGATGGTGCCGGAGGAATACCTCATCTCGAAGGTCGACGGCGTCTTCAACGCGGTCTATGTCGAGGGAGACGCGGTCGGCTCGACGCTCTATTACGGCAGGGGCGCGGGGGACATGCCTACCGGAAGCGCCGTCGTCGCCGATATCGCCGACATCTCGCGGAACATCGCCAACGGGGCGCCCGGCAGGCCTTCCTTTTCGCACTCGCGGAGGCCGAAGAACCTGTTGAAGATGGAAGACGTCCGCTCGATGTATTACTTCAGGTTTTCTGCGCTGGACAAGCCCGGGGTCCTCTCGAAGATATCCGGCATTCTCGGCAAAAACAACATCAGCATCGTCTCGGTGATCCAGAAGGGCAGGCGCGAGGGCAAGGCGGTCCCGCTCGTCGTGCTCACCCACATGGCGAGGGAAAAAGACGTTGTGTCGGCGATCAGGGAGATCAACAGGCTTTCGGCCGTTGCCGGGAAGACTGCGATCATCAGGGTCGAGGGGCAGGAGAGCTAGGCTCATAATGGGCCGCGCCGGTAAGGCGCTGCCTGCGCAATCCTCGACGTTTTTCCCTCGTCATTCCCCGGCTTGTGCGGGAATCCAAGCCTGTCGGATAAGGCCGGGCAGTTGTGTTGTTTGCTTTTTCGTGATACCTTCTTATCAGGATGAACATCGGAGCGGCAAATCAATCGGCAGGCCTGAAATCACCGGAAGTTGCCGACAAAATAGTCCTCTATTTCGTGGAGCACGGCGTGCAGATACTCACCGCCATCGTCATAATGGGCGTGGGCCTGCTTATCGCCCGATGGGTCGGCAGGGTCATGCACCGCTGGCTCAGGGCGAGGGCATTTGACGAGCCGGTCAGTGTCCTGGTTGTCCGCATTACCAAGCTCCTGCTGATCGTATTCGTAGGGATCATGGCGCTCGGACAGATGGGGGTGCAGATCACGCCCCTCATAGCCGGAATCGGGGTGGCCGGCGTCGGCGCAAGCCTTGCCATGCAGGGGGTCCTCGGCAATCTTGTTGCCGGGCTGACTATTATCTTCACAAAGCCATTTAAGATCGGCGAATACATCGAGCTGCTCGGTGTGTATGGACAGGTTACGGAGATCGAGTTGTTCTCGACTACTCTCCTGCATACCGACAATTCCCATGTTGTAGTACCCAACCGGAAGATCGTGGGCGAAATACTCCACAATTACGGCACGGTCCGCCAGCTCGATCTTTCTGTTGGAATAGCGTACGGGACCGATCTCACCGCCGCACTTTCCACTGTTGCTTCACTTCTCCGGCAAAACGGCCGCGTATTAAAAGAGCCGGCTCCCGTTATCGGAGTGGCCGCCCTGGGCGAATCCTTTATTACCTTGTCGATCAAACCGTGGGTAAATGTTGATGATTTTGTCCTGGCCCAGGCTGAAATCTATCAGGCGGTCGTTGAGCGTTTCCGGGATGAACATATCGAGATCCCGGGGCCCCGGCAGACTGTCCGGCTGATAAACCAACCCTCCTGAAGACCCCCCGTTCCGGCGGACTTCCCCCCTGGCTTGTCACTATGGCGCTGAAGGTTGCAATCCGGCAGGAAGGGTGTTAGGATGGGCTAAAGAAGCAGGAATTCGCCGGCTCTTGCAGGGGGAGTGGGAAGGAACGCCAAGCGTTGTGCTCAGTCGGTTTCAGATAGTGAATGAGGGGGTGAAGCAGGCTTTTTTCAGCACACAGGGTCACGGGTCGTCAACAATGAGGGAAGGAGAAACAAGATGAGCTTTCTGGATGAAGTAAGGGACAAGGTCGCCAGCGCGGTCGGCGGCATGAAGGGCGAACACTCCGGTCTTATCGACGGTATCTTGAGCATGGTCACAAATAAGGAATCGGGCGGATTGGCGGGTCTGGTCAGCAGCTTTAAAGAAAAGGGATTGGGAGACATTGTCTCGTCCTGGATCAGCGCAGGGAATAACCTCCCGATTTCAGCAGAACAGATTCAGCAGGGAATCGGCGAAGAGCGGCTTCAACAGTTCGCGGGAAAAATAGGGCTTTCCCCCGAAGCCGCTAAATCCAAACTCGCGGAGCTTTTGCCGGACATTATAGACAGAATCACTCCGGAAGGGAAAATACCGGAAGGAGGCCTGTTCGAAAAGGCTGCCAACATCTTCAGAAAGAACTCTGCAGCATGAGAACCGGATAGAATGCCAGGCCGGGTATCGCGGGAAATGGTTCCGGGATTTGATGGAAGGAGGATTCGGATGCAGAACAGGAGAGTGGTAAAGAGTTTTCTGGTGCCTTGCATGGTCGCGCTTGCCGTCTTTGCGATGGGCATGCCGGATGTATCCGCAAAAGAAGCGAAAACGGTTATAGACCTGAACACCGCCTCGCCAGCGGAGCTTGAAGGGCTCAAGGGCATCGGGCCTGCGACGGCCAAAAAGATTATCGAGCATCGTCCATACGGGTCCGTGGATGAACTTTCGAAAGCGGGAATACCTGCCAAGACGATAGAGAGGCTGAAGCCATTTGTCACTGCCGGACCGTCTGCAAAAACCCCTCAGCTGCCGAAGACCGGAACGAGGCCTGCAGAGGCCCCCATGGCGGCGGAGAAGGCCGCGGCAAAGGCGGCGAAGGGCCCGGGCGGGCCCGTTGATCTGAACACCGCTGACCAAAAAACCCTGGAATCCCTGCCGGGCGTCGGACCTGCGACCGCCAGGGAGATTGTTAAGGGAAGACCCTTCAAGAGTGTCGAAGACCTCGGCAGGGTCAAGGGAATGAGCAAGGGAAAGATCGAGAAACTCAAAGGTATCGCGACTGTGGGCAGCCAGAAAAGTGCAGGGCCTTCAGCCCCGTCGGGACAGGCCGCGCCGGCTCCGTCTTTTCCTGCCGCCGCGAAACCTGCAAAGGCCGGTTCCGCCATTCCGGAAATCCCTCCGGGGGGCGACAAGAAATCTGCCTTGAAACTTGCACCGGGTGAAAAGATCAATATCAACACTGCCAGCAAAGAGATGCTTGAGGCCCTTCCCGGGATAGGACCTGCCAAGGCCAAGGCCATTATTGAGGGGAGGCCATATGCTACCCCTGAAGACATAATGAAGGTGAGGGGCATCAAACAGGGGACATTTAACAAGATCAGGGATCAGATCACCGTGAGGTGATGCGCCTTGACTTGCAACGGGCGCTCATGAGGGCGCGAAAGAAAGAGAGGTGGAAAGAATGAAACGTCTGGTGTTGTTGCTGTTTGCTGTTTTCCTGTTCTCCTCATTTGCCTTTGCCGGCACGTCGACCTACCAGGTAACGGGACCCGTTCTCGAAGTGAAGAGTGATTCGATTGTCGTACAGAAGGGGAAAGAGAAGTGGGAGATCGCGCGCGACAAGGACACAAAAGTCACGGGCGGCCTCAAGGTGGGAGATAAGGTAACCGTTCATTACACGATGAAGGCGGCGAGCATCGAGGTGAAGGGAGAAGCGAAGAAGAAAAAATAGCGCGCTGTCTCACTCGGGGCTGAAGGTGGCTTCGGCGGATAGCGGGAGCCACCTTCAGGGACTTGAGTCAGGGCCGCCTGCGATTGACATCCACCGAAAACTGCCATACCGTGTAAGATAAGGGAAGATCGTCAGAGGACCATTGGCGTTTATTCCGGAGAGGGAGTGGATGGCTGACCGAATCACGCAGCTCAAAAACAGGCTTTCGACGCGGCGGGTGAAGAAGACCGCCGCAGGCATCGGCATATTCCTCGTGCTCTTCTCTGTGGCGGGATTCCTGATCGTTCCCCCCATACTCAAAAGCATTCTCGTCGACAAGCTTTCCGCGGGCCTGCACCGGAGCGTCTCCATACAGGAGGTGAGGGTGAACCCCTTCATGCTCTCTGCGACCATAAGGGGCGTCCTGATAAAGGAGCCGAACGGCCGGGACAGGTTTATCTCCTTTGACGAGCTGTATGTCAACCTCCAGCTTATCTCGGTCATAAAGCGCGGAATTATCCTGAGCGAAGTCAGGCTTGCCGGCCCCCACGTGACGATCATACGAAACAAGGACGGCTCGTATAATTTTTCCGATCTGCTCCGGGCAAAGCCGAAGTCGACGGAAAGCGAAGGAGGGCCGCCGAGGTTCTCGCTCAACAATATACAGATTTCCCGGGGCAGCATCGATTTCCTCGACAAGCCGAGGGACAAGAAACATAGCGTGACGGACATGAATATCGCGATTCCGTTTTTGTCGGACCTGCCGCACTATGTGGACATCTATACCCAGCCCTCATTTGAGGCCAAAGTCAACGGCACCCCGGTGTCGTTCAAAGGGAAAACGAAGCCCTTCGAGCAGTCGCACGAAACGACCCTTGACATCAAATTCAGTGGGATCAATCTCCCCTTCTACCTCTCCTATTCCCCTGTCGAACTCCCCTTCAGGATGCGCACGGGACTTCTCGACACCGATGCGGTCGTCACGTATACCCAATCTGCGAATAAGGCGCCGGTCCTCTCCCTGGCAGGGAGCGTAGTATTCAGAGACATTGATATTGCCGGCCGGGGGAACGATCCCCTTCTCTCCTTTCCCGCCCTCAAATTCGTCTTTGCGCCCTCCGATCTCATCGCGAAGAAGATACATCTCGCGAGCGTGACGCTGCGGTCTCCCAGGCTGAATGTCGTGCGGGACAAGTCCGGCCGCACCAATCTCCAGGCGCTCCTGCCTGAAAACGGTGCGGAATCAAAACCTGCTGCGGCTGAGAAGGGGAGCCTGCCGCTATCGTTCGACGCAGACCGGGTGGTGATGTCGGATGGGCGGATTGATTTTTCGGATCTCCCGGGCGCCGCGGAGTTCAAGACAGCACTGCAGGGTATCGACCTGACGATCGACAATGTGAGCACGGCCGAAGGCAGGAAGGCGCACGCAGACCTCTCCTTCGAAACGGAGGCAAAGGAGACGGTAAAGGCGGATAGCGCCTTTTCGATCAACCCGCTGGTTGCGGAGGGGGCGGTGGCGATTACGTCCGTGCCGTTGAAGAAATACGCGCCCTACTATTCTTCTCGCGTCTTTTTCGATGTCGAGGACGGGAGGCTGGAATGCTCGACACGGTATAAATTCGAGAAGACGCAAGAAGGGCCGCATATCGTGATCTCGGCTCTTTCGGCCGCCTTGAGCTCGCTCAGACTAAAGAAGAGGGGCGAGAAAGGCGACTTTCTCAGCGTCCCCTCGGTGGAGGTCAAAGACCTGTCGGCCGACACCGCACGGAGGGAGCTCATTGTCGGCGAGCTGTCAACGCGGGGCGGCAAGGTAAGCGTACGGAGGGACAAGGGGGGCGCAGTCAACGTGCAGAACCTTCTGTCCGATGCGTCTCCTCTGCCGGCAGCAGCCGGGAAGGCCGCAAAAGAGAAAGCCGCGCGGCAAAAAGAATGGCTGATAAAAATTCTGGATCTTTCGGCGGAAGGTTACTCGGTGGGGCTGGAAGACCTTGCAGGGCGGGAGCCCGCCCATCTGGCGGCAGAAAGGATCAGGGTGAAGTGTTCGGACCTGTCCACCAGCCGCAACTCGAAGGCAAAGGCATCCATTTCGTTTGTCTTTAACAGGAAGGGTTCCGTTACAACGAGCGGGTCTGTCGGCGTGAATCCCCTTTCCGCGAATATGAGGCTCCGCGTCAAGGGGATAGAGCTCATGCCTTTTCAGCCCTATTTCGCGGACCGGCTGAACATCACCGTCACCGGCGGAAACATCTCTCTCTCCGGCGCCGTATCAGCCGGCTATGCGGCAAACGGCGCAGTGAGGGCGTCCTTCAAGGGAGAAGCGGCGCTTGCCGGCTTTGCCTCCGTCGACACGGCAAGCGGCGACGATTTTCTGAAGTGGGACGCCCTAAATCTGGACGGCATAGACGCCGGCTACGAGCCCCTTCGCCTCGGCATAGATAAGGTGGCGCTGACCGATTTCTATTCGCGTCTCATCATCAATAAGGACGGGTCCCTCAACCTCCAGGGGATCCTCAGGGAGCAGGGAAATAGGGAAAGCCCCCCGGCAAAGGCGGCCTCCGAAAGACCCGTCCCGGGACCGGGCGCCAGCGTATCCGCGATAGCCTCCGGAAGCAGGCGGCCCCCGATGCCCCGTTCATCAGGCGGCACAGGACATAAGGTTTCCGGTACGGGAAAGGCGGCGGACCTTCAGACGCAAAGGAAGTTGATCACGATAGAGGCGGTCACGCTTCAGGGCGGCACGATCAATTTCACTGACAGGCATATCGAGCCTAACTATACGGCAAATCTGCTCGAGATAGGAGGGAGGATCTCGGGTCTCTCTTCGGAGGAGAACAAGTTTGCGGACGTGGACCTGAAAGGGAAGCTCGAAAATTACGCTCCGCTCGAGATCACCGGGAAGATTAACCCGCTCAGGGACGATCTCTTTGTCGACCTCAACGCGGACTTTAAGGACATGGACCTGAGCCCGGTTAGCCCCTACTCGGGCAAGTATGCGGGGTACACGATCCAGAAGGGCAGGCTGGCCCTGAAGCTGAAGTATCTGATCGTGAAAAAGAAGCTCGACGCGCAGAACAACATCCTGCTAGATCAATTTACCTTCGGGGACAAAGTCGAGAGTCCCGACGCTACCAAGCTTCCGGTGAAATTCGCCGTTGCGCTGCTGAAAAACAGAAAGGGAGAGATCAACCTCGATATCCCGGTCTCGGGAAACATCGACGATCCGCAGTTCAGCCTGGGCCGGATCATCGTCAAGATAATCGTGAACCTCCTGGTGAAGGCGGCCACGTCTCCTTTCAAGCTTCTCGGGGCACTCTTCGGACACGGGGAGGAATTGAGCTACGTTCAGTTTGATTACGGGCGCGACGACCTGGGGCAATCTGAAATAAAGAAGCTCGATGCGCTCGTGAAGGCCCTTTCAGACAGACCCGCTCTCAAACTCGAGATAGAGGGACACGTCAGCAGGGAGAAAGACAAGGAAGCGTTAAGGCAATATCTGTTCGAGAAAAAGATAAAGGCCCAAAAACTGAAGGAGATGATAAAGAAAGGCGAACCTGCAGTTCCGGTGGATGAAATCCAGGTCGGAAAAGACGAATATGAGAAATATCTCAAGATGGCCTATAAGGCAGAAAAATTCCCGAAGCCCAGGAACTTCCTCGGCATCGCAAAGAACCTGCCGGCGCCCGAAATGGAAAAACTCATGTTGACGAACCTGCGTGTCAGTGACGACGACCTCAGACAGCTTGCCTCTCATCGCGCCCTCAGGGTAAAGGAATATGTGATCAAATCCGGGAAGGTCACGCCCGACAGGGTATTTCTGATCGAGCCGAAATCCCTCGAACCGGAAAAGAAGGAGAACCTCAGAGACAGCAGGGTGGATTTCAGGCTCCAATAATGGGCGTGATACTGATCACTTTGTAATCAAGAAGCCTGGGACATCTTTTTTGGAAGGTCGCGGAGGAAGCGAAAAAATCGGGACGACTCCGGCTGGGAGGGAAACCGAACTGCAGGGGGAAAAGCGAGACACCCATGGTGCCGCCCGGCAGATTTCTTATGGACAAAATTATAGAGCCATAGCCGGATCCGCTTCGGGTTTGCCTGATCTCCGGTGCTTTCCGGCTAAAGAGGCTCTCCCGAGACCCTTTTATGGCTCCAGGATGCTTATATGTTGCGATGCCCCAGCCGGGAAACCACTGAGCTTTTTTCTAAGTGGGCGCTTCGGCGGATGCTTCAGGCTTCCTCTCGGCGAGGCATGCTCACCACATCCGGCTCCGGCTCCCTAACCCAGTTGCTTGATCCTCTGGTTTACCCGTCCAGGGAATCGCAAGCTTTTCTTCTTTTCCTGATTTTATTCTAGCTCGAAAGATACGCTTCGTCAAGAAAAATATATATATATACATAAAAAACTGAAGTATTATAACGCTTTGATTATAAACAATATATTTTTTTAAGTGTCAGAATGAGGCCGTCCGTCCTTGCGGCACGTGTGAGGCTGTTTCCTGCAGACTTCTCTAACCCCTTATAAAGTGTATATTTTTGTTGCTTTCCGACATATATATGGGGATAATTTTATAGATAGAGTTGCAGGTGGTCTGCTCATTGTGCATTTAAGGAGGAATGATGGAGATGAACGAGGTCAGGAAGATCGCAAAGAGGCAAGGCATCAAGGTCGAAAATATGAAGAAGGAAGATGCCATCCGGGCGATCCAGCGCGCCGAGGGCAACTTCGACTGCTTCGGTTCGGCGCGTTCGGGCCACTGCTCCCAGGACGACTGCCTCTGGAGACAGGACTGCCTGCGGAGTGTCTGAAAGGGCGGTTCAACTTCTGAATTCGTCCATCGCCTCCGCCACGACCTGTCCGGGGGAATCGCTGTACTTCGGGGAGACATGCGTTACGATCAGTTTCTTTACCCCTGCTCTCCTCGCGATCGCGCCACAGGCCTTTGCAGTGAGATGAAAGCGCTGACGCGCCAGTTCCCTGTCTTTCTCGAGATAATAGGCCTCGCAGAAGAAGATGTCAGATCCCTCCGCCAGTTCTGTAAGCGCGGCCATGTTTTTCGGGGTCATGGCGATGTCGGAGGCGTAGGAAATTTTTTGGCCCTTCGTGATCGCCGCAATATCCGATAGCTCCTTCAGACGGCGGGTCCTTCCCAATATCCGGATCCGGCTGTCGGCCGGCGCATTTTCCCTTACCATTTTCTTGAAATCGGTGAGCCATGGACCCACCTCCAGCCCCTTCCGAAGCAGGCGGTCCTTGTCTATATTGATGTGAGAGCCCTCCTCGAGCGCGTATGCGAGACAGGGAGTGCCGTGAGAGAGTTTTGAAGCCTTTACCCTGAACAGGGGGCCGGCGAGAAGAGTCCCGTCGGATGCCGTTCTTCCCGCCGTCTCCCGCCTGAACCGGTTTTTCGCCCTGAAGACTGAATGAAGAATGTCCCTGCCGTTGAACGAAAAGACGTTGATCTCCAGCGGGTAGTCCCGGATGAGGTTCCAGTCGTATCCCCTCAATTTGCCCGCCACGCATGCGGCCATATTCGGCGGGCCGTATATATTCAGCGGCGTTTCCCGTCGGAGCACCACCCTCAGAAGCGCGTCGAACCCGATAAAGTGGTCTATATGCATGTGGGTCACGAAGACGTCCGTGATCCGAAATAACTCCGAAGGCGCGAGGCAGCCGACGTCGCCGAGATCGAACTGGACGGCGCGCCTTTCCCTCAGTATCCGGACGAAGAGAAAGGGGTCTTCAAACGGGGTTTTGGGGCGGCGGAAATGGAAGATCGGCGTCATTAGTAATTATAGAGCATTGTGATATAATATGCGGAAGCAAGACGCGCAACGGCTTCTGGGCACGGTTTTCAATTCCTGTTTCCTTTCACAGACGGAGGATATATGCCTGAATTAAGAAAAGACCCCATTGTAGGAAGATGGGTGATCATATCGGTCGAGAGGGGGAAAAGACCGACGGATTTCGTTTCTCCTTCGCAGAGGAAGAAAGGGGGATTCTGCCCCTTCTGCCCCGGCAACGAGTATACGACGCCTCCGGAGATTATGGCATTCAGGCCGTCGGGATCGGGGCCGAATACCGCGGGCTGGACGCTCCGGGTGATGCCGAACAAGTTCCCTGCGCTCCAGATTTACGGGGACCTCGGCAAGACCGGGGAAGGTATCTTCGACAAGATGAACGGCGTCGGCGCCCATGAGGTCATCGTCGAGACCCCTGACCATAACCTCTCGCTTGCCACGATGGCGCAGAAGTCGGTCGAGGACGTGCTCTGGGCATGCCACATGCGTCTTGCCGACCTGAAAAAGGACCAGCGCTTCAAGTACGCCCTCATCTTCAAGAACGAGGGGGAGGTGGCCGGCGCGACTCTGGAGCACTCCCACACGCAGGTGATCGCGCTGCCGATCGTCCCTGCGCTTGTGAAAGAGGAGATCGATTCCGCCCGCCGCCATTATGAGATCAAGGAGCGCTGCATCTTCTGCGACGTGATCAACCAGGAGCTCGATGACGGCAAGCGGGTCGTCTGCGAAAATGCGAAATATGTCGCGCTCGCGCCCTTTGCGCCCCGCTCTCCCTTCGAGACCTGGATACTGCCGAAGCGGCACGAATCGGCATTCATGCCCTCCGACAAGAGCTTCGCCGACCTCGCCGAGATCCTCCAGCGGATCCTGCGCCAGATGGACAGGATACTCGACGTCCCTCCGTATAATTTCGTGCTCCATACGTCGCCTTTTTACGACGAGGCGAACGATCATTACCACTGGCATATCGAGCTGATGCCGAAGCTGACCAAGATTGCCGGGTTCGAATGGGGCTCGGGCTTCTATATCAATCCTACTCCTCCGGAGGAATCCGCAAAATTCATGAGAGAGGCACGGATATAACTGCGGCATAAGAGGGTCCCGAGATGAGAATACTGATCGCAACATCCGAGGCCGTCCCCTATGTGAAGACGGGAGGGCTCGGAGACGTCGCCGGAGCGCTGGTGTCGGAATTCCGCCGGCTGAACGTCGATGCGTCTCTCATCCTTCCCCTCTACCGGACGATCAGAGACGGCGCGGCCCTTCATCGCTGCGGCATACCGCTGAGCATCCGCATGGGCGGCTCCTCATTCGACGGAGAGCTCTGGGCATCCGACGAATCCGCGGCGCCCCGCGCCTACTTTGTCGAGTGCGCTCGGCTCTTCGGGCGGCCCGAGCTCTACGGCACGTCCGCCGGCGACTACCCGGACAACGCGCTGAGGTTCGCCTTCTTTTCGAGGGCGGTGCTCGAGGCCTGCGCCGGCCTCGATATGCGGCCGGACGTGATACACTGCAACGACTGGCAGACCGGGCTGCTGCCGCTTTACCTGAAGGACCATTACCGGGACCGTTTCCGCAAAACGACCACGCTTTTTACGATCCATAACATCGGGTACCAGGGTATCTTCCCCCCATCCGCCCTCTCGACGGCCGGGATAGGAAAGGACTATTTCCATCCGGAGGGGATCGAGTTCTACGGCCGGGTGAATTTTATGAAGGCGGGGCTGCTCTTCTCCGACCTGATCACCACCGTCAGCCCCACCTATGCAGAAGAGATCCTCCGCAAGGAATTCGGCTTCGGGCTCGAAGGAGTGCTGGGGAAGAGAAAAGACGATCTGTACGGCGTGATGAACGGGATCGACTATCAGGAGTGGAACCCCGCAACCGATGCTGAGATCGCGGCCGGCTACGGCCCCGGCGACGCGGGCGGCAAGAAGGCCTGCAGAAAGGCGCTCCTGAAAGAGACCGGCCTCGGGAACCCCAACGCCCCGCTCTTCGGCGTGGTCAGCAGGTTTTCTTCCCAGAAGGGCATCGACCTGATCTCCGACGCGATCGACGAGCTCGTCGGCCTCGGTCTCAATCTCGTCGTGCTGGGAAAGGGCGAGGCCTATTATCAGAACCTCCTGACAGGGGCCTCTCGCCGGAACCCCGGACGGGTCTTCGCCCGGATCGGGTTCGAGGAAAGGCTTGCCCGCCGGATCTATGCCGGCTGCGATTTTTTCCTGATGCCGTCGAGCTACGAACCCTGCGGCCTGGGCCAGCTGATCGCGCTCAAGTACGGGACGGTGCCGGTGGCGCGGAACACCGGAGGGCTTGCGGATTCCATACGGGACTACGACCACCTTCGCGGAAGGGGGACGGGTTTCCTCTTTGACGACTTTACGCCGTCTGCGATGAAGGACGCGATCAAGCGGGCGCTCTGTCTTTTCGGCCGGGAGAAAGAGAGAGAGACCGTGGTCCGCGACGGGATGAGGGAGGACTTTTCCTGGGAGAAGCCGGCCGGGGCATATCTCGCGCTGTATGAGAAGGCGCTCGGGAAGGCGGGCGGATGAGCCTGAAGACGAAATTGTCCCTCATGCTGTCGGCGTTTCTTCTCGTGATCGCTGTCCTTGCCGCGGGGACGATGCTTATTTTCGAGAAGATGAGCTTCACGACAAGCTCCCTGGGCCCCATAAGCGAGCTGAACAAACATTACAGCGATCTGGATCGTGGGGTGGGAGAGCTGGTCGAGGCGACCAGGAGCTGGGCGGGCACAGGAGACGCGAAATACAAGCGACTCTATTACGCAAGGCTGCAGGATATCGGCAGGTTGTTCGCCGTCCTGGAGTCCGCGGTGCCCGAGAAAGATGAACTCAGGGAGCTGGAAGCCGAGTTCGAGAAAGTCACCGAAGACGCCGCCATCGTAATCGGAAAGCCGCGGCCGGCCGGCGACCCCGGGGTCCCCGCCTATCTCCAGAAGATCGAGGGGGCCGGGATCGGTATCATCGCCCGGATAGACAGCCTACAGGAGCATTCGGTGAACCGGGTGGTGGAGGTGGTGGGGAAGGGAGAGCTGCTGAGAAAGGAACTGATCTATTACCTCATCACGCTGATTGTCCTCAGCTCGCTCATGGCTGTCTTCCTGCTTGTCCGCATCAGAAGGGCGATATCGGAACCGGTGAGCGAACTTTTGAAAGCGGCGGAGAAGATCGGCAGCGGGGAGCTGTCCTACCGGATCAACATGGCCCGTGGAGACGAGTTCGGCACGGTCTCGCGGGGATTCGACACGATGGTTGCCGAACTGGAGTCTTCGAACCGGCAGATCAGCAGGAAGCTGGCCGAGACGGAGCTCTTCCTCGAGGTTTCGAAGATTGCCGGCACGACGCTCGAC
This sequence comes from Nitrospirota bacterium, assembly GCA_021783515.1. Taxonomy (GTDB): domain Bacteria; phylum Nitrospirota; class Thermodesulfovibrionia; order Thermodesulfovibrionales; family UBA6898; genus Sulfobium. Next base: position 76,657 of record JAJXTV010000012.1, read on the forward strand.
CTGAAGGACGCGCTTACGCTGATTGCCGAGACGATCGCCTATCGGCTCGAGCATGAAAGCTGCTCGGTCTATATGCTCCGCCCGGAAATGAACGCCTTTGTCGTGGAGGCCGAGAGCAGAACGGGCGGAGAGGGTGAGGTCGCAACCCTGCCGGCGTCCGCCGACATTGCGAAGTCTCTGGCCGGGACGCTCAGCCCCCTCATCATCGGCGAAGGAGGCGCAGGAGATGGCTCGGATGTTCTCCTCACAGGGGGATACCACTCCGCAGCCGCGGTCCCGATCGTCCGTGATCACGTTGTTTCGGGTCTTCTCCTCGTCAGAGACAGGGCGGCCGGGGCCTTCTCTGAGGACGAGGCAAGCACTCTCAAGATCCTCGCGCATACGGTCGGCTCGGTCATGCGGAACGCGGAGCTCTATCTCGCGACGAGAAAGCAGCTGCAGAAACTGACGGTTCTCTATGAACTGAGCAATGCGGTCACGTCGGTGCTCGATCTCGAAGAGCTCCTGGAAAAAATGGTGGGGGAGATATCCAGAGTGCTCTCGGCGAAGGGCTGCGTGCTGCGGCTGCTCGAAAACGGCAAGCTCAGGGTCAAATCCTATTTCGGAACGTCGGAGGCGTTGGGTGAGCTCTCCATGGGAGAGGGGATTGCCGGCTGGGTCGCCGGCAAGGGTTCTCCTCTTCTGGTAGAAGACGTGGAGAAGATGCCCCCTGAGATGCGCGTGCCGGGGCTCGGGGCGAAGTCGGTCCTCTGCGTTCCCCTCAAGGTGGGAGACTCCGTGATCGGCACGCTCGGGCTGTACGACAAGAACGACGCACAGGGACAGATCGTGCCGTTTACGATGGACGATCTGCATACCGTTGAAGGGTTCGCCTCGATTTCGGCAATCGCGATCGATAAATCGAAGACGTACGAAAACGAGGTGCGGCGCGAACGCGAGGCGAGCGAGGAGAAGAAGAGGCTCGACATCCTCTTCGACAGCGTGCAGGGCGGGATCATTACTCTCGACAAGGACTTCACGATCGTTTCGGTCAACAAATATATCGAAGACTGGGTGAGCATGCCCGCGGACAGCCTTGTCGGCCGGAGCTGCCTCGATATCTTTCACGAGAAGATCGGCATCTGCCCGCACTGCGCGGCCAAGGCGACCTTTGAGACCGGCGAGATCAACTCGATCATGCAGTCCAGGGGGGTGAACTACGCGGAGCTGACGTCTTATCCGATTAAAGATTCGGCAGGAGCGGTCATCCAGTGCGTCGTTTTTGTTCAGGACATCACCGAGCGGGTGCTCTATCAGGAGGAGACGCTCAGTCTCTACCGGGAGGTCATCCAGACGAAGGAGTACCTCGAAAGCATCATTGACAACTCGGCCGACGCTATCGTGACGACAGACCTCGAGGGGATCATCACCTCCTGGAACCTCGGTGCCGAGAAGATCTTCGGGTTTGCCGAATCGGATGCGATCGGAAAGTTCCTTCCCTTTGTGCCCGATTTCCTGCTCGAACGGGAGAGGGAGAATATTGAAAAGATCAAGAAAGGGGAGCTGCTAAAGGATATCGAGACCCTTCGGAAAAAGAAGGACGGAACGATTATCGAGATCAGCCTCACCCTGTCGCCGATCAAGGATGCGGCCGGGGAGATAATCGGAATCAGCGGGATTTCGAGGGACATTTCGGAGAAGAAGAGCGTCGAAAAGGAGCTGATCCGCCGCAACCAGGAGCTCTCGAGGCTCTTTTTTATCAGTTCGGCGATGCGGGGCACGCTCGAACTCGACAAGCTGCTCAGGATGGTGCTGGTAGCCGTTACGATGAGCGACGGCATGGGCTTCAACCGGGCGATCCTCTTCCTCGTGGATGAAAAGCGGAACGCGCTGAAGGGCGCGATGGGCGTCGGGCCGGGCAGCCCGGAGGAGGCCTGGAAGATATGGGACGAACTCTCCCTCCAGAAGAAAAGCCTCGAAGATATCATGCTGGAGGTGGTCTCGGGCCCGCTGAAGAAGGACGCCTTTATCGACAGGCTCGCGGCAGGGATTGAGATCCCCCTTGAGGAGGACACGGTATTAACGCGGGTGGTGAGGGAGAAGACCTCGTGCAACGTCGCCGACGCCAGGAACGAGCGGCTTTCCGACCTGACCCTGATTCAGCAGCTCGGCACACAGGCGTATGCTGCCGTGCCCCTGATTTCGAGGGACAAGGTCATCGGGATTATCTGGGTCGATAACCTGTTCAACCGCAAGCCGATCACCGATGAGGACATGAAATTTCTCGCGAGCTTTTCCAATCACGTCGCCTCCGCGATCGAAAACGCCCGTCTGTTCGAGCAGGTGAAGATGGCGGAGCAGCAGCTCGAAAACATCTTCGAGTCCATGTCCGACATGGTCTATTTCAACAGCAAGGACTACGAGATCAGGAGCATCAACAAGGCCGTGGCGAGCAGGCTGGGGCTCCCGCCCTCGGAGATCATCGGCAGGAAATGCTACGAGGTCTTCCACGGCATGCACGAGCCTTACGCGAAGTGCCCCCACCACAAGACGGTCGAGACGAAGAAGGCCTACATCGAGGAACTCGACGATCCGCACCTGGGGGGGACCTTTCTTACCTCGAGTTCGCCGATCTTCGACCTTAACGGCGAGTTTATCGGGTCGGTGCATGTTGTCCGCGACATCAGCGAGCTGAAGGGGCTGAGAGAGAAGCTCGTCATGTCGGAGAAGATGGCGGCGCTCGGCGAGGTGGCCGCGAAGGTCGCCCACGAGATCAGAAACCCGCTCGTCTCGGTAGGAGGGTTTGCGAAGCGGCTCGAAAAGAAGCTCGACGGGAACCTGAAGGAATACGCCGGTATCATCGTCAAGGAGGTGGACCGGCTCGAGGGGATTCTGAAGGAGATCCTCGGCTTTGTAAAAGAGGTCCGCCTGGCCAGGGAGATGGTGAACCTCAACGTTCTTTTGGACGAAGTCCTCATGCTGATGCAGTCAAGCTGCGAGGAGAGGGGGATCACGGTCGAGCGGCAATACGGGCCGCCGGCGGAGGTGTTCGTCGACCCGAACCGGGTTAAGGAGGCCTTCATGAATATCCTGTCGAACGCGGTGCAGTCGATCGCGGGAAGCGGGTCGATTATCGTGAAGACCTATCTGGAGATCCCGGAGGCGGTTGTCGAGATACGGGATTCGGGGAAGGGCATCCCCGAGGAAGAACGGGCCTTCATCTTTAACCCGTTTTTCACGACCAAGGCCTCGGGCACGGGACTCGGTCTTGCGATTACGCACCGCATTATACAGGAACATAACGGCACGATCCAGCTGGAGAGCGAAGTCGGCAGGGGGAGTGTCTTCAAGGTTAGTCTACCAACCAAGGAGGAGCAGAGATGAAGATTCTTATTGTGGATGACGATCAGAACATCCTCAGACTCTACAAGGAGGAACTGGAAGAGGACGGGTATCAGATTGTGACAGCTTCAAACGGAAAAGAGGCGATGGAGCAGTTCGAGAAAGAGGCGCCGGATCTGGTGACGCTCGACATCCTCCTTCCTGACGTCGATGGGATCAAACTGCTCCGCCAGATGAAGGAGAAGAGGCCGAGGCTGCCGGTGATCATGTCCACCGCATACGACTACCGCGACGATTTCGCGGTCTGGGCCTCCGAGGCGTACATCGTGAAGTCTGCGGATCTCACCGAACTGAAGTCGACGATCAAGAAGCTGACGGAAAAGGAATAACGGACGATGGGCGTGATACTCGAATCCCTTACGCCCGCCTACGGCGGCTATTCGGTGGCACGAGACGAAAAGGTGATCCTGATCAAGGGGGCGATCCCGGGCGAGGTGGTCGACGTCGAGATAGAGGAGAAGAAGAAGGACTACTCGGTCGGCTCCGTTGTCGGTGTGATCGAGCCTTCCGAAGACAGGGTCGAGCCTCCCTGTCCGGTCTTCGGGAGGTGCGGAGGATGCCAGCTCCAATTCATACGGTATGAGAGGCAGCTTTCGATGAAGGACGAGGTCCTGCACGACACTCTCAGGAGACTGGGCGGTATCGAGGTCCCCTCCGAGCCGCCGCTTGCGGCAGACCAGTGGCATTACCGGAGGCGGGCTCAGTACAAGGTTTCCCGCAGCGGGGAGGTCGGTTTTTTCAGGGCGTCGTCGCGAGACGTGATCACCTTCGAGGAATGCCCTCTGATGCACGACGGGATCAATGCCATCCTCCGCGAGATCAAGGGGAAATGCGACGTCCGCAACCTGAGTGATATCCATATTGCGCTCGGGGACACGCCGGTGGCCCTCCTGAAGGGCAGGGACTATGATTCATCCCTGTTCGAGAGTTTTGTCGAAGTGGGTCTTAGCGGCATCGCGTACAACGACTCGATCGCCTATGGCGGGGCCTTTACCGGTTTCGACCTCAACGGCCTCAGGTATACCGTCTCCCCGTGGTCGTTTTTTCAGGCGCACTGGGAGCTCAACAGGGAGGTGGCCCGTCTTCTCATCGAGGGCTTGATGCCGCTCGAAGGCAAGACCGTCCTCGATTTGTACGCGGGCGCCGGCAATTTTTCGCTTCCTGCAGCAGCGGCGGCGAAGGAGGTGGTGGCGGTAGAGGGGAACCCGTATGCCGCCGAGGACGCCGCGAGGAACCTCGAATTAAATGCTATCAGGAACTGCAAGATCGTCCGGAGCTCAACGGAGAAATACCGCATCAACAGGAAATTCGACGTTATCATTCTCGATCCCCCGAGGCCTGGGCTTACGTCCGAGGTGATGAAGAAGATACTTGAAAATCCTTCCGGGGAGATTGTCTACATTTCCTGTAATCCGGCGACGCTTGCAAGGGACCTGAAAAAACTGAAGAGTACGTATGATATCCGGTCGGTGCGGCAGATAGATTTCTTCCCGAATACCTTCCATATTGAATCGATTGCGTTTCTGAAGATGCGGTGAGGCGGCTCTTTCCGGCCCGCCGCAAACAGGGCCCCTCGGTTCACCGGGTGTGACTACCGGGGCTTTACAATCTTTCCCTCGAAGACCACGCAGTTGCGGCCGCTGCGCTTCCCCTCATACAACGCCCGATCGGCCCTGCCCAGGAGAGACTGCAGGGTATCTCCCTTTTCGGCCAGCGCGGCGCCGAGGGTCACGGTAACCCGGATGAGCTTCCCCTCGTGATTGAGAAAGGAGTTCCCGACGAGGGCACAGAGCTTCCCGGCAAACAGACGCGCGTTTTCCCCGGAGGTGTGGTTGACGATCGCGACGAATTCCTCCCCACCCCACCTGCCGACGAGGTTGTAGGCCCTCGTGTTGGCCTTGAGCGTCCCGGCCACCATCTTGATGACACGGTCCCCCATGGCGTGACCGTACGTGTCGTTGATCTTCTTGAAGTGGTCCAGGTCGATAAAGAAAACGGCAAATGAGGTTCCGTGCCGCTTCAGCAACTCGATCGAGGCTGCGAGCTTTTCCTCGATGTGCCGCCTGTTCGGAAGTCCGGTAAGGAAGTCTATCATGGCCGCTTTTCTCAGTCCCGCGACGTATTCCGCAGAAAAGCTGTCTTCAACGGTTTTCCTGAATATCTCGACTGCCCCGGCTGGATTTCCCCGCGCGTCTCTTATCTTCGAGACGCTGACCGATACGGGCACACGGTGTCCGTCCTTGTGATGGAGGAAGATGTCGGCCGCCTGATGGTGCCCGCCGGACCGCATCGTCTCGATAAGCGGACACGCGCTGCAGCAGAGGTTCTTTCCGCTTCCGTCCACGTGCACGAGTATATTGTCCGAGCACTTCGATCCGACCACCTCCCGCGCGCTGTACCCCGTAATCCGTTCGGCGCCTTTGCTCCAGAAGCGAACGCGCCGGTGAAGGTCGACGTAATACACCCCCTCAAAGAGACCGTCGAGGAGTTCCCTAAATTTCGGACCTTCCTTCATTCCCCTTCCAATCGGCGATCGGCGCGGCGGGCGCGAGAAAGTCGCCGAACCTCTTATCGGACGTGATGATATGGCCGACGATCCAGTCGACCACCTTTGCATTGACCATCACAACATGGGCCGAGGAGATGTCCTCCTCGGAGCTGACCTCCTTTCGGAGGGAAAGAAGGTTCCGGAGGAACGCGGCATGCTCCGCCTTGTGGGCGGCGAGGCGGGGATACTCGTGTCGCTCCATGATTTGTTCTTCCGTTGCGAAGTGGTGCACGGCATATTCGTGAAGGAACTTCATTGCGCGCAGCGTCTCTTTCCTTCCTTCGCCGAGGGCGATGGAGGAGAAGAGGGCATTTACCCTTTCGACGAATTCCCTATGCTGCGCGTCTATGACGGAGAAGCCGACCGCCAGGTCCGCGGTCCACTGAATCTTGAGAGCGTCGGCGGTCCTCAGCCCCATCATCTTTCCGTAGGAATCGTCGAACAGTTTGTAGACCTGGAATATCTCGTTCATCCTGTCGCCGCAGGCGACAAAGGCTTCCACCACGTCCGGGTCGAAATGTCTCCCTTTGTCCGGAACGATAATGTCCACCGCCTGCCGGTGGGTCAGGCCTTCTTTGTAGGGCCTTTTCGCGCGGAGCGCATCGTAGACGTCGCAGATCGCGAATATCCTCGCCTCCAGAGGTATTGCGTCGCCTCTCAGCCCGTCGGGGTACCCCGAACCGTCATATTTTTCATGGTGGTAGTGGCAGATATTTTTGCTCACAACGAGGAACCGGCTGCGCAGTCTGAAGCGGTCGATAATGTCCTGGATGATGTCCCTGCCGATGGAGACATGCTGTTTCATGGAATCGAACTCTTCACGGCTCAGCCGCGAGGGCTTCAGGAGGATGTCGTCCCTGATCCCCACTTTGCCGATGTCATGCAGCGGGACCGCGTCATAGAGCGCTTCGATGAAGTCGTCGGTGATCGTTCTCTCGTAGCGGGGGTTTTCCCTGAGCGTCTTGGCAAGAAGAACGCAGAAGCTTCTTGTCCGTTCGAGGTGGCTTCCCGTTTCCGGGTCCCTCCACTCGGACAGATTGGCGAGCGAGTGGATGATCGCCTTCTGGACGGTGTTGACGCTCCTGAGGTGGCGGACGTTGAAAAAACCGATTACAAGTACCGAGAGGAAGAAGACGGCCAGGATACCGACTGAGACGGTCTCCAACTTGATCATCGAGGCCTTGAACGGCGAAGAGGAGAAGCGCTGGGCCATCCAGACCGTGGAGCCCGGCAGATACTCGACCAGGCGATAGGGGATGCTTTCGGTGTCGGAAAGGGAGATCGTTCCGCCCGGGCCGGCAAAAGGCAGATGCTTCTGCCCTCTCTGCTCATGACCGGCATCAGACGCGCAGCTGTGGAAAAAAGTCCCTTTGGAGAGATGGCCGAGGAGATAGTGAAGGGAAATGTCTACGGAGACAATGCCGGCTTTGGCGCCGCCTGACGCATATATCGGCGACGCGATCGTCACCGTCAATGCCCCGCTGTTGGCGGTCGAGACGAAGGAATAAAACCCGCTCCGTCCGAGAGCGGCTGCGCCGATATAGGAATCGCTCTTGCCTGCGTAGATGCCTCGGGGGTGGAATATCCGCGGCTTTCTCCCCTGATCGTCCTGCAGGGACATCCGCTCCATGCCCTTTCTGTCCATAATCGTAATGCGGCTATAATAGGGATGGGATTTTACGAGCATAAGAAGCATGGCTTCCGCATCGGTTCGTACGTCATCCCCCCCGCTCTCTTCCGATACGATGCCGGTAAGGCCCGGGATATTCCCGATAAACTCTACATCGCTCAGACAGGCGGAAAAGAAGGACTGGACCGTCTTTACGTCTCTGTCCAGCGACTCGGTGACCTGTGACGAGAGCCGGTCCGACTCTATCCGATAGATCAGCCTGCCGCCGAGCATTATCGCCCCGAGGAAAAAGGCAAAGGAGATCATCAGTACGGCGAAGGGCAGCTTGTTCTGTCTGATGGTCTTTATTATGGCGCGGGCGCTCATTGCATTCTTCGGGGCATAGCGTCTGCCCGGACGGCCGGGCCGTCGGGATGATGAGGACATGTAATAGTGATTGGAGCCTGTGCCAAGCTGGTACCATAAAAAGGACAACAACAGTCCTATTTAACCACGTTCAGGTTTCTTTGTCAAGATTTCTCAATATTCATCTGATAATACAGATGAGGCTGATGACGGCTGACCGTGAAAAAATCTTAATCCATCTCTCGGATTTTGTCTGCTATACTTTTTCCATGGGCTACCGGACAATTGAAGCGGACAAAGACGGAAGAGTGGTCGTCTATCCCTCGCTGTACGGCCCGCGGGACGGGGGAAGGGGCGTCTGCAGAATTCTCAGTGGTCTGTTCAAAAGACTTTTCTCTTTTCCGGGAAAATAAGCGGCTCTCTGCCGGACCATAAACCCGACGACAAAATTGTTTTGATATAATCCCGGTTTTTTTGGTATCGTATCCCATTGAAGATGTCAGGTACTGAAACCAGTGCCGGCGCTTCTGGCGAGATCGTGCTGTACCGGGGAGAGGCCGCAAAGAGGTATCACCGGCATCTTTTTTCCCTGGATGATGCGTGCTACCGGAGTGCCGGCGACGACATGGTCCGGACAATTCTCTCGGTCGACCTCGACGGTATTTCCCGGCTGCATATCGCGGCCGGCTGGGAGACGGTGGTGGGTATCGCTCTCTGGACATCGGGTCGGCTTCCTGCACATGAGGTCATTTCCCTCCTGAGGAAGGCCGGCGTTACTGACGAAGAGCTCCTGCCGTTCATCGGAGCGGACGTGCGCGATCTTTTCCCGTGGCTCTATTATGGCAACCGGTTCGACGTGCTCCGGAAGATCTGCAACAGCGCCAAAGCGAAGGTAGAGGCGAAGCTGGGGAGAAAGAGCCTCCTCGTCTACTGCCATCTAGTGGCAGACGAGGCGGAGAAGATCGTCGCCAGTAATCTTTGAAGGTGCTGATACGCCCCGTGCGGGCGAATGGAATGTGTAGGGCGTGGAGTGATGGCTGAAAGGGAGGAACACCGTGGCTAAAGCAAGGGTGCTGCTCGTCGAGGACGACCCCGTACAGGCGAACGCGACAAAGAAGATTCTCCAGGGGACGGGCTATGAAGTGCTCTGGTCGCAGGACGGCATCAACGCCATCAAGAGCGTCAAGATGATGAAGCCGGACATTATTCTTCTGGACGTGGTCCTCCCCGGTCTGGACGGATACGAGGTATGCCGCTGGCTGAAGCTCGACGAAAACGCCAAAGGCATTCCGGTGATCATGCTCACCGTCAAGAAAGAACTTGCCGACAAGATATCGGGGCTCCAGATCGGGGCGGACGACTATCTCCCGAAGCCGTACAACGAGCTGGAGCTGAATGCGCGGATCTATGCATCGCTCAGGACGAAGGCGCTCCAGGACGAGCTGCGGATGAAAAACAAGCAGTTGGAAGAGCTCCTCGGCAAGGTCGAGTATATGGCGATCACGGACGCCCTGACCGGACTCTACAACCGGCGGAGGTTCCATGACGTGCTTGCAAAAGAGTTCGAGCGTTCGAAGCGGTACGGCACACCCTTTTCTCTCGTGATGCTCGATATCGACCATTTCAAAAAGGTGAATGACGACTATGGCCATCAGGCGGGAGACACGGTGCTGCGGGAAGTTTCAAACATTATCATGAAGAGCATCCGCGAGATCGATACCGCTTCGCGGTTCGGCGGCGAGGAGTTCATGGTGATCCTGCCTAACACGGAACGGGAAAACGCGAAGATCGGGTCTGAACGGATGAGGACGGCGATCGAGCGGCATCAGTTCCCCGGGATGGACCGCCCGATTACCGTCAGTATCGGTATTGCCGGCCTCCCCGACCCCGAACTCGCGAACGAGGACAGACTGATACGCTGCGCCGACTATGCGCTGTACAGTGCGAAACGCAACGGCCGCAACCGCATCGAGGCAACCGAGGGAAAGGACCTCGAGAAGACGTCCTGATCTGCCCGCCTCCTCGGGTTAAGGGGTATTGCGCAATGTTATCACCGACTCCCTTCCGGTCCTTGCGGCCGCAACACACCCGGCGGTACCGTTGATTTAATCGGCATAATCCTCAATAATACACTGAGTGTTTCCGCTCTCCCTGATGCTTATATGAAAAGAAAGATTTACCTCGAAAATACGCCTCTCGATGAGGCGCTGAAGAAATGGGACCAGCGGCTGGCTGCGGCAGGAATCGGGCCTCTTGAATCCGTAACAGTCCCTGTGCAAGACGCCCTGGGAAGGGTGACGGCCGAAGCGGTCTTTGCGAGGATTTCGGCCCCTTTTTACCACTCTTCCGCCATGGACGGCTATGCCGTCCGGTTTGCCGACACGTTCGGCGCGGCCGACTATTCGCCGAAAAGGCTTCGCCTGGGGATGGATGCGGCGTATGTCGACACCGGAGACCCCCTGCCCGATGTCTTTAATGCCGTTGTTATGATCGAAGACGTAAACGCCGGCAAAGACGACGCGGGGGGCGAATATATCGAGATTATCAAGCCGGCGTCGCCTTGGCAGCATGTCAGGGTCATCGGGGAAGACATCGTAAGCACCGAGCTGATATTGCCCGAAAACCACAGGATACGGCCGGTCGACATGGGCGCGGTCATCTCCGGAGGCCATGTCGGGATCTCCGTCCGCAGGAGGCCGAAGGTGGCTATCATCCCTACGGGATCCGAACTTGTGGAGCCCGGGACCGAGCTGAAAAAAGGGGACATCATAGAATATAACTCGAGGATCCTCTCTGCGCTGGTTACCGAATGGGGAGGCGAGCCGCTGCGGTTCCGGCCGGTGCCGGATGACCCGGAGAAGATTGCGGATGCGCTTCGGGAGGCCTGCGCAAAGGCGGACCTGGCGGTGATCAACGCCGGATCTTCCGCGGGATCGGAGGACTTTACCGCGCGGGCGGTGGCGGAACTCGGAGAGGTGATCCTGCACGGCATCAATATCAAACCGGGCAAGCCGGTCGTGCTCGGCTGGGTAGACGGCAAGCCGGTGCTCGGAATCCCGGGATATCCCGTTTCGGCGTATATTACCTTCGGGCTATTCGCGAAGGGGCTCATCCACCGGTGGCAGGGCCTCGAGCCCGCTGAACCCTCGCGCATCCGTGCAAGGCTTTCCCGGCAGGTCGCCTCTTCGCTGGGGCAGGAGGAGTTCCTCAGGGTGAAACTGGGGAAAGTCGGCGAGACGCTCGTCGCGACGCCGGTCAGCAGGGGTGCGGGCGTTCTTATGTCTCTGGTCAGGGCGGACGGCATCGTCAGGATACCGGCGATGTCGGAGGGGTTCGGTGCGGGGACCGAGCTGTCCGTCGAGATGCTGAGGGGAAAGGAAGAGATCGAAAATACGGTCGTCTGTATCGGGAGTCATGATAATGCGCTCGACCTGCTCGCCAACGTGCTGAAGAAGAATAATCCGGGGTACTCCCTTTCCTCCGCGCATGTCGGCTCGATGGGAGGGCTTGTCGCGCTGAAGAAGGGAGAGGCGCATATTGCCGGGACCCACCTCCTGGACGAAGAAACGGGTGAATACAACGTCCCCTATATCAGGAGGCTACTGGGGGGCCGGAAGATCGTATTGATCAACCTTGTCTACCGGCAGCAGGGGCTTCTTGTGCCGAAGGGGAACCCGAAGAAGATACGGGGGTTCGAAGACCTCACGAGAAGGGACGTCTCGTTCATCAACAGGCAGTCGGGCGCAGGGACGAGGCTTCTCACCGACAAGTATTTGAAGGAACGGGGGATAGACCACAGGGCTGTGAATGGTTATGAGCGGGAGGAGTATACGCACATGGGGGTCGCCTCGGCCGTGCTGACCGGCATCGCCGACACCGGGATGGCGATACTCGCCTCGGCGAAGGCGCTCGACCTGGACTTCATTCCGCTTGCGAAAGAGCGGTATGACCTTGCGGTGCCGGCCGAGTATCTGTCGATGCCGCCGGTCCTGGCGCTGCTGAGGATTATCGCGGGGGACCGCGAATTCAGATCGGGCGTCGAGGCGCTGGGGGGCTACGACACGTCCGACATGGGAAAGGTCATGTATGAATCATAGTCCGCTCGCCTTTCCGGTCACGGTGGCGCTTCCGCCCCCTTCTTCTTCCGACAAGACGGCGGATGCGGACAGGCTGGCCGATGCCCTAAGGGACAGGGGGTTTGGGAATGTCGAACTGCCCCTCGGAGTGTTGAGGCGGCTTTCGGGCGAACTCCGGCGCAGCGGGTTTACGGCGGACCTTCTGATCGGGCCGACGGCGGAGGGGTATCGCGTGCTCGATATCGGGAAGAAGGCGGCCTTCGGCATCGCTCTCGATATCGGCTCCACGAACGTGGAGTGCGTCCTTTTCGACCTCGTCACCGGGGAGAAGATCGGCGAGGCCGGGGCCGAAAACCCCCAGGTGCGTTTCGGGTACGACGTGCTGACGCGGGTCCAGCGGTCGATGATGGGGGAGTTTGGCCCCCTGACGGACTCGCTGGCAGAAGGGCTGCACGGGCTCATCGCCCTGATATGCGAAGACCACGGCGTCGCGTCCGACGACGTCTATGCGGTCACGGTGGCCGGCAACACGATTATGTCCCATTTCTTTCTCGGACTCGACGTAAACAATATTCCCCTGAGTCCCTATGTTCCCGCGGCCAACAAGTCCTTCCTGATGACTGCGGGGGAGACCGGCCTTCCGGTCAATCGCAATGCGGTCGTCTATGTCTTCCCGAATTCAGGCAGTTACGTGGGAGGAGATATCGTCAGCGGCATCCTCTATTCCGGGATCTATCGGGAAGATGAACCTGCCCTTTTCATCGATGTGGGGACGAACGTGGAAGTCACCCTCGGCTGCAGGGACTGGATCATGGTCGGCGCCGGCGCCGCCGGTCCGGCGCTCGAAGGAGGGGTTGCGACTATCGGGAAGAAGGCCGAGGCGGGGACGATCTCGCGGGTGCGGATCGACCGCATGAGCGGCGCGGTCGCCCTTGAAGTCATCGAAGGCGGCGAACCGGGCGGCATATGCGGCTCGGGCCTTATCGACCTTGTGTCGGAGTTGTTCTCCTCGGGGATCATCGACCAGTCCGGGAAATTCACGGGGGACGGAGGCCGCATCATCGAGCGTGACGGGGTGAAGTCCTACCGTCTTTACCAATCGGCGAAAGGGGAACTTTCGCTGAGCGAGCACGAGATAAAGAACTTTCTTCTGTCGAAGGCGGCGATGTTCTCCTTCCTTTACGTATTTGTTAAGTCCATCGGCCTTTCCTTCGGCGATATCAGGAAGGTCTATGTCGCCGGCGCGCTCGGCTGCGGGATCGACCCCGAAAAGGCGGTCACGATCGGTATGCTCCCGGACATCCCGAGAGAGAGGTTCATTCCTCTCGGCAACTCCTCGATCGGCGGAGCGGGGATGGTGCTGCTTCACCGGGAGCTGATGGAAGAGGTCGAGGAGATCGCGGCGAAGATCACCTACCGCGAGATGAACGAGGACGCGGACCTCATGCATGCGCTCCAGGGGGCGATGTTCATCCCTCATACCGAGCCGGAGATCTTGAAAGGATGATATCGTTTTGACAAAGACTGCCGAAGGAACCACCGGCGTGCTGCTTCTGAATCTCGGGGGGCCTGACTCCCTGGGCGCGGTGCAGCCCTTTCTCTTCAACCTCTTTTCCGACAGAGAGATCATCAGGCTCGGACCGCCGTTTATGCAGAAACCGCTCGCACGGCTCATCTCCGCTCTCCGGCACAAGAAAACCGAAGGCTATTATCGTCTGATCGGCGGCAAGTCGCCCATACTCGACATCACGACTGCGCAGGCAAGGGCGCTCGAAGGAGCGCTGAACGATTCGCGAAACAGGGATCGCGAGCCACGCCCTTTCAGGGTCTTCATCGGTATGCGCTACTGGCATCCGCTTATCGAGGAGATCGTCCCCGAGATCAGGGCCGAGGGGATCAGAAGGCTCGTCGTGCTCAGCCTTTACCCCCATTACTCGATCGCCACGACCGGCTCGTCCCTTTCGAAGCTGAAGGAGGTCGTTTCGCGGATGGGCGGGGATCCGTTCCAGATGGCGATCGTCAATTCCTGGGAGGACCATCCGCTCTATATCGAGTCGCTCGTCGAAAAGATCAGGGAAGGGCTTGCCGTGTTCGAGCCGGCGACACCTCACTCCCCGCCGGGGGGCGCGCATGTGCTCTTCAGCGCGCATAGTCTGCCGGAGAAATTCATAGACGAGGGCGACCCGTATGCCGAGCATATCAGAAAAACGATTGCCGAGGTCGCGAAGCGGACCGAAATCACCTGGGACCTTTCGTACCAGTCGAAGAGCGGGCCGGTGAAGTGGCTTGAGCCGTCGACGGACGAGATGATAGAGACCCTGGCGGGCCGGGGCGTGAAGAGCCTTCTCGTGGTGCCGATAAGCTTCGTATCGGACCATATCGAGACTCTCTACGAAATAGATATACTATACCGGGCACAGGCCGCTTCCCGCGGCATGAGGCTCGAAAGGACCGGATCGCTCAATATGTCGCCGCTCTTTATCTCGGCGCTCGCGGACATCGTGCACAAGGCAATGAAGGAGGAGGGATGGGGATGAAACGATATGACCTGATTGTGATTGGCGGAGGGATAAGCGGGCTGAGCCTCGCCCATTATGCATCTCGGGCCGGCATGAAGACGCTGCTTGCCGAGAAGGAGGGGCAGGCGGGAGGTTGTCTGAGGACGATGAGAAAGCCCGGCGACTTCTGGCTCGAACTCGGAGCTCATACCTGCTACAATTCGTACGGGAACCTTATCGGCATCATCGAGGACAGCGGGGCAAAGGAGAGGCTGATTCCGCGCGAGAAGGTGCCGTTCATGATGTTTGTCGACGGAAAGGTGAAGTCCATCCCCTCACAGCTCGATTTTCTCGAGATGGCCTGCTCGGGGCCCCGCATATTCACGCTTTCGAAGTCCGGCAGGACCGTCGCCTCATATTATTCGAAGATAGTAGGGAAGAAAAATTATGAAAAGGTGATAGGCCCGGCCCTGAGCGCCGTGCCGTCTCAGCGGGCCGACGACTTCCCCGCGGAGATGCTTTTCAAGAAGAGAAAAAGGCGGAAGGATGTCATCAGGAAGTTTACCCTGGAGGGGGGGCTTCAGGCGGTTGCGGATGCCGTATCCGGAGGTGACAATATCGAACTGCTCACCGGCGCGGAGGCGTCGTCGGTGGAGAGGGACCAGTCGGTTTTCAGGGTCTCCTTTGCGGACGGGCGGGAAGGCGCCGCGGACAACCTGGCCCTGGCGGTGCCTCCGCCGGCCGCGGCAGGACTGCTCGGGAACGTCCTGCCGGAGGCGGCGCGGAGACTGGCGGAGATAAAGACCGTTGCGATCGAATCGGTCGGTGTCGCGGTGAGAAAAGAGGCGGTTGCCCTGCCGCATTTTGCCGGCCTGATACCCGTGCGCGACGTATTCTTCTCCGCGGTGTCCCGCGATATCATCGCGGACCCGATGTACAGGGGGTTCACGTTTCACTTTGCTCCGGGGATAGACCTCGCCGCGAAGATGAAGAGGATCGCAGGGGTCCTCGGTACCGGCAGGTTCGAGGTTTCGGCGGAAAACCGGGCGGTTCTGCCGTCTCCCCTTCTGGGGCACGAGAAGATTACAGCGGCTATCGACGGGCTCATAAAGGGAAAACGGGTGTGCATCACCGGCAATTATTTTTCGGGGCTTGCGATCGAGGACTGCGTTACGAGGTCTTTGTCCGAGTTCCGAAGGTTGACCGGAATATCCTGACAGGAGGCATTGGTATGAAGTGGAAGGTGCTGTGTGCCGTTATGGCGGTACTGTTGCTGGCTTCTGCGGCGTCGGCCGAGATGAAGTCGAGAAAATTCACGAAAGAGGAGATCAAGAAGATGGCTGGGACAAAGGCGGTAATCGAGACGAAGTTCGGCAATATAGAAATCGCATTCTTCCCCGACGTGGCGCCGAACCATGTGAACAACTTTATCGAGCTCGCAAAAAAGGGTTTTTACGACGGTACGACGTTTCACCGCGTGATTCCCGGGTTTATGATCCAGGGGGGAGACCCCAACTCGAAGAACCCTGACAAGTCGACCCACGGCATGGGCGGTCCGGGATATACGGTGAAGGCCGAGTTCAGCAGCAGGCCGCACAAGCGCGGTACGCTTTCGATGGCGAGGGCGGCCGACCCCAACAGCGCCGGCTCCCAATTCTTCATCTGCGTGGCCGATGCCCCGTTTCTCGACAGGCAATACACCGTCTTCGGGGAGGTCGTCTCGGGAATGGACGTTGTGGACAAGATCGTGAGCCAGCCGAGGGACCGGAGGGACAACCCCGACGAGCGGATAGAGATGAAGATTAAAGTAATCGAAAACAAATAATAATCACGACGAAGAGGCCCGTGATGCGGGTCTCTTCGTATTTCCCCGGGCCGGGCAGGCAGAATGCTCTCCAGGGTAAGATTTCGTTTGATAATTTTTGGCAAAAGTTTTATTCTAATGAGGAACGGCATGCATAGAAAGAAATCCTTTTCTCCGAGATTGCTTAGACCCTCAGATAAGCGCATCGGTCCTTTCTTTTTTCAAATCTCTCCCTCGGATGCAGAGCGAGGGGCCGCAAAAGCCCACGATTTTAATAAATTTTTTCAAGGGAGGAGCATACATTGAAAGAGCAAGAGATTATCGAAAGCCTGAAAAGTGAGAGCGAAGAATTCAGAAAGCTTCTCGAAGAACACCACAGTCTTGACGCCTCTCTCTCCGAGATGGACAAGAAAGTGTATCTCACCCCCGAAGAAGAAGTCGAGAGGAAGAAGCTTCAGAAGGTAAAGCTGGCGAAAAAAGACAAAATGGCGGAATTTATCAGGGACTTCAGAAAAAGCCACCCGGTAGGCTGAGGAGCCGGTCCCGGGTTCTGAAATTCCGGGCGTGATTCCCTGCGCCAGCGCGGGGGCGATGTGTGCCGAAAAGGCTTTTTAAGGTGACGGTTCAGGGGCGATTGCGCATATCGCCCCTGTTCATTTCTGGCGCATTCCGGTTTATTTCCCAACAATTCATGTGAGGAGGGTTTTTTATGAGGAGCAAGACAATAAAGGAAGGCCTCGAACGCATGCCCCACAGGGCGCTCCTGTATGCGACCGGCCTGCCGAAGACCGAGATCGGCAAACCGTTTATCGGAGTGGCCACCAGTTTCACCGACCTGATTCCGGGCCACAGCGGAATGAGGGACCTCGAGCGCTTTATCGAAAAGGGGGTCCATACGGGAGGCGGATATCCCTTCTTCTTTGGGATTCCGGGAATATGCGACGGGATTGCGATGGGACACGGCGGCATGCATTATTCGCTCGCCTCACGGGAACTGATTGCGGACATGGTCGAGACCGTGGCCGAGGCGCACCGGCTCGACGGCCTCGTGCTGCTGACCAACTGCGACAAGATCACGCCGGGCATGCTCATGGCGGCCGGCAGGCTCAATATCCCCTCGATCGTCGTGACCGCGGGCCCGATGTTTTCCGGCCATTATAAAGGGCGCAGGCTGAACCTTACCAGCGACACCTTCGAGGCGGTCGGGAAATTCAAGAAAGGGCTCATCAAGGGCCAGGAACTCGAGGCGCTCGAGATGTGCGCCTGTCCCGGCGCCGGCTCCTGCCAGGGGATGTACACCGCCAACACGATGGCCTGTGTTACGGAGGCGCTCGGGATGAGCCTTGAAGGCTGCGCAACGGCGCTCGCCGTCTCTGCCAAGAAAAGGAGGATCGCCTTCGAAAGCGGCCGCCTGATCGCGCAGATGGTGAAGAAGAACGTGACGCCGAGAAAGATCATGACCCAAAAGGCATTCGAAAACGCGATTATAGTGGATCTTGCCCTGGGCGGTTCGACGAACACGGCGCTCCATATCCCCGCGATCGCGCACGACGCCGGGATCGGCCTTCCGCTCGACCTCTTCGACAGACTTTCGAAGAAGACGCCCCATATCGCGGCGATGCTGCCAGGCGGCAAGAACTATCTCGAAGACCTCGACTACGCAGGAGGCATCCCCGCCGTGATGAAGCGGCTGAAGGAAAAGCTGAGCGATAATATTACCGTGAGCGGCAAGCGTATCTACGAGATAGCCGACACGGCCGAGATATTCGATGAAGAGGTGATACGGCCGCTCAAGAAGGCCCATCACAAGCAGGGCGGAATCGCCGTGCTGAAAGGCAATCTCGCCCCCGGCGGCGCTGTCGTGAAGCAGACCGCGGTGAGCCAGAACATGATGCAGTTTACGGGCAGGGCGCTCGTCTTCGACTCCGAGGAGGCCGCGATGAAGGCGATCCTGGCCGGGAAGGCGAAGCCCGGGCATGTCGTCGTGATCCGGTATGAAGGCCCGAAGGGCGGACCCGGCATGAGGGAGATGCTCTCGCCGACGTCCGCGATCGCCGGCATGGGGCTCAGCGAATCCGTTGCGCTGATCACGGACGGCAGGTTCTCCGGCGGTACTCGGGGTCCCTGTATCGGGCATATCTCCCCCGAGGCGATGGAGGGGGGGCCTCTGGCGGTCGTCCGCGACGGCGACGAGGTCCGCATCGACATCCCCGGGAGAAAACTCGATGTCGTGCTGGCGGACGAGGAGATCCGCGCCAGGCTGAAGAGCTGGAAAAAGCCGTCTCCGAAGATCAGGAAGGGGTACCTGGCGAGATACGCGAGGTTTGTCAGTTCCGCCAACGAAGGCGCAATCATGAAGTAGGGGGCTGCCGGCCGTATTTCCGCAGGGCACTGATTCCTTTACAGAAAAGCCCTGCCTATGGTAGTCTTAACGACACAAAAAATTTGGGACGAAAGGTGGTGATTCGATGGGAATCGAAAAGAACAAGCAGAAAATCATCGGTGATTTCAAGCTCCATGACAAAGATACGGGTTCGCCCGAGGTGCAGATCGCGATACTGAGTGAAAGGATAGGATATCTCACTGAACACTTCAGGATTCACACGAAGGATCACCACTCGAGACGCGGGCTGTTGAAGCTGGTCGGTCAAAGAAGGAAACTACTTGACTATCTGAAAACTACAAACAGAGAGCGATACGATAATATTATCAGTCGGCTTGGAATCAGGAAATAGGTAAAGAATGATAGAGAGAATTGAAATTGAAGTCCGGGGGAAAGGCCTCAGCCTGGAGACCGGGAAGATGGCGAGGCAGGCCGACGGCTCGGTTGTCGCGCAGTACGGCGATACGGTTATCCTTGCCACCGCCGTCAGCAGCAAGACGCCGAGAGAGGGGATAGATTTTTTCCCCCTCACGATCGATTACCAGGAGAAGGCCTATTCGGCCGGGAAGATCCCCGGCGGCTTCTTTAAGAGAGAAGGAAGGCCTACAGAGAAAGAGGTCCTGACGTCCCGTCTCATCGACAGGCCGGTCCGGCCGCTTTTCCCGGACGGCTACAGTTGCGAGACCCAGGGGATCGTCAATGTCCTTTCATACGGCGACGAGAACATCGCCGACATCCTCGGGATCACCACCATGTCCGCGGCGCTTCACATATCGGACATTCCCTTTGACGGTCCTGTCGGAGCGGTCAGGATCGGAAGGGTAGCGGGGTCGTTCGTGATCAACCCCGACCTGAGGGAGCAGGAAGAGTGCGACATCAACCTCGTCGTTGCCGGGACCGCCGACGCTGTCGCGATGGTCGAGGGCAGCGCGCAGGAGATGAGCGAGGCCGACCTCCTCGAGGCGATCGACATCGCTCATAAGGAGATAAAGCGGCTCTGCGCGGCGCAGGAGGAATTCAGGGCCAAGACCGGAAGGCCGAAGCGGACGGTTGTGGCTCCCGCGACCGACGAGGCGCTGAAAAAGACGGTCACCGATATGGCGCTGGAGAAGATCAAAAGCGCTATCGTTATCCCGGACAAACTGCTGAGGCAGGCGGCCCTCGACGAGATCAGAAAGGGGATCATCGAGGAGCTTAATACCGAAGAGAAGAACGTATCGGCGGGTGTCTCCGCCGTATTTCACGATATAGAAAAAGAGCTCGTCAGGAGCATGATCCTTAACGACAACGTCAGGGCCGACGGAAGGAAGCCCGACGAGATCAGGAAGATCACCGCGGAAGCGGGGATACTGCCGCGCACTCACGGTTCGTCCCTTTTCATCAGGGGCGAGACCCAGTGCCTCGCGGTGGTGACGCTCGGCACGTCCGACGATGAACAGAGGATCGATGCTCTTGAGGGCGAGACGTCCAAGACGTTTATGCTCCATTATAATTTCCCTCCGTTCAGCGTCGGCGAGGTGAAGCCGCTCAGGTCTCCGGGAAGAAGGGAGATCGGGCACGGAATACTGGCCGAGCGGTCGCTCAAGGCGGTGATGCCGTCGAAGACCGATTTCCCCTATACCGTCCGTATCGTCTCGGACATTCTCGAATCGAACGGTTCTTCGTCCATGGCGACGGTATGCGGCGGCACGCTGGCGCTGATGGACGCGGGCGTCCCGATCAAGGCGCCGGTCGCGGGCATCGCGATGGGGCTTATCAAGGAAGGGGACCGGTTCGTCGTACTGACCGACATCCTCGGCCTTGAAGACCACTTGGGCGACATGGATTTCAAGGTGACCGGCACTGCAAACGGCATATGCGCGTTCCAGATGGATACCAAGATAGGCGGCATTCCGAGGGACGTCATGGAAAAAGCCCTTGAGCAGGCCCGGCAGGGGAGGCTTTTCATCCTCGGCAAGATGAAGGAGACGCTTGAGGGGCCGCGTCCGGACCTTTCGATGCATGCTCCGAGGATCTATACGATGCATATCAAACAGGAGAAGATTCGCGAGGTCATCGGCACCGGAGGAAAGGTGATCCGGGGCATTATCGAGCAGACCGGAGTGAAAATCGACATAGACGACAGCGGTCTTATCAATATCGCGGCGTCAGACGGCGCGGCGGCGCAGAAGGCGATCGACATCATCAACGGCATCACCGCGGAGGCCGAGCTCAACCGGATATACCTGGGCAAGGTGAAGAGGATCATGGACTTCGGCGCCTTTGTCGAGATCCTTCCCGGCACCGAGGGGCTCCTCCATATATCGCAACTCGACGACAAGAGAGTGGCGGCGGTCACCGACGTGGTGAACGAGGGCGATGAGGTGCTCGTCAAGGTGATCGAGATAGACAAGATGGGCAGGATACGCCTCAGCAGAAAAGAGGCGATGAAGGAGAAGCAGAAGACTTCCGAGCCCGCATAACTTTTTTTCTGCTTCGGGTACCGAGGGGATACGACGACTATCCCCTTTTCTTTTTTTTGGCGCGCACGCGATGGGGGTGGCGGTGCGCAGGAGACTTTCCCATGGTATCATTCTAGCTGAAGACGGAAGGGGGCATTATGTTCAAGAAAGAGCACCTCGAAAACGGTATACCGGTCGTGATGGAAGCGATCAGGAACGTGCGTTCCGTCTCGATAGGCGTCTGGGTGAAGGTGGGATCAAGGTATGAGACGACCGAGGAAAACGGCATCTCCCATTTCCTCGAGCATATGTACTTCAAGGGGACGAAGAAGCGCTCGACGAAGGACATCGCCGTGGACATCGACTCGGTCGGTGGCGACCTGAACGCCTTCACCTCCCGTGAGAATACCGCCTTCTATATCAAGGTGCTCGACGAGCATATCGACAGGGGGATCGACCTTCTTTCGGATATCTTCGTCAATTCGGTCTTTCCCGAAGACGAGATCGAGAAGGAGAAGAAGATCATCAGGGAAGAGATCAAGATGGTGGAAGACACTCCCGATGACTACGTTCACGATCTTTTCAGCACCACCGTCTGGGGGAAGGAAGGGCTCGGCCAGCCGATCCTCGGCCGCCGGGAAACGGTCGCCTCCTTTACCAGGGAGCATGTAACGGGGCATATCAAGAAATACTACGGGACGAAGGACATCGTCATTGCCTGCGCCGGCAATTTCGTCCCGGAAACCCTGATCGCTCTTTTGAACAAGCGGTTCGGCGGGCTGAGGCAGGGATCGGTGCCGAAGAAAGGGGCGGCGCCCGTCTTTCAGCGGGACGTCAAGGTGTTCTCGAAGGAGATGTCGGAGGCGCATATCTGCATAGGCGTGCCCGGGGTGCCCCAGGCGAGCGATGAGCGGTACGCCTTCTTCGTCCTCAATACGATACTCGGTGCAGGGGTGAGCTCGAGACTTTTTCAGGAGATCAGGGAGAAGAGGGGCCTTGCCTATTCGGTCTACTCCTTCACCTCGTCGTTCCGGGACACCGGCCTCTGGGGCATCTATGCGGGCGTGAGCAGAAAGAAAATACGGGAGGTCGCCGAGCTGATCGTGGCCGAGATGGTGGCCCTGAGCGGATCGCTTACCGAAACGGAGCTGGAGCGGGCGAAGAACCACCTCAAGGGGAACCTGATCCTCGGCCTCGAGTCGACGAACAGCAGGATGAACAACCTCGCCAGGCAGGAGATATACTTCGGGGCCTACATCTCGCCCGATGAGATCATCAAGTCGGTGAATATGGTCGGCATGCAGCAGATCAAAGAGTTGTCGGCGAAACTGATCAGGAAGGACCTCTTTGCGGTCACCGCTCTCGGCCCGCTTCAGAAGAACGTCCTCGACGGCCTGCCCGGCTAACCGGCGGGGGATATTGCGAAGGGCGGACTGACGCCCGCCCTCAGACGATTAGCTGCACTTCTTGCAGGTCGAAATGCCGAGAAGCGCATAAGGCGGGCACCATCCGGTCAGCCCCGTAAGGAGCGGCACTACGCCGAGATATCCCCAGGCCGAATGCGGGCCGACGAAGGCCAGCGACAGTATCCCGAGTCCCGCGATGATCCTTATCGCCCTTTCGATTCCTCCGATATTCTTCTTCATCTTCTTTACCTCCCTGAGATCGCGATTGTTGTCTTGAACTGATTATATTTTAGGAAATCGGGGAGGATAAGTATGTGACTTAGTCACAAAAAGGGAGATCGGTACGACAGTCCTTTTCTGCGAAGGAGAATATACGGCGACGCTGCATGCGGTTTAGGCGGACAATCAGGGATAGCGGGAGAGATAGCACAAGCCTGCTTTCACCACGTACAGCGCATAACTTTTCTGATGACCCCGACTAACGCTCACCGGCTGGCTTTCAACGGCCGTAAGATTTCCGATTCAAATGCGCATTCAAATGGCCACGCCCTTTTTTTGAGCCCATCCAGTACGTCTCAGGCGGGAAAAAATGCGACTGTGCGTCTGCTTCCTTTTGAAAAACACGTAATGGAATACTTCAAAATTCCAGCGGGTGACTTCTAATCACAACTTGATCACAACTTGAGCTAACACATATTTATCTTGACAGGAAGGCGCTATTCGTGGTCTAATCGGCCAGAAACCACCGAAAGGGTAAGATCCGGGTGACCGGATGACGCAAAGCTACCTGTCCTGTAGAGTCAGGAAAGAGGGGCTGTCGAAGTGGATGGGGAATTTGAGCTTACCTTTTCGGAGGTAGGCTTTTTTATTTGCGGGGATAAAAGATACCGGGAGGGAAATGGGGCATGGGAAATCATCAATTCAGCCGGTCACTGAGAATCATATCTGCAGTAGTTTTATCTTTCTTTTGCTGGACTTTCGCAGGCGGGGTCGATGTTGCTTATGCGGTCAAAAGCGAGCAGCAGCCGGCTATCAGCAAACAGCAAACCACAACCTCGCCCAGCCGTGGCGAGAA
>JAJXTV010000013.1 GCA_021783515.1 Nitrospirota bacterium
CGCATCATTGATGCCGTCTCCTAAAAATCCGACTACGTGGCCCTGCTCTTGCAATGCTTTAATAATACGCTCCTTATGGGCGGGAGACAGTTTGGCAAAGATTGTTGTTTGTTCAGTGACCTGTGCCAGCTCAGCATCAGTCATTTTTTCCAGCGTATTGCCCAGCAAGATATGATCAACGGAAAGCCCCACCTGTTTGCATATACTGCGTGTAATGATTTCATTGTCCCCAGTAAGGATCTTGACGTGAACATTATTCTGGCGCAGGTCTTCAAGGGCTTTAGCGGTTGACTCCTTTGGCGGGTCGAGGAAGGCCAGAAAACCCAGCAGAATAAGTTCTGTCTCATCTCTGACACTGTATTCCTGAAAGGCCTCTGGCATCTTCTTGTAAGCCAGGGCAATTACCCGGAACCCCTGTTCGTTTAGTTTCCGGACCAATGTTACTGTCTTTGTATGGTGTTCATCAATAGCCATCGGGAGCACATTGCCTTGAATGTTTATCTGCGTGGAAAGGGCGAGGATTTCCTCAACAGCACCTTTACATATCAGTATATGCTGGTTTTGGTTGTCTTCGACGACCACTGACATGCGGCGGCGCACAAAGTCAAAGGGGATTTCATCAATTTTCCTGTAATGCTGCTCTTCGACTAACTGTTTTTCCAAATGCTTATGGTTTAGAACAGCAACATCCATCAGGTTCTTCAGTCCGGTCTGAAAGTAGCTATTCAGGAAGCCAAAGCTCAGGATTTCATCTCGTTCATTGCCGTCAACATCTATATGCTTTATCAGCGCAATTTTCCCCTGGGTGAGAGTCCCTGTTTTGTCTGTGCAAAGCACATCCATTGCACCCAAATTTTGAATTGAGTTCAGGCGTTTGACGATTACCTTTTTGCGGGACATACTGATTGCACCCTTGGAGAGATTGACGGTAACGATCATCGGCAGCATTTCAGGTGTAAGACCGACGGCTACTGCCATGGCAAAGAGAAAAGCCTCAAGCCAATACCCCTTGCTCAGCCCGTTGAGGATAAAGACCAGCGGCACCATCACCACTATGAACTGGATCATTAACCAGGTGAATTTATTGACTCCCTTGTCAAAGCCGGTCAGTTCACGTTCACCTGAAATGCTGGTTGCAAGGGAGCCAAGATAGGTGCTGCTCCCGGTTTGGACTACTACCGCCGTGGCTGAGCCGACCTCTACGTTAGATCCCAAAAAACATATGTTCGGCATTTCTAACGGGTCCTGTGCAGAAGTGGCGGCACGCTCCGCTGATTTTGCAACAGGCAATGCTTCTCCGGTCAAGGTAGACTGGTTGATATGCAGATCTTTGGCCGAGATGAGACGTACATCAGCTGGCACCATGTCCCCTGCCGAGAGCAAAACGATGTCACCCGGCACCAGTTCCTTCAGGGGGATTTCCCGCTTCTCTCCAGCGCGCAGGACAGTGGCTGAAGTGCTCACCATTGCCTTAAGTTTTTCCGCTGCCTTGTCAGAACGAAGTTCCTGAAAAAAACGCAGTAAGATCCCGAGTAACACCATAACTGAAATCATTATGGTCCCGCGTTTATCTCCGGTCATATAAGAGATCAGCCCCAGGACCAGCAGTAAGACGACCAGAGGATTGTTGAAATTTAAGATTAGCCGCAAGAAAACTGATTTGTGCTTTTCTTTAGCCACCTCGTTTGGTCCATAATGTTTCCGCCGGTTTAGTGACTCTTCTTCGTTCAAGCCTTCCGCTTCTGAACGCAGTGTTTGCAGGACCACAGATACGTCAGCCTGCGCACTCTCCAACAGCCCGTTGGAAACGACTGGCTTGTTGCTGAGTGAGGAATCTATCGCAGGTTTGATAATAGAGGAAAGTTTAAACAAGTAGTCTCCTGCCGCCTTCTTTTTTTATCATGAATATAGTCTACTTTGAATAGGTTATTCTTTCTATAGGTAAGTTGTTCGCTCCAAACGGTCACAAGATCTTTTTAGCTGTCCATATTCTGTCCATAACAATTATTTTTTACTTTTTTTTTCAATAGTTACTAGCTTCTAGGGCGGCTGTTAACCACCCTGTCGGGGGTTCGAAGCCCTCCCCGGGAGCCAATTTTGGGGATCTCCTATGCCGTTCTTCGTCTATATCCTTCGAAGTGAAACACCCGGACACTATCACGTCGGGCATACCGACAACCTCGAAAGAGGACTTGCCCAGCACAATGATCTTCATCTGCATTCCGCGAAGCGACACAACCGCTTACGCCCGCGTTATCTTCCCACCCTTTTCGACCCGATACCGCCGCCCCCTCCAGGACACCCTCCTTCCCGCAAAACTCCACGCCCATATGCCGAAGGCCAGGAGGTCTCTCACAGGCAGAAGGACCGCCCACTTCAACCATCCCTTCTTCCGGATCATCTTCTTGTGCACAAGAGCGGCGAGAGATATTCTCAGGGCCAGGACGCCGCACACGGCGGAGAGCGAGGCCGCAGTCGGCCCCTGAAGCAGAACAAAAAGACAGGCAAAAAAGAAAGGATGAGTAATGCCGTAGCCGAAATACCCACCGGGCCTCGACGCATAGTACGTGCGCGCCCACCGCACCTGATGCGAAAGATGAGTGAAGACGTCTATCTCTACGTTCGTATCCTCAAGCACATACCGCGAAAGAAGGACCCTGCTTCCCCCCTTCGCGATTCTGTTTCCGACCTGGTAATCGTCGGCGAGATAATCAGCGATCGGGACCAGTCCGCCCGCCTCCGCCAGGCTCTCGACCGAAAAAAGCATCGAGGCGCCAAGTCCGAAAGTAATCCCTTCAAGCTTCCTCGCTACGAGGACCGAAGGGATGAAATCGACGGCAATCGCAAGCGATTCGAGGGCGGCGCCCACAGTGGCCGGAGAGCTGATCCTGTACGGCGAAGTGACCATCCCCACATTGTCTTCGCTCATGTACTCTTCAACGATTGTCCTCACATACCATCCGTCGACCTTCATATCGCAGTCGCTGACGGCAACGAGGGAATATTTCGCGGCGGCAATAAGCCCTTTCAGGTTCGACACCTTCTCGTTCGCGCCGATTGTCTCCCGCGTAATGACGACTCGTACCTTATCGGGATACGAACCGGCGAGCGCCTTCGCGGCGGGTATCGCCTCGTCGTCTTCACCGACAAACCCTATGATGACTTCATATTCGGGGTAGTCCTGCCGGCAGAAGCTTTCCAGGTTTCGGCGGAACCCGGGATCGAACCCCTTTACCGGTTTAAGTATGGAGACCGGAGGAAACGTCTTCCGGTCCGGCCTGCGGCGACCCTTGCTGAAAAACTCCGCCACGCAAAAAAATGCGAGGACAGTATAGGCACTTCCGCCGATTAAAAGAAGAGCAAGAATGCCCGTCACGAATCCGGAATATGTCATACCCACCCTTCCCTGATATCTTCGGGAAGGCTTATCGCAAGCATACCCACGGCACATTATATCGTATCTCCCCTGCGAATACTGTTATAATTTTCTCACATGGGCGCAAAAGAGATGAGATTGATCGTACTGGGGGCACTCCCCAGGGAACTTGCATCCATCGTCAATGACTTGGGCGCGACGAAAAGTCCGGAGGGATGGAACTTCCCCGTTTATACCGCAAAGGCCGCGCCATCCGAGATCCTGATCGCCCAGACCGGAATGGGAATGGACCGGGCAAAGGCGGCCCTGGAGGCCGTACTCGAAAGATTCATGCCGGACTGTATCGTCTCGGTCGGATTTGCCGGCGCACTGTACGCCAATGCATCTGCCGGAGATCTCGTAGAGGGCTCCCGGCTCTTCAAATATACCCTCGCCGGTACGAGACCTTCTCATCTGTCGGCAGAGCTGAATCCGGCGCTTCCCCTTCCCGGGCCTTTCACCGCGAGACTTTCCGGAAACGCACACCTGCACGAGGGAAGCATCATCACCCTGGAAAAGCCGATGGAGAAGAAAGGCCTCTCTCCCCATGTCCCCGGCGGACTCCCCTTCCCCGTCTGCGACATGGAGACTTTCGCGCTCGGAGAGGTCGCTGTCGCACGCGCCATCCCCTTCCTTGCCGTCCGTTCAATCAGCGACACGCTGGAGGAGGAGGTTCCCCCGGAGCTGATAGGCGTCGTCGACGAGATGGGACAGCCGAAGCTCGGCCGCCTCTTTCACGCGGTTACGACCAACCCAGCCCTGGTGACAGACGTGATCAGACTGAAAAGAAATTCGGAGGCTGCGTCGCAGAGCCTGGGGCGTTTCATGAAGGAATTACTGTCGGGCTGAAACAGGCACTCTCGCATCAGGGAAATCCCGCCGATGTGCGTCAATCGCCCCGGCATCTTCCGGACCGGCCAGCCTCATCTTCACGATCGAAAACACCAGCACGGCGGGCAGGAGAAAGATAAACAGAGAGGACCAGGCGGTATTGTACTCTCCGATAAAAAACGCCATGAAGATATTGAACCCCGCGATACCCAAATATAATCCGGGGCCTATCAGATACCGTGACGGATATCCGTAGCCGACAACGTCTTTCTTCCCCTCAAGCCGTGTGTCAATCCACTGTATGAGCCATACCAGGAGGAATCCGACCAGCGCCCATCCGGCGAAGTTCGATACCGGAATGCCGAAATAAACGCCGCCCCCGGGATATTCATAGAGCCGGCCAAGAAACCATTTTTCGCCCTGAAGCGCAACAGGATCGATAATGATATCCAGATATACCATGAACAATGCGCCGAGTATCCGGGCGGCAAGAGATCCCCTGGTCTCCCTTGTCTCCAGCATGTACCACATCCCGCGATGCCCGATTGCCGGACAGAGGACCAGAAGGGCAAGGGAGTAGCTCGCATAGGCGAGAAAGACGTAACTCAGGGAATCCATGAAAGGCACTCCGAGCACCCAGAGTTCCCTCGCGCTCGTCGAATCGATATACCTGTACCATCCGTACGGAAACCCGGTATGGATCGACGAATATTCGGACAGCCAGGTGAGGGCATAGCCGGCGGCACAGAAAATAAGCGCCCTCTTCAGCCCGAGATGCAGGGAACAGCCGATCAGATAGACGAGAAGAAAGATAAAGACATACGGCCTGAGGACGACGGTGCCCAGCAAAAGGGCGGGAACCGACTCCATCAGTTTTTCTTGAGGTTCCAGACGAGAAGTCTGAGGAGGTCCCGCGGGCTCGAAAAGGCGCATCTCATCGAGGTCGCCTCGTACCCGCTGTGGACCATGCAGTTTCTGCAGCGCGGGTCGGCTCCGGTGCCGTACCGCTCCCAGTCGGTCTTCTCCATCATCTCATTAAAAGACGGGTAATAACGGTCGGTGATCAGGTAACAGGGCGATTTCCAGCCGAGAGGGTTCCTCGTCGGATTTCCCCACGGCGTGCACCGCATCGACCGTTCCCCTTTCAGGAAATCGACGTACAGGGGGGAATTCAGAAACGGGAACCTGCCGAAGAAATCCTTCATCTCCCTGAACTTTTCCACCGCCTCTTCCCGGCTGAGAAAGATGTCGTCTCCCACGCTTTCATAACTGAATGCGGGAGAGATCAGGGTCCCGTCGACGCCCAGGTCCGTAAGCGTCTGAAAGAGCTTCTCCAGCTCCGTCAGGTCCGAATTCTTGTAGACCGAGGTGTTCGTGCTCACGCGGAATCCTTTTCCCTTTGCCTTCCCGATATTTTCGATCGCCTTTTTGAACGTCCCCGGCTTGTTGGCTATCCCGTCGTGGGTTATTTCGAGGCCGTCGAGATGGAAGTTGAGAGTCAGCCTCGGCTGAGGAGTAAACTCCTCGATGAAGGGCTCCGCCAGCAAACCGTTCGTGCAGAGATAGACATGCCGCTTCATCTCCATCAGCTCCCCCACGAGCGTTTTCAGGTGGGGATACAGCATCGGCTCCCCCCCCGTGACAGTCACCACCGGCGCCCCGGATTCCTTCACCGCCGCGATGCATTCGTCAAGGGTAAGATCTTCGCTCTGCGCATGGTTGTGCAGGCGTATCCTGTCGCATCCCGCGCACGCAAGATTGCAGCGATGGGTCGGCTCGAGCATCAGGACGAGGGGGAATCTCCTCCTTCCCTGGAGAAGGTTCCTCATAAAAAATGCAGTCAGAGAAGAATATAGTGCAAGCGGAAAACGCACGCGCTTAACTCCTCCTCGATGGTTTCCGGCTTCTGCTCATTCTGATGAAGCCGAGCATTTCGTCCAGCTCCTCGGCCGAAAAGTCGGTATTCTTGCACGGCCCCTCGGGCCGCCTGTTGGGGATCGCCAGCACCGGGATCTTGTCGGCCACGTCCTTGATCCCGCTCATCAGGTCCCGCTCGCAGGCCAGGGCAAGTATGAGGGTCGGCCTCAGCTCACGGATCGCCTCGCGCGCCTCTTCCCCTCCGGCCACGGTCAGCACCTTGAGTGCGTCGCCGTCGACCTTCTCGACGAGCATGCTCCGGGCCTCTTTCTTCAGGCACCGCGGCAAAAGGATAAGAAGCCTTTCGGGATCAAGGCCGCTCCCGCTCCGGGTGAAGAAATTATGCACCCGGATGAAAGAATTTCCGACCCTGTCCCTGCTGATTCCGAGCTTTCCGCCGAGCCATATCGCCTTCGGAAGCACCGACAGAAGAAACCCTTCCATCACGCGATAGGGGAAGAAAGATATTCCGCACTTCAGGACCGCGATCCCTTCCATTGCCAGCAATACAAGCAGCGTCCCGGCGCTGACGATCAACGCACGCTCCGCAAATGCGGCGACAAGCGGACTCAACAGCACAATCCTCGGTTTTACCAGATACCAGAGGACGGGAAGCAATGCGACGACGATAAGCACCACGCCTGCCGAGAGAAAAAAGAAGGTCGTCATCTTTTCCTCTACGAGCTGGTCCCTCTCGTCGCCCTTCCAGTCGGACCATTCGTCGCCCAGTTTCCTGTCGCGGGGTTTGCCCGGACGAACGCCCCCTGTCTCCGCTTCGCCATGCCCGTTCATGCGCGGCCTGCCTTTACATACCCGTTATTGGTAAACCAGTCAACCGCCTTCGCGATAGCTTCCTCAACAGGCCTCCGGGGCATCGCAAGCTCCCTTACCGCCTTCGAAACGTCGAAGAACATATACTTTCTCGCCATCCTGACTCCCGCAAGAGGTATCCTCGGACACCTTCCGGGGATGAGCCTCGAGATCGCCTCGTCGGCATAGGCGGCAATCAACACCGGAAGATACGGCAGCCGCACCCCGGGCGCCTTTCGGCCGGCGGCCTTCCCGAGCATCCCGAAGAACTCCTTCAGGGTAAGGTTCCTGTTGCCCAGGATATACCTCTCCCCCACCCTGCCCTGCTCCGCGGCAAGCCGGTGCCCCTCCGCGACGTCCTCCACGTCGACAAAATTCAGCCCGGTATCGAGGAAGGCAGGCATCCGCCCGTTGAGAAAATCGACGATCATCTTTCCGGTCGGGGTAGGACGACGGTCCATGGTGCCGACCGGCGTCGAGGGATTTACGATTACCACCGGAAGTCCCTTCGCGATATAGCCGCGCACTTCCTGTTCGGCGATGAATTTCGAACGCTTGTAATGCCCGACCATCTCCCCCATCCCGGCGGGCGTCGCCTCGTCGGCTGGCACGCCGTCCGGGCGCGCGGTCAGTGCCCCGACCGTGCTCGTATACACTACCCGTTCGACGCCGCGCCGCCGCGCCGCTTCCATCACGTTCTTCGTCCCCTGCACATTGATCTCATACATCGTGTCGGGGTCGGGGACCCAGAGGCGATAGTCGGCGGCAAGATGATAGAGCCGTCCGCATCCCTCCAGCGCACGGTATACGGAGTCGTAATCCCTCACGTCGCCCGCGACGATCTCGACGCCGAGCGCATCGAGCGCCTTCCGATCGCTTCCGTTTCTGACAAGGGCGCTGACACGTACGCCCTCCTCCCTCAGACGCCGCGCCACATGAAACCCGACGAAACCGGTCGCCCCGGTCACCAGTGCCTTCATGTCGCGGATCTCCGATCTTCGAACCTCGACGCGAACCTTCCAAGCGCCATCAGAGGGAAACAGTTCCTGTAATTATGATATTTCAGCATGAAATACTTCGGAAAACCAGTGCCGGTGAACCACTCCTCATCCCAGACGCCGTCAGGTCCCTGCCGTTTCAGAAGGTAGCGTATGCCCTTTATCACTCCTTCCGAAGACTCCTCGCCGGCCGCCATAAGGGCCAGCAGCGCCCACGACGTCTGCGAAGGGGTGCTTGCCCCGCTGCATTTGAGGTCCGATTCTCCGTAGGATTCGCAACACTCTCCCCAACCGCCGTCAGGCCGCTGGACCTTTCTGATCCATTCGACTGCCTTCCTGATATAAGGACCCTTCATGTCCTCGCCAACAGATCTGAGGCCGCAGAGCACAATGCTCGTCCCGTAAATGTAGTTTACTCCCCACCTGCCCCACCAGGTCCCGTCCTCCTCCTGGGTCCTCAGGAGAAAGGCCATCGCGCGGCGCACCTGGGGATGTTCCCTCCCGTATCCGAGCATGCCGAGCAGCTCGAGAACGCGGCCGGTAATGTCCGGGGTGCTCGGATCAATCATCGCCTCGAGATCGCCAAACGGCAGCTGGTTCAGGATCTTCATGTCGTTATCGACATCGAAAGCGCCCCAGCCCCCGTCTTTGCCCTGCATCCCGAGTATCCACCGGACACCCCGCTCGATCTCACTGCGGCAGGCTGCCTGCTCGCCGGCATGCCGGCAGAGCAGCATAAGGACGACCGCGGTGTCGTCGATGTCGGGATACCAGCCGTTGTCGAACTCGAAGGCCCATCCTCCCGGCTCGAGTTCAGGCCTCTTGACGCTCCAGTCCCCCTTCGAGGTTATCTGTTTCGACACCAGCCACCTGCACGCGTCCGTAACCGAAGGATGCTCCCGGTCGAGCCCCGAATCGAGCAGCGCCAGCGACGTCAGGGCGGTGTCCCAGACAGGCGAGATGCAGGACTGAAGCACGATTTCGCCGTCCCTCTCGAGCGTAAACGTCTCCAGCGCCTTAAGCCCCTTTCTCACCGCCTCGTCGGAAGTATCATATCCCGCTGCGGCGAGTGCGAGCACCGAGTTGACCATCGCCGGCTGTATCCCTCCCCAATCGCCGGTATGCTCCTGATGCTCCCTGATCCAGTTCTCCGTGAAACTCCTCGCCCTGTTTCTGAGGACCCTCAGGGGCGAATCCTCCGTCGCCTTGAGCATTCCGTCGAGGAGAACGAAGAATCTCTTCCACGAAATAACAGGCAGTTTCTTTGGCGTCAGGGAAGGGACAGCCTCCAGAGAAACATACAGATCCCGGATCCCCTTGAGTTCCGGCATGCGCCTCACAGGTTTTGCGTCCAGGACCATCGAAAGCGGAACAAGCGTGGACCTCGCCCAGCTCGAAAAATTGTAGATATTCAACGGGAACCAGACAGGGAGAAGATTGATTTCGACAGGGATCGAGGGTATCGCCTTCCAGTCAAACTCCCCGAAAATAGCGAGAAAAATCTTGGTAAATACCCTCGCCTCTTCCACTCCGCCCTTCTCCAGAATAAAGGCCCTCGCCTTCCGGAGTCTCTCATCGTCATCGGGATATCCGGACAATTTCAGCGCCGTATAGGCCTCGATAGTGGTACCCAGGTCGCCGTCGCCTCCCCAGTGGATCGCCCAGGTGCCGTCTGACCTCTGATTTCTCAGTATATGCCGGGCAATCTTCCGGTCGCGCTCCGGGTCTTCGAGCCCCAGAAACCGCAGCAGCATCATGTATTCGGCGGTGATGGTCACATTTGACTCGAGTTCGTACCACCAATACCCTTCCTTCTCCTGATGGGCAAGGTAGTACGACTGGGTCTTTCCGATCGATTCAAGAATATCATCGAGAAGGCCGGACGTGGGAGAAAGCACCATGCCGCCGCTCTCGGCGGTCACCGAGCGAGAATGTCTCCTTAGATGTCCGCCCAAGATGTCTCCGTCTCTTCCTTCCGTTATATCCATCCCGCCTCCCGGCTCCTCCGAAAAAAACAATTGACGTCCGAAACAGGGCAAGTTCCCTCTGAAGTTCCCGTCATAGCGGACCCTCCTGCCTGTTGCGGCCCTCTGCGGCGCCGCTCTCTCTCTGCATATCATGCCTGCCGCCGTCGGCCGTACGCTGTTTTCCGTCGAGAGCCACGAGGGTGATGCCGGCGATAATCACCAGCGTCCCGACCCACCTCAGCCAGGTAACATCCTCGTTGAGAAAAAATTTGGCGAGAAAGGCCGCAAAAATGTACGACACCGCGGTAAGCGGCAGCACGAAACTCAGGTCGGCCCATGACAGCGCGACAAGATAAAGAAAGAAATACACCGCAAGAAAGAGCACTCCCGCAAAAATATACGGGTTGCGCACCACCGACAGGAAAAGGTTGACCCAGTGGGACGACTCCGTTACGTTCACCTCGCCGCTGCGCTTCATCGCAAAACTCAGCAGGGTTTCGCCGACCGCAGCGCTCAGGGCCGCCAGAAAGGCTATCACCATAGTCTTCATGGTTTCTCCCAGGCCGAGCCCACAGCCGCCCGCGCGCCCTTCAGTTCCCCGTACCCGGCAAGAGAAATGCCGAGCGCCGAAGCCGCGTCCCTGACCGACGAAGAGGTCAGCGTCCCGAGCTCCCTCCGGCCCGCGTCAGTCGCCAGGTCCGGGTGCGCAAACATTTCGTCCACCGGGCCTTTCGTCCGCGCCAGCACCCGGAGAACATACGGCTCGTCGACAAAACCTGTCCTGGACAGGCCGAATACCCGTTTCGCGACATGCAGGCCCTGACGTTCCGCAGCTCTTTTGTGGCGCCCGCCCAGAAGACCGAAAACCGCCCATTCGAGAAAGGGCATGACGCCGCGCCGCAAAGAGCGCATATCGAACAGGGCCGGGAGCGGTTCACCGGGAATACGTATCCAGCCGATCCCCCTTTCCGAAGCCTCCCTGCAGAGGATATCGAAAATCACCGGGTGCATCTGAAGATGATGGTGGGCATCGATATGCGTGGGATGTATCCCCGCATCCGCCAGGCGGTCGAACTGGGCCTTCACTTCACTCGTTATCTGCGGCCTCAGTGCGCCCAAAGAGCACCGCAGCCACGCCTCTGCCGGATTCTTCGCAAAGCATCCGTCTTCGCCGACCAGCCCGGCTATCCGGGAGGGGCCCAGCACCGCCTCGCCGTCGCAGAGCGTGATATGAATGCCGACGGAGAGCTCCCTGCGCACGTTCGCAATCCTTACCGCGTCATCGAACGCTTCCCCCCCGGCCATAAGACTCGCGGAGGTGAGGACCCCTCTGTCGTGCGCAGCGGCCACCGCGGCGTTGACCGACGGGCTTTTTCCGAAGTCGTCGGCAACCGTCACGAAAAATCTCGAGAAAGCGCTCATCGGGTCCCGACAGCTTCCTTCCTTTTCGCCATGAACGAAAAGAATTCCCTTCCCTCCCTGATCCTTCTGCCGAATTCGTCCTTGTCCTGAAGCATCTCTCTCAGAATTCTCAGGATCGGTCTGGGTCTCAGATAATAGCGCCGGTAAAACCTCTCGACCGCCCCGAAGATCTCCTCCCGGGAAAGATGCTCATACGAAATGGCGGCGTTCTGGATGCCGTCGCTCGTCAGGCCTTCGCCTTCACGCACGATCCAGCCCTCCTTCAGTCCCTGCGCATACAGCCCGGTCCCGGGATAGGGGGCCGCGAGAGAGACCTGAATGCTGTACAGGTCGAGTTCGAGGGCATACCGCATCGTCTCCTCGATCGTTTGCGCCGTCTCTCCCGGCAGGCCCAGGATGAAGGCCCCGTGAACGAGTATGCCGAGTTCCTTTGTCGCCCTGACGAACTCCCGGGCCTGCTCCACGCGGATGCCTTTTTTGACATTGTTCAGGATCTTCTGGCTTCCCGATTCGAACCCTACGGTGAGCAGGCGGAGCCCGGAGTCCTTCAACTCCTTCATTGTCTCTTTCGAGCTGTTCGCCCTTGAGTTGCAGGACCACGTCAGCCCGAGCCCTTTGATCCTCCGGGCGATCTCTACGGCACGGGCGGCGTTGTCGGTGAAGGTGTCGTCGTCGAAGAAGAGCTCCTTCATCTCCGGGAAAAGGTCCTTCGTCAGCGCCGTCTCTTCATAGACACTCCCGGCGCTCCTCACACGGTAGGCATGTCCCGAGATCGTCTGGGGCCAGAGGCAGAAGGTGCATCGTGCGCGGCATCCCCTGCCGGTATAAAACGACACGTAAGGATGTTTCAGATAACCGTTATAGTATTGACTGATGTCGAGGTCCCTCTTATAGATCGGGGTCACAAAAGGCAGGGCGTCGAGGTCTTCGAGCGGAGGCCTGTCTTCGGTCCGGCACACCCGCCCGTTCCTTCTGTAGACGATACCCGCCACCTTCTCCAGGGGAAGCCCGCCTGCAATCTCCGCCACCGCATAATCGAACTCTCCGGTCGTCACGAAATCGATCGCCGCGGAGCTCTGCAATGTTTCCTCCGGCCGGACCACGGCATGGGGACCGACGACCCCGGTCATAATGCCCGGGCAGGCATCTTTTATCCTTTCGGCAAGGCGGACGTCGTGGCCGACGGTCGGCGTGCTCGTGCTCATCACGACCAGGTCATATCCCCGCGCCTCCTGTATCACCGCGTCCGCCCCGATGCCGGCGACAGGTGCATCGAGAAGCCGGCTGCCCTCGATCATAGCGGCAGGATATGCGAGCCAGGTCGGATACCAGAAGGAGCGGATCTCCCGTCGGGCCTGGTACCGCGCCCCTGCACCGCCGTCGAATCCCCCGAATGAAGGGGGATTAAGCAACAAGGTCTTCATCAATCTCCTTCCCTGCAATGAAGGGCTCAAGCGCCCGGCGGCCGCTCGGCCTAAATATTACCATTTTACCAGATCGCCCCCCTTTTTCAAGCAAAACAACTGCATTCGGCAGAAGGGCGGACGCATCAGGTGAATTCCTCGTCCGTAATGTGTCTTTCGGACAGCTTGAGCAGTGCCGGCAGGAGAACAAGCGTCGAAAATATCAGAAACCCCAGACAGATCGTCAGGAGTATGCCGATGCTTGATATCCCTCTGTGGGCCGAGAAAGAAAGGCTCCCCGTGCTCACCATTGTGGTGAGAGAACTAAACAGGGCCGCCCTCGCGTTGCTCGTCATCAGCATGTTGCCCCCGGGAGGCGGCTGGGTCTGATACCGGACGACGAAAATGATGCCGCTGTGAACGCCGACGCCTAGCATCAGCGGTACGACAATAACATTCGCGAAATTCAGCGGGACACCGAGCAGCACGGACGCCGCGCCGGTCAGGAGAGTTACGAGCAGCAGGGGGATAAGGATGAGGACGGTCACCCAGACGTTCTTCAGCTCGATCAGCAGAAACAGCAGTATCGCGAGAAACGCATACAGCGTCGCCTCCTTGAAAGAAGAAATGATGGCCATCCCTGATTCATAGATGGAAACCGGGGCATCGGTGGCGTCCGGCGCAACCTGACGCACGGAGGCGACAAAACGTGCGAGCGCGCGTCTGTCGAGGATATTTTCACTCGGAAATACCTGGAGCCTGTACCTCCCGTCGGCCGCCCGGTAAAGCGACGAGAGGTCCTCCGGAATACTGCCGATATCGATGGGCGAAGCCTGGAGCGATTTGTCGAGGCCTGCGAACAAGACAGGAAGACCTGATAACACACCTTCCTGGAGCAGACCGAAGGCCCTCATCCCCGATTCGCGGTCTCGCAGTTGTTCGCCGAACTTTTGTATTCCCTTGTCGAGCCGTCCGAGCGGGAGATCTTCCCCTTCCGGGGCGCGATGGAGCGCCCTCTTCACCGCTCTTTCGAGGCCGCGAAAAGCCTCCATATCCTGCGCAAAGCTCATACCTTTCACCCTCAGCGTGTCTAGTCCTTCGGGCATCAGGAATCTCACGTCTGAGATTATGCCGAGTTTTTCCTTCTGCTTCTCCGGCGCGAAATCAAAGAGGGTCACCACCATTTTGACCTCTTTCAGCTGCCTCAGCCTCCCCGCAAGGTCCTTCGCCTCCCGCTCGCCCTTTACTAATACCGAGATCGTCCAGGGCGCGGCCCCGGGGTCGTCGAATATCTCCCTGATGGCCGATACCGCCTCCGACTTCTGATCGTAGAGGTTGAGGGGGTTATAATCGAAATAGACCTTCGGCACGATCATAGCAGAGCCGAGTCCCAGAAACAGCGAGATGGCGCAAATGGCCCGCGGGTACCGGTAAGGAATCGCCGACAGTCCCCCCGCTGCCGGGGACCGCGATCCCGTTTCCGGCCTGACCGGCATAACGGCTAGAAGCGCGGGAAGCACGGTCAGGTTCGCAAAAAAACTTATGAACATCCCGGTGCCGGATATAAGGCCGAGTTGAGCAACGCCGGCATAGGCGGTGGGCAGAAAGGCATAGAACCCGATCGCGGTAGTGATACAGCTGAGCAGAAGGCTCCTGCCGACCCCCGTCGCGGTCGCGACGATGCTTTCTCCCTGCTGAGATGCGGAGTCCACCAGTTCCTTGTACCTGAGACAGAACTGTATGCTGTAGTCTATGCCTAAACCGATGAAAAGGACCGCAAAGGTGATTGAAATCATGTTGAGGCTGCCGATGAATGCGATTGCGAATCCCGTAGTCCAGGCAAGGCCGACGAGCAGCGTCGCCAACCCCGCCGCGATAAGCCTGACGTTCCGGCCGAACCCCACGAAGAGGATGAGCCCGACCAGCGCAAAGGAGACAAGAGTAGCGGTGCCCATGCTGTTGCGCACCTCCTCCAGGTTCTCCGCTGCCAGTGCCACATCACCCGTGACCCTCACCCGGACCCCTCCGGAATCCCGGTAGCCAAGTTCCCCGGCGGTGCGGATCACCTCCCTAAGGGGAACCTCCCCGGCGGAAAGATCGCCTGTGCCGAGATGCGGCCGGATGATAATGAACTGCCTCTTCTGCTGCGCGGCCTCCTTCTTCCCCATCATCAGCTCCTGCCACGACATCTCGGGAACGCGGTGGGAGGCCGCTGCCTCGAACGCCGCCCCCAACTGGGCATAAAGGGCTTCGACTTTGTCTCTTCCCCCCTCTGCTGCCGCCTCCGGCCGGAGCGTCTGTTGGATAGCCGAAAACAGTCCCCTCAGGCTCATGTCCTGAGAAAGCAGGCCTATGAGCGGTTGCGCCGCCGTCATCCTGTCCGAAAAATCCTCAAGCTGGCGGACGTCCAAAAAAAGGAGCCCCTCCTTTTCGAAAAAGCTTCCCGCTCCGGGCTCCGAGACGCTCCTGAAAAGGGCCCTCTCCCCTCTGAGTTTTTCCGCAAGCCGTTTCCGCGCCGAGACCGCGAGTTCGGCAGTATCTCCGTCGACCACCACGACAATGCTGTCGGAGAGCTGGGGGAACGCCCGGTTGAAATCCTGCTCCAGCTTCCTGAAGCGGAGGCTGTCCGAGATCATCGCATTCATGTCGGTATCGATCTCGAAATGCCGGACGGAATAATAGACGACTCCGGCGGTGAGAAGCAGCACCAGCGAAAGGACCGTGCCGGCGCGCCGCATCACAAACGTCACCCACGACCCGAGACTTCTTATGAGGACATTTTCGAAGCCGCTTTTCATCGCCTGACGCCCGCAGCAGAAGCTTTCACATATTCCTCGATTTCGGTTATCATGAGTACATGATATCAAAAAAGCAATCTGTTATTCACGCCGTGTCTGCCGTTGTGCCGCTCCTCGCCCTTCTTCTGCTGCCGTGCCGGTCTGTCGCCCTCGGGCAGCCGTCTCCCGGCGAAGTGATCAGGACCTTCAATGACGCATTGCTCGAAGCGATGAAGAAGGCAGACGAACTGGGATATTCGGGCCGTTATCGTCTCCTTGAGCCGGTAGTCAAAAAGACCTATGCGCTCTCCTTTATGGCCGCCCAGGCTACCGGCAGATACTGGAAGACCCTCACGAAAGAAGAACAGGCGAAGATAATCACGGCCTATGCCGACTGGACGACCTCGACCTATGCCGGGCGTTTTGACGGGTATGCGGGCGAGAAATTCGAGATCGCATCAGAGAACGGACCCCGGCAGGGCACCGTCACGGTAGTCAGCAGACTCGTCACGTCCCACGGAGAAGAAGTGAGTTTTCATTATCTTCTCGGGAAGGTCGACGGCTCCTGGCGTGTTATGGACATCCGGATATCGGGCGTCAGCCAATTGGCGCTGACGAGGGCCCAGTTTACCGCCGTCATCAGGACCAAAGGGGTCCAGGGGCTCATCGGGATGCTCGATAAGAAGATACAGGGGTTCGAAAAGGGGGCGAAAGAGTAAGCCAGCTATCCGGGCAACCCCGGGAATATATCTTATTCGGCCATTCTGACGGAGTGAATCCTCAGTTTATCCGCCGCAAAATATTTCCTGCAATACCCGGTCAGACGTTCGATGCTATACCCTTTCGTCTCGAGATTGCGGTTGATATGAAACTCGGCCGAAAGAAAATCTATTCGCCCGAGAGACCGCGTCGAAAGGAGCATTTCATGCTCCGACCCCTCGCAGTCGATCTTCAGCAAGCGGCACCGTTCTATATTATTCGCCGCAAACACCTCATCGAGCGTAATCGATCTCACTCTGTGGTACTCGTGGCCTTCCGGCCTCATGTTACCAAGGCATGCGGTAGCGCCGCCTGTGTTGCTGGCGGGGTGGACGACCATATCGATGTCTCTCCCATCGCCTGTAACGGCAACATTGAAAGCGCGGATGTTGCCCACTCCGTTGTTCCCGATATTCTGCAACAGATGGGCGTAATTGGCCGGAATGGGTTCGTATGCATAAACGGTGACGTCGGGGAATTTCCTGGCTATATAAAGCGAGACCATGCCGATGTTCGCCCCGATATCTATCACGATGTCCTTGCTGCAAAAAGCGACTGTCTCGATTCCATACAGATCGTCTTCGAGAGCGGCGGCGACTTCATCGCGCACAACAGAGGTAGGATGATCGGCAAGATCAAGGGCGATGCCGTTGACCTTTACGGTTCTCCTCGGAACTCTTTGCGGCAGATAACGTCTGCCTGCCCTCCTGATCGTATTTACGACTCCCGGAAAAAAGCGTTTCATTCGGCTTTCCGCCGTATCCCGGTCCCCCGTATATGCCGCTCTGTCGCCTTCATCATTCACCCGCCTTTGATGCAGAGTAGCACACATCTTGCCCGCTTCTCAACTCTCCCCTGAAAGGACGAAGCGATCGTCAGTCGCCCGCAGAAGCCCCTGTTCGGCCATGCGCTCCACGGCAATAGCGAGCCACGGCGTATACGCCCCCCTCTTGTCCCTCGTCTCGCGGATCAAACGCGCCGGGGAGATCGTCCGGACCTCTGAAATCTCGTCTCCGTCAGGAATAATGCTCCCCCCATCGATGCCGGTCACGGCCGTGACCGCGCATATCTCATGCTCCGCGCCGACGCCCTTATATCCTGCCCGGTAGCAGAACTTGAAAAGATACCGCACCTGGTCGGTCGCCAGCCCGATTTCCTGCTTCAGCCTCCTCTTCGAGGCCTGCTCATAATCCTCTCCCGTCCGGACGTGGCTGGCGACGGTGCCGTCCCAGAAACCAGGCCAAAGCCGTTTTCGGGCGCTCCGGCGCGTCAGGAAAAGCTCGCCCCGCCGATTAAACACCATGGCGAGAAATCCGCGATGCAGAATGCCGTCTCCGTCATGGCATTTTTCCTTGTCCTCTTCCCCGATGTAATTGTCTTCCTCGTCGACTATCACGATCTGTTCCATGTTCCGCAAGCGACCTCCGGATTATGATAACGCCCACCTGCCAGTGCGTCTTTTCTCCATCTTATCCGAGGCGGTGCGGTCTGTCAAAAATAAATTGTTCAGGGGGATAACGTTGTGGTAAAAGTCGGGCTGCCCGGCATGAGGAAAGAAGAGATGAGCGTCGATTTCTCGGCGGCACCGTTATCGTATTCGGGGAAAAGAAGCATGAGGAAAAGGTCGAAGGGATGAATTACCGCATGCGGGAGCAGTCCTGCGGGTCCTTCAAAAGAAGCGCCCGCATGCCGGTCGAGATGCAGGCAGACTAGGCAAAGGCGGCCTACAGGAACGTCATCCCCGATATTCGGGCGCCGAAGACTGAAGAGGCCAGGAAAAAGGAGAAAACGATTCCGGTGGAAGAAACTCATCCGCAGCCATGGTCATCACCGGCCGTGGCCGCCTTTTCCCCCTTCTCAGCGCACCGTTTTCGCGCTACGGGACAGCAACAGTCCCCCCTGCAGAAAAACTAACGGGACCTCATCGCCTTGGCCCGCTTCCGCGCCGCCTCTCTCTTTTTCCGCTTTTCCTTCACCGAAGGCTTTTCGTAGAAGCTTCTTTGCTTGATCTCTTTGAAGAGGCCTTCCTTCTGGAGTTGCCGCTTAAGCGATTTAAGCGCCCTTTCAACGTCATTTCCGTGGACTTTGATATCCAATGTTTATCTCCGGTCCCTTCCGAAACCCCTGCCGCCCGAGAAGCCGCCTTTTCCCCTGCCGCCGAAGCCCTGATGTTCTCTCGGCTGCTGAGGCCTTGCCTCGGCAACAGAAAGTGTCCTATCCATGAAGGTAGTGCCGTTGAGCGCCTCGATCGCCTTTGAGGCGTCTTCATCGGTCGTCATCTCGATAAACGCGAAGCCTTTCGGGTTTCCCGTATGCCTGTCCGTAATAATCTTTACCGACTCAACTTCCCCGCTCTGAGAAAAGAGTTCTCTGAGGTCTTCCTCACTGGCCTTGAACGAAATGTTGCCCACATAAATCTTCTTTCCCATGCAATTCTCCTCTTTCTTCTTTGGGGAAATAAAAGACCCCCGGACTTTTAAAGACTCTGAGGGTCTCATGACTCCAAAAGTTTGTTTTATAGTATAGTACAATCTGCTCCCCGGTGTAAACCATCCTCCGGCAGATATTCCGGGAGCCGCTCATTGAAGGGGTCGGGCGGTTGTGATATAATCCGCTATCTGCTCGGCAGCAGGCGCTGGCCGACACAATAAAGGAGGAATCACCAATGAAGAAAAGAATGAGTAGTATCCTGGCCGGGGCGGTAGTCGCACTCTGGGCGGGAGCGGCGATTGCCGGGCCGAACATGGCGGACGGGAAATGGGAAATCACCTCGAAGATGGAAATGGAAGGCATGCCTATGGCGATGCCTCCGGTCAAGACGACCATGTGCCTCACCGCCAAGGAGGCGGTCCCCCAGAAGGCCCCGAAGAACCAGGACTGCAAGATGATCAGCAACAAGATCGAAGGCAACACGGTGACATGGGTTATGCAGTGCAAGGACAAGCACGGCACGGTGGACAGCAAAGGCAGGATTACGTACAAGGGAACCAGCTTCGACGGCAAGGTCGTCATGAACATGACAAATGAAAAAGGAAGCCGGACAATGAAGCAGGATATGAGCGGACACCGGATCGGGGACTGCAAGTAACGGCCCGCATCGCTGAAAGGGCCGGGAAGTCTCCCGGCCCTTTTCTCCGGCTTCCGCCCGCTGTATTTTTTGCTGTCTGCCTCCTGCCGGAACCCGCCTTATTTGAAAAATTTCCGGTCAACAGCGATAATGAAGAGGCATCTTGTGGATCCTGAAGCGCGAGGGGGAAATGTGAGATGATGCGGTTTTTCTTCAAGGCATCACCGTTCATTCTGCTACTGTTCCTTCTTTCGGCGACGACCGAGAAGGGATGTTCGGTGCCCCGCGTGTCGATGGTCACGACGGATCAGTTGCGGGCCATGCTTGGGGACCCGGAGGTGGCGCTCATTGATCTCCGGATAAATCGTGACTGGAACAGTGCGGACCGGGAGATCCCGGGCGCTGTTCACGAGGACCCCGACAATATCCGGGACTGGGCAAAAAAGTATCCGAAGGACAAAAAGATCGTTCTGTACTGCGCATGACCGGACGAAAGAACGAGTGCCGGTACGGCACTGGATCTGATGCAGATGGGGTACCAGCACGTCCTGGTGCTCAAAGGCGGATGGAACGGCTGGTTGAAGGCAGGGTTGCCTGTGGAGAAGAAGATGCAGGACGCCGGCCGGCCCTGATCGGGGGATAATCCCGGCGGATTTGGGTCTTTTTGCACACACGAAAGAATCAGGAGACGGGAAATGGACATTGCCGAGTTCGTCGGAGCAGCCTCCGCTTTTATACGGGAGAACCCGCTCCTTGGGCTCATCGCCGGCGCGATTATCCTTTTTGCCTTTTACCGCCGGCCGGGCCTGTCGTTTTTCGTCCTCTCCGTTATTGTCCTTCTCGCGGCGATCTATTACATAATCATGAGCATGTCTTCGGGCGCGGTGTCCGAGAAGAAGCAACTGCTGAAGAAGAGCACCGTTCCCCAGGAGATATTGCAGATCGACGTTTCCCGCATTCTTCGCTGAATATATCGCCCTATTCTTGAAATCTCGCTTCTTGTCGCATATGATATCCCCATGGACCCGGCACACCGCCCGGGTCTTGGAGTGAAGGATAGTCCCTGACGCATACAGCCCAGAACAAAGGCGGTCTTTTATGAAAGGCAGTGAACCGATAACGATTGCGGGAGCCGGGCCTTCCGGTCTTGCCGCTG
Source organism: Nitrospirota bacterium (assembly GCA_021783515.1). Classification (GTDB taxonomy): domain Bacteria; phylum Nitrospirota; class Thermodesulfovibrionia; order Thermodesulfovibrionales; family UBA6898; genus Sulfobium. Next base: position 20,523 of record JAJXTV010000013.1, read on the forward strand.
CTATTACCCTTGCCCGCAGCGGACGCCGAGTCGTCGTATACGAAAAAAACGCGGACGTCGGGATGAGGTTTCACAACGACTTTCAGGGTCTCGAAAACTGGACTACGGAAGGCGATGTCCTCGATTTCTTCAGGATGATGCCGATCGAAGTCGACTTCTTCTGCAGACCCGTATACGGGGGTCTGTTGCAGGGGCCGACCGACCGCGCGCAGGTCCGCTCCGACGAACCCCTTTTTTACCTCGTCAAACGAGGCAGCGGAGAAGGCACGCTCGACCGCTCCCTGAAGCGTCAGGCGATCGATTGCGGAGTCCGTATCGTATTCAATTCTCCTGTCTCTGCGGGGCAAAGCGACGTAATCGCGACAGGCCCCCGCAAACCCCGCATGTTCGCAGCGGGTGTGGTATTCGATACCGCCATCGCGGACACGGCGGCGATCATTCTCGACAATGACATCGCGCCGAAAGGGTATGCCTATCTGCTGGCCGCCGAAGGGAGGGCCACGCTTGCGACCGTGCTGTACTCACATTTCGACCGCTGCGAGCACTACCTGGAAAAGGCGGTAGCCGCGTTCCGGAACATATTGCCGCTTGAACTGGGAAACCCGACAAAATTCAGCGGGTTCGGGAGTTTTTTCCTGAGGAAGACCGCTGTTGAGAAAGGACAGCGCTTTGTGGGGGAGGCGGCGGGATTTCAGGATTTTCTTTTCGGGTTCGGCATTCGTTACGCAATCACCTCGGGGCATCTTGCCGCAAAGAGCATCATCGAAAACGTCGACTATGACCGGCTCTGGAAGCTGCGGCTCAATAAACAACTGAAGGCGTCTGCGCTGAACAGGCGGCTTTACGAGATGTTCGGCAATGTCGCCTACACCCACCTGATCAAAAAGACAAACGCAAGCAGCGACCCGCGCGGCCTCTGGCGCCGGTTTTATATCGCCTCGTTCCGCGGGCTTCTGTCGACATCCGGTGAAAAAGCGCCGGTGTGCAACGCGTCTCCCGGCTCCGGACTTTAGACCGGCTGCGGCTGCGGCCAGCGTCCAAAGGCCTCCCTTTTTATCTCATTCCCGGCCTTGTCCCGGTAGATAAGCTCGTCGGTTTCGAGGTCGTACTCGGGTATCCCCGTATCATGCCACCGGTCGAGGAAATACTGGTAGAACGGATTGTAGAGACACCCCGGCGAACGGCCGTGCCTGAAAACATACTCCGGCATCGATCGCACATCCGCCCCGGGATGGTAATGCCGGAGGAAGATGTAGTCGCCCAGAACGGCCAGCTTGAGAAAGGGGACGTCACGGTACAGCTTCAGCCTGATATCCTTCTGCTTTGACTTCAGCATTTTTAGGAATTCTATGCTTTTCATGATCTGCCGGCTGAAATGCTCGGCATCAACGCCGAGTGACGGGATACTCCGCGAGCGGTAACTCGCCCCCTCGCTCAAAGGGTCCAGGAGCATGATCTTGGCCTCGCGGCATTTCTGCAAAACCCGGTGGAGGTCTGCCGAAGGGTCAACAAAGGTGGTAAATCCGGTCGACCCGATGAGGAGAATATTTCTGCCGAAACCGTTTTTCTCCTTGAGCGCCTTCAGCCTCGTCCTGTCGATGCGGCGGTCGGCCCGGCCCATCGAATACAGGCCTGCCTCCCCTGCGGCCTTGAGGAGTTTCCTGCTCTTCAGGCCCCTCATAAACGCGTTAAAGAGCAGAATGAGCAGGATTGCGCTCGTTATCTCGATCGACACGAGAAAGACCTTTTCATTTTCGACGAGCGCCCAGTGGGCCAGAAACTTCTCGGCGACGAACCTGACGGTAAACGGCAGCGACAGCGCAACCGCGGCGCTCAATACCACAACAGCGATGTGATAGGCAATATGGCTAATGTTCCTCAGCGTCTGCACGGATGATCACCTCCCAAAACAAGATTGGCCCCGGCCGCCCCGCTCACGACAGGACGATAAGAGCGCTCACGAGAAAGAAGGCGATGTCCCCACCTACCGAACTGTCATCGAGGGGGATCCTCTCGCAGAGGGCCGAGATAAGACGTATCTCGCGGTCTCCCATGCCATGGAGCTTCTCTTTAGACTTTTCGACAAGCCGCCTGTCCGCCATCTTTTCCTCCAGGACCGGGATTATCCTGGGCATCTCCTTCTTGAGGAGACTTTCGTGCGAAGGGGCCTGCCTCGGAGCGGCAACGGCACCAGCCGCCGGGGATTGCGAGATGAAAAAGAATGCGATGGCGGCCGCAAAGAGAAACAGCCACGGCATTCTTCCTGCTCTGAACATTCCTTTTCTCATGGTTACCCCCTTTTATCGTTATGCGTTTCACCCCGATACCGCGCCATGCAACGAAACCGGTCACAGGTCTCCGGACGCATCTTTCTCACAGGAAAGTGTACGTGCGGAAGATTAAAAGGCGGTGAAAAACGTATTAAAATAAGTTAATTCCGGCAGGGTAACCCTTATCGTTGCAAAACGGCTGGGAGAGCGTGCATGGCGCTATTTATGCAGTGGGATAGTAAACGCCGCGTATTATGCCGAAGCTACCCTCTATCCTCCCGGCGCTCGAGGAGCCCCACCCTGTCAATGAAGTTCCGATAATTCACCTCCGGCCTTCCATGAAGGAATATCCTGCTCCCGACGCAGGCATAATCGACGCCGCTATCGACAAAGGCCTCCAGATTATCCAGCGATACGCCCCCGTCGACTCCGATAATTTTCCCGGCGAAGACCTTGCGCGCCTCCTTCACTTTGGCAAGGACTTCCGGCCTGAAGGGACTTCCGTAGCTCCCCGGATCCACCGTCAAAAAGAGCAGGGTCCCGACTCCCTCGCCGGCCCCCCGAACCTCTTCGAGCGTGGTCCCGGGTTTCACCGCCAGACCGGCATCGATGCCCCGTCCCTTCAGCACCCGGACGATCTCTTCATGATTCGCTCCGGCCTCGAAATGATAGATCACTTTCTTCATCCCGGGGTGGCGTATCTCCGCAGCAACCGCCGCCGGAGAGCGTGTCATCAAGTGCACTTCGAAACCGAGGGCCGTCTTTACGCCGCTTATCCTTTCCGCCGGGAAGCTCTTCGTGCCTACAAACGTCCCGTCCATGATATCGATCTGTACATAATCCGTAAAGGCCTCGGCCTGCGCCAGTCTGAGCAGGAAATCGTCGTAGGTGTCGGAGAGGATCGAGGGGACGATCTTCACGCTCCACACCTTCTATCGGCAGACAGAAGCGACGCTGCCTCCGCATCGGCAAGAAAGAACAGCTCTCCGTTCTCCGGCCTGACCGCGGACGCGGGGAACACCGTATCCGCCTTCTCTGCCACCCCGAGAAGCGCCTCCGCCTTTTCTCTCCCGGTCACAAGAAACAAGATGTTTCGCGCCCGGTTGATGACCGGAAATGTCAGGGTGATCCGGTCGAGTTTTCCTCCCGGACTGACGGCAGCAACAAGCTGGTGATGCTCCTTCAGCGCCCCGGTCCCGGGAAAAAGCGAGGCAGTATGCCCGTCGGTCCCGAGCCCAAGGAGGATCAGGTCGAACTCCGGGATGCCGCCCGTCCTGACTTTGAAGAAAACGGCCAGGTCTTTTTCGTACTGTTTCGCGGCCGCGGCCGGATCGGGAAGGTCCGTCGGGACGGGGTGGACGTTGGAAACCGGGATATCCACCGAGGCCAGGAGAGTTTCCCGGACCATCCGGATATTGCTCTCGGCATCCGTCGCCGGGACGAAGCGCTCATCGGCCATGAATATGACAGTATTGTCCCACCTGCGGGTCCCCGACGCTGCGGCCAGTTTGCGGTACAAAGGTATCGGAGTATGCCCTCCTGAAAGGGCGACCGAGAAATAGCCTCTTTGGCTGATCGCCTCCGATGCAATCCGCTCCCATTCCGTCATCGCATAATCGGCCATCTTTTCCGGATCGGGAAAGACGATCACGGAGCCCCCGGCCATCATGCCGTCCGTCCATAGCAGGAGAATGTCATTGAGTCCATTGCACCGCTGCGCATCATAATCAGAAAATGGCCGAATGCCGAACACACCCGGCGTCCACCACTTATCCTATTAAGCCACGTCCTATATTCGCTGAGGCGCAATACAGCGCTCTCCCCGCCGGTTTTGGATACAAGCGCGTTCATCACTATTTCACAGGCGAACAGTATTTAACGTTTACCACAGAGTCGGCGCAACGGTTCAGGACTTCATATATTCCCGTTCGATCTTCTTTATCTTCCCCAGTCTCCTTACATGTCTCTCCAGGCCGGAGAAGCGGGCGGCAAGAAACCGGTCGACGATTTCCTTGGCCAGTTCGGTCCCGACGATCCTTTCTCCCATACAGAGGACGTTCATGTCGTCGTCCTCCACTCCCTGATGGGCAGAGAAGGTATCATGACAGATCGCGGCCCTAACCCCCGGAAACTTGTTCGCGGCAATAGAAGCGCCGACGCCGCTTCCGCAAATGAGTATGCCCCTGTCGGCCTCGCCGTCCCGCACCGCGGCAGCCACCGCCCCCGCAAAGTCCGGATAATCGGACGGCTCAGCGTTCTTTGCGCCGTAATCGAGCACTTCATAACCCTTGCCCGCAAGATACCGTGCAATCACCTCCTTGAGGGCAAAACCCCCGTGGTCCGCTCCAAGCGCAACCTTCGCCTTCATCACAATTCCCTCACCTTGGCGACAATGGCATCCTTCGATATCTCTTCGTAATGGAGAAGCTCGCCGGGCTTTCCGCTTTTCGGCATCTTCCGGACTGCAAGACAATATACCGGCACGTCGATGTCGGCCACGGCGGTCCTCACCGCTTCACCCATCCCCCCCTCCGCATAGTGGTCTTCTACCGTAATGAAGGCCTGGCAGACGTTCGCCGCCTTCCGGAGGGTCTCCGTGTCCACGGGCTTGACACTGTAGAGATCGATCACCCGGATGAATATCCCTTCTTTCTTCAGCTCCTCATAGGCGGCGATCGCCTCGTGGAGCGTAATCCCGGCAGCGATGACGGCGACCGCGTCCTTGTCGCTCTGCTTCAGCACCTTGGAGCCGCCTATCGGGAAATCCTCGTTGACCCGGTAGATGATCGGCGTCTCTTTTCTCGTGGTCCGGATATAAACGATCCCTTTATGTTTCGCCGCCTCTTCGACCGCCTTCTCCGTTGCGATCGCATCGGAGGGATACAGCACCACACTGTCCAGTATCGTCCTGAACATCGCGATGTCCTCCAGCCCCATCTGAGACGGACCGTCCTCGCCGATCGATACCCCCGCATGCGAGCCGGCAAACGTGATATTCCCCTCCGAATACCGGCTCATCCGTATCTGGTCGAACGCACGCGTGAAAAAGGCGGCAAAGGTCGAAACGAACGGCAGTTTCCCCCTGCAGGAGAGCCCGAGCGCGGCCCCCGCCATGTTCTGCTCCGCGATATACATCTCAAAAAACCTCTCCGGGTATTTCTCCTTGAAGACATCGGAATAGGTCGAGTTGCTCACCTCCGCGTCAAGGACGACCATTTCGGGGTATTTCGGGAAGAGGCGCGCCAGGGCGTTGCCGTAGGCCTTCCTCGTAGCCACGGGCTTGTCGGTAAGATAGAGAAGCTTCTGGAGAGGCTGCGACTGCGGCGCAGGGACTCCCAGGTTCTCGGGTGTCCTGATTTCGCCCCGCAGAGACTTGTCCACCTCTCCCAATTCGGACAGGGCCTGCCCGAGTTGCTCTTCGCTGAGTGGCTTGCCGTGCCAGCCGTTTCTGTCTTCGATAAAGGAAACGCCCTTGCCTTTTACCGTCCGCGCCAGTATCATCACAGGCCTGCCCTCCGTCTTCACCGCAATCTCATATGCGGCAAGGACCGCCTCGATATCATGCCCGTCTACTTCGATCGTCTCCCAGCCGAAGGCCGACACGCGTGTTCGATATGCATTGAGATCATGCCCGTACATCGTCTCGCCCCTCTGCCCGAGCCGGTTCACATCGAGAATTCCGACGAGATTGTCGAGCTTGTAATGGGCCGCCAGCTGGAGCGCTTCCCACTGCGAGCCCTCGGCCATCTCGCTGTCTCCCAAAAGCACGTAGGTACGATAAGGCAGCTTGTCGACATACTTTGCGTTCAGCGCCATCCCGAGCCCGATGGGAAGACCCTGACCGAGCGAACCGGTGGCGGCCTCGGCATATCGAAACGCCGGGGTGGGATGTCCCTCAAGGGGGCTTCCGAATTTTCTCAGGGTCATCAGCTCTTCCTCAGAAACCTTCCCGGCCGCCGCCCAGAGGGCATAAAGGAGCGGCGAGGCATGCCCTTTCGAGAAAATAAGCCGGTCGTTATTGGGATGTCCCGGCGCGTCCGGATCGAATCTGAAGACGCCGCCGAAGAAAAGACAGGTCATCAGGTCTGTTGCCGAAAGTGACGACGTCGGGTGGCCGGAACCGGCCGCTGTTGTCGAAACGAGAATATAATAGCGGATCAATCTTGCAAGCGCTTTCACCTTTTCACTGCCGGCCATATCTCCTCCTTGCGCGGAATCCTCGGATGTCTTCATGCGGCGTTACATACGTTCCTATTGTAACAGTCCCCTCCCTCATGTCAACAATGCAACGCGGATTGCCTCATCGCGAATCACGCCGGATTCCTGCGGCCGCGGCAACCTCCGCCTTTTTCGGCGGTAAAGCCGACGGTCGCCGCTTCTAAGAAACAGCCGCCATATGATATGATAAAAGACTTTTTTATATCGGGAGGAAGAGATGTCCAAGACATACAGGATTGGGGTGATTCCGGGCGACGGCACGGGACCGGAAGTGGTTGCCGAAGGCATTAAGGTCATGAATGCGGTGTCTCAGCGGTTCGGCTTTAAGACCGATCTCACCTATTTCGATTTCGGGGGAGACCGTTACCTGAAGACAGGCGAGGTCCTGCCGGCCGACGCGGTCGAGCAGCTGCAGAAGTTCGATGCGCTCTACCTCGGCGCCATCGGCCACCCGGACGTCAAACCCGGCATCCTCGAAAAAGGGATCCTTCTGAAGCTTCGCTTCGACCTCGACCAGTATATCAATCTCAGACCGGTGAAACTCTACCCCGGCGTCGAATGTCCCCTGAAAGACAAGAGGCCCGAGGACATCGATTTCGTCGTGGTTCGGGAGAATACGGAAGGGCTGTATGCCGGCGCCGGCGGCACCCTGAAGAAGGGCACAGCCGACGAAGTGGCGATACAGGAGTCGATCAATACCAGAAAAGGCGTCGAGCGCTGCATCCGTTATGCCTTTGAATACTGCCGGAAGCGGAACAAGATGAAAAAACTCACGCTCTGCGGAAAGACGAACGTCCTCACCTTCGCCTTCGACCTCTGGGAGCGGACGTTTTACGAGGTGGCCAAGGAGTATCCCGACATCAAAGCGGATTACGCGCACGTCGACGCCATCACAATGTGGTTCGTGAAGAATCCCGAATGGTTCGACGTCATCGTCACCGACAACATGTTCGGAGACATCATCACCGATCTCGGCGCCATGATCCAGGGAGGAATGGGCATTGCCGCAGGAGGCAACATCAACCCTCAGGGCGTCTCGATGTTCGAACCGATAGGCGGATCGGCGCCGAAGTACAAGGGGAAGAACGTCATCAACCCGCTGGCGGCGATCTGCGCGGGCGGGATGATGCTCGAATATCTCGGCGAGGACGAGGCAGGCAAGGCGGTGGAAAAGGCGGTCATGGAAGTGACCGGCAAGCACATCAGGAGTCTTGCCGCGGGTCAGATGGGGCTGAGTACTGCGGAGGCCGGAGACCTGGTCGCCAAAATCGCAGCGACGATCTGAGAAACGGATTCAGCCGGCGATCCGCTTTTTCGACAGCGCCGTCCGTATCGATGCGGCGATGTCGCTTTGGCCGAAGGGTTTCTGCAGAAAACCCGCTGCGCCGTCCCGGATGAGCTCCTCCATCCCTTCATACCCGTCCCGGCTGTAGCCGGAACAGAGCAGGATCGCAACGTCGGACCGGATCGCCTTTAGCATGCGGTATGCTTCCGTCCCGCTCATTTCCGGCATCATCATATCGAGGATCACCAGCGCTATCTCATCCTTCATTTCCCTGAATATCGTCAGTCCCGAGGCCGCCCCTTCCGCCATCATCACCGTATAACCCAGAGGAGTAAGCATGTCCCGGTATATGTCCCGCACGGAGGCGTCATCGTCAATCACCAGGATGGTTTCCGCCCCTCTGATTTCCCCGCGGTCCGCGACGTCGTCGCAGCAGCCGTCTCCCGCGGGAAGGAAGACATGGAATCGGGTCCCCTTGCCGGTCTCGCTATGGAGATGGATATAGCCCCCGTGGTTCTCGACAATCGAATGCACCATATAAAGACCGAGCCCCGTCCCCTTTCCCGCTTCCTTGGTGGTATAAAAAGGCTCGAATATCCTTTCCTTCGTCGCTCCGTCCATTCCCGTGCCGGTATCGGAAACCGTCAACTCCACAAAGCGGTCGCCATCCTCCCGGCCGTTCGGAGGGGCATCCCCCTGCTCTGCCGGCACCGAGGTCCCGATCGTCAGCCGCCCACCGTCAGGCATCGCGTCGCGGGCGTTCACGGTCAGATTCAGGACCACCTGCTGCAGCTGCGAAGGGTCCGCCGCTATCTTCGGCAGGCCTTCCCCGTAATGCACCTCTATCTCGATCGTCTTCGGGATGCTTCTGCCGAGGAGTTCGACCGCCCCTTTCACCACTTCGTTGATGTCGACGCTCTTGATCTCCATCTTCTCTTTGCGTGTGATCGAAAGAATTGTCTTGGTGAGTTCGGCGCCCCTCTTCGCTGCGTGATGAATGATCTTCACGGGGTGATGGAAAACGTCTCCTTCCTGCGTCATATCGAGCAGCATTTCCGAATACCCGAGTATCGCCTGCAGCAGATTGTTGAAGTCATGCGCGATACCCCCCGCGAGGGTGCCGACCGCGGTGAGTTTCTGCGACCTCAGAAGCCTTTCCTCCAGGCCCTTCTTCTCTGTGATGTCGATCAGGTATCCGTCGTACCCTTTCAGGACGCCGTTTTCCGCCGTCGCGGGGTAGAGAGACAATAACACGGTCAGTTCGTCCGAATCCCTCCCGCGGACGCTTTCCTCAAGATGTTCGGCGTTTCCGGCCTGCGCCTTCCGAAAACAGACCGTCACCCTCTCCTCTCCCCTCAGGATATCCGAAAAACGGGCCGCTTCTCCGAAGAGGTCGCGAAATTTTGAATTCGCCTCGACAATGGCGCCGCCGGCATCAAGTCTGAAGATCGCATGCTCGACCCGATCGAAAAGCTCCCGGATCCTGTTTTCGGAATCGACAAGCTTCGACTCCCTTTCCTTGATCGCCATGCTCATCTTGTTGAAGGCCGCCCCGAGCGCCCCCACCTCGTCGGCCGAAGAGACGTTCCTGACCTCGGGATACTCACCCCTTTCGATTCTCTTTGCGGCAAGGGAAAGGGCCACAAGAGGTTTCGTAGCAATCGTCATGAGAATGAAGACGGCGATGCTGCTGCCGATAGTAAACAGCAGCGCAAGCAGAAAGCCCCTCACCACGATCTTCTTCGCACCCTCATTCATGACGTCTTTCGAAAAACCGAGCCTCACCCATCCGATATGCTCCCTCAGTTCGCCGGACCCCGGATCGGAGTGAAAAATATCGATATCCTCCTTCGGCCTCACGCTGAAAATCGGGGCGTAGAACACAAGCATGTTACCGACGTCCTGCATGGCGATCGGGACGTCCGCAGAAAGAGAAGGGTCCCGGCCCGGAACTGCGGCGCCATCCTGGATGAGGAGATTCATCCTGTCGTCGAAAAAGGCGAGCGAGGAGACTTCGGAACTGGCCCTGACCGTCGTCACGACACCCCGGAGAAGCTCGGGATTGCCGGAAAGGACGGGCAGCTCGCCCGCCCTCGTCGCCAGGGTGGTGATCGCCTCGGCCCTCTTGATGATCTCGGTCCGGACGATATTTTTTTCGGTCTTGATGGCATCGAAGGTATAGACCGCCGACACGATGCCGAGGATAGGAAGGATGAGGAGGAGCGCCTTTTTCCTGAAGGTCATTCTCATTCCCGCCCCTCTAGGGATATGCCTTCCTCGCCTTTTGCAGGAGCTCGGCAGGCAGATGGATCTTCATCTTTGCTGCGGTCGACTTGTTGACATACAACACGAAGTTCCGGGGAGGAGAAGACGGTATCCGGCCGATGTCGACTCCACGCATCGCCTCGGATGCATCCTCACCGATATGCCGGCCAACATGGACCGGGTCAAAGACCAGCGCAAGGAGCGCCCCTTCCTTTACGCTTCTTTCCGAAACCCCCAGGACGGGTATCCCCTTTCTGAAGGAAGAGAGATAAATTTCCTCGAGGGCCGCTGTGGTCAGCAGGGCGACGTCCGGAAGAAGGAGGATCGCGTCGCATGAATCGAGCTTCCTGACCGCCTCGACAAGCTCGATGGTACTCTTTACGCGGTGTGGCATCACCTGCGGATCGTCTCCGTCTTCAAGGGTCCGGAGAAGACCGGAGCTTCCGACGACGGCAATCCGCTTCACGGAAGGGATGTATCTCCTGATAAGGGCCGAATATTCCCTGACAGGGGTCGCCATATAAAAACCGGTGGTATTCGGCCTCGACACGGGAGGAGGAGTCACGACAAGGTCGTAAATCACGGGGGTCGACGCGGGGAGACGCAGCGCCTCCTGCAGCGCCTCCCTCCCGAGCGCCACGACAACCTTCGCATCCTCTTTCTGGGCGATGCGATTCAGCCGGTCTCTCGCATCCGAAGGGGAATATACCTTGACCGTCGCATCGAGGGTCTCCCTGATGCCCGATATGATTTCCACTACGGGCGAGAGGCGAGTATCGCCGATGACGAGCACGTCAGCGGCCTCGGCCGTTGAGAGAAGGAGAAGGACGACAAACAAGACAAGGGGAAATAACTCTCTTTTTTTAAATTGCCTCAGAACCCTCGCCCCTGACATATAGTCCGCCCTGCTACCCCCGATTCAAGAAGTGACCTATTATAAACATCCCAGGGGAAAAGCTCAATTGTTTTTTGGCTCCTGTATGAAGAAGAGAAGCGCGGTAGAACATACGATGACGATTGCGCCGAAATAAAATATCGCCTTCAGGCCGTAATACTTCGCGAGATACCCCCCGAGGATGAACCCCGCCGCGGTAAATACGCTCACCAGGGCGTTGAACCTCCCGATCTCAGAGCCCCTGTTGTCGGCCCGGGTGAGGTCGGCAAGCAGCGAGCCCCTGATGGTAAGGCTCACCGCGTTCGTCACGCCCAGAAGCGCCTGGAGGATATAGATCTGATATGTCTGACTGACGACCGTATACGAGAAGAGGACAAAGGCGTCGATGTAGGCCATACCAAAGAGAAAGGGCTTCCTCCCGAGCCTGTCCGAATAGCGGCCGACGTAATATGAAGAGGCCGCCTGCACGAGGATCATGATGCTGAAGGCATAGCCGAGCTTCTCCATGCCGCCGCTCTTCCCGGCGATGTAGAGGGTATAGAAGGGGCCGATCATGCCGTAGACCACGCCCCAGACGGAATTGACGAGGGTGAAGACGAGGAGGCTGCTGATCTTCCTCACGGGGTGGCGCCTATGCTCCCTTTGTCTTGCGCCGGTATCTGATATCCTGCTTGACCATCGCTCCCAGGGTAGCGTCCAGATAGGGTTTCTTGCAGTCCTTGCGGTCGACCCTCCCCTCCCGCAGATAGGTCATATATTTGCAGCCGCCGAAACACAGCGGCAGGTATTCGCAGCCGAGGCATTCGTCGTCTTTCCAGATGTCGAGTTTATGCGAATCGGAATAGTCGGTCATCCCCTCCCTGACGTTTCCGGTCTCGAAGCCCTTCTTTCCGATAAAACCGGGACACTTATAGAGGGTCCCGTCGAAATGCACCACATAAAAGTTCTTCAGCTCCACCTGGCAGGGCATCGGCAATATCTTCGGCGTGGAATAGCCCCGCTTCAATATCTCTTCCCTCAGATAAAGCCCAGCCTCAACGAGCCAGGGCTCGTTTATGGACATGCAGCCGTCGACGAAATCGGCGGGCGACGTGTCACCCTTTTCGCGGCCCATCACCGGGTCGAACTTCACCTGAGAAATCTTGCCGGGACCGAGACCTTCGCCTTCGAGATAGTCGAGAAGCCTCGGGAAGTCCTTGAAATTCTTACGGCCGAAGTTTCCGCCGATGCCGACCTTCACGATATCGCAGGTATCCTTTATGTTCCTGATCAATATGTCAAAGCTCCCGCCTCCGCCCTTAAAAGGCCTGCATCTGTTATGCAGTTCGGCGGTGCCGTCGAGCGTGATCTTGACGTTTTGCATCCCGAGCGCCTTCAGTTCCCCGGCCACCTTCCGCTTAAAGAGAGAGCCGTTCGATACGAGGCTGAAGGTATATTCGGCCCCCTTCGATTCAGCAAAGGACTTTACGGCGCGGGAGATATAGACGATCAAGTCCTTGCTCAGGAGAGGCTCGCCGCCGAAGAAGTCTATATTAATCGACTTCTTCGTTTCGCTGAATCTATTCTTTATGAACTCAACGACATGGTCCGCCGTTTCCAAAGACATGTAAAGCTTGCCCTTCATGTCTCCCTCATAGCAGTATACGCAGGCGAAGTTGCAGTCCATGTTCAGGACGACGGTAACACTCATTCCCGTGTCGCTTCTGTTGATGCCGTCGATGAAGCCGAGCATCGATCTCTTCTCGTCCATCCCTTCGGAAATAATGACACCAAGGTCGGATAGGGTCGCCAACGATTCGGAAGACAGTGAGCCCCTCTCTGCCGATTCGAGAAGCTGTTTTTTAAGGACCGAGACCGACGCCTTCTTTGTCGAATAAACGAGAATGCTTTCGGGCTTTTCTTCGAGGGGGTATATTTTTATGTATTTAGATACGTGCATCACAAATTCTTTCTGCAAAAAAAAAGGAGAGATGTCTCCATCTCCCCGTCTCCGGTATTGCCTCTTTTCCTACTTGATAGGTATAAGGGCGGCGCCGCAGCATGCGCCCATCGGGCCGACAACCGTCAGGTCGATGCCGCCATCGAGCACTTCGATCTCTTCTTTTACCATTGGATCCTCCTTTTAATGATGTGGTACTAATCGGGGTTGCCTTGATAAGTTATGCAAATATACCACAGGAAATATGACTTGTCAAGGGAAATATGCAAAAAAATAATATCCGAATGTCACCCATCAAAAAGTCGTATTACGAAGCGATAAACACTAGAACTTCACCCTCAACCCCGCCTCAAGCCATCTCCGCGGGTTCTTCTCCAGGCCGCTCGTATAATATGACCCGTTGAATATATTATGGGCGGTTGCGAAAATCTCCGCATTGACCTTCTCAGATGAAAAAAGGCTCTTCCGCACGTTCATGTCCCAAATGAAGGTATCGTATTTCGCGCCAGAATCTTCCGCGAGGTCCCACCAGGCGTAATGGCCGAAGAGCTGCGCCATAAGGCCCTTCCTGTCGTCGTACTTTATCCCGATGTTGCAGGCATAATTTACCGTCGGGTCGGTCTCTTCGGAGGCCCTCTTGTGGATATAGGCGAAGCCGGCCTTCAGCGATACGTTATAAAAGGGCACCGTCTCCGCCTCGACCTCCACTCCCTGCCTCTTCACGTTCCCGTCATTGACGTAAATGACATTGCCTGACGGCAGGGAGCCCTTCCCAATTGAGTCGCTCAGGTCATAGCGAAAGATCGTCGCCTTCGTCCAGAGAAAATCGGTCAGGTTCGATTCCACACCGACCTGATAGGACCAGACGCTCTCCTGAGCAAGACCGGGATTCGGGTCGGTGAAGAGCCCCCCGCCACTGGTCCAGGAAAGCGGCGGTATGGTGAAGCCCCTCGAAACGGAGCCCCTCAATATCGTCTTTTCGGCAAGCTTATATGTCACCCCAAGGCTCGGGCTCGTGAAAGAGCCGGTGACATTGTTATGGTCGAACCGTACGCCCGGCGTAACCGTAAAATCTCCCAACGAGATCGTGTCGTTTGCGTACACCGCCCATTTGTCGATCGAGGGATTGGCATTAAGCATATAAATTCCGTCAAAGTTCTGGTCGAGGCTGCCGTGGCTGAAATCCAGGCCGATGACGCCGGTCGCAATGCCATGCTTCCAGACGAGCTTTCCGCTTCCGGCGGTCGTCTCTTCGTCGAAAATGATATGCAGGAAAGGTTCGCCGGTGCTGAGAAAGTCATTCAGCTGGACAAATCTGTTCTTGAAGGTATAGAACATCGCCTGGAGGCTGAGCTCCGGGGATATCACCGCGTCGACCGATCCTGTCACGAAGAGCGTGCGGGCCACACCCTTCGAGCTGAGGTCGAAGTCGACCGAATCGAGGAACTTTTCATGCGGCTCGCTGTATCCCGCGGTCAAACCAACGTTCACGTCCCTGGAGATGTCGAACCTGAGTTTAGAATAGAGGCTGTAGCTCTCGAAGTCCCTGTTGTCCCTGAGGCCGTCGGACCTCTGCTTACCCGCAAAGAGATAATATCCGAGAGGCCCGGCCTTTCCCGATACCTCGCCGTTATAGTCCTGCGTACCCCTCTCGCCAATAGATCCGCTGAGCGTCCCCGAAGGAACCGGCGAACTTCCCGCATTCTTTGTAATGATATTGACGACACCGCCGAGGGACGAGCCCCACGAAGAAGATGCCGGGCCTTTGATGATCTCTATGCGGTCGATGATCCTGACGGGTATCGTATTCGTCTCGGCGCTGCCCTCGTTAAGAAAGTTCCATGTCACCCCGTCCACGAGGACGAGGACATGCCTTCCCTCGGAACCCTGAATGTGCAGGATGGACGAGCTGCCGAAGTCCGTCGTCCCGAAATCGACAAAGACGTCGGTAACCCTGTTGAGCACCTCGGCGACGGTATGGGCGTTCATGTCCTCGATCTCTTTGGCGGTGACAACGGTCATATTCTCGGCCACCTGCGAGATCGATTTCTGAGACCTCGTCGCCGACTGGACATAAAGGTCCTTCTCGTCCCAGAAGAGAAGGAGCTCGGCCTTCGTCAGCTCGGCCGGAGACATCTTACTCGTGTCCGGCTGATCGTTGCTGCCTTCCGCGGCATAAGAAAAGCGTGCACCGGGGAATATGAATAGACAGAGGATTAATGCTGAGGCAGCGGCGAAGAAGCATTTCTTTCCCATGAGGCCCCCCTTTAATCAGTGCCATAAAATATCACGCGAGGCCGGATTTGTCAACGCTATAATGCCGCGCAATCGAGCGGTTACGCAGTTTCTATACCTGGCATCATTGCCGGTGTTTCGCGGTGGCCGGCAGTGTCGTGCGTCATTAGGCTCACAGGCAGAGGCTGATGACCAATATTTTCCGACTTCGCGTCCGTCACGCAAGGCCCCTGCCCGCCGCGTATCCCCTTACCAATGCGTCCCTTTTTTCTCCATGCCGAATCCACCGGGCGGATGGTACGAAAATTGATATGCAAAGCGTAAGGATCAACGCAGCGGAGGAGGGACGCATCGCCTTTATCGTTCATATCATTTCTCTGCTTGCCGAATCCATGCGCCTGACCTGAGGAAGGATTTTCCTTCCTGAACCCCTGACTTAAGAGGAGAACGAGATGAAGAAGCATGAGGTATTGGCAGTGGTTCTATTCCTGGTCGGTTGTCTGGCTTTCACGGGGGCCGAAGCGTTTTCCGCGGCCCCGGCCATAGGCCCGGTAACCCTCGTGTCCGGACCGAGTCCCTTCGCGCAGGGCTGCGACGGCGGCCCGTCCCTCGGTTTTCTCAACTATCATAACTATGAAGTCGAGCCGTACGTCGCGGTAAACCCCGTCGACCCCCTCACCATCGTCGTCAGCTGGCAGCAGGACCGCTGGCAATGGGGAGGCGCAAATGGATTTGCCGCGGCGGTCACCCACGACGGAGGCGCCACATGGAGCCGGTATGCCTTTCCCTACCTCACCGTCTGCTCGGGCGGGCACTCGCAGCGCGGAGGCGACCCCTGGCTGTCCTTCGCCCCCAACGGCGACCTCTACCATGCCGGCCTGATGATGGACGCCTATATGGTTAACTCGGGCGTCATGATAAGCAAATCCGTCGACGGCGGAGATACGTGGAGCGGGCCGACAACGCTCGATTTCAGGTCGACGCCGAACGCGATTGCCGACAAGCCTTCGATCACCGCAGACCCGGCAGATTCACGCTATGTGTATGCGGCATGGGCGCAGAACCAGTTCGGCTCGGGCGTGCAGCCCTCCTACGGCCCGCGCGGATCCAGCGCCTACAAGATGACGTCATGGTTTTCGAGGACGACCGACGGCGGGCAGACCTGGGAACCGGCGCGCATGATTTACGACCCGGGCGAACACAGCTATTGCCTCGGTCATCAGATAGTCGTCCTTCCCGACGGCGAACTCCTGAACGTCTTTCATATCCAGACCGATAAGAAAAACGCCCATGGACAGCGCGGCTTACGGCTGGCGATCATGCGCTCGGCCGACAAGGGAGAAACATGGGGCGGTCCCGCCATCGTCGATACCATGGAACCGGTGACGATAGACGATCCCACCACCGGCGAAATGGTATTCACCGGGGCCACGCTCCCCGACGTCGCCGTCGACGGCGGGAGCGGCAACGTCTACCTCGTATGGGAAGATGGCAGGTTCAGCGGCGGAGTGAGAGACGGGATCGCATTTTCAAAATCCACGGACGGGGGCCTCACCTGGTCGGCGGCGGTCAAGGTGAATAAGGCGTCGGCCGCGGCATTTACGCCGTCTGTCGCGGTCTCCGCCGACGGCACGATCGCCGTGACCTATTATGACCTCCGAAACGATACCTCCGATCCGCTTATACTCCAGACCGACTATTGGGTCGTCGTATCTCACGACGGGGGAGAGACGTGGGAAGAGGCCCATATTGCAGGCCCGTTCGACATGAGAAGCGCGCCCGAGCCGGGAGCACCATGGTATTTTGTCGGCGATTACGTCGGGTTGGCCGCAGCGGGCAATTCCTTTATCACGGCCTTCCCGATGGCGAACTTCGAAACGCCCTCGAACCCCACGGACATATTTGTATCGACCATAACGCCATAACGTCCCGGAAGGTCATCCCGATCGCGGCGCCGCGAGACGGCGGCGCCGCAGGCTCCCCGGCAGCGCGGCATTACGCATACGGCAGCCGCCTCCCCTGCCCCGGAGGAGGGGATCACTTCAGGGCCGCCGCCGGCAGTGTGATCCACTTCTTTCCCTTTCCGTAGTAATAGACCTCGCCGTCCTGCCTGATCACCATCGACTCCTCGTTTTCGGCCATGAAGGCCGTTTCCGGGATGCCGGCGATCACTTCTTTCGTCAGCATCTCGTCCCGGCCGAACGCAGACGACGAGAGAAAAGACTTCAGAAGGTAGGAAATCGCCAGATAGCTCGCCGGCCTGGAAACCGTAATCTGCCGCGAAATCGGGGAAATGCCCGGACCGATAAGCTTGATCCCGACCGGCACCGTCGTGATCGCCGGAAGCGGTATCTCCCGGATGTCGGGTGACTGGATGCTGCTTCCGCGCAGGGCCATGCCGTGCTCGGGGACGAAAACGACGACGAAGTTCCTCCCGCTGGCCTCGAGCTTCCCCAAAAACGCATCGATGTTGCCGAAAAGGCGAAGGCCGAACTCCCGGTAGAGCACGGAGGGCTTCTTTCTCCACCACTCGCTGTCGTCGGCCCAGTGGGCGCCTCCGTGCATCGTCGTGATGTCCATATAGAGAAAGGCCTTCTTCTCCCGGGAATCCTCCCTCATTTTCCACCAGCGGTTCAGTATCTCAAGGTCGTCATAGATGGGGGAGTAGTCCCGCGTGTCCACAAAGACGTGAAAAAGCGTCTTTTTCCGGCATGCGACATAAATAAAGCAGCCTCCTTATAAATGCAGTGTCCGGCGCCGCCCGGATTCGGGTCGGAAGCATGCCTGTCCTGACAGCAACCGAATTGGCGGCGTATCTACCAGTGTAACGCCCTCCCGCATGGCGCAAACCGGCCCGCCGCCCGGTTTTCGCCGCTGTGCAAAGATCCGGCGCTTCGAGTATAATATTGAATTCTACTACTGTGGGGGAGTAAACGTATGATGCGAGTGGGTGTGATAGGCTGGCGGGGCATGGTGGGTTCGGTGCTGATGAGCCGCATGCGCGAAGAAAAAGACTTCGACCGGATTGAACCGGTCTTCTTTACTACATCGAATGTAGGGGGGAAGGCGCCCGAGGTAGGCAAGCCGGCGCCGGCGCTCAAAGACGCAAAGAATATCGACGAACTGAAGGCAATGGAGGCGATCGTCTCCTGCCAGGGCGGCGATTATACGAAGGAAATATTCCCGAAGCTGCGGGCGGCGGGATGGAACGGTTACTGGATCGATGCCGCTTCGGCGCTCCGAATGGAAAGAAACGCCCTCATCGTCCTGGATCCGGTCAACATCGCGGCGATCAGGGAGGGACTTTCGAAGGGGATAAAGAATTACGTCGGCGGCAACTGCACCGTATCTCTTATGCTTATGGCGTTGGGCGGGCTGTACAAGGCAGGGCTGGTGGAATGGATGTCGGCCATGACCTATCAGGCGGCATCCGGCGCCGGCGCGCAGAACATGCGCGAACTGCTTTCTCAGATGGGGTCGGCGCACGGCTCAGTGCGCGGCCTTCTCGATGACCCTTCGAGCGCAATCCTCGAGATCGACCGTGCGGTGGCAGAACATGTCCGCTCGGACTCCTACCCGACTAAGTTCTTCGGTGCCCCGCTGGCATGTTCGCTCATACCCTGGATCGACGTTCAGCTCGACAACGGGCAGAGCAAGGAGGAATGGAAAGGCCAGGCGGAGACAAACAAGATCCTCGGCCGCGAAGACAGCCCGATCCCGATCGACGGAATATGCGTACGCATAGGCGCGATGCGCTGCCACAGCCAGGCGATTACCGTGAAACTCACGAAAGACGTGCCTCTCGACGAGATCAACGGCATGATCGCGGGGCATAACGAGTGGGTAAAGGTGGTGCCGAACGAGCGTCAGATCACGGTGCGCGAGTTGACGCCCGCCGCGGTTACCGGCACGCTCACGGTACCCGTCGGCAGGCTTCGCAAGATGAACATGGGGCCGCAGTATCTCGCCGCCTTCACCTGCGGCGACCAGCTCCTCTGGGGCGCGGCGGAGCCCCTCAGGAGGATGCTCCGGATACTCGTGGAAAGATAATCAAGGCCAAACATGTCGAAGGGAAGAAGGGCGGCGCATCCTTAATCCTGAGCTATAGACAGCGGTAAGTCATGAAGTCGAATGCCGATATCATAATCAGAGCCGATCATATCCTCACGATGGACGATGATCTTGCCGTCATCGAAACCGGCGCTGTCGCCGTGAAAGACGGCAGGATCGCTGCAGCAGGGCCTGCCGACGAGATCGTTGCGCGGTACGAATCGCCGAAGGTGATTGGGGGAAAAGGGTTCGTCGCCTTCCCGGGGCTTGTGAACACCCATACCCATTCTCCGATGGTCTATTTCAGGGGACTTGCCGACGACCTGCCTCTGAAAGAGTGGCTCGAAAAACATGTTTGGCCGGCAGAGGAAAAATGGCTGAGTCCTGAGTTTGTCGGGGACGCGGTCGAACTCGCCTGCCTGGAAATGATCAAGTCGGGGATCACCGCCTTCAACGACATGTACTTTTACGGCGACCGGATCGCGGCGACGGCAAAGGAGATCGGCATGCGGGCCGTTGTCGGAGCGGGGATCCTCGACTTCCCGACGAGGACCGCTCAGACCCCCGCCGAATACCTCGAAAAGGCTGAATCCTTCATCAGGGACTGGAAAGGCGACGGATTCATCACGCCCTGTGTGGCGCCCCATTCCGCCTATGCCTGCAGTCCCGACACTCTGCGCAAGGCGAAGACATTGTCGGAGGCGCACGGCGTGCCGCTCCATATCCATATCTCCGAGACGGAATGGGAAGTCGCGCACCTTATGGCCCTCCACCGCACCCGGCCGGTTACATTCCTCGACTCTATCGGCTTCCTGGACAAAAGCGTCACCGCCGCCCACTGCGTCTGGATCGAAGACGAAGAGATCGATATCCTCGCAAAAAAAGGGGTTGCGGTCAGCCACTGCGTGGAGAGCAATCTGAAACTTGCGTCCGGCTTCGCTCCCGTGGTCCCGATGCTGGCGGAAGGCATCAGGGTGACCTTCGGGACCGACGGGGCGGCAAGCAACAACGACCTCAGTCTCCTGAGCGAAATGGGCACCGCGGCGAAGGTCCACAAGGCGCTCGCAAAAGACCCCACCGCTCTCGGCGCGCGGCAGGTTGCGCTCATGGCGACCCGCTGGGGGGCGGAGGCGCTCGGCATGGGAGACCGGACGGGGAGCATCCAGCAGGGGAAAGACGCCGATATCGTCCTGGCTGATATCAGAAAGCCTCACCTGGCCCCCATGTATGATGTCTACTCCCATCTCGTCTATTCTATGAACGCCGCCGACATCGACACGGTGATCGTCGGCGGCAAAATTATTCTTCAGGGGCGGCGGCTTCTCTCGGGCGATGAGGATGAGATATTGCGAAAAGCCTCTTCATGGTGCGAAAAAATCAGGTCCGCGAATACTGCTTAGGAAGGGACAACGGGGCAATGCGGCTTCTTTTCATCGGCGATTCACTGATAGAGTTTTTCGACTGGGAAACGCGCTTTGCGGGACATGAAGTCTATAATTTCGGTGTCGCGGGAGAGACCGTAGAGGGGCTCTACCGAAGACTCCCGGCTATCGTTGCGAAGGTGCCTTTCCCCGACTTCGTCTTCGTCATGAGCGGCATCAACAACCTTGCCATGGAAGACAGTGGCTTTATCACTACATACGGCGCGGTCATCGAACGGCTGAGACATGCCTGGCCGTCGGTCCGTATCTTCGTCCACAGTCTCCTGCCGGTGGGCACCCCTTTTCTTTCGAACGACGAGATCAGGGCAATGAACAGTCGCCTGCGCGCACTCGCGGAACAGGAACGGGCGGGATATGCTGACATCCATCCCCTGTTTCTCGACGAAAGCGGTGTCCCGAACGCATCGTGCCTTCTGGAGGACGGCGTCCACCTCAGCGACACGGGATACCGGCTCTGGTCGGCGAGGATAGAAGAGATCATTACGCGCACGATCGAAGGTTGACCATATCGTTGCATAGCGGCGATATATATGCAGCAAAAGGGTTGAACGGCCCGGCCCTTGGGTTTTCAAAAAGATACCGGGATGTTGTAGATTACATCACTGAGTGAAGGTAGACCAGAAAAGGAGGCTGCGATTATGAGCGTTCTGCCCCAGGGCGAACAACTGAGAAGGGCCATCAAATGGATATCAGACCGGCAACTGGAGGATCCGAAGGCGACGCTCCCTGCGCTGATCGGCGAGGCCTGCCTGAAATTCGATCTCTCCCCGAAAGACTCGGACCTGCTGGTGAACTTCTACGCCGAGCAAAAGAAGTGAAACAGGGATAACGATTCTTCACCCGCCGGCCGGGCATTCTCCTTAACCTGCCGGGAGGACTGAAGCCCCCGCCGTTACAGGTCCCTCCTGCCTTCGAGCGCCTTCCCGAGAGTCACCTCGTCGGCGAACTCGATGTCGCTTCCCATGGGCAGGCCGTAGGCGATGCGCGTCACCCGCACCTGAAGCGGGGCAAGCACCTCTTTCACGTATTGCGCGGTGATCTCGCCCTTGGTGTTGGGGTTGGTTGCCAGTATCACCTCTTCGATCCCCCCGCCCCTGACCCTGTCGACCAACTCCCCGATCCTCAGACGGTCCGGCGTTACACCGTCTATCGGCGAGAGCGCGCCGAGCAAGACGTGATACAGACAGTGGAAGCTCTTTACCCGCTCCAGGACGAGGATATTGCTCGGCTCTTCGACGACGCAGATCCTGCTCCGGTCGCGCGACTCGTCGCTGCATATCTCGCAGAGGTCCTTCTCCGTGATATTGAAACAGTTCCGGCAGAACCTCGCCTTCTCCTTCACCCTCTCGATCGCCTTTGCGATCGAAAGGGCTTCGACCTCGGGCATCGAGAGGATAAAAAAGGCGAGCCGCTGGGCGGACTTTCTCCCGATGCCGGGCAGCCGCGTCAATTCAGTTACCAGATTCTCGATAATTCCATGCATTACACACTACCTGCCTGCCTCTGCAAATTCAAATACGGGAAAAAGGCGAATGTGCTGAAAAAGGTCCATAACCTGAGGCACCGCAACGCCCTGACGACTGACAATACCGTCCTTCCCATTTCATAAAACGGCACTGCCTCGTTTACGTGATCGCAAAACAATATCCGCCGAATTTATGGACTTTTTCAGCACATTCGCCTTCTCCTTTTGCGCGGCGACAAGGCCTATTTGCCGAACATGTTCCCGAGTCCGCCCATTCCCGGGATCTGCAGGCCGCCCGTCAGCCTCGACATATCCTCGTTCACAAGGTCACGCCCTCTCCTGAGCGCCTCGTTCACCGCGGCGAGGACGAGGTCCTGGAGCATCTCGACGTCTTCGGGGTTTACCACGTCTTTCTCTATCCTGATCGAGACGACCTCTCCGGCGCCGCTCGCCACCACCGCGACCATCCCGCCGCCCGACGTCGCCTCGACCGTCTTTTTCTTCGCCTCCTCCTGCGCCCGCATCATCTCTTCCTGCAGTTTCTGCGCCTGGCGCATCAAATCTCCCAACATCTTCTTTGACATGCTATCCTCCGTTCTGTGTAGTGTCACTGCCCTCGGCGGGGGTCACATCCACGATCCTTCCCTCGAAAAGCTCCAGCGCCTCCTTGATCAGGGGCTCGTCCCGCACCTTCTCCTTGAGGTCTTTCTTCCTCACGCTTTTCTTGTTCGCCGTCGCCAGTTTTATCCTGAGCTTTCTGCCGGCCTCTCCGGAAAGAATGCCCTCTACGGTCTTCAGTTCCTTTCTGATCGATTCCTCAAAGAGCGCCTGACCTCCGTTGAGGGTAAGCAGAAGCTCTCCCCCCCGGATTTCCGCCTCCGCCTGCGCAAGCTTCGACGCAAGCCGGTGCTCCACCTTCGAAAGCGTCCTTTGCCATATGTCCCGCTCGTCGTCCGCAGCCCCGCTTCCCGCCTCCCCGCTGTCGTCCGCGGCGGAGGCCTCGGCGGCGTCTTCTCCGGTCATCGTCCCCGCAGGCATCCCGACATCTTCGCCGTCCGCTTCTTCCGGCGGCTCCTCCGTTATCGCGACATCCTCCGTCTGCTGCTCCTGCGCAGCCGCCTCCGGCTTCGAACGAGATTCGACTTTCTCCCTCTTCGTTTCCGGAAGCTTCGTCCGCGCGGCAGGAGGCCGTCCGGCAAGGCGATTGATATTTTCGATAACTTCGCCTATCGGCTTCAGCGCGCTGAGGAAACTCGCCCTGATCAGCGCCATTTCGAAGGCAAGACGGGGAGACGAAGAACTCCTCACCTCGGCCTCCGACTTCATGATCTCCGAAAGCATCAGCGTCAGCTGTTCCTCCGAGGAAGCCGACACGATTTCAGCAACCGCCTCGATCTCTTCCGGGGCCATATCGAGCACCTCCTGCGGCTTCTTCAGAACACTCGCCACGAGAAGGTCCCGGAAAAACTGGGTCAGCTCTTTTGAAAAAGACCTGATGTCGGTCCCCTGTTCCACGAGGTCCTCGACCGCCCCGAGTATCCCGGCCCTGTCGCCGTCGATGAGCGCCCGGGAGATCTTCGCCAGGAACCCGAAATCGGCGATGCCGAGAAGTCCCTTGACGCTCTCTTCGGTCACCTCCGCGGAAAAAGCCGACACCTGGTCGAGTATCGTGAGGGAGTCCCGCATGCTGCCGTCGGCGGCGCGCGCGACGAGTCCGAGCGCCGCAGGGGAAATACCAATCCCCTCCGCCTCCGCGATCCCTTTCAGCCTGCCCCTGATCACGTTGCTCGAGATCCTCCGAAAAGGCATATGCTGGCACCGGGAAAGCACGGTAGCGGGGATCTTCTTCATCTCGGTCGTCGCGAGGACGAAAATGACATGCGCCGGCGGCTCTTCCAGCGTCTTCAGCAGTGCGTTAAAAGCGGAGCCGGAAAGCATATGGACCTCGTCGATGATGTACACCTTGTATCTGCCGCCGGAGGGGGCGTACTTGACCCGTTCCCTGAGGTCCCTGATATCATCGACGCTGTTATTTGACGCGCCGTCGATCTCGCTCACGTCGACGGAAGACCCGTCGGTGATCGCCGCGCAGGATGCGCAAACGCCGCACGGCGACGGAGTCGGCCCTTCCTGGCAGTTGAGCGCCTTGGCGAGGATCCGCGCCGAAGACGTCTTTCCCACCCCGCGGGGACCCGAGAAGATGTAGGCGTGAGCGATCTTCCCCTGCGCGATCGCATTCTTCAGAATGCGCGTAATCGGCTCCTGGCCGACAAGGTCGTCAAACCCTTTCGGCCTCCATTTTCTTGCTAATACGAGGTAGCCCATATCCGGAAACTGCGCGTGAGACAGAACGGATGCGGATTAAGCCCGTCATCTCCTCCCGTTCTTTGTCCCCGGCAATGCGTCCTTTTTGCAGCCCGCGAGCGACTTGCTGCGGCACACAGAAAAAAATGCTTATCGCTGCTTCCTTCCGGACCTGACGAGATTCACACCTTTCTGTTGCGCAGGGCCGCCCGTAGACTGCAAAAAAAACGCGCCCTCGTCATACTCCCCCTTCTTACGGAGTATGACCCCGAGAAACAGTTTTTTATTTTAGCATATCTCCTCCGCCATTGGGCACTGTCCCGAGACCGGCCTAGTTCACGTATTTCCTCAAGCGCTGAAGTACCTCGATATGAAGCTGCTCGCTCGGCACGATCCTGAACTCTATTCTGTTCTCCTCGCCCGTCCCGGGAGCTGCCGGCATGGACGCCGACGCAAAGTAAGGCGCGTATCTCCCTTGCAGAAGGGGCTCGGCATTGTACAGCGCCTCGAGGACCTTTTCCGCCCGCGCCTCCGACGCCAGCCTCATCTGACCGTTCGCCCGCGTGTCTTCGCCCAAAGGGTACCGGGCCAGGACCAGCACCATATCCGAGTGAGAACGGAGGTAATCGTTGTCCAGCGTCGAAAGAAGCACCCTGCCCAGTTTCTTCATCACCTGGGAGGAGGAAGCGTCCGGGCGCCCGTCCCTGGGGAAAAGCACGGCGGTATCGACGACGATCGAGCCCATCGCAAATCTGATCCCCCGGATGCCGGCCGGACCGAACTCTTTCTTCAGCAGGGAGTTGATCGCATCGGTAAATTCGCTTCTCGGCTGCGATATGGCGAGCGCGGGCTCGAGAAACCGCTGGATCTTCACCGCTCGATAATAGAGGAGCCCTCCCAGAAACATGACCCCCGCAAGCATGACCATCATGAGCGGACCCGGCGGCAGGATACATCTCCTCAATCCGCTCCTCATCAGAACCTAGCCTCGAGCAGCCGCAGGCTCTTGACGGCCGAGTCGAAATCCTGCTCCGACATCTGGCTGGGATGATGGATGGCCTTGTTTCTGAGTCTCAGCACCTGCTGGAAGAGTCCCTTCTTGAACTCTCCGATGCGATGGGTCCTCTCCAGTTCCTTCAGGCACTCATAGAGCCCCGGAGAGGAATGCCCGAGCACCTTCTTCGTAAACGTCCGCAGCCGGGTCTCCAGGTGATGGCCGAGCACGAGTGACGCCACCACCGTCTCGCCTCTCCGGTAAAATTCCTTCGCCTGCTCCGCCGAGACGGCCCCCCTGAAGATATTGATATTCTCGCCCGACTCCGCCTCGCCGGGTGCCAGCTTCTGGATCCTCTGGTATACCTCGAGGCATTTGTCCAGTTCGTCCTTCTCAAGATAGGATTCGGCAAGGAGGAAGAGGTCCCTGATCTTGTCGGAAACGCCCTTCTGTCCCGACGCAAACGCATATGCCCGGCGCAGCGCCTCCTTCTTGTCGTCCTTCTTGTCGAGCACGTCGAAATGCCTCGCCCACCGCTTGCTTTTCAGGACGTTGTCTTTCGTGAACCTGAAGAGCCTTTCGGAGACCTCACCTTTGTTCAGCTTCCCGCTCACCACAATGAGGTTGAGGGTAGGATAGCTCTCGAAGATCTCCGGCAGGTCGTCTATCCCTTCGTTCATGCGGTCGAACTCGATATCAAGCGTCATCAGGTCGAACAGCTGGTTCTTCAGGATCTCCTTCGCCTGCTTCATGCTCACCGCCTCGTAAAAGCGCAGGTCCTCCTCCTCATGTCCGAGCGCCCGCTCGATCTCGAGCTTCAGGAGCTCACGGTCTTCATAGTCGTCGTCGGCGATCAGGACCTTAAACATACAGCGACTCTTCCACATAGGGGAGATTGATAATAATTTCGGTGCCGCCCCCCGGCTTTGTATACTCTTTCCCGACCCTGATCTTACCGGCATGAAGACCGACCACATACTTGGCGAAATAGAGTCCTTCGCCCCATCCCCCCGCGGAACCTTTTCCCTTGTAAAAACAAAGGTCCGCCTGCAGGTCGTCCATCCCCTCCCCCTCGTCCCTGAACGAGAGGGAGACATACCTCCGAATTCCGTCGAAATCGACCGCGCACACGATCCCGATGCGGGCGCGCTGCTGTTGCGGCTTCTTGTACTTGATAGCGTTATCGACAAGGTTCTCGAAGACCGTCCTCAGAAGGGTCTGGGAAGCGTATATCACCGGCGGCCTCATCTGCGGTTCCTTCCGGAAGGAGACCTCTGCCAGGTCGCCAAACTGCTGCGCCAGCGCCGAAAGCATCGCATTAAGATCGACCATCGTGAAATCCACAAGCCCTGCCTCCCGTTCGTCCGAAATCTTCTTGAAGATGTCGATGTCCGCAAAGAGCTTTTCGAATGTGCCGTCGATACGCGTTTTGGCGTCGTCGGGAAGGCCGGACAACAGATCGATCCTCCGTTTGATCCGCCCCAGGTTGTTCTTGAACTCGTGCCCGATCGTGGCCGAGATATACCGGATGAACTCATTTCTTCTCGCGATCTCGCGGTTCTTCAGCAGGAGGAGCCGGTTTTCGTGGGTCTTCCTCTGTCTCTGCTGATAGACGAGCGTCAGGTAGACGCTGAAAAGCGCAAAGGAACCCGCGAGCACCGCCAGCGAGTAGCCGGCCACGCGGTTTGAGGAATCCACGAGCCCCTGCATGATCGAAAGCCGCTCGCCCAAGGTGGAAGTGGGCGGGATCTTCCCGAGTCCCTTCCAGGGCATCAGCACCGGCAGGATGCGGTCGAAGGGGGGAAAGAACCGCTCAAAGTAAACCATGCCTGCGATGAGCCAGACGACCGCAGTGAGGAAAAGCATCGCGACATACCGCGCGAAGACGAAGGCGAAAGAGCGGGTCATACTCAATTCTACCTAATAGCGGCGGGCTTTTTCATCCGGACGGGCAGCGCCCCCCCCGAAGGAGGCATCCCGCAGATCAGCCTCGCCAGTTTTACGTTCTTGTCATGCGCCAGAACGGACATCCTCAGCAGCGGGGCATCAGAGTCCTCTGCAGGGCGGTACTCGCGAACGATGAAGCCGGCCCTGAGCAGGCAGGAGGAAAACTGTTCGCACCACCCCTTAAATCCGAGAAGATATACATTGGCGTCCGAATCGAAAAAGGTGATGCGTCCGTCCCTCCCGAACGCCCGTGAGAGGAGGAGTTTTTCCTCGTCAAGCAAGCGCTTCACCTCTGTCTTATACGCCCCGTCGCTCAGCGCCGCTTTCGCCGCCTCGACCGAAAGCCTGTTCGGCGCGCTGCATCTTCTTGTCCTCATCCCGGCGATCGTCTCCGCCCCCGAGACCGCGTAGGCAAGCTCGAGCCCGGCCAGCCCGTAATAACTCGCGGTAGTGCGCAGTGTGGTGACATTCTTTCCCTGCGCGGCGATTCCTTCCCGTCCGGTAAACTCCATGAGCGTTTCGTCGATGACGAGCTCCAGCTTCCCCTTGCCCGCCATGTCGCGCAGTCCCGTCAGCACGCCATCCCCGAGCAATCTTCCGGTCACCCGATCGGGATTCGATACGATCACCACGTCCGCCTCCCCGGCGGCCCTCATCAATTCGTCGGGCCCTGCGGCAAAAAAAGGGGCCTCCCCCGAAACGAGGTAACGCGGCTTTATCGACGCTCCCGGCGTCTCCTCGCCGTAGAGTCCCGGCAACGCACCCGCGACCAGGACTTTTTTCGGCCCGCGGGATGCAAGGAGAGCTCCCGAAAGCTCCCTCAGCGAATTCGCAAAAAGGAGGCTCCCCGCAGGGACACCGTATTTCGAGAAGAAAAACCGTTCAAGCCTCCTCACGGCGTCGTCGGCAGAAACACCTATCTCCTTGATCGCCTTCCGCAGGGCTGTCTTGACCCTCCGAGAAGGGCCGAGGGGACATACTCCGGCGCTCACGTCGATGATCCTGCCCCTGCCCGCAACCGGCCTTCCGTTCGTCATCTCGTTGTCCTTCAACTCTCCTCCGTCCGTAAAGTGGAGTTATTATATCATCAATGCCGCTCGGGGAATACGCCTGGAGCGGCCCGGCGGCCTTGATTAAGGGCTTCCCGTTCGCAGATAATAGAAACGAACTGAAACCGATGGACGATATTCTCACTCAATTGGTCTCCCTCAACGCCAGCCTTCAGCGGCTGGCGGACTCGCTGGCGCCTGCGACTGATCCGGCGGTTTTCCGCGAATTCGAGGCCTGCCGCGTCTCTTCCCGAAACGGCGCCCTTATGGCAAGACAAATCGACCTGCCAGATCCGATCACCTTCGAAGAACTGAGGGGGATCGACGACATCATCGCCGGTCTTCGCGGCAATACGGAGCAGTTTATTGCCGGGCTTCCCTGCAACAACGTGCTCCTCTACGGTCCGAGAGGAACAGGAAAGTCCTCTGCGGTAAAGGCGCTTTTCAACGAATACAGCGGCAGCGGGCTCAGGATGATCGAGATGCAGCGGGACGCCCTCGTGCATATCCTCGAGGTGGCCGAGATATTGGCCGGAAGGAAGGAGAAGTTCATCATCTACTGCGACGACCTCTCCTTCGAAGAAGACGAGAGGTCCTACCGGCAGATCAAGACGGTGCTCGAGGGAGGGCTCGAGATTCGCCCGTCTAACATGCTGATCTACGCCACGTCGAACCGGAGGCACCTGATGCCGGAGAAGACGGCCGAAAACGTCCCGGTCTTCGACGGGGGAGAATTGCACCCTGGCGAGGCGGTCGAGGAAAAACTCTCGCTGAGCGACCGGTTCGGCATAAGGTTCGGCTTTCCCCATTTCGTCGCCGAAACCTACCTGGAGATTATCGAAAATTACGCGTCGCTGAAGAAGATCAGAATGAACCGGAAGCAATTGCGGAATGAGGCGATGCAGTGGGCGCTCTCCCACGGCAGCTACTCCGGCCGCACGGCCCGCCAGTTCATCGACGACCTGGAAGGGAGGATTCGGATCAGGAGGCGATAGCTCATCTTCTCCGTGAACGTACGACAGGGCGGCTCCCCGGCCGGCAGGCAGAGAGAAAACGCTACTCCTTCACCTCGAAGATAAACGATATCTCCACGGGCGAATTAAGAGGGAGAATATTCACTCCGACGGCGGTCCGCGCATGTCTGCCGGACTCTCCGAAAACCTCGAAGAGGAAATCGGAGGCTCCGTTGACGACCTTCGGCTGGTCGGTGAATTCTCCGGCGGACGAGACATATCCTTCGACCTTGACACAGCGGACCACCTTGTCGAGCCCGCCGATCGCCGACTTCAGCACAGTAAGGCCGTTTATCGCGGCGACTTTGGCGAGTTCGGCAGCCTCCTCGAGAGAGACAGTCTCCCCCACCCTTCCGGTCTTCATCAACTTCCCCTCCCGCATCGGCAGCATCCCGCTCAGATAGACGAGGTTCCCCGCCCTCACAAACGGCACATAGGAGCCGAGTGGTTTCGGGACTTCAGGCAAGGCAATGCCGAGTGATTGAAGTTTTTCATCAGGTGTCATAGATCCTCCTGTGTTTCTCCCGCGTGATATGGACAACCATCACAATTTACTCTCCAGTTGCATACATATCGTCACGGAGGCGAGGAGGGCGGTCCGAAAAGCCTTTCGTAGCGATTCCTTGGCGCATCGGAAGCCACGTCCAAAGTCCCTGACCGGGACATAACTTTTCGTGAAGTCCTGTCTTCTCGACGCCATGCCCCATCAAATTCTATCGCACCAGAAAGGATGTGAGGGACACCCTCCATGCCGGTTTATCCCGGCGCACCAATGTTAGGGGTTATGGCCTTTTACAGTATGTTCGCCTTCTCCTAACGCACCGAATCTCAATACTTCGCGTCGGCGAAATCGACCCATCCTCCGGCCTCGACGAGCGCCTTGTCGAAGCCCGAGATCGGATAATCGAAGGTCTCCTTCCCCTTCGCCGATTCTATCGTCAGCCTGTCGTTCTTGAAGTCGACCGAGATCTTCGCCCCGCCGCGATGGGCGAACAGCTTCTCTATCGTCTCCCCGGGCAGTTCTATCGCGAGCATTCCGCAGTTGAACATATTCTGCCTGAATATCCGCGCATAGCTCGACGCAATCACGACGTTGATGTCGTTTACCTCGAAGACCCACGGCGCATGCTCCCTGGACGAGCCGCAGCCGAAATTCGCCCTCGTCACGATCACCCCGGCCTCCTTCGCCTCCGGCGAACGGGGATCGAACCCTTCGAGTTTGAGATCTTCGAGCATGTGCGGCTTCAACGCCTCCTTCGAAATCTCGGTAAGGTACTTCGCAGGTATTATCTCGTCCGTGTTGATGTCGGACCTGTCGAGAAAGAGGACCTTGCCTCCGAACTCCTTCATTTCACGCCTCCCTTGCCGTATTTCCGCGGGTCCGCGATCCTGCCCTCGATCGCCGTCACCGCCGCCACCGCCGGGCTCATGAGGTGCACCATGCCCCCCTTGCCCATCCTTCCGTTGAAGTTCCTGTTCGTAGTCGAGGCACAGACCTCGCCCGGCGCCAGCACCCCGTTGGACATCCCGAGGCAGGCCCCGCAGGTCGGGTTCGTCACGCAGAAGCCGGCATCCATGAATATCCTGATGAGGCCTTCCTCGTCCGCCTGCCTGAAGACCCTCGGCGTTGCCGGAGAAACGACCCCCCTCACCGTCGGCGCAATCGTTCTGCCCTTCAGATAGGAAGCCGCGACCCGAAGGTCTTCGATCCTTCCGTTCGTGCAGGACCCGATATAGACCTGGTCTACAGCGGTCCCTTCGACCTCGGAGACGTCCTTCACCTGGTCCGGCTTGTAGCCGACGGTGACCTGGGGAGACATCCCCGTTACGTCGATGTCCAGGACCTTCACATATTGGCAGCCCTCGTCGGACCGCCACTTTTCGAAGTCTTTAAGTGCCTCCTTTTTGTCCTTGTACCCGGACGAGATGAACGGCCATAGGTAATCGACGGTCACCTCATCCGGCATGCAGACCCCAGACGTCCCTCCGGCCTCGATCGCCATGTTGCAGAGGGTCATCCTTCCCTCCATCGACATCGCGTTGACGACTTCTCCGTGGAACTCGATCACGCAGTCGGTAGCGCCGTTCACCGTCAGCTCCTTTATCACCCTCAGGATGACGTCCTTGGCATGGACCCCCTCGGGCATCCTGCCGTTGATATTGACCCGGATCGTCCTGGGCTCCCTGAAGGCGCAGACACCCTTGAGGATGCCGACCTCCAGATCGGTCGTTCCGACGCCGGCCGCAAACGCGCCGAACGCCCCGTGAGTGCAGGTGTGAGAGTCTCCCATGATCACCGTATATCCCGGCCGTATAAACCCGCTTTCAGGAAATATCGCGTGGCAGACCCCGTTTCTTCCGATGTCGAAGAAGTCCCTGATGCCCTGCCGCCTCGCCCAGTCTCTCAGTATCTTGCCCTGCTGGGCGGTCTTCGTGTCCTTTGCGGGCGTGACGTGGTCGATTACGACCTTGATCTTCGCCGGATCGAAGACCCTGTCTTTTCCCCTCGCCACAAGGTCGTTGATCGCGATCGGCGTCGTGATCTCGTGGCACATCACCACGTCGATGCCGAGCACCTTCGTCCCGGGAAAAGGCTCATCCCTCAGATGGGCCCGAAATACTTTTTCCGAAAGTGTCATTGCCATGTTCTTGTCCTCTCGTACTCATAAAGTTGCTCTGCCGTCAAGCTCTTGACTCGTTTTCAGATTTAGAATATCATAGGTTTATGTATTATTCAAATTCATTATTTTCATTTATATTATAACTTTAGGTATGGATTTCTATCAGCTTTCCTATTTCAGAAAGGTCGCCCGGACAAGAAGCATCAGCCGGGCTGCCGAAGAGCTTTTCATCACCCAGCCGGCGGTAAGCAAACAGATGCGGGCGCTCGAGGAGGAACTCGGGGAAAGACTCTTCGACCGCATCGGCAAAAAGATATTCCTGACCAAGACAGGGGAAGTCCTGCTCGCGCATGCCGAGAAGATACTCCGCGCGATCGCAGAGGCGAAGACCGCCGTGCGTGACCTCTCCGGCGAATGCGCAGGGGAGCTCGTTATCGGCACGAGCGACCATATCAGTCTCCACCGGCTGCCGAATATCCTCAAGGCATATATCACGGCGTTCCCGAAGGTCGACCTGAAGCTCCGCTGCCACCGGTCCGAGACGGTGATCGAGATGGTGTCAAAGAACCTCGTCGACCTCGGCGTCGTTACCCTTCCAGGGATCGCGCCGAATCTCAGGTCGAAGGTAATATGGGAAGACCCCATGTCGCTTGTATTCCCGAAAGGCCATCCCCTTGCCTCACTGGAGAAGATCACCGTCCATGACATTGCGGCCCTGGGAATGATCCTTCCCGAGGCCGGTACGACCACCAGAAGAAAGATCGACGCCGCCTTCGAAAAGAAACGGCTGCCGCTGAAGGTCTCGATGGAAGTCGCCTATATCGAAACGATCAAGGGCCTTGTAAAGGCCGGCCTCGGCATATCGATCCTGCCGGACAAAGCGGTGGAACAGGAGACGAAGGCGGGGGGCCTCGTTAAGGCGTCCATCCAGGGCGTCTCGTTCTCGAGAGAGCTCGGCGTGGCTTACCTGAAAGACAAATTCCTTTCCCGGCCGGCGGTCGAATTCATGAAGCTCCTGGAAAGAAAGCAGGATTCCCCGGCCGGAATCTCCAGCCTGTGAAAAAAAAAGTTGTAATCTCCCGTTTAACGTCTATACTGAGTGAAGGACACGTGAGGCCGGGATGAAGGCAGTCAATTGTTGGGAGTACATGCAATGCGGCACGGAAGTAATGGAAGAATGTCCGGCATTCCCCCATAGCGGACGTTGCTGCTATCTGATTTCGGGCACCATGGGCAACCATGAAGTGCAGGGGTCCTATCTGCTGAAAATCCCCCGGTGCCGTCAGTGCGAATTTTATCGCCTGCTGCAAAAGGAGCAGGGCCGCAAGCCCCATTAGCCTGCCGTTTACACGCACCCCCTTATCGGTTCACTGCGGGCGCGATTCCGGTATCCCGATCTCTTCTCCGACTTCCCCGACGAGCTTCTTGTCGTGTTTGAGGATGTTCATGCAGGGCGCTCCCTGGCAGGTCACCCCCTTTACGAGATCGTCAATGGTGCGGTATTTCTCCTTTATCCGCCGCTTGTCGATCACAACCTTCCCGTTAAGCACCGTCTTTCCGTCATGACAGGCCTCGCACATCCGTTCCCAGAGGCTTACCTTCTGGTCCCCGTAGCTGAGTCCGGCCACCAAGAGACCGGGCAGAAGCACCGCGGCCAGGCAGATTCCCCTCCTTCCCCCACCTTTCGGTTCCGCAGACAGGTTCCGCAACATGTCGCCCACCTCCCTTTCCGTTTCAAGAGCTCCCCTTATTCCGATTATACCAGCAATCGTCCGCCCCGAACAGCCGGCTCTCATTCCCGGCGGTCGGTCCTTGCGGAGGGTTTCAACGGCATTCCCGGCATGTCGGGCCCGGCCCCGCGCGAAGGCAGGTTTACCTGTCCCGAATTATTGATTAGAATAGACAAGGTGCATATGCGCGTTTACCCAGCTGTCGACAGAGGAGGTCCGTTATGACCCGGGCAATCGTATATTCGGTCCTGCTGGTTCTCATCGTCCTGACGGCGTATGTATACATAGAAAGGCAGAAATCTCCTCCGGTGGTGAAAGAGGCCCGCGAACAACTTCCCGCCGCGCCTTCGTCGTCTCCTCCACCTCCACCTCCCCCTCCCTCTGCTCTTCCGCCGCCTGCCTCGCTGCCGGACGCGCCGCCCTTCCCGGAGCTGAATCCGGCAGATCCGGCCAAAGTCGCCGTTTCCGGAGAGGACATCGAAAGCGTGAAAGCGGCGGTGAGAAAAGTGAACGAGGGCGACTGCGCCGGCGCCGCAGCCCTCTTCGGCAAGGTCGCCTCGATAGAAAAGGTATCTCTGAGCGGCCTCGGTCTCTGCTATTTCAAGACGGGGGACTACCAAAAGGCGATATCCTATCTGACACGCGCGGTCGAATATAACGGAAACGACTTCATCTCCCTCAAACTGCTCGCCTTCTCGTATTACCGGACCGACGAACTCGAAAAGAGCCTTCGGAGCGCGGAAGCGGCCCTTGCGCTGAAACGCGACCCCGACGTCGAGTCGCTCCTCACGAAGCTGAAGAAGGAGACGCGTGTTCAGGACGATTACAATAAGGAAAGCTCTTCTCACTTCACGATCTATTACGACGGCTACGCGCACGGGGGGATAGACCGTCAGGTGATCAGCATACTGGAAGACGCCTACCGGTCGGTAGGGAAGGGACTCGATTACTACCCCCCGGAGGCGGTTACCGTCATTCTATACGGGAACAAGGATTTCTTTGACATCACCCGGACTCCCTCCTGGACGTCCGGCTACTATGACGGCAAGATCCGGATCCCCGTGAAGGGGCTCGAGAATCAGTCCGGCCAGCTGAGAAGGGTGCTTTATCACGAATACGCGCATGCGGTCATCCGTTCGATCACGAAAAGCTGTCCCCTCTGGATCAATGAAGGCCTTGCAGAGTACTTTTCAGCCGGAGATCAGGGGAAGACCGGGCAGGTCATTCCGCTCAGGGCGCTTGAAACGTCCTTTGCCGGGCTCGGGGCGGCAAGCGCCCGCACCGCCTATCAGGAGAGTTATTCCGCCGTCTCCTCTCTGATAGATACATACGGCATGTACCGGATGAAGGACCTCCTCGTGGCGCTTTCGCGGGGCGAGGCCCCCAACAAGGCCTTCGAAGACTCGTTCGGGATAACCTATGACGAATTCGTCAGGACGTGGAAATAGCCCGGGACTAAGGCCCTGAGGGCCATGCCAACCGGACGAGATATATGGTAAAGAAACCGCGTCTCGCGTAAGCAGCCATTCCTTCAGGAGGACGAGTGGAATATTTCTCTATGCTTTTCCCTGTCTCGGGGGTGAAGACTTATGTCTTCGTCCCGCCGCTCGTCGCCCTCGTCGTTTCGTTCTTCACTTCAATGGGCGGGGTATCGGGCGCGTTCCTTCTTCTGCCCTTCCAGATGAGTTATCTCAACTTTACGAGCCCCGCCGTCAGCTCAACCAACTTTCTTTACAATATCGTCGCCATCCCGAGCGGCGTCTACCGGTTCATCAGAGAAGGCAGGATGGCATGGCCGCTCACCCTTGTCGTGATCCTCGGGACGCTTCCGGGCGTCTTCATCGGCTACTACCTGAGGGTCCTCTATCTCCCCGATCCGAGGTCGTTCAAGCTTTTCGTCGGCTGCGTGCTTCTGTACATCGGCAGCCGTCTCCTCTACGAGCTTTCCAGCAGGGCAGCCGCCGGAAAATCACGGATGAGGGCGCTCGAAGACAAATTCAGACAGCGGAGCGCGCAGATGAGGGAGTCTCAGAATTCTCGCGTGGCCGCAGGACTGCCGGCGGAGGCCGTCGTAAAGACGCTCTCTTTCACCGTGCGGGAGGTCGTCTTCGAATTCTGGGGAGAGACGTTCCGGTTCAGCACCGCCGCGATGTTCATCCTCGCCTTTGTGGTCGGTATCATCGGGGGCACCTACGGCATCGGAGGGGGGGCTATCATCGCGCCGTTTTGCGTCGCGGTCTTTCATCTGCCGATATACGCTGTTGCGGGAGCAGCGCTCATGGGCACCTTTCTCACCTCGATCGCCGGTATCGTCTTCTATAGCGTGGCTCCCGCCAAAGGCGGGGGCGCCACCTCTCCCGACCTGCTGCTCGGCCTTCTCTTCGGACTGGGCGGGTTCGTCGGCATGTACCTCGGCGCGCGGCTCCAGAAGTTCGTCCCTCAGAGGTTCATCAAGCTGATGCTCGGAGGCCTGATCCTCTCCGTGGCAGCAAAATACATCATCCAGTTCTTCTCATAGGAGGTATCATGCTCATTGGGGTCATCTCGGACACGCACGACAACATGCCGCAGATCGACAAAGCGGTCGATCTCTTCAATGCAAGGAAGGTCGGACACGTCATCCACGCCGGGGATTTCACCTCGCCTTTTACGTTCAGGATACTGAAGAACCTCGACGCGGCCTTCACCGGCGTCTTCGGAAACAACGACGGGGACAAGCTGCTGCTGAGCAAGATGTCGGGCGGCCGTGTCTTTCCCCAGCCTCACACCTTCCAGCTGGCGGAGAAAAGAATAGTCGTCATCCATGAGCACCATATCGCGGAGGCGCTTGCCGACAGCGGCCATTACGATCTCGTAATCTACGGACATACCCATAAGCCGGTCGTAAAAAAAATGAAAGAAACGCTCGTCGTCAACCCCGGCGAGGCCGGCAGCTGGCTCTACGGCAAATCGACCGTGGCGCTCATCGACCTCGGGCCGATGCAGGCCGAGATTCTTCCTCTATGACGATCACCAGGCCGCGGGCCGGGTTCTACTGCTCCGCCCACGCTGCGTATTTCTTCCGCACCGTATCCTGAACGGACAGGATGAATCTGAACGTCTCCTTCAAAACGGCCTTCTCCACGTTCGAAAGCCCGCCCGGATCGATATAATTGTCCGGCTCAATCCCGTCCCGGATCTGCCGGAACTGGTGGCTCAGCCTGAGCGACATGAGAAACTCGAACGCCTGTTCGAGCTCGCGCGAACATCGGGCAGAAGCGGCGTCCCGCTCGGCAAACCCTGCAAGCCTCGCAAGCGTCGAGGTATGATAAGGCCCCGATTCGAGCGCGGACAGCCTTGCGATATCGATAACCGGGCAGAGGCCGTTCACCTTGATATTGAAGCGCCCCTTGTGCGGACCTTTCCTTTCGCTGCTCAGCCTTCCGATAAAGTCGAGCGGGGGCCTGTTTTTTAGGATGGCTCCCGCCATCTGTCCGAGAAAACGGCTGTTTCCCTTCGCCTCGTGGACGAGGAACGACCGGAGTTTCTCCGCAAGGAGGGAGTCGCCGTAGACCGCCCGGAAATCGAAGAAGATGAGCGAGCTGAGCACCGCCTCCGGCGTGGGGCTGTTCACCCAGCCCGAAAAATATTCTTTCCAGACGCGAAGCGGCTGCCGCCATCGGGGATTGCTCGCCATATAGTCGGCGCAGCAGGGGGGGATGCCGCACCTCGAGAGCGCGTCCCTCATCTGCATGCCCAATTCGGCAAAATATTCGGTCGTCTTCTCCCCGCCTTCTTCCGGGTCTTCGTAGATGAGGGCGTTGTCCTGGTCCGTCCTGAAGGTCTGCTCTTTCCTTCCTTCGCTGCCGAATACTATCCAGCAGTAACCGACCGGCGGCGGACCCAGTTTCGACTCGGTGATCTCAAGCGCCTTTCTGAGGAGCCTGTCATTGATCTCTGTCATGATCCGGGTGATATGGCCGGCCTTCGCCCCTTCCCTGATCAGCAGCGTGACGATCGTATCGATCTTCCGGGAAACCGGGACAAGACCGTCGATCGTATCACGTCCCTCGATCTCCCTCGCGACCGACAGGGGGGACCTGCCCTGGAGCATCATGAGGTCGTGGCTGGTGATGATCCCCTTCATACGGCCTTTATCGACGACGAGCAGATGGTGAATACGGTACCGCATCATCTTCAGAAGCGCCTCGAAGCAGTGATCCCCCGCCTCGGCCTTGATAACCGTAACGCTCATAATGTCTCCGACCCGTCCGCGCGTGTCCCTTCCCCTGGCGACGACCTTCTTTCTCAGGTCCCTGTCGGTGATCATCCCGGAGGGGAAGCCATGGGAGTCGAGGAGGACGAGCGAGCTGATGTTGCGGTCGGTCATAATCTCTGCCGCCTCCCGCACGCTTATCTCTTCGGACGCGGTGACTACCTCTTTCGTGGCGAGGTCGTCGAGGATATTCGTAAAGAGCAGTTTGTCGCCCCCGCCGTAGAGGAGGGTCCTGTCGCGTATCTCGCGATAGGTCATGTCAACGAGTCGCTTCAGCCGCGTCCTGAAGCAGAATTCTGAAAATCCCGCATGTTCCCTCATCAGCCCAAGCACGGTCTCTTTCCTGATCAGGAGACACGACGTATCTTCCTCGGCGACAATCGTGTCCCTCGCGAGATCGCCGCAGGCAAAGGAAAGCAGGCCGAAGAAATCTCCTGCCGTCCGGTAGTCCACGAGCACCTCTTCTCCCTCGTTCGTCCTGACAAATACCTTCACCGCCCCGGCCCGTATAATATTGAGGTGCTCCGGGGCCGGACCGTTCTGATGGTGCGCGATCTGTCCCTTCGGATAGAACTGTTCCACCGCATCCTGCGCGACATTCGCCAGGAGGGAATCGTCCAGCAGATTGAAAGGCGGGGTCTCCCTGAGAAGAGTGATTGCGTCCCGGGCCGGCATAACCCGATCTACCTGCCGCCCGGCTTGTCCAGGGCGTTTCTGACCGCCCTCTTCATCTCGTCGTGCATGAGGGGTTTCACGAGAAAGTCGCACGCGCCGGCCTTGATCGCCTCAACGGCAGCTGCCATCGACCCGTAGGCGGTGATGATGATCACCTTCTGCGAGGGGTTTTGCCTCCGGTACTTCGTCAGGAGCTCGATGCCGCTGATGCCGGGGAGGATGATGTCGGTGATAATCAGGTCGTAAGACTTATCGGAGAGAAGCTTAAAGACCGCTTCGGCGCTGTCAGCCCTGTCGACATCATAGCCCTCCGCCCTGAACACTCTTTGCAGAGACTCGCAGAGGGTGTCTTCGTCTTCGACCAGGAGCAGCCTTTCCGCCATTTCGCCCGGGAACGCCCTGTTTATATCTCGCATTGCCGGACAGCATCTTCCGGCAACCTTCCCCCCTCTTTATCTCATTATAGCACCAGACTCCTCCAGCAGTCCGGTTTTCGTACGGAACGCTCCTTACCTCCCGCGGGCGGCAGTGCCGTCTCTTCCGCGGCGCTCAGCAGAAATCCCTAATAGTTGTGACATGCGTAGCACTCGCTATACCACCATCGGTACGGCAATCCCCACTTAACGGACGTCTGCTGCATATGGCATGAGACATTCGAGCAGGTCTTCGTTGCCGAATCATATGAGGCGTTGGTCAGCCACATCGGGACATTGCCGTAGAGATATGTAGGATAAACAAATGGGGTACCTCTGTCGAAGGCCACGTCGTTTACGCCGTTGACATGTTTCGAGTAATTGGCGATCGGCACGTCCCCGTAAGTCGTCACGCCCATCCCGTCCCTCGTCCACGTATTAAATTGGCTCACGGTATCATTATGACAGTACCTGCAGCTGAGCGGGTCAAAGGACATGTTGTACGAGTGAAGATTGTCGTATCCATATGGATCGATCCATGAATGGCTGTTGCCCGTTCCTCCGTCGTTATCGGGAGAAAGCGACCTCGGGGGATTGGCGTGGCAGCCGGAGCAGGAGAGAGACGGGCCGCCCCACGTGACGGACCGATAGATCCTGGTGATCACGAGGTTGGGCGGCAGAGAGTCCGTTGTCCATTCCGGTACGCCGCCCGGCGTCTTCCAGTCCGTGTAGCTGTGGCAATAGACATTCGAGCAGGTCCCGTCGGTATACGTGAACCCCCTGCTGTCAGTGAATACGTTCCCCCCTGCGGCATATGCCGCCGACGGCGGGTTCAGGGCCTTAAGCGAGCCAGCGGCCGCCAGGGAGTTGTAAAGCTCCACTTCGATCACTCCATCCCCGTGTCTGGCAGGATCCAGGGGATGGCAGTTGCCGCAATTCATCATGTAGGACGCGGCAGTCGGAGTAAAGTCCTGCGCGATTCTCGTATCGCCGTATCCCGCCTGGGCGACTGTCCCGCCGTAATGCCTGAGGTGCGACGTGGTGTCCGGCGGGCAGCCGTGGCACTCGTCACAGGCCAGGGTGCCGCCCCACACCGCGCTGCCGCTGCCGTGACAACTGATAGTTGCGCAGGCGCCTCCCGGAGAAGCGAAGGAATAAGAAAAGGACACCCCCGCGCCCGGATCGAGGTTATATGCGCCGTTGACATGTGCCGTCTTGTCCGAGATCGTGACCCCGTCATTCGTCGTGACACTGTGACATTTGTCGCATGTGAAGGCAAGATGCTGAGGATGGCTGTTGGCCTTGGGGGCTCCGTTTGAATACGCCGGAGAATAGCCGTGGCAGGTGCTGCAGACGGCGGTCCCGCCTGCCCATGCGGGCGAGGCGTTGTCGGGGATCGTCCCCGTCGACACGGAAGTGCCGTTACTGTGGCAATAGAGATTCGAGCAGGTCAAAGAACCGCCTGTTGCGATTACCGTGCCGTTTGTCCCCTCGTAACTGTACGGGGCGTTGAGCGTGCCGCCGTCATACGAGCCTCCCCCGGCTCCGAGCACATTGAAGCCTATCTGAACCATATTGTTGCCGCTGACCGCCGAGGTCGGCATGCCGCCGTAGTGGCATGTATTGCACGGATAACCCATTCCCGCAGGAGTCGCATGTTTGGCGTGGGCGCCCGCAGACGAAGATCCCGTCGGGGAAGGCGTAACCACAAGCCCGTCCGGCGTTCCCGGCGTATCGACGACGGGTGGGTTGCCGTGACAGACGTTACACGCCACCTTAAAGCCCATTATATGGAGGTGGCAGCTCGTACAGTCCGTTCGGTCGTTATGGGCGGTATCGCCCGCCGTCGACCAGTGCGACGTCAGCCTGTGACACACATAACATACGCTGGTCGCGGTATTGGCCGAATCCCCGGGGCCGTTGTCGCCATCCGGCCGGAACAACTTTACCGTTCCCCCCACCGTTGTGCCGGCGGGATTTTTGTAACTTATCGCCTCCCTGACATTCCTCCCGTAGACGATTGCATATCCCGGCCCACCGGCCTTCGTGAGATCGACGGCGCCCTTCACGTAAACCTTGTCGGTATTCGTCGTATCCGAGACTATGTTGTAGAAAGCGAGAGTGGTCCAATTAGGCATCATGTGATATCCGAAGTAGTTGTTCGCGATCGTGCTCATTACCGTGATCTCGGTCGAATTTGCGATGGTATCCCAACTGCCTATTGACGCGGGCGGCGCGCCCGCAACAAGGTGGGTCGCCGCTCCGTATACCCTTGTCTGCCGCTGCTGATGGCCGTCGTGGCAGGTGGCGCACTCCGTCGTCCATCCGCCGACCGTCGACCAGTATGAACTCCCTGTCGTCGATGAGGAATGCGTCTTCACCGCGGGGACGTCCGCCCTGCTGCCGTCATGGCAGGCGTAACACCTTCTGTTGTTAAGGGTGTTGTCGGCGGCGTCGGGAAGGTTTGGCAGCGTCCCCCAGGGCAGTCCGGCAACGCCGTTGTGGGTCCAGTGGCAGGTGCCGCATTCGATGTTATAGCCGGGGGTATTTGTGTGCGGGGCGTCTAGCGCGAAAGCGTGCAAGGGGCACTGGCTTATCGACGCCGCAAGGAGGGCCAGGATGTACTTCATGTAACGGCTCGTCCGATGCTCCATATCCTCCCGTCCGACATCCCAGATTATCCGCCCTTTTTCCGGGTGGGATCGATACTCACAGCCAGCCTGCGTCTGCCGCCAGCTCGCCTCAGGAAATCAAAAGCCGCCATGCAGGGAATTGATCAACATCCCTGTTAATATATTTCTTCAACTTTCGTGCCTGCAACGTGCCGCGGCGCCGACTTTTTTTCGCGGAAAAATCACGCAGCTCGTTTATTGATGTTCTAAGCGCACTTGGATGACGGAGTACCGAAAAGTGAAGTCTTCACGCCCTTCGGAAAAAGTCTCTTGAGCTCCGCGGGACGCGGGGGCTCAGGGAAGCCCCCTCCGGAAATAGAGCCTTTTTGCTCACCCTGCGGTTTTTCCCTCACTCACCAACTCCCCTCCCCCGAGAACCTGTTTCTGGGCCTCCATCATTCTTTGAACCATTCCTTCATGCAGCCCTCGCCCCTTGACAGAGACTGAAAACTTCTGCTTTAATCGTTCAGACCGGGCCTGGCAAGACTATAGTTGCCGGCATACGGGCACGGGAGGGAATGGGTATCGGGCCGCTAACAATCAGAACAGTCGTTTCTTTGCTCCATCAGCCGGCCAACACGCTTTCTGTCCCCTGCTCCACCCCGGCATCCGTTCCGCTCCGGAATTGCCGAACAGGACGCACCATCTCAGAGGAGGGTTGAAATGAAGACATCATGCAAGAAATGCGGCAAGGATTATTTCTTCGACGACTCACGGATACCGGAAGGGG
This sequence comes from Nitrospirota bacterium, assembly GCA_021783515.1. Taxonomy (GTDB): domain Bacteria; phylum Nitrospirota; class Thermodesulfovibrionia; order Thermodesulfovibrionales; family UBA6898; genus Sulfobium. Next base: position 62,990 of record JAJXTV010000013.1, read on the forward strand.
GCTTCACGTACAAATGCCCGCGATGCGGAAACGGGGTCCCGTTCGTGAAGGATGACGGCATCGGAGAGCAGACGGCCGGCTCCGGCACGAACCCTGTCGTGACCGGTGCATACGCAGGGGCGCTTGGGGGGCTCGGCTGTGCCCTGCCTTTGATCGCAATGATGATGCTCGGGATAGGTTTCCTGTCCCTGGGGATGAATGTCCCGGGATACGGCGCCGCAGCCGCAATTCTTATCGTCCTTCTCAAGATGCTTTCTGCCGGGGTGCTGATCGGCATCTCACTCGCCTTCATAGGGGCTAAGACCGAGATAAACGTCTGGTCTTTTCCCGGCGCCTTCATCGGCGCCTTCATCGGCGGCGCGATCGGCCTGATCAGCGGCTTATTCCTTGGAACCGGGATCGGAGGAGTTTTCGGTACGGCATTGATCTTTGGATCGGTGGTCGGATGGGTGGTGAAGGCCGTCCTCGTGTCGGCCGTCGTGATTCTTTTCAGAAACTTCGTTCTTTCCTCCGGCGATGAGGGGCCTCTGTCCGCGCCCCTTTCCGCGAAACAGATGACTACGGTCGGCCTGCTTTTCTTCCTCATGGTCTTTACGATCGTGATGGACATGAAGGCGCAGCATTCCGTAAGAGCGGCAATCGCAGAGACAAGGCAGGGCTTATCCGCCGAAGGACTCCGGGTGGCGGACCAGCAGAGTTCCCTCAACGATCAGGGCGATCTGGTCGTCTCGGGGAAGGTCATGAACAACTCGAAAGACGATAAGATGGGATGGCTGCTCATCGCCGAGATGCGCGACGAAAGCGGCGCTGTCCTCAAGAAAGCGATGATGATGAACGGCATCCAGATGCACAGCATGCGGGACGCCGAGATATTCCGGAAGCGCAATCAGTCCGTCCCGAGGCCGGAGCCAGGCGATCCGAAGACTGCCCCGCTCATCAAATCGGGGGAATCGGTCCCCTTCGAGCTCACCTTTCTCGAGCCGCCTAAGGAATACAAGGAGGTCTCCTTCGTACTGAAGAACGTCGACGGCCAGAGCATGAAAGAGATGCTCTCCGAAACATTGGCTGGCATAAAGGACATAAAAGGACAGGAAGCGACAGGAAACTGACTTGGCCCCGGGCCTGGGAAAGCGCGCTCACGCGGCGGGGGACTGCCCCGCCGTCGCTTAAATCTCGAATTCGTCCCCCCTTGCCGGCACGTGCGTCTTATAGCCGAAGCGCTCCCTGATCAGGGCCTGAAAGTCGAACGCGGCCTTCTCCTCGCCGTGGACGATGAATATCTCAGGCCTGTTTTTGAACCGCGATATCCAGTCGATCAGCTCCGACTGGTCCGCATGGGCGGAAAAGCCTCCGAGCGTATGGATGCCGGCCCTCACCACGACATTCTCGCCCAGCACCTCTACCGACCTGGCGCCGTCGACGATCTCCCTGCCGAGAGTGCCCGCCGCCTGATACCCCACAAAGACGATGCTGCATTCCCTTCTCCAGAGATTATGTTTCAGGTGATGGCGTATCCTGCCCCCTTCGCACATGCCGGAACTGGCGATTATGATCGCCTCTTTCTTTATCCTGTTGAGCTCCATCGAATCCTCGGTCCGCTTCGTAAAATGGATCCTCATCGCGTCGGTGCTCTCGGTGCTGAAAAGCCTTGCCGCCTCCTCGTCAAAATATTCCTTGTGCGCCTCGTAGACCCTCGTAATCCCCTGGGCCAGAGGACTGTCGATATAGACGTTGATGCGGAAAAGCCTGTCTTCCTTCACGAGTTTGTTCAGGATAAAAAGGAGGTCCTGGGTCCTGCCGAGCGCAAAGGAAGGGATGATCACGTTGCCGCCTTTTCTGAAGGTGCTCCGTATCACGTTGACCAGCTCGTCGATCGACTCTTCCATGCCCTTATGGTTCCTGTTGCCGTAGGTGGATTCGATCGTGAGATAATCGGTCTCCTCGACGAATACCGGGTCCTCGACGATCGGGTTGCCCTTCTTCCCGATGTCGCCGGAGAAGACCAGCTTCCGCTCGCGGGCGCCGTCGCGGCACCATAACTCGAGGGTGGCCGAGCCGAGGATGTGACCGGCGTTTACAAACCGGTATCTCACGTTCTCGCAGAGCTGCTCGATCTTTCCGTAGCCCTTTCTCTCGATGAACGGGAGAACCCTGTCGACGTCCCGGGCGATATAGAGGGGCTCTTTCAGCGTCCCGCCGGAGCGCAGGGCCTTCTTGTTGAACCATTCGGTATCAAATTCCTGGATATGCGCCGAGTCATAGAGGATGAGCTCGGCGATGTCCGCGGCAGCCGACGTCGTGATGATCCTGCCCCTGAAGCCTTCCTTGACCAGCTTCGGCACGAGGCCGACGTGGTCGAGATGCGAGTGGGTAAGGAAAAGGCAGTCGATCCCGGACGGGTCGAACTCGAATTCCCTCTTGTTCACCTCTTCCGCATCGGGACCCTGGTACATCCCACAGTCCACGAGCATTTGCTCCTTCTCTCCCGAAACATGAAAACAGGAGCCGGTCACCGTCCTCGCTCCGCCCAGAAAACGTATCTTCATATCGTCACCCCGTCTGTTCGTGTCATCGCGCCTTCTCCGTGCAGGCCATATGAGTATATTCCTTTTCCAAGGCAAAAAAAAAGACCCGCCGAAGAACCGGCGGGTCTCGTTCGCTTCCGTGTCAAAAAGCTCTTACATCCTGTATTGAAGCTGCCACCTGAAGAACGTGGCGTTGTCCGCCTGGTCCGAGTAGAAGCTCCCGGGGATGAAGTATTCGAGCTGAACCATCGCGTCAAGATTCTTCGAAAAGCTGTGGGTCAGGATTGCGGTAGGGAGATGTCCCCTCTCCTTCCCCGTCCCGAACATCGCCGAAGTAAGTCCGGACTTCTCGGGCGCCCAGAGGTACTGATAGGCGAGGGCCAGGCTCGTCTGCGGAGAGAAATTGAGCTTGACCGTTGCCTTCAGGATCTCCATGTTTGTCCAGTATCCCGCCACACCCTGCTCAGGTATGAGCGTGTAAATAATGAGCTCGTTCCAGTAGGGGTTCCTTGAAAAGAGCGGGTCCCAGCCCTCATTCTTATCGGCGGTGCCTGTGTCATCGCCGGAAAGATAGACATATCGAAGGTCGAACTCGGGCTGCAGGCCGACGTTCTCGTACTTCCGCCCGACGAAGATATATCCGCCGTTGCCGGTCCTGTCGTCCCACTTCCCGCCGTCGCTATAGTCGCCGAACTGATGCGCGTACTCGCCGCCGACCTTCCAGCCGCCGTTGATGCCCACCACAGCCCGAGCGCCCACGGTGTTGAGCTTGAGCTTCGGCGTCGTTCCGAACGCCTGCTCGGTCTTGTACATATAATAGGGTTCGAGAGTGACATTATTCGTGACTTTGCTCCTGCCGTATACCACGAAACCCTGCTCGTTGGAGGTGTTCAGCACTCTCTTCGTGCCGCCGAACATGATCGGCAGATAGGTATCGGTCTGCGTATCGGTGAGGTAGAGGAGGTCGACGCTGTTCTGCGCGTTGATCTTCACCGTCGCCTTCGCGGCGTTGAAGAAGAACGTCCGGGATCCGTCGCCGGGCGTACCGTCCATGATCAGGAAGCCCTCGCCATAGGTGTTCGGGCCGAGAAAATCCTGGCGGCCGATTCTCAGGTCGACGGGCAGGCCGAATACGTTCCTCGCGTCGAAATAAAGGTTGTCGACAACCACTTCGTCCTCGAAGAACTTGTCGCCTTCGGCGTTGGGCCTGTACGGCCCGACATGGTACTGCATTTCGTTGGTCAGCCTCAGATACGCATCGAAGTCCTTGCTGAAATCAGCCTGGCCCCAGAGCTGCGTCCTGAGACGGAAGAAGCTCCTGTCGGCGGAAGCGCCGGTGCGGGTGACATCAAGCCCCACCACGTCATCCCAGATCTCCTGGCGGAGCCTGAAGGCTGCACCGTACTTAAGCGTCGTCTCGGCGTGCGCGGCGGACACATACAGGATAGCGGTCAACACGGCAATACTGAATACTGCGAAATACTTCTTGAACATACTCTCCTCCTTCTCATTATATGATTTCATGCATAACATCTCATGTGCGCAGAATGCGCTCTGCAATAACCGGGAAACCGCGTGGCTCGCGGCATCCTTCCCGATTCCACCCTTGCAGTAAATCAGATGAAATAATAAGCGGAGCGGAAAGCGATTGTCAAGACTCATTTCATATCGATTCTTATATGTGGCAACGGGGACTCAGAGATGCCGCGGTCTTCTGCAGGGCGCGGCTTTTCCCTTATGCATCGTTCACGGTATAATACGCTGCAATGCGGAACATCATAGACTTCCATACCCATGTCTTCCCCGACGAGCTCGCCGGGCGCGCCGTGGCGGCCCTCCTCGAAGAGGGGAAGAAGAAATGGGACGTCACCGCCCATCTGGACGGAAGGAACGCGTCCCTCCTCGCCTCGATGGACAGAAACGGTATCGGCAAAAGCGTCGTCTGTTCCATCGCCACAAGGCCCTCACAGTTCGGCCCGATACTCGCCTTCTCCGAAAAGATCCGGTCCGAAAGGATCATCCCTTTTCCGTCCCTTCATCCCGACGATCACCACGCGAGGGAGCACGTCTCACAGATCAAAAGGTCCGGGTTCAAAGGCATCAAGTTTCATCCCTACTATCAGCAGTTCACGATAGACGACGATAGGCTCTTCCCGATCTACGAGAAGATCTGCGAGGAGGGGCTGATAGTCGTCATGCATACGGGATTCGACCTCGCCTTCGACAGAAAGCGTATCGCCGACCCGGCCAAGATCGTCCGGATACAGGAGCGCTTCCCGCAATTCAAGCTGGTCACCACGCACCTGGGCGCGTGGGAAGACTGGGAAGAGGTGGAGAATCGGCTCATCGGGAAAAAGATATACATGGAGATATCCTATGCACTCGATATCCTCGGCAGGGAGCGGGCCCGGCGCATGATACTGGACCATCCGGCCGAATACGTGCTCTTCGGGTCCGACTCGCCCTGGACAGGACAGGACAAGACGCTGGCACTGCTGAAAGGACTGGAGCTCGGGGCCGAACGGGAGCAGAAGATACTGGCCGGCAATGCTGCGGCATTATTGGAATCCGTGTAACCCCTCCTGTCTCCGGAATCCCCTCAGCGAGATTCCTCTCCCGGGAATTCCCGCAGCCGGACGTCAGGGCGACTCATTGAGCACCAGCCAGTAGAGACCGAGGTTCTGCACCGCCTCGGCAAACTGCCTGAAGTCGACCGGCTTGCGCACGTAACTGTTTGCTCCGAGTTTATAACTTTCGATCCGGTCCTTGTCCTCGCTCGACGTGGTGAGCACCACCACCGGCAGAAGCTTGGTCTTCTCTTCCTCGCGGATCTTCTGCAGAAACTCAAGCCCGTCCATCCGCGGCATCTTCAGGTCGAGCAGCACGACCTGGGGCAGCAGCTCCGGATCGCGGTCGGAGTATTTTCCGGAACAGTAAAGATATTCCACCGCCTCGACTCCATCGCGGACCACCACCACCTCGTTGGCGATCCGGCTCTTCGCAAGCGCCCGGAGGGTAAGCTTTACATCGTCAGGATTGTCCTCCACCAGAAGTATCTGTTTTTTATTCATTCCCGCTCCTCACAACACGTTTACCCTGCAGGTATTTTACTCTAGCATTAACAGAGAGTAAAAAACACTGCGGCGCCCCGTCCTGTCTCTCCTTCTATCCAGACCCTTCCCCTGTGGCGTTCCACAATCCTCTTCACCGTGGCAAGACCGATCCCCGTGCCGCCGAAGTCGCCCGCGTCGTGAAGCCTCTGAAAGGGCTGAAAGAGCTTGTTCGCATATCGCATGTCGAATCCGACCCCGTTGTCCCTGACAAAAAAAATCTTTTCGCCGTCCTGCCTCATGCTCCCGACCTCGATGATCGCGGGATCGGAGCGCTCCGTAAACTTCCACGCATTGCCCATCAGATTCTCGAGGACTATCGCAAGCAACCTTTCGTCACCCTCCGCCTCCATCCCTTCCGCAATCTTTACCTCCACCCGCCTCCCGGGATGAGCTTCGGCCAGCCTCCGGGCAACACCGTGGGCGATCTCCCCGAGGTCCACGCCCTCGGATTTCATATCCGCCCGCGTCAACCGCGAGAGCTTCAGAATGTCATCGATCAGGCCTCCCATGTGCTGGGTCGCCGCGCGGACGCGCTCCAGGTAGTCCTTCCCCTCCGCGTCGAGCCTGTCGGCGTAATCTTCGAGCAGGGCAAGACTGAAGCCGTCGATGCTCCGGAGCGGCGTCCTCAAGTCATGGGACACGGAGTAGGCAAATGACTCCAGCTCCCGGTTGACCGCCTCGAGTTCGGCCGCCCGCAGCTTCTCCGACTCCAGAAGGAGCATCCTCTCGAGAGCAATCGCAACCTGGCCGGCAACGGTCTTCATCATCGCAAGGTCTTCCCGGCCGAACGCAGTGCGGGACCGCGTGCCAAAAGAAAGCGTGCCTATCACCCTGCCGCCCGAAAGGAGAGGATGGCACGCATACGCAGTAATGCCCAGGGGCCTGACGCGGTCGGTACGCGGATCGGGCGTACCGGGTATGTCCTCACAGACGATGAAGACACCGTTGCGCGCCACGCATCCGCAGACACCGGCGCCGAAATCGAGCCACTCGACCGCGGCCGCCTCCTCCGGAGAGACCCCGGAATATGCATTCAGACGGAGGCGGCCCGCCTTTTCATCGACGAGATAGTTGAAAAACACGTGACAGTCCAGGAAGCCCATCACTTTTCGGCAGATACCGTCAACGACATCCTGGGGCCTGTCGCTTTCGAGCAGCCCGGCCGCCGTCTCAGAGAGTATTTCGGACCGCTCCTTCGCCTTCCGAAGCGCATCGGACGTCTCCTGATAATCATGGATGACGCTCCTGAGATGGCGCGTCATCGCGTCAAAGGCGCGGGAAAGCCGGCCCACCTCATCGGTTGCCTGGGTCGCCACCCTGTGATCGAGGTCGCCGCCCCCTATTATCTCGGCACCTTTCTCCAGCGCGAGGATAGGGCCGGTAACGCCCTTTGCCACCGCAGCAGCCGCAAAAATTCCCAGAACGATCACGAAGAACTGAACGACCAGAAGCAGTATCTTGAGTCTGCCGATCGCCGCAAAGGCTTCGGCGGTATCGATCTTCGCAATAAGCCCCCAGCGGAGATAGGGAATATTCCTCCATGCCGCCAGCACCTGCTCGCCCCCATAATCCACCGAGACACCCGAACCGTTTTCCCCCGTGACCGCTTTTTGGGCGGGATAGGCGGTCTTTTCATCGAACCGAACAGTCTTCTTCAGGGCGGCAGCAGGGTCGCCCCGCAACGGGCTCAGGAAGACGACACCGTCACCTCTCTTTCGGACTATAAGCGCTTCCCCCGTATTTCCCAGGCCGGTAGTATCGCCGATGAAGCGGTAGATAGCGCCCATATCGATTTCTACGGCGACTTCACCCTCAAGCTCGCCTTCCGGATTCCGAATCGGTGCAACCCCCGCAATGACGAAATGCCCCTTGTCGTAATAGATGTCCGTGAAATAAACCCCCTTCCTGCCTTCCTCCGACGCCCTTCTGTCCGCGAGGGGCCCTCCAAGGTCCTGTCTGTGCCCCTCTCCGCTCGCATACACCACTACCCCGTGCGGGTTGACAAGCATCACGTCCAGATATTCGTAATTCTCCTGGATAGGTTTGAGCCTTGCGTCCAGCATCTTCTTCGCCTCCGCGCGGACGCGGCCGGAGGGGCCGTTGGGATTCCTTAACAGCAGCGGCAATTCGTCTTCGACGACGTCCAGATTCCTGATCGCATTGATATCGGCGGCCCGCTCCCGGAAAAACGTCTCGATCTTGTCTTTTTTCAGGTCGGCGATGGTATTGAGCTGCGCAAGACGCAGGGCAACAATCGAGTCCCTTTCATGGGGAAAGACTACAAGGCCCAGCAAAACCGCAGGGATCACTGCGAAGGCGATCAGTAAAAGCAATATCTTCGGTTTGATCGACATTTTCTATACGAAGCGTTCTCCCGGAAAGGGAGAAACTTCCTACATTATACCCTACCTTATACCCTACCTTATACCCTACCTTGTACCCTATCGGAATTCGGTGAGGTCAGGGGCGCCTCGCGCCTTGTCCGGTGCCGCTGTCGTATTGAAAATATGCCTCTGGTGTGATAACCTAAAGTCCCGTAACGGTTATGAAAACGTCAAAGACTGATACAGACAAGATTCTCCTTTCCGGCAATGAGGCCCTCGCCCTGGGCGCCTTCGAGGCTGGGGTAAAGGTCGCGGCGGCTTATCCCGGGACGCCCTCCACCGAAATACTCGAAAACCTCTCCGGTTATGAGGGTGTCTACACCGAATGGGCCCCGAACGAAAAGGTTGCGCTGGAAGTTGCGCTCGGGGCCGCCTTTGCGGGAGTAAGGGCGCTCGCCACGATGAAGCACGTCGGCCTCAACGTCGCCGCCGATCCCCTCTTTACCTCGGCCTATACCGGCGTCAGGGGCGGTTTGGTGATCGTCGTCGCCGACGATCCGGACATGCACAGCTCTCAAAACGAGCAGGACAGCAGAAATTACGCCTTCGCAGCGAAGGTGCCGATGGTCGAGCCGTCGGACTCCGCTGAGGCGAAAGATCTTCTCAAAGCGGCCTACCGGATCAGCGAAGAATTCGACACGCCTGTCCTTCTCAGAACATCCACCCGCGTATCCCACGTCAAGGGCGTCGTCACGAAGGGCAAGGCCGAGAAGCCTGCCGTGAAGCCAGGAATCGAGAAGATGCCCGAGAAATTCGTGATGCTGCCGGCCAATGCCAGGAAGAGAAGGGTCGAGATCGCGCTGCGCATGGAGCGGCTGAAGGAATTCTGCGAGACCTTCACCGGCAACAGGATCGAATGGGGCGACAGGGAGCGGGGGTTCATTACTTCCGGCGCGTCTTACCTTTATGTGAAAGAGGTCTTTCCGAAGGCCTCGGTGCTGAAACTCGGCATGGTCTGGCCGCTGCCCGAAAGGATGATCAGGTCGTTCACGGAGAAGGTCGATGAGGTCGTGATCGTCGAGGAACTCGACCCGTTCCTTGAGCTGCATATCCGGGCGATGGGCATCTCCTGCAGGGGCAAGGACCTGGTGCCGGCAATTGGCGAGCTGAACCCCGCTATCGTGCGCCAGTCTATCACAGGGGAAAAGGCCGAGGGGGTATTTGAGCCGGTCCAGATCCCGATGCGTCCGCCGAACCTCTGTCCGGGATGCCCCCACCGCGGCATCTTTTATGCGATTTCGAAGCTGGGTGTCTTCGTGACCGGCGATATCGGCTGCTATACGCTGGCGGCGCTGAAGCCGCTTTCGGCCATGGACACCTGCGTCTGCATGGGAGCCGGCATCGGCAACGCCCACGGCATGGCCAAGGCGCTTGGAAACGACGGCCTCGGGAAGATCGTGGCGGTTATCGGGGATTCCACCTTTTTCCATTCCGGCATCACCGGTCTCATCGACATCGTGTTTAACCGGGGGAATTCGACCGTTGTGATCCTCGACAACCGGACGACCGGGATGACCGGTCACCAGCCCCACCCCGCCTCGGGCGTGACGATCACCGGCGATCCCACCGTTGCGATCGATATCGAAGGGCTGTGCAGGGCTGTCGGGGTCAAGCACGTCAGGACGGTCAATCCGCATGATACCGAGGAGTGCGGGAAGGTGCTTAAGGAGGAGCTTCAGAGGGCGGAGCCTTCCGTGATCATCACCAAGGCCCCTTGCGTTTTGCTGCCTGAGATGAAGAGGCGAAAAGACAAGAAGCTATACGTCGTGGTGTCCGAAAAGTGCACCGGCTGCAGGTCATGCCTCCGCCTCGGCTGCCCGGCTATAGAATGGGCGCCGCTTACCGAGGAGGAGGCGAAGCAGCGGGGCTACAAACCGAAGCAGAAGGGATTTTCGCGGATCAATGCGGTGCTTTGCGACGGCTGCGGCCAATGCGCGCCGCTCTGCAAATTCAGGGCGATTGTGGCATCGGGGGAGGAAGATGAAGAAATCCGGTAACATCCTCCTTTGCGGCGTCGGCGGCCAGGGCATCCTCCTTGCGAGCGAGGTACTTTCGTCGGTCCTCCTTAAGGCCGGGTACGACGTCAAGCAGAGCGAGGTACACGGGATGGCCCAGCGCGGCGGTTCAGTCGTCTCTCACATCCGGTACGGGAAAAAAGTCTATTCCCCCCTCATCGAACCGGGCACGGCCGACACCACCGTGTCCTTCGAACTTCTGGAAGCGCTCCGCTATCTGCCGTTTTACCGCAAGGGCGGCACCGTTATCGTCAATACGCAGAAGATACTGCCCTCCCCGGTTGCATCGGGGATGGCCTCCTACCCCGAGGACGTACTCGAGCAATTGGCCGGCCGCGGGTTGTCGGTACTTCCGATAGACGCCTTCGGGATCGCCGCGGAGGCGGGTGAAAAACGCGCCGCCAATATCGTTTTGCTCGGGGCGCTTTCGGCGTTCCTGCCGGCGGACGAGCGCCTCTTCATCGAAACGATAGAAGGCAGGGTGCCGGAGAAGTTCAGACAGGCGAACATCGATGCGTTCAGAAGAGGCAGGGAATCATCAATCACCAACGGAGGTGAAGTTCGGCCATGATATGGAATGAGGAGTTCGAGACACTGCCTCGCGAGGCGCTTGAGGCGCTTCAGCTGAAGAGACTGAAGAACCTCGTCGAGAGGGTCTATGCCGCGGTCCCCTACTACCGCAAGAAGATGGAGGAAGCCGGCGTCAGGCCCGGGGACATCAGGGAGCTGAAAGACCTCCGCAGACTGCCTTTTACCACGAAAGAGGACCTGAGGCTCAATTATCCCTTCGGACTTTTTGCCGTCCCCTTCGAGAAGGTGGTCCGGATCCACGCCTCTTCCGGCACAACAGGGAAGCCGACCGTCGTCGGCTACACGAAGAGCGACATCGACTCGTGGGCCGAACTCATGGCGAGGACCCTTTCCTGCGGAGGGGCCCACAAGGGCGACATCGTGCACAACGCATACGGATATGGCCTTTTCACCGGCGGACTCGGCGCGCACTATGGCGCGGAGAGGCTCGGCGCCGCGGTCATCCCGATATCCGGCGGCAACTCGAAGCGCCAGATCATGATCATGCAGGACTTCGGTTCGACGGTGCTCATGTGCACGCCGTCCTACGCCCTGAACCTGGCGGACGTGATGAAAGACATGAACGTCGACCCAAAGACGCTCAAGCTGCGGGTCGGTCTTTTCGGCGCCGAGCCCTGGTCCGAAAAGATGAGGGAAGAGATCGAAAAGCGGCTGAATATCAGCGCCATCGACATCTTCGGCCTGAGCGAGGTGATGGGGCCGGGAGTGGCGAGCGAGTGCATAGAGGAAAAGCACGGGCTTCACGTATTCGAGGACTTCTTCATCCCCGAGATCATCAACCCCGAGACCGGCGAGCCGCTTCCGCCGGGTGAGCGCGGTGAACTCGTCTTCACGACGCTGACGAAGGAGGCCTTCCCGGTTATCCGCTATCGCACGAAAGACCTCTCCCGGCTCATTCCGGAGCCGTGCCGCTGCGGCAGGACGTTTTACCGGATGGAAAGGATCACCGGCAGGACCGACGACATGCTGATCATCAGGGGGGTCAACGTCTTCCCGTCCCAGATCGAGCATGTGCTGATGAGCATCGAAGGGGTCGAGCCCCACTACCAGATCATCGTGGACCGGGAGGGGGCGCTCGATATCGTCGAAGTGCAGGTGGAAGTGAGCGAGGAGATATTCTCGGACGAAGTGAAGGTCCTCGAAACGCTCGCCAGACGGATCGAGCGGGAGATCAAGGACCTCCTCGGCATTTCCTGTAAGATCAAACTGGTCGAGCCCAAGACGATCCAGAGGAGCGAAGGCAAGGCAAAGCGCGTAATAGACAACCGGAAACTATGAAACAGGCCATGGGTCAGAGGTGACGGGTCAGAGGGCTATACCGATAACCCATGACCTGTAACCTATAACCTTTTTTGGGAGGTTTTATGAAAGTCGAGCAGATTTCGATATTTCTCGAGAACAAGTCGGGGAGGCTGGCCGAGGTGGCTGCGGTCCTGGCAGGGGCCGGGATCAACATCCGCGCCCTTTCCCTCGCCGACACTACCGATTTCGGCATCCTGAGGCTGATCGTCAACGACACCGGGAAGGCGAAGCAGATCCTCAAGGACAACGGCTTCACCGTCGGCAGGACCGAGGTGATCGCCGTCGAAGTGCCTGACAGGCCCGGCGGGCTGGCCCATATCCTCGGCGTCATGAAGGACCAGGGGATAAACGTGGAATATATGTACGCCTTCGTCCAGAGGTCCGGCGGCAACGCGGTCATCATCTTCCGGTTCGACGAGATCGAAAAAGCGATCGCGGCCCTGCAGAAGGCCGGGGTGGTGATCCTGAAGGGCGAAGAGGTTTATGCGCTGTGAGAAAGCATTCATTTCAATCCATAGAGGAGGAAAGAGCATGAAGAAACTTACGTTAGTGGCAGCAGGCATCCTGTGCGTCCTTATGCTGGCGGCTCCTGTCCTGGCGGCGGACACCATCAAGGTCGGGGCAATCCTTGCAGTGACAGGGCCGGCGTCGTTCCTGGGCGCGCCCGAGGCAAAGACGCTCGAGATGATGAGGGACGAAATCAACAAAAAGGGCGGAATCATGGGCAAGAAGATCGAGCTCATCATCAAGGATTCGGGCGCAAGCCCCGAAAAGGCGCTTTCCTTCGCAAAGCAGCTGATCGAAGAGGACAAGGTCCTTGCGATCATCGGCCCTTCGACAAGCGGCGAAACGATGAAGATCAAGAACGTCGCGGAGGAAGGCAAGACGATACTCCTTTCCTGCGCCGCGGCCGAGGTGATCGTCAGCCCCGTCGCAAAATATGTCTTCAAGACCCCGCAGAACGACAGTCTCGCCGTCGAAAAGATCTTCGGCCAGATGAAAAAGATGAACATCAGGAAGATCGCAGTGCTTTCCAGCAACACCGGCTTCGGCCAGGCGGGCAAGGCCCAGATCGTGAAATTCGCTCCGCAGTTCGGAATCGAGATCGTCAGCAACGAGGTCTACGACAAGGCGGCCACGGACCTCACGGCGGAGGTGACCAAGGCGAAGGCCTCGGGCGCCGAGGCGCTGCTGAACTGGTCGATCGAACCGGCGCAGGCGATCGTCATCAAGAATGCCCGCCAGATCGGGTTTAAAGGGCCGATCTTCCAGAGCCACGGCTTCGGCAATATCAAATACGTCGAGGCTGCGGGACCGGCCGCCAACGGCGTGATCTTCCCGGCGGGCAGGCTTCTCATCGCGAACTCGCTGCCCAAGAGCAACCCTCAGAAGGCAGTCCTCATGGCCTACAAAAAAGACTACGAGAAGAAATTCAAGGAAGACGCCAGCACCTTCGGCGGGCACGCCTATGACGCCATGACGATCCTCGTCAAGGGGATCGAGAAGGCAAAGAGCACAAACGAGGAGGCGGTCAGGAGCGCCATCGAGAACCTCAAAGGCGTGGTCGGGACCGGGGGTATCTTCAACTTCTCGCCCGAGGACCACAACGGCCTTTCGATAGACGCCTTCGAGATGCTGACGGTGAAAAACGGCAAATTCGCCATTCTCGGCAAATAACATATTCTTAGCGCAGTCATCGATCGGGAGTGTCCGTTCGGACGGACACTCCCGATTGTTCGAGAAATACAGATGAACGTCGATCTCTTTTTCCAGTATATCGTCGCGGGTATAACCTATGGAACGATCTATGCGGTCGTGGCCATCGGGTTCAATATCATTTATAACGCCACCGGCATAATCAATTTTGCCCAGGGAGAATTCGTGATGCTCGGCGGGATGACCGCCGTGTCGCTCCACCGTTTTCTCCCCCTTCCCTCTGCTGTCCTTGCGGCGGTTTTGATCACGATGATAGTCGGCGCCCTGATCGAGGTGCTTTTCATACGATGGCTTCATAAACCGTCGGTCCTGAGGATGATCATCATTACGATCGGCCTTTCGATCCTTATCAGGGAGATCGCCCTCCATATCTGGGGGGAAGGCGTAAAGGCCCTTCCCTACTTTACCGGAACGTCGGTAAGCTCGATCAAGCTGGGGGGCGTATTCGTATCTCCCCAGGTGATCTGGGTCGTCGGCATCAGCGCCGTGATGGTGGCGCTCCTGAGCTTCTTTTTCAACTATACGATCGCCGGCCGGCAGATGCGCGCATGCTCCGCGAACCGCGAGGCGGCAAGGCTCTGCGGCATCAACGCGAAAAACATGGTGACGCTTTCCTTTGCGCTCAGCGCGGCGATCGGCGCCCTCGGGGGCTGCATCGTCTCCCCGATCACCTATGTGCAGTACGACAGCGGAACGCCGCTGGCGATCAAGGGATTCACCGTCGCCATCCTCGGCGGCCTCGGAAACAGCTTCGCCGCCGTCGCCGCGGGTCTGCTCCTCGGCATCCTCGAGTCTTTCAGCATCTGGGTGATGCCCGCGGCATACAAGGACGTCATCGCGATCTCGATCCTCCTCGTCATCCTCTTCGTCCGGCCGAGCGGCCTTTTCGGCAGCAGGGAAGCCGCGAGCATGAAGGAGTTTTGATGCGCTCCTCCGCTCATCTCGCCTTATTCGGCCTGATTGCGGCGGTGATCGCGGTCCAGCAGATCACCGCGCATACCGGCTCGGGGTACTATCTCACCCAGCTGACGATGTCGGCGTACTATTCGCTGGTCATCGTCGGGCTCTGCCTGCTGATGGGCTACGCCGGCCAGATCTCGCTGGGGCACGCCGGTTTTTTTGCCATCGGAGGATATATATCGGCATTTCTCACGACGCACGACCTGACGCCGCTGAAAGACACCGTCTTCGTCGCCTTTCTTAATAAGACAGGCATACTCTGGGCGCGGGAAGACCTCTACGGGGGGCAACTGCTGACCGTTCAGCCCTGGCCGGCCTGTATCGCCGCCGTGCTCTTCACCGTCGTCGTTGCCTATATCGTCGGAGGCCCGGTGCTGAAGCTGAAGGGCCACTATCTGGCGATGGCGACGCTCGGCTTCGGGACGATCGTATACCGGATCGCCCTCGGCACGACGGCGCTCGGGGCCGCGGACGGTCTTTCGGACGTCCCTCCGTTCAAACTCACGCCCTTCCTCGAGGTAAGCGGGGAGATGTCGGCGAGGGTGCAGAATTACTATATCGCCTGGGGGCTCGTTATCCTTGCCGTCTTCCTCTCGCTGAACCTCATCCATTCCCGCATCGGAAGGGCGCTGCGCGCGATCCACGCGGCCCAGGATGCGGCCGACGCGATGGGAATCGACACGGCAAAATACAAACTGAACATCTTCGCGCTAAGCGCCGTCTTCGCCTCGGTTGCGGGCGTCTTCCTGACCCACTATAACGGGGGAATCGGGCCTTCCGAGGCGTCGATCATGAAGTCGGTCCGCTACGTGGCGATCGTCGCCGTCGGCGGCATGGCCAACCTCTGGGGGGCGCTCGTCATGGGGACACTTCTGAATTTTCTCTCCCTCCGCGGTTACCTCGGGTCATATGATGACGCTGTCTTCGGCGGCATCCTTATCGTGATCATGCTTTTCATACCGCGGGGCCTGCTCCATACCGACATCCTGCGCGACCTCAGGGCGCTGCTTCCCGGAAAGGCCGGCGAGGAGGATGCCTGATGGCGCTGCTTGAGGTCAAGGATGTCCGCAAGCGGTTCGGCGGCCTGCAGGCGGTCGACACAGTGAGCTTCGCCGTCGCGGAAGGAACGATCAAGGCGCTCATCGGACCCAACGGCGCCGGCAAGACGACCCTCTTCAACCTCATTTCGGGCTTCGTATCGCCCGACGGCGGGGCGATATCCTTCAGGGAAAGACAGGTCCAGGGCCTTCGTCCGTATCAGGTCGCAGCGGCCGGCATGGCCCGCACCTTCCAGCATATCAGACTGTTCCCGAAGATGTCCTCCCTCGAAAACGTCATGGTCGGAAGGCACCTTCACGGAAGATCGGGGTTTCTCGCCTCGATGCTCTCCCTTCCGCGGACGCGCCGGGAGGAGCTGAAGGCAAAGGACAAGGCGATGGAGCTGATGGATTTCCTCGGCATCGCCGGGCTGGCGGGGACGGAGGCGACGAGTCTTTCTTACGGACAGCAGAGGCTCGTCGAACTGGCCCGGGCACTGGCCTGCGAGCCCCGTCTGCTTCTTCTCGACGAGCCCGCGGCGGGGCTGAACATGCGGGAGACCGCGGAGATGGCGTCCGTAATATCGAAGATCCGGGACATGGGGATCACGATACTGATCGTCGAGCATGACGTATCCCTCGTCATGAATATATCGGACGAGATCATCGTGCTGAATTACGGTCGGAAGGTCGCCGACGACGTCCCGCTGGCGATCCAGAAGAACGAAGACGTCATCCGCATCTATCTGGGCGGCGACGATGCTTAAGATCAGAAACCTCGAAGCCGGCTACGGAAAACTGAAGGTCCTCAGGCGCGTCTCGATGCACGTGGCCCCGGGAGAGATCGTGACGATCATCGGGGCGAACGGCGCCGGAAAGACCACCCTTCTGAACACGATTTCAGGGCTCATCCGGGCGCGGGCAGGCGAGATCGTCTTTGACGGAAAAGAGGTCGGCCGTATGCCTGCGGAAAAGGTGGTGCTCCTCGGCTGTTCGCTCGTCCCTGAGGGCAGGCAGGTCTTTTCCTCGATGACGGTGAAGGAGAACCTTATCCTGGGCGCATACGTGCAATACCGGAGGAACAAAAAAGACCTGCTGCCGGCCGGCCTCGCCAAGGTGTACGGTCTCTTCCCCGTCCTCAAAGACAGGGAGAGGCAGCTTGCGGGAACGCTCTCGGGAGGGGAACAGCAGATGCTCGCAATCGGCCGGGCGCTCATGGGAGAACCCCGGCTCATCATGATGGACGAACCGTCAATGGGTCTCGCCCCCCTGATCGTGAAGGACATCTTTGCGATCGTCAGGAGGCTCCGCGAAGAAGGCAACACGGTGCTTCTCGTCGAACAGAATGCGAAGGCCGCACTCAGGATCGCCGACAGGGGATACGTCATCGAGACCGGCAGGATCATCCTTCAGGGCACGGCGGAGGACATGCTGGCGAACAAGGACGTCCAGCGGGCCTATCTCGGCAGAGATCTGGACGCGGAGACGATGGTATAGCAAATTGGGCAGACACGCAGGTCTGCCCCTACACGTCATGTGCAGCGCCGCTGCATAGATCGGAGGACACTATGTACTGGGAACCTGAAAATGAGACGATGAAGAGGGACGAGCGGGAACAGCTCCAGTTGGAGAGGCTCGAGGCGACGTTGAACAGGGTCCATATGAACGTGCCCTTCTACCGGAAGAAATTCGACTCGCTCGGCATCGACACGGACGACATACGCTCGCTCGACGACATACGAAAGCTCCCCTTCACGACTAAGAACGACCTCCGGGACAATTACCCCTACGGCCTCTTTGCGGTCCCCCTGCGTGAGGTGGTGAGGATACACGCCTCCTCCGGCACCACCGGGATGTCGACGGTCGTCGGATATACGAAAAACGACATCAAGACCTGGTCGAACCTCGTCGCCCGTATCCTGACCGCTGCTGGGATAACGAAAGACGACGTGATCCAGATCGCCTTCGGCTACGGTCTTTTCACCGGCGGCTTCGGCCTCCATTACGGGGCGGAGAGGATCGGCGCTTCGGTTATCCCGATTTCAAGCGGCAATACCGCCCGACAGATAAAGATCATGCAGGATTTCAGGACGACCGCGCTCATCTGCACCCCCAGTTACGCCCTCCTGATCGCCGACACGATCGCGGAGATGGGGATCGGCATCAACTCCTTTTCCCTCAAATACGGGCTCTTCGGCGCCGAGCCGTGGTCGGAGGCGATGCGCAAGGAGATCCAGGACAAGCTGAAGATCGTCGCGACCGACAACTACGGCCTGAGCGAGGTGATGGGGCCGGGGGTCGCCGGCGAGTGCACAGAGAGAAACGGGCTTCATATCAACGAAGACCATTTCCTCGTCGAGGTCATCAACCCCGAGACGCTCGAGGCCGTCGCTCCGGGCGAGGTGGGAGAACTCGTGATCACCACCCTCACGAAAGAGGCTTTCCCGGTAATCCGGTTCAGGACGCGGGACCTGACGCGACTGATCCCCGAGCCCTGCCCCTGCGGCAGGACGTTGCGGAGGATGCACAGGGTGATGGGAAGGACGGACGACATGCTGATCATAAAAGGGGTGAACGTCTTTCCCTCCCAGATCGAGCATGTGCTCTTTGACATCGAAGGGACGGAGCCCCACTATCAGATCATCGTCGACAGAAAAGGCGCAATGGACGACGTCACCGTAAAGGTCGAGGTCTCGGAGCCGATATTCTTCGACGAGATGAAGAAGCAGAACGAACTGGTCGATCTCATCAAAAGAAGGCTGGCGTCCGAACTCGGCATCGGTGTCGGCGTGAAGCTGGTCGAGAAGAAGAGCATCGAGAGGAGCGAGGGAAAGGCGAAAAGGGTCATCGATCTGCGAAAGATCTGACCCTTCTGCCATAGGGGAAGCTAAAGGAGGGGGCGCAAGCCCCCTCCCGGTCGATTACCATTCCTTGCCGTGGCAGCTGTAGCAGGAGGGACCGCTGCCCCCACTCAAATCAGCGCCGTGACAACTCGTGCACGATGCCGTCCCGTTCTTGTCAACATAATTGCCATGGATGCTCCTCCAGTCGGCCGGATGCCCCGACGGCGCCGGAGCCGGAGTAACAGTGGCCAGCGCCGATGCGATCGCCTGGATCTGCGCCGCTGTGAGCGAGCTCAGTCCCCCCATCGGATAGCTCGGGTTCGCGATCGCCGCGCTGATCTGCGACGCCGTCCGGCCCCCCTTCGTCGATGTCGCAAGCGCACCGTGGCATGACGCACAGTTCTGCGCATAAAGCGTAGCACCGTTTAAGGTGGGAGGAGGAGGCGTCTGCGCCGCCAGCGCCGATGCGATCGCCTGGATCTGCGCCGCTGTGAGCGAGCTCAGTCCCCCCATCGGATAGCTTGGGTTCCCAATCGCCGCGCTGATCTGCGACGCCGTCCGGCCCATCTTCGTGGACGACGCAAGCGCACCGTGGCATGACGCACAGTTCTGCGTATAAAGCATAGCACCGTTTAAGGTGGGAGGAGGAGGCATCTGCGCCGCCAGCGCCGTAGCGATCGCCTGGATCTGCGCCGCTGTGAGCGAGCTCAGACCTCCCATCGGATAGCTTGGGTTCCCAATCGCCGCGCTGATCTGCGACGCCGTCCGGCCCATCTTCGTGGACGACGCAAGCGGACCGTGGCAGCCTGCGCAGTTCTGCGAATAAAGCGCAGCACCGTCCGTTGCCGGGGCGGGCGAAGGACCGCCGGGCATCATCGCGCTGATGATCGCGCTGAACTGGCTCTGAAGGAGATGCCCGAGACCCTTCATCGCGGACACAGTATCCATCGCGGTCTGGACCTGAGTGGCGGTAGTGCCGGCAGGGAATGCCGCCTGGGCGGCGCCGTGGCAGACAGCGCAATTCTGCGCATAGAGGATCGTCCCGTCACCCGACTGCACCGACAGAGGCATCGGAGGGGGATTCGACTGTGAAAGCGCGTTGGAGATCAGCTGCAGCTGGAAATCCGACAGCCCGCCTATGAACCCCATGCCGCCCGTATTCGCTCCGATAGCCGCCCGGATCTGCGCGGAGGTTCTGCCCGCCTTCGCCGAGGACGCCAGGGCGCCGTGGCAGCCTGCGCAGTTTTGCGTGTAGAGAGAGGCCCCGTCAGGGCCGGTCCCGCTGAAGGAGGTGCCCCACAGCGTGTGACTCGACATATTCCCCGCAGGCGTAGTCATAAGATACAGCGCGTAGCTGCCGGAAGGGATCTGGGAGACCGGTATTCCGTTTAACAGGATCTCGTTGATCGGCCCGGTGGTATTCTTTTTCCAGGGCTCAAGGCCCGCAGGAGGCGCGCCTCCCGAGGAAATTGCACTGGATATCTCGGCGAGGGTAAACGCCTGCACCGTGTAATCCGACTTCATCACGTAGATCTTGCCGGGGTCCGCGGTAGCCCCATAGGCCACATACACATCGACCGGGCTGAGGAATTTCCCCAGGCTCGCCTGGACACTCACCGCATCGCCGCCCAATGCGGCAGGGCCTACAGAAATCGGCATCGCCTCGGAAGGGTCCGGCTTTACCGAAGGAAACGCCGGCGCATCGTAGAGGAATTTCATCTGTCCCACCGGCGACTGCGTGTCGGCGGAAACAGGCGGGGTCGCCTGGCCGGCCGAACTGAAACGGGTACCCCAGAGATAGTGGTTTGCCGCATTTCCGGGCTGCGTCACCATCACATACAGGGAATACTCTCCCGAGGGCAGAAAGGACATCGGGATATCATTGAAAATGATCTCGTTAACGGGTCCAAGGGCGTTTTGCTTCCAGGCCTGGAACCCCGCAGGCATCACTCCTCCACGGTAAAGTGCGTCAGTAATCTGTGCCAGACTGAGCTGCTGAAATGTATAGTCCGGCTTCAGGAGATTAAGCATGCCCGGCTGATTTGAACTGGTATAGGCGAAGTAAATATCCACCGGTCCCGCGAAGCTTGCCAAACTCACCTGCACGGTGAAGGCGTCTCCGCCTTCGGCAACCTGCCCAATGGAAACAGGCACCGACTGAGACGGGTCTGCATTGAGGACAGGGAAAACCGAAGCGGGCGTCGCATACTGATACTCACCCGCCGGCACCTGCATCGGCATAAGCGTGGCCGGAGAAGGAACAGGCGCCGGAGTTGGAGTTGGAGTTGGAGTTGGAGTTGGAGTTGGAGTTGGAGTTGGAGTTGGAGTTGGAGTTGGAGTTGGAGTTGGAGTTGGAGTCGGAGTTGGAGTTGGAGTCGGCGGTGGTGTAGGTGTAGGCGCGGGCCCCGGATTGCTTGCGGGATCTCCGGGGAACGTGCCTGCGTTTATCTCCGTTATATTATTATATCCGTCACCGTCGGAGTCTTTCGACTCGATTGTTTGAAAGTTATGGCCGGCGGCAGCGAAATCACTGCCGTAGGGGTTGAGGCCGGGGGGGCCGAACTGGCCGTGGCACAAGGTGCAGGTGTTAATCTGGGTAGTCGTTGCGTTAGGATAAGTCTTGCCGAAGTTGGCGAAATACGTCGGGTTTGCGTGAGCGCTTGCGGAGACGCCTATCAGAAAGGCGGCGGCCAGAAGCGGAACGAAAATCCTTTTCCTCATTTTTCCTCCCAAGTGAGAATAATTTTGCCCGCTGCTTCGGGCATCCCAATAAACTGTTTCTAAGGTGCTCTAAAGTTATTTATTTAACTTTGTCTATTTTTTACTATATTTATCCTATAAAATGCGCCCACCAAAGTCAAATTAAGTTTTTTTCATTATTTTCAATAGATTAAAAGGCTCAATAAAGACAGTATCTTCTCCCTTGGGGCGTCCGGGCGCCCGACAAGTGTCTGTTCTATGACAAAAGGCAAACTCCAAAAGGCAGATTAGGTTGAGGCAACAGGTCCTCCATGGGCCGAACATCCCCGCAAAGGCTAAAGCCTATGCCCGCCTCGCGGCCGTCCGCGCCGCCGCAAGCCTGCGGCACCGGAGGCGCCACAGAAAAATCGCCAAATGTATTACAATTGAAGCGGCAGTCACTACAATCGGTTTGAACGAAAAAGGGGAAAGATATGAGTTTTCAGTATGTAAGGGAAATGCCGTCGGTAAGGGAAATTCTCGAGAAGATGGCCCTGCCCGACGACCTGAAGGATATCAAGAAAGAGAGAGACGAGGAGATTTCCGCGGTATTGAAACGGGAAAGCGACAAATTTCTCGTGATCATCGGCCCCTGCTCGGCCGACGACGAGGACTCGGTCCTCGAATATATATCGCGGCTCGCGAAGCTCCAGGACGAAGTAAAGGACCGTCTGATCCTGATCCCCCGCATCTATACGAACAAGCCCCGCACCACCGGGGAGGGATATAAAGGCATGGCGCACCAGCCGAGGCCTACCGAGGAGCCGAATATGGTGAAGGGCCTCAAGGCGATAAGGAAAATGCATATCCGCGCGATGAAGGATTCGCACCTGACGGCCGCCGACGAGATGCTCTACCCGGGCAATTATCCCTATCTGGAGGACATCCTGAGCTACGTGGCGGTCGGCGCCCGGTCGGTCGAAAACCAGCTCCACCGCCTGACGATCAGCGGCCTCGACGTACCGGCCGGCATGAAGAACCCCACCAGCGGAGACCTCGAAGTCATGCTGAATTCGGTCCAGGCTGCCCAGCTCCCGCACGTCTTCGTCTACAACGGCTGGGAAGTCAAGACAGCGGGCAACCCCCTCACCCACTGCATCCTCCGGGGCGGCGTTGACCAGCACGGGATGAACTTTCCCAACTATCACTACGAAGACATGATGCGGCTGGCGGAGGCCTACAAGAAACGCAATCTCCTGTTCCCGGCGATCATCGTCGACACCAACCACGCCAACTCGAACAAGAAATTTAACGAGCAGCCGAGGATCGCCAGGGAAGTGATGCGCAGCCGGCGGAACTCAAAGACGCTCAGGGACAAGGTCAGGGGATTGATGATCGAGAGCTATCTCGTCGAGGGCAGCCAGAAGATCGGTGAAAACGTCTACGGCAAATCGATCACCGACCCGTGCCTAGGGTGGGAAGATTCCGAACGTCTCGTCAGGGACCTGGCCGAACAGGCGTAAGGACCCCATCCGAAAAGCGGCGCGTGCTTTGGCGCGCCGCCTCTTGCCGGGCGGTCACGGCCCTTCTCTCATCCCCTTGCGGAGTTCCACATAATGGGCGGCAGCCAGCGCGGCGATGCATCCGTCGGCGGCCGCAACCACGATCTGGTTGGCGAATTTCTGGCGCAGATCTCCCGCTGCGAATATGCCCGGAACGCTCGTCTCGCACTTGTCGTCGGTGATGACAAACCCCTGCCCGTTCTTCCTGATCTCGGGGGGGACAAGCCGGTTATTGGGAGAATAGCCGACAAAGATGAAGACGCCGTCCGTGGGGCTTTCGCCTTTTTCGCCTGTTTCGGTGTTTTCAAAGACGACGCCTTCGACGGTGCTTCCGTTTCCCCTGATCTCGGTGATAATCGTGTTCCAGATCACCTCTATCGCAGGCTCGCTCATAAGGCGCTCCTGTAAGATCCTGCTCGCCCGCAACGAATTTCTTCTGTGCACAAGGTACACCTTTCTCGTCAGCTTCGAAAGATAAAGGGCCTCTTCAACCGCGGTATCGCCCCCTCCGACGACAACGACCGTCTTGTCCCTGAAGAAAAACCCGTCGCAGGTGGCACAGTAGGAGACCCCGCTTCCGAGATATTCGGCCTCGCCGGGGATGCCGAGTTTTCTCACCGACCCGCCCGCAGCCAGAATGAGCGCCACGGCGCGGACCGTCTCTCCCCCGGCTAAGGCAACAGTATGATACTCCCCGCCGACGGCCACCCCGGCAACCTCCTTCTGAATCACCGGCAGGCCGAACGATTCGGCTTGTCTGACCATCTTCTCCGCCAGATCGAACCCCTTAATGCCCTGGAGCCCGGGATAGTTTTCTACCTCTTTGGATATGGCGATCTGGCCGCCGATAAGACCCTTTTCGTACAGCACCGCATCGAGCGCCGCCCTTTTGCAGTAGAGTCCGGCCGTGAGGCCTGCGGGACCTCCGCCGATGATGACCACCTCATGTGATTCCTGATTCGTCATGCCACACACATTCTACCACGCCGGGCAGGCAAGCGAAAAATAGGGAGAGGCAGACGTATCACGCCCGAAACCGTGGAAGAAGGGCTGCGGCAAATGCTATTTGTCCTGCCGTTGCGGTCAGTAATAATAGCCGCGCACGACAACATAGCACGTCGCCGCCAGAAGAAGCGGGACATAACATGCAACAGCCGTATGAATCAAATTCAGCCCGTTCTCGGAAATACGTTTGTCCCGGACAAGGAGCAGCAGTAAAAGAGGCGCAAACGGGATGAAATATCTTCCCTGTACGCCGCTGATCATCGCCGCCCCCACCAGGGACCCTGTCAGGTACTGACCGCCGAGAATACAGAGAGCCCCTACCGCAAAGACGCCCGCCATGACCGCCTTCCCCCTCAGTCGGACCGAAATGCCGGAATCATCCCCTGCCCAAGAGACAAGAATCAGTACGGCAACGTGTACCCCTATGACCCAGGACGGCAGATAGAGCGAAAAATGGCCGAGCCGGCCCGCAAAGGACCTCACATAATATGCCCCGTCGGCAAGCAGGGTTTTCCCGCACGACAAGAGAAAGCCGGCCGGATGCTGAAGGACATATGCAAGCTGCTCTTTCGGCGAGATGCCCGCCCTGAAGGGCACATAGAGGTTCCTGGCGAGATAGCCCCATCCCGAAACGATCAAAGCGGTCGTCGCAACCAGCAGCGAGAATACCGCCCAATATGTCTTCCTGTTTCTGAATCTCTCTCCCGGAACGAGGAGAAAAAGAAAGACAAGGAAGAAATAGAGCTTCGACACCGCGACGAGCCAGGAGAGGATGAAGATGCCGGGCAGTATGTATTTGCGCCCACCGCCGCCGTATGCATACCGGAGGAAAAGCGCAATGAGGAGAAACGACAGACCGTTGGTCATGACATCGGCTGAAAGCGAGGAGGACTGGAAAAGAGACGTGGGCGTGAGGGCCAGGAGCAGAAAGACCCACTTGCCCGCCGGCGCAACACGGATCGCCAGATACATAAGACCGAGCCAGGCCAGGAGATTGAAAAACCTGCCCATATACAGTCCTGCAATCGGAGGATACCCCAAAAGCCGCCCGAGGATGATTCCGACCGCCTGAGGAATATACAGGTGGGGAGAATGCATCGCGGTATTCGGGAAAAAAACGAGGTCCTTGGCGCCCACCGAGGGAGTCTGCCCGAACAACGACACGATTGCCTCTTTGCTGAACCTCCGTCCCGCCTGAAAGGGGTCTTCGGTAAGACCGTGGACATTCAGCACCTGCCCTTCAAGGCTTTTATCGTAAGGGATTGCGAAGAAAGCGAATTTCGACATGACGATGCAGCGCTCGGAGAGAGGCCCGCCGACATTCTCCCTGGCGATGTTTCCCACCGGCACCGATTCGGCCACATACCGGTCGGGCATCATATGGCCTTCCGAGATATGACATGCCCGGCGGAAGTGCATCCATTCGTCCGGCGCCTGCAACGGCGGGATCAGGATGACGAGCGCAATACCGAAGAGGAGACCGGCCGCGAGAAAAAAATCCTGGGGAGAAATCATGGAGAAAGATGTCCTGCTTCGCATGCCGAAAAAGAATAGCACGTTGAAAAAAGAATTGGCAAGGACAGTCTGCCGATGAGATTACTCCTTGCGACGAAGCAGTATAATAGGCGATGCGGCTGCACCGCGGCTTGGGGAAGAAACCTTCAACGAAGGAAGAAGACGGGCGGGAGGAGGCGGTCGAGATCCCGATCGACGGGGTCCTCGATCTCCACACCTTCCGTCCGGCCGACGTGAAAGACCTGCTTGCCGACTATATCGCCGCCTGCAGGCGGAAGGGGATCTTCGAACTTCGCATCATCCACGGCAAAGGCACCGGCGCGCTGAGGGAGACGGTCCATTCTTTGCTCCGGAAAATGCCGGGAATCGCGTCCTTCAGAACGGCGGGGGAAGATGCGGGGGGATGGGGAGCGACACTCGTCACGCTGAAAAAGGACGGTTTCTGAGAGGGCCTGCGTCGCCCTGCGTCTGCCCCGCATCTTGACCCCGGCGACAGATTTGCGATACCGTATCCCGATAGAAACTCATGGGACCGTTGACGGCATACTTCTTCAGAGACCGGAGGATTGAGAGGACGCTGGGGTTCGCCTCGCTGTTTCTCGCGGTCGTGCTGCTGCTCGCCCAGGCGGCTCCGGTTGCAGCGGGCGGCAGTCTCGATAAGATCACGGAGCGGGGATACCTCATATGGGGGTCGGACGCCGAAGGGGGCGCCCCCTACGTCTTTCCCGACCCCAGGGACCCGTCGCACCTCATAGGTTTCGAGGTCGACCTCGCCGACGCGATTGCGAAGCGGCTCGGGGTAAAGGCCAGGCAGGGGCAGAATGCCTGGGACAGCCTCATCCCGGCGCTGAAGCGGGGGGACTTCGATATCGTGATGAACGGCATCGAGATCACTCCCCAGAGGAAAGAGGAGGTCCTCTTCTCCCTCCCCTATTACGTCTACACCGAACAGCTGGTCGTACGGAAGGACGATAATACGATCAGTGCTATCGGCGACCTCAAAGGCAAGAAGGCAGGCACCCTCTCGGGGACCGTCGCGCAGGAGATCCTTACGAAGGGGGGAGGGATCGATGTCAGGATCTATTCCGGCCAGGTAGAGCCCTACGAAGACCTCGCGATAGGGAGGATAGACGGGGTCTTGCTCGATCTTCCGATCGCGGCGTACTACGGGAAGACGAACCCTAAACTCCGGTATGCCGGAGGCCCGATAGGCGAAGGATACTACGGAATCGCTATCAGGAAAGGCAACGACGACCTGAAGGCGAAGATCGACGGGATACTGGCAGAGCTCCTTAGAAGCGGCGAGTTGAAGCGCATCTATCAGAAATGGGACCTATGGGGCCCGCCCCAGGAGAAGCTCACCCGGCTCTACAGAGAAAAGACCGGCTTCGTCGGCCTTGAGGAATCGAGGAAGGCCCCCCTGAGCACCTTCCTGCCCGCCCTGCTGAAGGGTGCGGGGATCACCATCCTCATTTCGAGCACCTCGATGGCGCTCGCGATCTCCCTCGGCCTCCTGCTGACGGTCTGCAGGCTGTACGGCCGCCCTCCCCTTTCGACCCTTTCGACCGCGTACATCGAGGTCTACCGGGGGACCCCTCTTCTCATACAGCTCTATATCCTGTATTACGGCCTTCCCAACATCGGCATCTCCCTTAGTCCTGTGACCGCCGCCTTCCTGGGGCTCGGCATGAACTATGCCGCCTATGAGGCCGAGATATACCGGGCCGGCATCATCGCAGTTCCAAAGGGTCAGATGGAGGCCGCCCTCTCCCTCGGTATGTCTCAGGGGCTTGCACTCAGGCGCGTCGTCCTCCCCCAGGCGCTCCGCATCGCAACACCGGGGGTGACGAACGATTTCATCGCGCTCTTCAAGGACTCCTCGCTCGTCTCGGTGATCGCGATGGTGGAGCTCACGAAGACCTACAGCATCCTGGCGGCCAGCACGCTCAGGTTCTTCGAGCTGGGGCTCATCGCGGCGATACTGTACTTCTGCATGAGCTATCCGCTGTCGATTCTGGCCAGAAGGCTTGAGGAAAGGCTGAAGGGGGGCGGCAGATGATCCGTGTGCGGGGACTGAGAAAATCCTACGGCGGCCAGCTCCTTTTCAGGCGCCTCGACCTGGACATATCGAAAGGCGAGGTGGTGGTGCTCATAGGGCCTTCCGGAAGCGGAAAGTCGTCCTTTCTCCGCTGCGTCAACGGTCTTGAGTCTTTCGAGGAGGGAGAAGTCACGGTCGGCGGGATAGCGCTCCATTCCATCAGGGGCAGAAGCCGGGCGGAGGGTGAGGCGATCCGGAGGGTAAGGCTGAAAGTGGGTATGGTCTTTCAGCAGTTCAACCTCTTCCCCCATATGTCGGTCATCGGAAACATCGTCGAGGCGCCTGTCCGGGTCCTCGGGGTCGACCGGGAGACTGCGGCCATCGAGGCGCGCAAACTCCTAAGGAGGATCAACATCGAAGGAAAGGCCGACAGCTATCCGGGGGAGCTTTCCGGAGGGGAGCAGCAGCGCGTCGCCATCGCCCGCGCGCTGGCGATGAGGCCCGAGGCGATGCTCTTCGATGAGCCGACCTCATCCCTCGACCCGGAGATGGTAGGAGAAGTGCTCTCGGTGATAAGGGACCTCGTGGGAGAAGGGATGACGACCGTCATCGCGACCCACGAGATGGGGTTTGCCCGCGAAGTGGCTGACAGGGTGGTGGTCTTCGATAAAGGGGAGATCGTCGAAACCGGGCCGCCGGAGGAGATCTTCAGTCACCCAAAGACCGAACGGACGCGGGCATTCCTGAGCAGGGTGCTGCCGGGATAGCCTGGTTCTCATCCTCCTTTTTTGAAGGGGGCAACCGGCATATGCCCTTTCCTCCACAGCGCACAGAAGAAAGCGGCAGACAGCGTCTTTGCCACCATTTCTCTTCTCATCTTTTCACTTCCTTTCCGTTGCGGGTCTCATCCGCGCGAATGAGGCGCCCCCCTATTTCCCCTGAAAAAGCCATATCTGCGCCTGGCGCGGCGGTATGGCGAGCTCAAGTGCCTCCCCGCCTACGAGCATCTCATCAGCGTGGATCAGGCAGGCGTATCTTCCCCGCCGGAGGCCGCCGGCGCCTATGCGCGGAGTCTGCCGCTGCGCGGTCTTGTTGATTGCAACGATGCCGCGGTCGCCCCGGCCAAAAACGATGAACCCGTCGTCTTCAAAGAGGGACCTCATCGGCATCCCGTGTACGGCATTGTGAAATCCGACCATCGCGGTAATGTCCGGACGCCTCCATGCATCCTTCCAGCGGTCGCGGTCCGGGCCATATTTCCCGGAGCTCTCGTTATGGTCCGAATACACGAGGGGGACTCCACCGTCGCGGCAGATGACATAGACGTTTGCGAGGAATTCGTCCTGCGGATCGAGCATCTGCCAGCGGAAACCGTCGTTGTTCGGAATGTCGTGGGTGATCGTGAAGGTGACGCTCCTGGCCCAGGGAAGCGCCTGACCGAAGGCGGCCGGATCGACCAGTTCCCGCATCGACCCCGACGGTGCGAAGACCCTGCGGAGCGTCTCGTGCATGGGAAAGTCGTAATACGCAATCGACGTTTCGGACATAAGCGGCCAGAGGAATATGTTTTCTTCCCTGTCGTTTGCGGTAAGCGCCTCGCCGAATACGAACTTAGATGCAAGCTCGGGGATCTGAAAGACGCGGGCGATATGTTCGAAGGGAAGATGTTTTACCGCGTCGACGCGATAGCCGTCGAAGCCGAGCGAGTTCAGCGCGATCAGACAGGCCTGCTGCTGACCGACCACCCAGTCGTTGAGCTCGAGGTCGGGAAGGCCGGAAAGCCAGTGCTCCTCGGATTCATGGACGTCGTTCCAGTTTGAGATGTCCCCCTGAGGATTGAAATCCCATGGGCTGAAGAGGCCCGTCGAGAGGTCGCCGTAAAGCCTGTCGGCCTCGAACGTCCTTCGCTCCTCCTGATACCTTCCGAGTTCGTCGTCGCCGGGAAAATGATAGGGGTCCCCCCGCCGGCCTTTCTCGTTCGCCATATGATTGAAGACGATATCCGCATACGCGCGGACCCCTGCGTCATGGAGGGCATCGACCGCCTCTTTCAGCTCTTTCTTCCCCCCGAGGAATGACCGTATAAGCCGGTAGTCCTTAGGCTGGTAGCGCTGCCACCAGTCCGGACCGTTCGGGTCGCTGTAAAGAGGCGGAGAAAACAGCACCGCGCCGTAGCCGAAGCCCGCGATCTCCGCCGCGTGGCCGGCCACCTCGGTATATGTCCAGTTGAAGGCATGGAGAATTACATCGCGCATCTTTCTGCTCCCTTCCCGCGCCGGTGCGTTCAGCCGTCAGGCAAAGAGGCTATACGCAGCTATAACGGGTGACCCCCCCGACTCAGGGGCGCGGTGTATTAACGTGAATAGGGGACGTTTAACGGATTGACGGACTTATTGGAACAGGCCGTCAGAAGCGCGCTAAATTTATCATCATCATTTGTTGCCCAAATGTCAATAGTCAAGTCTGACCCCATCGTCCCGAGTCAAGCCCTCAGAAGCCGCTGCTGCAGGAGTTCTTCACAATTGCGCCGGCCGTCGAGCACGGCGTGGACGAAGACCGTCTTTTCCCTTATCTCGTAGAGGATGCGGTAGGGCTTGAAAAACACCTCCCGGAAATCCACGATAGCCCATCTCTTCATCTCCGGCGGGTAATTCCCTCTTCCGGGCGCGGACTCCAGGGAGGCCATGACCCTCTCGATGTTATCCAACAGAACGGCAGCCTTCTCCGGCGAGTCCTTTCCGGCAACATATGAATAGATGGCGAGCAGGTCGGCAGCCGCGACGTCGTCTATCCGGACTTTGTATCTCAACGGTCTCCGCTCGACTGTATCTTCTTCCGTATTTCGCCGAAGGCATGCGCAAGGGGCTTGTGCCTGCCCTCCAGCATGTCCTTTCTCCCCATCGCCAGCATCTTCAGCATCGCCATGCTCTCGCGGTCCCGCTCGTATTCCTTCAAGTCCTGGATGATCACCCTCGCCTCCCCGTTGACCGTCACGATCACTGGATTGCCGGTCTCAGTGATCTCGCTGATGACCTCCGATGCGTGGGACTTGATATGGCTGATGGGCTTGACGGCAGTGCTGAGTTTCATCGTTCCTTCCTCCTGAATAGACCGCATTAAGTCTTAATTGTAGTCTAGCATAGTTGGGAGGAAAATGCGATGGGGAAGAGGGTAGCCATCCCCCGCGGCCCCTCTTCTTTAAGCTTTAAATAAAGGTTTGACACCTTCTAGTTCTTTCTCATGCTGCTTATTCATCGGGTACAACGACGCGGGTCACGCGCCGCTTTCTGGCGCGTCGCTGTGGACCCGCTTTGTTAGAATTTTATGGCGTGCATCTGTAGTAGCGCCAGTAGTAATCACCAATTATATCAATCTCAATTGTATTTTTATCTATAACACGAAATTTCTGGTCATCAATCAAAGTGGTATTGGGCATGTACGTTCCGGGTTTGTAACAATCGAACGATGTACATCGTGAAACAGAATATTTACCGTCGGCGGCTTTATCAATGGCGAGACCAACTCGATCTTTACAATCTTTTTTCCATAATCCTATAAACGGATAAGACTCATCAGGCTTAAGAAAGGCTGCTATATTTAGGCTATTTTTACTGTGATCTATACTCTCTTTCTTTTGCAAGTATATTTTATAGGACGGCATGATAAAGAAGAAAACAAAGCAAATAGGTACTGCAACACTAGCCACCCAGGTCCATTTTGCGCTAACAATCTTCTCGGTTTTTACGACAACAGAGCCGGCGATATAATCATGAATTGCTCTTCTTCGATTATTCGTGAGCATTGTTATAACTTCTGCAAAAGACCAACCGATACCCGTAAACAATGTTAGGAAAAAAGCGAAATCAAGCTTAATGAAGGCGGGGTTCTGCGGATAGATACCATGAAGAATTTTAGGTCCATCAAAAATTAAAGAAAGTACAAAAAACAACAATGGCACCATATCTCGACGGAAAGCTTGCGATACTGACAGGCGATCGCCTGAAACATCTACAACTTTGACGTTTACGGCCATCTTCCCGAGGGTCTGACCGTATAACCGGTGGAAAACGATGCTATAGAAATGAAAAGCTGTTGAAGAAAAAATGAACCAAAATAGCAAGAGAACCGGGTGATCCTTAAGAGTCGTCCAAACCCAGTTACTCTTGTAAAATAGAAGCCAGAATACGGTGCCATCGATGATACCTGCCCAGACTCGTCGCCAAAATGTCTTGAATCTCTGTTCGATCATAGAACCTCACAGACTAACGCCGCCGTGAGGGGCGCGTCGCAGCGACCTCTCGACGGCGTGGTTGGACTCATTGTCTCCGGTTTTATACTACCCGACTTGCCGAACTTACTGATCTGACTGTTTAGAGAAGACATATGAAAATGGTATAGCGATCAGGTCTCCGATGATATAAGATACATAAATAATCGTGAAAAGAATAGCATATGTTGGGAATTTGCCCGTAATCAAAAGAGGCAGAATAACGCCAACGAACCAGACGACCTTGTAAGTTAACTGGAGCAGTAAAATTGGGGTAAATTTCAATGGAGAGCGAAAGCCCAGGATGGACAAAAGCGCGAAGGAAAAATAGACGCTGCCAGTAACACCAAAAGCAATAATTTGATCCGAGTTTGGCCAGCCGAATATTGTCCGCATAACATCAGGGATAGTAATTATTCCCAACCCGAAGCAACCTGCCCCTACGATAGTATAAATGTACATAAATTTAAGCCATCCCCATTTAACATTCGTATTCCTATCCATTGTCTTTACCTCCTTCTGAAAGTTAAGCGGCCTTCGACCGCTTGTACTGCTGGTTGGCGCAGAGCGGTATTTTGCCGGAGGCCAACGATCGCGTCACTCGCCGCTTTCTGGCGAGTCGATGTGGACGCGATTGTTAATTCAATTAGATGTAGTCTTGGAAACCCATAACTCTTCTATCCGTCCTTTGACGAACCGAGCAGAAAGTATGCCAGACTCGGTGAATTCTTGGCCGTGAAGCATTATCTTTTGCTCGGAATCAAAATGAATCCAGTTGTTAGCGACGAGAGAGGGTTTGCCTAAAATCTTCCTCAAGTCTGATTCTTTGTTTTCGAGTCCTATGTTGCGCTCAAGTTGAAGCGGCCGGTAGTTAGTGGGTAATGCAGGGCATGACGGCGTTTCTGTCTCATCTTGCTTCGTCAGTTTTAATGCAACACTGCCGACCGTACCGCCATTTATTTCACCTGACATCAACCAGATTCGGGCTTGATGTGTTGAATTTGGGATGAAATAACAAAGCCAATATGTGCTTTCTGATGCATCACCACGATGTTGTATCTCACCAATACCGATTTTAGTGAGGACGGCTTGAAGTTCCGTGGTTTCAAGTTCTATCGTCAGACTACCCAACGACAGCGATTTCACGGGTGGCTTTTTTAATGTTGCTGTGGGTGCAACAGTTAAGGGAAATATTGGGGGTAGGCTAGGGTCGGAATCAGCAGCCTCGGATACATTCAATAATGCTGTAAAAAGAAAAAAAGCCGTGAGTAGCCTCAGGGGAACGAAGGAGGGGTCACCCATTAAAGGCCACCCTGTCAAGAGCCCGCAATAATCCGCTCGTAAAAAGAGTCTTTTTACGCCTTTGTCGTCAGCTACCATCTCTTCGCTACACCTGAGGTTTTCAT
>JAJXTV010000037.1 GCA_021783515.1 Nitrospirota bacterium
GGCTCATGCAGGAAGTGCAAAAAGCTCGTCAAGTTCCGGAATGCTCTCACCATGATCCAGCCTATCAGCAATGACACGCAGTGCAAGTGCTTCAACTTTAGCAATTGCTTCATCACGCGTCTTTCCGTATGCCAAGACACCTGGAAGAACATTAACCTCAGCAATCCAACGACCGTCCTCTTCCCTTTCGATCTCTATTTTCATATCATTCACCTCTGTTTATAACTTAGTCTGAAAGCAAGACTATTTTCAAGTCAAAAATAAAGGCATGGCAGGCGTTTTAAACTGATTTCCTTAGAAGGCCCATTTTGGCCCCGAAAATGCCCTTCTAAGGCTGAAAAACAGCTCCATTTTATGAGTATTCATTCATAAAGTCAATCAGTTAGCTTAGTCCGACCCCGGCCGAGTTTTGCCAGCTCACAGAATCTGTTTTTGTCTTCAGTCCCGAGAGCTTTGAAAGCCTTGTAGACTTTTTTGTATTCCGGAACTGATGACTTGCGGGCGTTTTTCTTTGGAACAGTGGGCGATTTCTTCATCCCCTGTTTTTCGTGCTCACGTTTTTTCCACGATTTGTATCCGTCTATGGTAACTGGTATAAGCATTCCAGCTGCAGTGTCGAGAATATTCTTTTGCGTGTGGTAGTGCCTAAAATTCTCCACAATATTGTTTATCTTGGTATAGAGCCGCGACATTACCGAACCTGACAAGGTCTTATCTTTCAGAAAGCTTTTAACTTCTTCAAGACTGTCTTTCAAACTATTAGTCAATTTTAGACTCCCTCCTTTAAGCTGCAAATTTAAAGACATGTTTATACTGTGCGTCCTGTCGACAGCTAATCTTCTTGGCTGAGGTCTTTGATTCCGCTCCAACACATACAGCAAGAACCACAAAAAGTAGGGTTATCAAGATTGGCGGTTTACGCATATTCACAGTACCTCACACGAGTTTATAACGCCATGCGTAACCCGCGCCTGAACTGCAATCGTGAAAACAAAAGACGCTTATTAGGCGTCGGTGTTGACGCGATTGTTGGGAGGTTTTAATGATTCGTGTTGTATTTTCACAGTTCTAAGTATTATGGTTTCACGAGATGATAACGCCCGAAGAAAAGCCGCCCTCGTTCTTCTCGTAGTCCCTTATTTTCTTTTGCAGTTTATCATTTTCCGCTTTAAGATTACTGTTCTCCTTCTTCAACGTTTGATTCTCAGATTTCAATTCCGCTTTTTCTCTTTCCAGAATCGCAAATTGCGTCTTCATCAGGGAAAGATGCTCACGGAGAATGGCAGCAGATCCGTGTTCGTTAATAAGTTTTTCAAAGCCGTCGAAAATATTCATTTGATGCCTCCCTTAGCATTCTCTCGGCGTGTCGCCACGGCCTTCTTAGCCGCAGCGCGCCGCTTACGTTTTATTGCTGCTTTCTTCCCGGCGTCTTTCATTCTTTTAGCCCAGACGACGACTTTTGGCCGGTCTCTCATTTGGATTATCGTTTCAGTGGAAATGAGATCGAGGTCGTGCATTTTATGACAATTCGGGCAAAGGACAACAAGGTTCTTCGGATCATTATTTTCCCGGTTGCAATCGAGGTGCGCGACCTCCAGCACGTCGGGAATGCCAAAGCCGCAATGGGCGCAAAGTGGCCCGTAAGTTTCGAGGGCCAGCTTGCGGTAATTATTCGTCTTTTTCATTAGTTTGAATTGATGCCGTTATTATTCTTATTGACTCCCAACGCGCGGCTAACCCGCCGGGCGGCTTTATCGCCCGGACGGTGTCGAGCCGCTGGTTGGAGCACATACCATCTCATCATTAGCAACGCACCCTGAGAATCGACGACTACCAAATTCTTTAAAGATTCCGCGTGCCTCTCGATGCCTTTGTTCTGTGATCTCAACGCTAATTATCATTTTCCTGCTTGACTTTATTTTTCTGGACCTGAGCCGCCACCAGAACCAGAGCCAGACCCGCCATCATCACCATCGGCAAATACGACGCCTGAATGTGAGCCGTGATAATTAAGGTTGTCACTGTATATTTTGTGCGTCGGCGTGATGGTGAGCACCACAAAAAGTAACGATAAAATAAAACTGGAAATAGACTTCATAGACACCTCCTCAAAGTAGATTACAAAGCCACTCGTATAATCTTCTTACCACAAGCTCTCCAACAATGGTCGTCTGTTTTTTCACCTCCTCTCGTAACGACTTTAAGAAACGGAATACCCTCCTTTGGAGGCTGCTTGCTTTCATCAATCACACACAATTTGTTCTCTCCAGCTTCTTTTTGATAAAACTCCCAATAGACTCTTACAACTTTTACGCTAAGTGGAATATTAAAGACAGCCGTAATAGTTGTAGGCGGAAGATCGCCACCACGAATAATAAGCGGCTTTTCTTCTAAGTTATCAAATAGCTTCACACCAAGACAGCTTTTTGTTTCACCGCATGTAAGTGACGTTTCTGGGCCCTTCTGACTTAAGTCGACTAGTTCTTCATTGTGAAGAACGACCATACCGGTTAAGATTGTAGCGACTTCATCATTGTTCTTAGTAATTGGAATAGCACGCAAGCTAACTTCTGTTCTAATCTTGTCGCCAAGCCGGATAAATTGAATGTCGCAGTCGTTTATAGTAAATTTCCCAGTTGCCACTGTAGTGGCAGCGGTGGCTGGCTTAATGGCGGGTTTACCTACTTTGCTAATTGCGAAGGCCGTTATTATCGCTGTTATTAGGGCAATAAAGCAGACGACAGCTGCGGTAATACGAAATCTTTGTGCCCTGGACTGAATCTGCTCCAGCGCAAGATTGTATTGTTGCTCCTTCGTCAAGCCCTTCGTCTCGACATGAAAGAATTCTAGTGCATTGCGAACGAGTTCTGCGCGTTGTTCTTCCTTTGCAATGCGAATAAGGCGCTCACGCTCTTCAGATTTTGTTTTATAAATCCACGCGATGACCGAGTAAGCGAAAGCTAAAAGGGTAAGACCCGATGTTACATATGATATTGCCTGCCACAAAACAGTTATTCACCTCCGTTAAGTATTTCGCGCCGCGCTTGCTCATGCACGCGCAATTGCACGCCCTCGAACAGACGAAGCCCGCAGCCATAAAGCAGCTTCCGCCATTCCTTCGCCACTCACCTTTTACAGGCCAACTACGACATCCGCACCATCCAGACGCTCCTGGGCCACAGCGACGTGAGGACTACTATGATCTATACGCACTGCATCCCGAGTAAGACATTGAAGGAGGCCAAGAGCCCTCTGGATTTCTGATCCCCTTATTCCGTCAGCTCCCCACTGCCGCGAGGCGGGCTACCGCCGTATACGCGCAGCGCGGGCTGCTGTAACCGGGTGAAAACATCCCTGATCGAAGCTTCATGCAAAATCGAAAAGAGTGAAGCCTGGATGGGTTGAAGGTGATCCCCGCGGCCCGATCCTACAGGAGGATTTTATACAAAGAAGGGGGCGGATGTAAAGGGGGAAAGCGCCCTGCGGCAGAAGGCCTCCTTGCCGCTGCGGGTCGCTTTGGAAAAATTGCCGGGGTGCAGAGGAGAGCGGCGAGGGTCGGGCGGGGCGGTCGGGCGATTTGACTCCATGTGATATAATGAAACCACCAAAAAAGACGCGTGGCGCGACGGCGGGAACGAGCATGCGAGGAGCGATACAGTGGGTTGGTTGAATAAGCTGGAGAGAAAATTCGGACGGTATGCTATCAGGGAGCTTATTGTCTACATCATCGGGATCAACGGCCTCATCTACGTCCTCTCCCACGCCTATCCTCAGAGCAGGGCGATCGGCCTGCTCGCCTTCGACCCCTCCCTGATCGTGCACGGCCAGGTCTGGCGGCTCTTCACCTTTATCTTTATCCCGCCGGCCGCCTCGGTGCTCTGGATCTTCTTCATCCTCTATTTCTACTATATCGTCGGCATCGGGCTGGAGCACGAATGGGGCAGCTTCCGCTTCAACGTCTACTATTTCACCGGGATGCTGGCGACCGCCGCCGCGGCGCTCGCCACCGGCCAGGGCACGACTGCGCTCTATCTGAACCTCTCGCTCTTTCTCGCCTTCGCCTACATCTATCCGGATTATCAGATCCTGCTCTTCTTCATCCTCCCGGTGAAGGTGAAATATCTGGCATGGCTGAACTGGGCCTTCCTCGCCCTTACGGTGTTTACCGCGCCCCTTGCCGCCAAGATCGCCGCGGTCGCCGCGGTCTGCAACTATTTTCTCTTCTTCGGAAAGGAGATCGTCTCGACGGCGGGGAGCCGGAGCTCCACGTACCGGCGGAGGATGACCTTCGCCTCGCGCAGCATGCCCGGGCGCAAGACGATCCACCGGTGCACGGTATGCGGCATGACCGAGCTGGACGACCGCACGATGGACTTCCGGTACTGCTCCACCTGCGAGGGTGACTACGAGTACTGCATGAAGCACCTGAAGGACCACGAGCACGTGAAGATGGAGAAGAAGGAAGGATAGCCCGCCTGCCGGCGATGAAGCAGAGGGAGAGACTCGATAAGCTGCTGGTGGACAAGGGGCTGGTGAAGAGCCGCGAGCGCGCCAGGGCGCTCATCATGGAGGGCAAGGTGTCCGTGGGCGGCGTCGTGGTCGCGAAGGCGGGAAGCATGGTGGACGCCGCGTCCGACGTGGTCCTGAAGGAAAAGGAGATCCCGTATGTCGGCAGGGGAGGGCTCAAGCTGGAGGCCGCCCTTGACCATTTCGCGGTTGATCCGCGGGACATGACGGCGATGGACGTCGGCTGTTCGACCGGCGGCTTCACCGACTGCCTACTGAAAAGGCACGCGCGAAAGGTGTATGCTATCGATGTCGGCTACGGCCAGTTCGACTGGTCGCTCAGGGGCGACCCGAGGGTGGTGCTTCTCGAAAAGACGAACATACGCCACCTGGAGCGGGAGAAGGTCCCCGAGCAGGTCGATCTGGCGGTGATTGACGTCTCGTTCATCTCGCTTCTGAAGGTGCTGCCGAGGGTTGCGGAGTTCCTCGCCGCCGGCGGCAGGGTGCTGGCGCTGATCAAGCCCCAGTTCGAGGTCGGCAGGGGGATGGTCGGCAAGGGCGGCGTGGTGAGGGACGAGGAGAAGAGGCTTTCGGCCGTCGATGCGGTGCGGGAGGGAGCGGCCGCGCTCGGCTTTGCCGTGATCGGGGTCTGCGACTCTCCGATACTCGGCCAAAAAGGGAACAAGGAATATTTTATCTGTCTCGGGAACGCCGCAGGACGGCAGGAATGACGTTCCCGGGCTCAGCTATACTGCATACGAGGGGGAGAAACCAGATGGAAGAGACGCCAAAACTGATCGGACTCGACTACGCGACCGCATCACAGGATATCATCGAGATACTCCTAGAGGACACCTCCGAACCCGCGGTCTTTGAAGAGGTCGCCAGGGCGAATCTCCATCGGCCCGAAATACTCAGGCTCATCCTCGAGTATCCCGATACGCCCGAAGAGGCAAGAAAGTTCGTTGAGGAGCACCTCAGCATGCCGGTCAAGGCGAGCCTCGGGTTGGTGAAGGCCGAAAGGGCGAAGGAGGCGAGGGAGACGAGGGGCGAAAGCCTCACGTCGAAGATACAGAAGCTGACCGTATCGGCCCGCATCCAGCTCGCCCTGAAGGGCGGCAGGGAGATCAGGGGGATCCTCGCCAGGGACACGAACAAGGAGGTGATGCTGAGCATCCTGGAAAACGGAAAGATCACCGAGTCCGAGATCGAGACGATCGCCCGGTCGAGGCAGTCACTCGAGGAGGCCCTGCGGAGGATCGCGCGCAACAGGGAGTGGATGCGGAATTACGCGGTCGTGCATGCGCTGGTGACGAACCCCAAGACGCCCGCAGGGATCGCCGTCAGCCATGTCAGCGACCTCAAGACAAAAGACCTTATCATCCTCGAAAGGAACAAAAATCTCGCCGAGGCGGTGAGGAGCGCGGGCAAGAAGCTGCTGCACGCCCGGAAGCCCAAATAACGGGAGGCGTCCGGCCCCAGTGTGCGGGGCGGGGGGAATTCCTGTCCGCTAGACCTTGAACTTCTTCAGTTCCGCGAGGAGGTGAACGGACTCTTCCTTCAGCGCCTTGATCACCGTGTTCATCTCGTTGCCCGAGCGGATAAGGTTGTCCGAGGTCGAATGGATCTTGTCCATCGACTCGACGATCGCGACGCTCTTTTCCTTCTGCTTTCCGGTGGCGGCCGCGATCTGGGCCGCCTGACGGGAGACGTTTTCGATCACGATCCCTATCTGCCTGCTGCCGTCCTTCTGCTCGCCGGTCGCCAGCTTTACCTGGCTGGACAGGTCTTTCACCCGCTCCGACGCCTCGACGATGAACTGGCTTCCCTTGCTCTGTTCCTGGATGGCCCGCGAGATCGTCTCGGTCTGCTCCGTCATCACCTCGACCGCGTCGGTGATCTGCTTGAGTACCTGGGACTCCTCGGCGGTCGCCCGCTGGATCGCCTTCGCCATCTCGGTGGAGGCCTTCGAGCTCTCGACGATCTCCTCGAGCGCGCCGTTGACGTCTTTGACGAGGAGGAGCCCCTTCTCGACGGTATGGATCCCTTCGTTCGCCATCATGATGCTCGACCGGGTTACGTCCTGCACGGACTTGATGAGGGAGGCGATCTCGTTGGTCGAGACCGACGCCCTCTCGGCGAGGTTCTTGATCTCGTCTGCGACGATCGAAAAGCCCTTCCCGTGCTCGCCCGCCTTCGAGGCGAGGATGGCGGCGTTCAGCGCCAGGAGGTTTGTCTGGTCTGCGACGTCGTCGATTACCGTGAGGATCTTGCCGATGTCGTCGGTCCTCTTGCCGAGCATGTTGATCACGTCGGAGAGGGCGACGACGCTTTTTTTGATGTTCTCCATGCCGGAGAGCGCCGCATTGGCGGCCTGCAAGCCCTTGTCCGAGGCGTTGATCATCACCGCCTCCGCAAGGCCGACCGAGTCGCCGGCGCGGTGCTCGATGTCCCGGGTGGTGGCGCCCACTTCGTCGATCGAAGAGGCGATCTGCTCGGCCGAAGTCGACAGATTGTCGATGCTGCCGGCGATCTGCTTGATCGACGATAGCATTTCCTCGATCGACGACGCGGTGTCATGGGCGGTCTCGCTGAAGACGTTGGCGTTTTCCGCGATGCGCTCGATCGAGGCGGTCATCTCAAGGATCGCCGAGGAGGTGTCGCCCGCCGACTCGGAGAGACTTCCGGTGCTCGCGACGACCTGTGAAATTGACTCGTCCACCTGCTCCATCGCGCCTGCGGTCTTCTCGACCTCTTTTTTCTGCACGTCCGCGATCGACAGGATCGACTGGGAGGACGACGCGATATTCGCCGTCACCTCCGAGACGCTGCCGGTGATCCCCCCGATCTTCGAGAGCATGTCCTTGAGGTTGAGGGCCATTCTGTTGATCGCCATGCCGAGCAGGGCGACCTCGTCGTCTCCTTTTACGTCGATCACGGCCGTAAGATCGCCCGACGCGATGCGGTCGGCGGTCTTCTCCATTTCCAGGATCGGCCGGGTTATGAACTTGGAGATCGAGACGTAGACGAGCACGATCGAAATGACGAGACAGAGCAGGGAAATGCCGAGCGCCGAAAGCAGGAGGGTATAGAGCTGGGCCCTGATCGCCGCGAGCTTTACGCCTACACGGAATATGCCGGCGGTCTTTCCCTCCGCGTTGAGGAGGGGGAAGGAGATGTCATAAAATGCGCCGGCGGTCTGCTGGAGGACCTGATCTGATGACAATGCCCTGGCGGTGGCGGGGTCCTTCATCGTCTTTCCGATATTCGCTTCTTCGTCGGCGAACAATACCTTCCCTTCCTTGTCGAGGAGGGTCGCGTATCCGATCGCCTTGTCCCGCGCCACGAATTCCTTCATCTTCTCGTTGACGCCATCGAGGGACTCGATCGGGACGCCGAGTCCGATGACTTTTCCGAAGTCCCGCTGAAGGGCTTCTCCGACAGCGGTCGTCTTCGAAAGGATCGCCTTCTTGTATTTCTCGGTGGCGACGTACGTGAGCACGCCGGTATTGATTGCGATGATAAAGAAGAGGATGCCCGAGACTATCAGGATCGCTTTTTTGTTGAGGTTCATGCCGGATTTCATTTAATGACCTTTGTCGCCGAAGTCAGCAGATCGAAAGGCACCTTCAGTCCCATATCCGTCGCCTCCTTGAGGTTGATGATGAGATCGATTTTCCGGGGCTGCTCGACAGGAAGGGAGGAGGGCTTCGCCCCCTTGATCACCTTCGCCGTTATGCGCGCCGCCGCCCGGCCCTGTTCCCCCGGGTCCGCAGCGATCGTGAGCACGACCCCCGACGTCTCGCCGCCTCCTATCGTGGCCGCGGCCGGTATCTTCGCCTTGCGCGCGATGCCGATGATGTTGTTGACGCAGTGCATCGCGGCGCAGCCGGTCGTCAGAAACAGCGCATCCACGTTGGCGATCTTCGGCGTATCGGTCGCC
Organism: Nitrospirota bacterium; assembly: GCA_021783515.1. Classification (GTDB taxonomy): domain Bacteria; phylum Nitrospirota; class Thermodesulfovibrionia; order Thermodesulfovibrionales; family UBA6898; genus Sulfobium. The sequence goes on from JAJXTV010000037.1 coordinate 8,450, forward strand.
CTCCTGATATTGAACCTGACGGAACGGAACCCGTACGCCCCCTCGAGCTGTTTTACCTCGTTTGCCTGGAGCACCGTGTCTTTCTCTGAGTCGTTGTATACGACGCCCAGCGTCGAGAAGTTGACGATGCTCTTGAAGTTCTTGATAAGACTCGCCACCGGCACTTTCGAGCTGATGCCGGTCGCATTTTTTCCCACTATCCCCAGGGAATGGGGATCGAATACCCCCGCGAACACGATGGGGATGTCCGACGTCTCCGCCATGGCGGTAAGGGTGGCGGGAGCCCCGTATGCAACGATCACGTCCGAGCCGATCGCGACCAGTTTTCTTGCCGCGTTCGTCCAGGACATCGGTTCGGGAGTGGGGCTCTGAAGCACGACCTCCGCGCTGCCCGGGCCGAGGCCTTCCGCGGCGAGGGAATCGGTGAAGCTCTTGTGGATCTGCTTATAGTACGGAATGCTTCCGGTCATGATGACGCCTATCGTCTTCTGGGCCGCAGACGCCGCGGCGGGGAGGAGGAATGACGCGGCGAGCGCAAGGGTAACGGCGATTTTACCGAAAAAGGTGTATCCGAAGGGTGAAGCGTCTCGTCTCATTTCGTTATTCCTACCATCTCTTCGAGAGTGTCAGCATGACGATATGCGCCCTGCCGTCCTCGACGTCGTCATAGGGGTTGTCCAGCGCGTCGTCGAACTTGCTGTAGCGGTACTGCACTCCCAGCCCTAAACCGCCTTTGAAGCGGTACTCGCCCGAAAACGTGCAGAGCAGTTCCCTCGTTTTCAGCTCCGAGAAGGAGGCGACCGAAACCGGCTCCAGGAGATTGGCGTCGGACGGATAAAATGCCCCGCTGCTTATCGTGTAGCCGACTCCTGCGCCGAGTGTTATATTATTTTGCGGCAGATAACTAAAGTCAAGCCCGTAAAAGTGCATGAGCTGGCTATTGGGGACCAGAGGGTCCGTCTGCGGGACCCCGATGGCGTTGTCGTACACGATGTCCTGAAGGATCTTGTTGTGCATGTATGCATAGCTGGCCGTGACCGAGAGGTCCTGCAGGAGGAGATACGTGACGCTTCCCAGCAGCCCGTCCCTGTGCACCTCCCTGTTGCGTGCCTGGCCGGTGTCGATAAAGAGAAGGTCGTCCCTGCGCTCATTGGCGGCCGTGATGCTCACAAGCGCGGTCAGTCGCGGATGGGGGGTAAGAGAGACGGAGAGCTTGCCCTCGTCGGAACGGTCCGGATCGGTATTGTAGACGGGGTCATAATTGAATTTGTGAGTATAAGAGGCCCGCACGTATACTCCCCTGACGACCCTCAGGTCGGCAGACAGAGAGGCGGTATTCTTTTCCGTCCTGTCCGGCAGTGCCCACTCTGCCGACACGCTCCGGCGGATGTCTTCATAGGAATATTCACCCTTTACCGTCACTCCCGTCGTGAGGCGGTATCTGACGACAGCCGAGACGCGGTCCGTCACCGAAGAAATGGACGGCTCCACGGCATAGATGTAGGAATTGAGCGGGTTCGTCAGGTCCGAAATCGTGACCGTGGCGGGGTTGTCGATGTCTGATTCCTTATGGCGGTATTTCAGGAAGAAGGCCAGGCTCGGCGACTCGATCCATGATATCTCCCCCGCGCCGATGAAATAATCGGCCGTTGCCCCGCTGTCCGAGTTTTCCCTGTCTATCTTCGAAAAGGTGGCGGATGCCACGAGACTCCCGGTGTAGGAGGTATGGATCTTCAGCGTATTGGACGAGCCCCGGAGGTCGGGGACGAGGTTGTGAGGATACTCTCCCGCGGCCCGGTCCGGAGAAGCGGCATAGTAGTCGTAGAGGACCTTGTCGCTCTCCTCCTTGAACCTCTTTTCGCCGTGGGAGAAATCGACCTCGACCGGCCCGAGATGGCTGTTGGCGCCGATGACCAGGCTTTTTGTGTCCTGGTCCACCCCCCTGTACTCGGAGGCCCTTACGGGATTACCGACGGAGCCTGACCCGAGGAGGCTTCTCTGCTGTCTCGAGCCGCTGCGCTCGACGAGGCTCCCCTCGAGATAGACGTGGAAGGGGTAGTTGGGCGCTTTGAACCTGAGAAAGACGTTGCTCATGCTGGTTTGCGTGCCGTATTTTACGCCCGCGTCTCTTACGTCCACTCCCGGCGACGGGGTGAGGGGATCGAGGTCGATCAGGGGCACGTTTTCGAGGTTGTGATAGAGGGACGTCTCGATCGCCCGGAGACGCACGGTGTCCTTGTACATATAGGTGAGATCGCCGAAGTAGTCCTTCTCATTCTTCATGTTGACGTCCAGATGGATCCTGTGAGGGAAGGAAAACATCTGCAGCTGTCCGCCGAGTGTAAGAGAGTTATGGAGATATTCATATTCTTCCGCACGGTCCGATCCGTCCACATTGACGAACCGGTATCCGCCGGAAAGGGATATATCGGGTCCTATGACCGGAAACGCATACGTTTCTTCCAGCGAGGGTGTTTCGCTGCTGCTCGTATCGCCGCTCCCTGCGGCGGCCTCTTCGGCGAACGCCCTCCCCCCGGAAAGCATGATCGCTGCGCACAGTATGGTATAAAGAAGTTTTCGCATCCCTATGCCCCCCTTATTGCGTAAACCGTCTCCTCCCCGCCGGGGAGGGAAGGTCGGATCCGTGAATCTGGGAATGACAATCCGTGCATCGAGTGTAGAACGCGCCTTTCGACTCGGCCGACGAGGCGAAGGAAGTCCGGTGCCCCGAATGGCACTGGAGGCAGAGGAAAGGCGGCTGGAGGTTCAGCAGGTTGTTGTTGACCGAGCCGTGGGGGCTGTGGCATGTCCTGCAGTCTTCCATCAGTTCGGCATGCTCGAAGACGAAGGGCCCCTCCTTTTCGGCGTGACACTGGGAGCAGGTCTCCTTGACGGTGTCTTTCCTCAGCATCTTCTCGGTCGTTGTGCCGTGCGGGTCGTGGCAGCTGACGCAGAAGACCTTCTTCTCGTGGATCGGGTGGTGGCTGGGCAGCGAGAACTGGACCTTCACGTCCTGGTGGCAGGACTCGCACATGCCTTCCATGTCGTCGAGCCTCACCGTCAGGTCCGACCCCTTATGGATACTGTGGCAGTCGGAGCAGGAGACATCGTTGACCGAGTGGGGTCCGGCGTTCCAGTTGTGCAGGTTGAACGTGGCGTTGGCAGTATGGCACTTCAGGCATATGAGCGACTTTGCCTGCGCCGGCAGGTTCCTGATGTCGATGAGGGTCTTATAATCGCACGCGGTCTGCCTGCCTTCTTTGGCGTCTTCGGCCACCTTTTCGGGCGTCAGTCCTTCGACCGCCAGACTTCCTGGCCCGTGGCAGGACTCGCAGTCGACGAGCGGCATGCCCGACTGCTTCGAAAGCTGGATGCCCATCGTGCTCGCATCGAAATCGCGCTTGATGCCGTCGTGAAAGTGACAGGCGGAAAGGCAGGTGGTCGTGCCGACATAGTTTGCGTCGAGCCGTCCCGCGATCATCTTTTCATACTCCTTCATCGGGATAATGGCCTTCGATGATTTTAGAGACTCACATCCTGCCAGAAGGACGCTTGCGGCAAGGACAAAAATGACGAGCCTGCGCAGAGTACCCATGCTTCCCCCCTTATTTTTTTCGTGTACAATAATAAGAATTCGGGGCTGTTATGTCAATACGCGGCGGCATTTCACGGTCTGCCGGCGGGCCTCCCGGACGGATTTTTCTTGTGAAGTTTTTCAATTTGCAATACCATATTCTTACATTATTTTCGCATTTCCGCATGAAAGGACACACATGATCCGCAGCGAAGATATCTCCAAGATCGTCGGGGGGACGCACGGCGACCCCTTTTCCGTCCTCGGCCCGCATCTTGTCGGCGAGGGAGGGGCGGCGGTCCTTGAGGTAAGCGCTTTTCTCCCGGAGGCGGAGGAGGCCTGGGCGGTGTATGGCGACGGGACGGAAATCAGGGAGTTCGGGAAGGAGCACGAAGAGGGTTTTTTTTCGCTCCGGCTGCCGTTCGGGGAGGTCGTCCCGTATGTGATCCGGACGAAGTCTTACGACGGGCGGACGGCGGAATTAAGGGACCCGTACTCATTCGGGCAGGTCCTGACCGACTATGACCTCTATCTCATGGGGGAGGGGAGCCACTACCGGAAGTATGAAAAACTCGGGGCTCACGTGACCGTGACCGGCGGGGTGAAAGGCGTGCATTTTGCCGTCTGGGCGCCCAACGCCAGGTGTGTGAGCGTGATCGGAGACTTCAACAGATGGGACGGCAGGCGCCACCCGATGCGGCTTCTCGTCGGCAGCGGGATATGGGAGATCTTCATCCCGGGCCTCGGGGAAGGGGAGCTCTACAAATTCGACATAAGGTCCCGGTACCAAAACTACCGGGCGGTGAAGGCCGACCCGTACGGTCTGTATTTCGAGGTGAGGCCGAAGAGCGCATCGATTGTCCACGATATCGACGGCTACCGGTGGAACGACGCTGACTGGGTCCGCCGGCGGGCGGAGAAGGACTGGTTTGCATCTCCCGTGGCGGCCTACGAGGTGCACCTGGGATCGTGGATGAGGGCGCAGGAGGAAGGGGACCGTTTCCTGACCTACCGCGAACTTGCCGGCAGGCTCATCCCCTACGTGAAGTCGATGGGGTATACCCACCTGGAGCTCATGCCGGTCTCCGAGCATCCGCTGGATGCCTCGTGGGGGTATCAGACGATCGGGTATTTCGCCCCGACGAGCAGGTTCGGCGCCCCCGAGGATTTCATGTTCTTTGTCGACTGCTGCCACGAAAACGGCATCGGCGTGATTCTCGACTGGGTCCCGGCCCATTTCCCGAAGGACGCCCACGGCCTCGCTTTTTTCGACGGCACGGCGCTGTATGAGCATTTCGACAGGCGCCAGGGGGAGCACAGTGACTGGGGGACGCTCATCTTCAATTACGGCCGCAACGAAGTGACGAACTTCCTGATTTCGAACGCCCTCTTCTGGATCGAGAAATATCACATCGACGGGCTGAGGGTCGACGCCGTCGCTTCCATGATCTATCTCGACTATTCGAGAAGGCCGGGGGAATGGATACCAAACAAGTACGGCGGCCACGAGAACCTCGAGGCGATCGCGTTTCTGAAGAAGTTTAACGAAGTCACCCACGAGTATTTCCCCGGCGTACTGACGATGGCGGAGGAGTCGACCGCGTGGCCTGCGGTTTCGCGTCCCGTCTATCTCGGGGGGCTCGGGTTCGACATGAAGTGGAACATGGGATGGATGAACGACATGCTCGTCTATATTTCGAAGGAGCCGGTCCACCGTAAGTACCACCACAACAATCTCACCTTCGGCCTCGTCTATGCCTTCTCCGAAAATTTCGTCCTCGTCCTTTCGCACGACGAAGTCGTGCACGGGAAGAAGTCGATGCTCGGGAAGATGCCCGGCGACCTCTGGCAGCAGTTCGCCAACCTCCGGCTTTTTTACGGGTTCATGTACGGACACCCCGGGAAGAAGCTCCTTTTTATGGGGGATGAGTTCGGGCAGCGGGAGGAGTGGAACTTCGACAGGAGCCTGTCCTGGGGACTCCTGGACCATGAGTCGCACCGCTGTCTCCAGCATTACATCCGCGACCTCAACGCGCTCTACGCTTCGGAGCCTGCGCTGCACGAAGTGGACTTCGAACCCGCCGGCTTCGAGTGGATCGATTTCCGGGACACGGAAAACAGCGTCCTCTCTTTTATCCGTCGGGCGGAAGACCCCGATGACCATCTCGTCTTCGTCTGCAACTTTACCCCCGTCCCGAGAAAAGGCTACCGCATCGGCGTGCCGGAGAAATGTCTGTATCGGGAGGTTTTGAACAGCGATTCGCAGGCGTACTGGGGAAGCAACGCCGGAAATATGGGCGGGGTCGTTTCCGAGTCCGTGCCGTGGCATGGCAAACCCTGCTCGATGAAAATCCTCATCCCGCCGCTGGCGGTCGTGGTCTTCAAGCCCGAACGCGGGGCCGGTCCCGCAGGCCCTCGTCCCGACGCCTAAAACTCTTCAGGCTGCCGGTATTTTGCAAGCTCTTGCCCGAGCCTGCTGTAGAGCTCCGGAAGCCATGACGGCGTAACCCGGAGCGGCGAATGCAGGGAGGTCCTGCGAAAATCGTACGGCACGATCATCACGCTTACGTTTTCGATGCCGGTCCTCGCGGCCAGCACGAACAGCTCCTCGATCGCCTCGTCGCCGACGGCGATGCAGCCCCTTGACTTTGTCTTCCCGTGCAGGTAGATGTCTCCGCCGAGGTCCGACCTGCCGTCTGCCTGCGCGACGCTGCGGTCGAACCGGTTGGGGTAGTCGAGCTTCATCGAAAGGTGGAAGCTGCTGTTGGGGTTCAGCTCCTTGACGGCATAGATGCCTTCGGGGACCTGGCCGTCGCCGGCCCTCTGTTTCGGCCCCAGTCCGCCGCTTGCGCCGTATACCTCATACGTCGTGATATGGACCCACTGTCCGCCGCTCCATGCCCAGAGTTCAAGCTCCAGCTCGTCCTTAATTCCGATGAAGGCGGCGCGGGAAGGAGGATAGGAGACCCCGGCCTTCGCAAAAAGCGGCCTCAGACGCGCCTCGGCGCGCGGGCCGATCTTTCTCAGCACGCCGGCGACGGACCTCTTCTCATTCCGGGAGGAGGGGTGGGGGAGGGCGGTCCGGTCGTAGCCGAAGGCGGAGAGGCAGGAAAAGAGCGCCATGACCGCGACGAAGAAGGATATCTTCTTCATCTTCTGCCCAGCTGCCCGGGATCGCTGCCAGCCGGAGCGGTAAAAAGGTATACTAGTATCCAAGACGCGTGGCAGGCTGCTGGCCGCTGCGTGGCGCTACATTTTGAGGCGGTTATAACCATATGAAAAAAACTCTTTATATAATAGCATTTTCGATCGTTCTTTTCCAGCTGCGTCCGGCGTCCGGCCAGGTGTTTTCCTATCACGAAGGCGACACGGTCCTCGGCGCGGTCCGCTCCTATAAGGTGAAGCCAAGGGAGTCGCTCATCGAGATCGCGAGGAAGTTCGACCTCGGCTATAACGAGATCGCCGAGGCGAACCCTTCTCTGGACCCGTTTGTGCCGGGGAAAGGCGCGAAGGTGAAGGTGCCGACCTCCTGGATTTTGCCGGATGCGGAGCCGGGTGGCATCGTGATTAATCTCGCCGAGCTTCGGCTCTATTATTTTTATTCTGTCGGAGGCCGGAGGTTCGTCAGGACCTATCCTATCGGCATAGGCAGCGAGGGCCATGATACTCCGACCGGGGAATTCAGGGTAATAGAAAAGATCGTCCACCCCGCGTGGCATGTCCCGGAGTCGATCAAGAAAGAAAAACCGTACCTCCCTGACGTGGTGCCTCCGGGCCCGGACAATCCGCTCGGATCTCATGCGATGCGGCTGTCTGACCCGACGATACTCATCCACGGGACCGACAAGCCGTATGCCGTGGGCAGGATGGCAAGCCATGGATGCCTTCGTCTTTATCCCGAGGACATCCCGAAGCTCTTTAAAACGGTCCCGAACGACACGAGGGTATCGATAGTCAGGGAGGCGGTGAAGGCCGGAGAGAAGGACGGCAGGGTCTACCTGGAGGTTCACCGTGTGGACTTTGCGCATGATGTCGATTATCTTGAGGAAGCGGTGAAGCTGCTGACCAGGAAGGATCTCATCGGCCGCGTCGACACCAGAAAACTTCATTACGCGGTCGAGGAGAAGAAAGGGATGCCGGTGGACATCTCGGAGTGACGCTTTCTGCGCCGGGATAAAATGACAGAGTGAAAGGGCCGGAGGATACTGATTCTCCGGCCCTTCTTAGTGTGAGTTGCTACTTCTTCTGTTCGAGTTCGAAGGCTTTTCTCGCCCTCTCGGCGGCGGCTTCAGCTCTCTTTGCCGCGGCTTCAGCCCGCTCTGCAGCGGACTCTCCCTTTGCGCAGCAGTCCTTTATCTGGGCCTTGGCCTCGCTCAGGTCCTTCTTCGCCTGGTCCAGTTCGGACGAGAACATGCCATGCTGTTTTTCGATATCGGCGATCTTTGCGTCGATGGATGCGACCTTAGCCTCCAGCGCGCTGATCCTGCTGGCAAGCGGATCGACTTGTTCCTTCACGTATTCCTTGGTTGCGCATCCTAACGTCAAAGCCGTTAATATGAAAAGTGACATCATCAGCAGAACTGTCTTTTTCAAGTATCTCACCTCCTTCCCCGGTTTTCAGCCGGCATTGATAGATAGAATGCTACCGCAAAAAAAAAGAAATGCAACCGGCAGCCACAGAAAATTTCATAAGGTATCAGCGTGAGCGGGGCTATTTCCTTTTGTAAAGCCCCATGATCTCTGTGTGCGAAAGGATATGCCCCTTCATCGCCTTTTCGAGCTCCGCCTTGCCCGAATTCGGGTTGAGGCTGAGCATTGTGTCAAGCGCGTAGAGTTTGAAGAAATAGCGGTGGGTCCCGGAAGGGGGGCAGGGTCCGCCGTAGGAATGCTTTCTGAAGTCGTTTATGCCCTGTATCGCCCCCTTCGGGACGGAGTCCTCCCGTATCTCGGCGGTATTCGGATCGATATTCCAGATGACCCAGTGGACCCATGTCCCTACGGGGGCGTCAGGGTCGTCGACGATCAGGGCCAGCGACTTCGCGCCGGGGGGGACGTGGCTGATTGCAAGTGCGGGGTTCAGGTCCCTGCCGTCGCAGGTATGCTTTTCCGGGATGGCGGCGTTATGCCCGAAGGACGGGCTCGAAATCGTGAGTTCGCTCATCGTGGTCGTCTCCTTTGCGGTGTAGGCTTCGGAACGGGGACCGCCGAGCATTACCGCCAGCATTGCAAGAATGAGCAGCGGCCTTTTCCGTCTTTTCATATTCACATGGTAACAGGATTTCACGGAATGTCCAGCAGCATCAGAACGCGCACAGAAAGCGGACGTACCCATCAGAATCACTGCCGGCGGCAACAGGCGGGGATTATTCTCTGTCGGGGTCAGACGAGAGGGATGCGAGGTACTGTGCGCGGGCCCCGGCATTGTTCGGAATGCCGTGCCGCCTGCAGTATGCGAGGAGGTCGCGTACGTCGAGATCGACAAGCTTCGGCTCGAGCCCCCGCTCCCTGATCTTCGTGACGGCAGTATCGACCACTCCGATCCAGTCGTCGTAGTTCTCCTCAAGCAGGTGAGCGTCGACGGCGGACTCTCGGAGCAGCGGCCACTGTTCCCTCCGGTAAAACCCGATTCCTACAATCATTTCTTTCATCATAAGTATTGTGCATATTTCCGGCCGGCGGCACAAATTCCTGGCCCCGGAGCGAAGATGTCCCGAAAAGGGTTGAAAGACTTTCTGCATCTGTTTTATCCTTATCCGGATGTATTTCATCGGAGTTTCGCTGCGCGCGTGACCGGCATGCCGCGCCGACGGGAATGGAGAAGAGTGAAGGTCTGCGAAATATTCACGAGCATACAGGGGGAATCGACTTATACGGGACTGGCCTGCACGTTCGTGAGGCTTACCGGCTGCAATCTCAGATGCGTCTATTGCGACACGCAATATGCATTTGAGGGGGGCATCGATATGCCCTTGGACGACATCGTCAGCCACGTGAAACTCGTCGGGGTGAACCTGGTCGAGATTACGGGCGGCGAGCCTCTCCTGCAGGGAAACGATACTATCCTTCTCGTCAGGGCACTCCTTGAGGAAGGGTTCGAGGTGCTCGTGGAGACAAACGGGTCCCTCGGCGTCGGAGGGGTGGACCGGCGGGCGGTGCTGATACTCGACGTGAAGACCCCCTCCAGCGGCATGAGCGGGGAGATCAATTACGCGAACTTCGACTATCTGAAGCCGTCCGACGAGGTCAAGTTCGTCATATGCGACAGGGGCGATTACGATTGGGCGAAGGACATCGTCGCAAAATTCAGGCTTATGGAGCGGGCGAAGGTGCTTTTTTCTCCCGCCCTCGGCATGTTGCCGCCGAGGCAGCTTGCAAAGTGGATAGTGGAGGACAGGCTCGAAGTCAGGCTGAATGTCCAGATCCACAAGTATATCTTCGGACCGGACGAGCGGGGCGTCTGAGTCATTCGCTCAGTTTCAGGAGCGTCCGTATCTCTTTTTCGAAATGTCCGCTGAAGACGCCGCTGCCGAGTTTCCCGCGGATATCTTCCATCTCCCAGAAGGCCACCTCATCGATTTCCTCTTTGTTGAAGACGAAGTCCCCTTCGTGCAGGCAAGAAAAGGTCTCGACCAGCTCGGACTCGCGGTGGTTCGTAAAGAGATAACGGTGAAGGTACTGAAGTTCGCAGCCGGAAATCCCGAGCTCCTCCGCCATTTCCCGCCGCGCCGCGGCGACGACGTCCTCTCCCGGCGCGATGTGCCCCCCCACCGAGGTGTCCCACTTCCCCGGGGCGACGTCCTTTCGGACGGACCTCTTCTGAAGGAGCAGCCTCCCTCCGCCGTCGAATACCAGCACGTGGACGACGCGGTGGATGCGGGAGGGGTCCCGGTGCAGTTCGGCCCGCTCGGCAAGGCCTAGCACCCTGCCTTCGGGGTCCACCACCTCGAGTTTTTCACTGTTTTCAGCGGACATCGCGCTGTCTTCTTCTCATGCGCCGAATTCTCCGATAGGGTATAATACCACCTATTCGGGACGAAGGAGAAGAATGTGAAGATAGCGATAACGGGACTTGCGAATTCCGGGAAGACGACGCTCTTTAATGCGCTCACCGGACTGAGCCTTGAGACAACGGTCTATGCCACACCGGCGACAGCCGAGCCCCACCACGGGGTGGTGAAGGTGCCCGACCCCAGGATCGACAGGCTCGTCGAGATCTACAAACCGAAGAAGACGACCTATGCGACCGTCGAGTATATCGATTATATCGGACTCACCAAGGGCGACCTGGAGCAGAACAGGAAGGTATCGGACCTTATCAAGGATGCGGATGCGGTCCTGCACGTCGTCCGCGCATTCGCGGACGAATCGGTCGTCCATCCGCTCGGGGGGGGCGACCCGAAAAGGGACGTCGAGACGGTCGAACTGGAGATGGTCTACGGAGACCTCGAACTGGTCGACAAGAGGCTCGAAAGGATGGAACAGGGCGCAAAGCGCGGGAAGAAGCCGGACGAATCGGAAAAGAAGCTGCTCCTGAAGTGCAAGGAGACGCTCGAAAAGGAGCGGCCGCTCAGGGACGTGGAGTTTTCCGAGGATGAGCGGAAGGCGATGACCCATTTGCAGTTCATGTCGATAAAGCCGGTGGTGGTGGCACTGAACGCCGGCGAGGCGGAGATGAATTCCGAACGCATCCAGTCGCTTGTTTCCGGAATCGAGGGACTTTTCAGAGGAGGCGCGGTGCGGGTTCTCAGCCTCTGCGGCAAGATCGAGATGGAGATCGCCCAGCTGCCTGCCGAAGAGGCGAAGGCCTTTCTCGAAGACCTCGGCATAGAGGAGCCGGCCCTTAACAGGCTCATCCGCGTCTCTTACGATCTGCTCGGGCTCATCTCCTTTCTTACGAGCGGGGAAGACGAAGTGCGGGCCTGGACGATCGTGAAGGGCATGTCCGCGCAGAAGGCGGCGGGAAAGATCCATTCCGACATCGAGAGGGGCTTCATCCGGGCCGAGGTGGTGTCGTATGACGATTTCATCTCCTGCGGGTCGATGGCTGCGGCCCGGGAGAAGGGCCTGCTCAGGCTCGAAGGGAAAACGTACACAGTGGCGGACGGGGACATCATCAACTTCAGGTTTAATGTGTGATATTTTGCGTTTCCTGCTTCGCCCGAGGGGTCCATTTCGGTTTCTTCTGATGTATAATGGGTAGTGATTACGGGGGAATAGTGACAGATGAAGGCCCAGGAGATTTTTGAACAGAGCGTCAGGGCAATGAAGACGCTTCTTGCGAAAGACGGGATGATGGAGTCGATCAGGAGGGCAAAAGAGAGGGGTGAGGAGGGGAATGTCAAACTCCTTCACGAGGAGCGCAACAACGTGAACGAGCTGGTGCGCAGGATTGCGCTGGAGAACGCGCCGGAGAAAGCGCTGCGTTCGGTGCGGCAAGAGCTGCGAGACGCGGTGGTGGTCCGCTATCTCAGAAATCGGGAGATCTTCATGAAGACGTTTCCTGACGGCATCGAGGGGGTGGATCCCGATCCCGTTGCGATATGGGCCACGATCATGATCTCGCCGGCGGACGAGGGACCAGCCGCGTGACGAGCCATGGAACAGATCAAGGAACTGATCCTTCATTACGGGCTTGAGGAGGACCTGGAACATATCATTATTCCGTTCGTCGGCGCCGACGGCCGGAAGAAGCGGTGCTTTCTGCTCAAAAGGAGATTCCTCCGGCTGGTTTATCCGGACGGACGCTACGAGGAATTTCCTATTGAGGAAGTGATCGAGGCGATCATGAGATACCCTGACGTCCTGCTGAGTGCGGCGCTGCAGTCGCTTCACGAGGAGCTGGACGCCGAGATATCGAAAATTTTCGGCAATGAAAATAATGGAAAGGAAATAAAGGCGGAATGAGAAGAATATGAAAAAGAAGATTTTGATCAATGCGATGTACGCCGAGGAGAAGCGCGTGGCGATTGTCGAGGGTGATGCCCTCGTCGATTTCTACGTGGAGGCCTCGGGCAAGGAGCACCTCAAAGGCAATATCTACAAGGGGGTGATCGCCCGTGTAGAGCCCGGCCTGCAGGCGGTCTTCGTGAATTTCGGGCCGAAGAAACACGGTTTTCTTCAGCTGCGTGAGATAAAGGCCGAGTTCTTCCCCGGGAAGTCGGAGGGGAAACGGTTTCGGGTACAGGACCTCCAAAAGGGCCAGGAGCTGATCGTGCAGGTCGAAAAGGACGAGCGCGATACGAAAGGGGCGAGTCTCACGACGTTTATCTCGATCCCCGGCCGATATATCGTTATGATGCCCGGCCAGGAGAGGGTCGGGATTTCCCGGAAGATTGAGGACAGGGAAGACAGGGACCGCCTGAAGGAGATATTCAAGTCGCTGAAGCTCCCGAAGGACATGGGGTTCATCCTCAGGACTGCCGGAAGCGACAAGACCGGCGATGACCTCTCGAACGACCTCAAATACCTGACGAAACTCTGGAGCAAGATCCAGACCGAGGCGAAGAAGGCTCCGGCCCCCGCTCTTATCTACAAGGAGCAGGACATTGCGGTGCGGACCGTGCGTGATTATCTGACGTCGGACGTGAGCGAGGTCCTTGTCGACGATCAGGCGGCGTTCAAGGCGACGAAGGAGTTTCTCCGGAAGACCTTGCCGTGGCGAAAGATCAACATCAAGTTTTACAAGGAGAAAAAGCCGATTTTCGCGGTGCATAATCTCGAGGAGCAGATCGCGAGGATTAACGAGCGTTATGTCCATCTCCCGTCTCGCGGATACATCGTGATCGACAAGACGGAGGCGCTGACCGCAATCGACGTGAATTCCGGCAGGAGCAGGAAGGAGGAGAACGTCGAGGGGACCGCCCTCAGGACGAACCTTGAGGCTGCCGAGGAGATAGCCAGGCAGCTGAGGCTGAGGGATATAGGAGGCCTCGTCGTGATGGACTTTATCGATATGATCTCGGCCAAGAACAGGCGGGAAGTCGAAAACAGGCTGAGGGAGGCGATGAGCTCGGACAAGGCCCATATGGAGATGACCGGCATCTCCAAGTTCGGGATGATCGAGATGACGAGGGAGAGGATGAGGCCGGGTTACTTCGAGACCGTGAACAAAAAATGCGAAATATGCGGAGGGCTTGGGATTGTGCGCACCGACGAGATGGTTGCGCTTTCGGCGCTCCGGGAGATTATTACGGAGTCGTCGAAGGGAGGCGCAAAGGGAATCACCTGCCGTCTTCCCGTCGAAAGCATGAATTATCTGTTGAACAACAAACGCGAGGAACTGTGGTCGATAGAAAAGAATTACGGGATGACTGTCACTATTCTTGCGGACAAAAAGCTGGCCGGTCAGTATGTGGTCGAGCAGGAAAAGCCGGAGCCGGAGCAGAAACAGCCGGCCGAACAGAGGCCTCCAAAAGAGCACGGCCGCAGGCATCGGGAGAGGGAGAAGGAGAAACCGGCCGGGAAGTCGGCTGAAGTTCGTGAAGAGCCGGATGAAGGGGAGGAAGTCTCCCTTGAAGAGGGCGAAAGGCAGGGGGAGCCGGGCGAGGCGGCTGCATCCTCCGGTCCGGAGAAGAGTGAACGCCCCCGTTCGAGACGGAGGTCGCGGAACAGACGCAGGGGCCGCGGCAGACGTCCCCATAAAGAACAGCAGGAACCCGCCGAGGGAGAGGCTCAGTCGGCAGCCCCGCAGGAAATCACGGAGCAGCCCCCCGAGCCGATGGATGAATAACCCCTACCGGCGGGGCCTTCCTTCTGAGGCCCCTTTGAACCCGCCGAAGGAATGGCCACCTTCCCAGTGAGGTGTCTCAAAGGTCCTTCCGCCTTCGAAAGGCCTGCCGGAATTCCCGCGGAACCCGCTGTGGCTGCTGCCTGGGGAGATCGTCGCAAGAGGCGCGTTGTGTTGTCTTAGGCCGTTGTCCGGGCGGAACTCCCTGAAGGAATTTTCAGCCGGCGGAACTCTCGGGCGATTCGGGGACGGTGCGACAGACGTGGCCGCCGGACCGCTCCGGAAGGGCTGTCTCATGCGGCTGATGCCGGATGACAGACCGGGGTTCCGGTTGACGCCGGAAAAGCTGCGGCGCCATCTCGCGATGCCTCCCATCCCTTGCGTTACGTCGTGTCTTCCGCCTCTTTCGGGCCGGGCAAGGACTTCTTCATGCCGGCCGAAGCCCCCTCTGTGAAACCGGTGTTCCGGGAGCAGCCTTGAAAACCTTTCCCTGCCACGATCGAAGAAGTGGTTGCTGAAGTGCTCGTGATGGCCGTGAACGATTATCGTCCTGTCAAAGTCGATCAGGACATAGAACCCCGGGAACCAGTAGTCATACCACCAAAAAGGATAGGACACCCAGTTGTAAAGGTACGCATATGGCGGCGGAGGGGCGTAGTAGGTGACGACGGGCGGCCCCTCGTTATAGTAATAGTCTTCTAGTTCGGTTTCATTCGAATAAGAAGGAGGGGGACCTGTGTCGCCTGCCTGGCCTTCACTTACCGACAGGCCGTATTTGTCCGCAACAGACGTGAACGCGGCCACCGCATCGTCCCTGCTCATCTGGAGCTTGCCTGAATCGGCGGCTGTGACGACCGCATTTTCGAGGTCTCCGACGATTTCAGGGCTCACGGGATAGTCGGCGATCCAGCCGTTCTTCGGGGCTATTCCGGCAGCAGAGAGCAGGCTCTCTGCCGCGGTTTCGTCAGTCGCCGTTCCGAGGTCAAGCGCGCCGGCGAGCGCATATGCGAACGTGCCTTCGCGTACAAGGGGTTGCGAAATCTGGGGATTTGTGCCGGCGGCGTCACCTGTCTGTGCATAGACCACTGACGGCATCAGCGTCAACGCCCAAAAAGCCAATGTTGCCAGAAATAAGCTTTTCATCTCATTTCACCTCTCTTCTTTGAGAGAAAAGTTATTCGCGCACCACCACCTGGTATCATGCTATTACGAAACGCATACTTGCGCAACAAGGAAACTCTGGAGGAACCAGGCTATTTTATTGATTTTCCGGAGATTTAGACCATTATGAACGAGAGATTGATGTCTTTTCCGAAGGCGGGCGCATTATCTTCTATTTTGTGAGCAGAGCATCCCTTCGACAAACTCAGGTTGACATCGGCACTTCTTTGAGCGGCCATGCCGTGAGTTCGTCTAATGGCCAGGAACAAGTTCATGTCCCGAAAGAATTCGGGGTCAAGGTGACGCCCTCTCCGCCGGCAGCAAGCGTTGTGGTTTATCCGGGTCCCCTGGTTTAAAGCTATCTCCCGAGATAGTGAGATATCGCCTCTTCGAATTTTACCTTAACCGTCTCTTTCGTCTTCCGGGTCTTTATCTCCAGCAGTCCTTCCTTGAGGTTCTTTTCGCCTATCACGATCTGGGTCGGGATGCCGATCAGGTCGGCGTCCTTGAACTTGACTCCCGCCCGCTCCTCGCGGTCGTCCATCAGCACGTCGATCTTCTTCTCGACTAACTGCCGGTAGAGATCTTCCGCGACCTCCATAGTCTTTGCATCGTTTACGTTAAGAGGCAGGATCTCGACATCGAAAGGAGCAATGCCCTCCGGCCAGACCATGCCGTCTTTGTCGTTGTTTTGCTCGATCGCCGCCGCAGCGATCCTCGCCGGCCCAATGCCGTAGCTGCCCATGATGATAGGTTTCTCCTGCCCGCTTTCGTCGAGGAAGACCGCCTTCAGCGGCACCGAATATTTCGTGCCGAGCTTGAAGATGTTGCCGATCTCGATCACCCGCTCGACATGGAGAGGGCCGCCGCATTTGGCGCAGAGATCGCCCTCTTTTGCAACGTGAATATCATGCCATTCAGCCTCGAAATCGGCTGAGGAAACTCCTTTTATATGATAATGCGGCCTGTTTGCGCCGCTTACGAACGGCCCCTCCCTGAGCGCCTCGTCCGCCACGATCCGCACCTTGTGTCCCATGGGGCCGATGAAGCCCGCCTCTATCCCAAGCATCTCCTTTACTTCGGTCTTTTGGGCCGGCCTGTGGCTTCCGACGACGTTGGCCAGTTTCTTCTCGTGCAGATCGTGGTCCCCTCTGACCAGGGCGAGCACAGGGCCTGCATCGGTCATGACGAGGATACTCTTCATGAAGTAGGAGGCCGGCAGTTTCAGGAACCTGGAGACCTCAAGGATGGTCCTTTTTTCAGGCGTGTGGACCTCTTCACGCGTCATCTCCACCGGTTCGTTCCTGATCGGATTAGAAAGGGCGAGTTCCACGTTCGCCGAATAGCCGCAGTTGCTGCAGATCGCGACCTCGTCCTCGCCGGCCGCGCTCGGCGCCATGAATTCATGCGAAACCGCGCCCCCCATCATGCCGGGGTCGGACTCGACCATGAAGAACCGGAGTCCGCATCGTTCGTATATCCTGTGGTAGGCGTCGGCGTGGAGCGTATAGTTCTTTTCGAGCGCCTCTTCGGAGGCGTCGAAGCTGTAGCTGTCCTTCATGAGAAATTCCCTTGTCCGCAGTATTCCGCTTTTCGGCCTTGCCTCGTCCCGAAGCTTCGTCTGGATCTGATACCAGACCTGCGGAAGGTCGCGGTAAGACCTGATCTCCCTTGACGCCAGCCAGGTCATGATCTCCTCGTGGGTCATGCCGAGGCACATGTCGCGGCCGGAGCGGTCCTTGAGCCTGAACATCTCGTCGCCGATCGCGTCCCATCTTCCGGTCTGCTGCCATATCTCGGCCGGATGGAGCACCGGCATCGAGATTTCCTGTGCGCCTATTGCGTCCATCTCCTCCCTGATGATCGCGTTGATCCTGTTGAGCACCCGCCAGCCGAGGGGAAGATATATGTAAAGTCCTGCGGCGAGCTGCCGGACAAAGCCTGCCCTCAGCATCAGGATATGGCTTATTGCCTCGGCGTCGGCCGGCACATCTCTCAGTGTGGGTATGAACATGTTCGAATACCGCATTGTATTCCTCCGGAATATTAGACCGTCTGTGGACGGTACGGTTAAGATTAAAGGAAAAAAGATATGACTGTCTAGAGTAATGAAAGGGGAGGGAGAAGGTCAAGATGGCAGACCAACCGCATTATCTTGCCAGTGCTTCCTTCGATAGCGATAAGATGAGTACCGGCTTCACCGACTGACGCGCAGCCCCGGCGTCTTCAGAAGACGCTGTGTTTTCACTCCTAACATGCATGCTGGCATTCGACCCGAGATTTGCAGTGTGCCGCCGGAAGTCCGCAAATATCGGGATTCAGCTGTCGATGCAGGTTTCTCCCCGACAATAATACCATGCCGGTTTTTACTCCGCCGACTGGCCCGTAGTGTTAATCAAACGCAACTGACGAGGTGTCCATCCATAACACCTCATCCAGGAGAAAATGTGTTTCGTGTTAACTTCTTTGGAATAAACTAGCACTGTGAGATGCTTCAAAATTCAGGGGATGTCCTCTAATCATAATTTGATCTGACATGATTTACCATTGACATCATTATTCTCAAAATATATGCTATGCCATTATAGACTTCCGTGATCGAAGCCGGAGGGCTTCTTCGGGGCCTTGAGGATTCAACACAAATGGAGGGATCGAAATGTTCAATAGTGCGACAAGCCGCATCTGGAGAATAATTAGTAAAGTTCGTACCGGTAATGAGAACGTTCAGCGAGGAATCGTCGGTCCGGCCGGGCTGAACGCTGCTCCGGTAGTTCAGGGAAAAAGGCGTACCGGCAATGTCGATCGCCTCGTCGAGAGTTCGGGAATGTCACTGAGGACACGAATTCCGACTTCCAGCCGTTTGGGTTTGCCGGAGGGTTGCATGATCGCGATACTGGGCTGATGAGGTTCGGCGCGAGGGATTACGATCCGACGACTGGAAAATGGACCGCAAAAGACCCAATCAGGTTTGGAGGCGGAGATACGAATCTGTTCGGATATGTGCAAAATAATCCCATGAATAAAGTTGACCCGATAGGATTGCAAGAGGAGGAATTTCCCTGGCCAACGGGAGAGCCTGACGCGCCGGGCTCAGATGAGCCGGCACCGGGCTTCGAACCATGTGGACCAACATACGAACCCGTACGCGTAAAGGTTTGCAATGGTGAAGAAGTAAAGGGCAGCGGCTGCTATGTTAAAGATGTTAATCGCGAGTGTCATTATGAATACAGGATGAAACATGTTTGGCAATGTCATGGAAAAATCGAAATATTAGGAGACTGAGTAAGCAGTCAGGCGCCAATCGTGTTGCAGAAAAATATGAAGTGTATGCACTATACGCTGGCACAGAATATTGCGGCCCTGCTATAACAAACGTTTGGAAAAGAGGTCTTTAAATTAGGAGAAACTTATGACAAAAAAGGAAATAGCTATTTTATCTTTTAAGGTTCTCAGTATTTACTCTGCAATCCAGGGACTTACAGTCCTGCCCAATGTCCTCTTTTCTATTTCAAAAAATACATTGAATGATTCAACTTATGTTTTATTCAAAGCAGCGCCTCCTTTACTATTGATTATCTGTGGGGCACTGTTATGGTACGGTGCACCATTATTGGCTTCCTCGATTTTCAGGGCAACAGTTTCTGAAAATGGGCCTGGTGCCTCCCTTCAAGATATTCAGGTTGTCGCCTTTAGCGTTGTCGGGCTGGTTTTACTATCGTATGCTCTTCCTGATCTTGTTAATTATGTAATGTTCAAAGTATTTGCTCCTTTTGGGGGTGGCAAATCTGCATTGTTCTATTGGATCGTTCTAACATCGTTAAAGATAGTATTAGGTTTATGGTTACTCTTTGGTTCTCGTGGGCTTGTAAATTTTATTAATTCAATGAGACGTGATTAAACTTTGGCCGTGATATCTTCTTACTTCCCCGCGCCCTTCAGGAACGTATCAATCGTCTTGAGCAGCGTCTTTTGCCGTATAGCAACGAAAAGGGGACGGGCGAAAGCGCCGGGATAAACCGGCATAGAGTAGAGGATGAAAGAGCCTTACATGAAAGTGATAGCTGAACATCATGGCCCCGAGTCATGCGCGGGCGGGCGCGAGTCTGCACGTGAAGCGTTGACA
>JAJXTV010000014.1 GCA_021783515.1 Nitrospirota bacterium
TGGCCACGACGATGATGGGCAGCATGATCAAGAAGATCAACTGGCCTTCCATCCCCGAGCTTGTCGACGCCTGCAGGGAGATGGAGGTGAAATTCATCGCCTGCACCCCGACGCTCGAGATGACCGGGGTGAAGAAAGAGGACCTCGTCGAAGGCACAGTAACCGCCGGAGCGGCAGAGTTCCTCGACTTTGCGCTCGACGCCAATATAAGTCTGTTCGTGTAAGCCAACCCCGTGCGGGCATTTCTACCCTCCAGCTCGCACGGGAGTCCAGGGGGTTATCCCCGATCCCCAGCCCTCTGGACATAGGCCCTCTTCGGAGGGCCTTTTTTTTTGACGTTCCGTGCATTGCCCACGCGGCTTGCTTCGGCTTCCTCTCGGAGATATACTGGAGCAGTGGCACCGTTCACCGCAACCCCACGAGAATCGACATTCGTAAGATTCCGGCGAAATCGTAGCGTCGCCCTCCACCTCGCACTCTGGCTTCTTCTTTCATTTCAGACTATTCGGCTTATTGAGCCGTCTTTCACCCGCCCGTCTTACGGCTTATCGATTGTCACGTCGGGCAACGAGGCGGTCATGACCATTCTCGATTTCCCTTTTCACTTCAACTTCGCCCAAAAGTTCTGGCGCGGCCACACTACCGCAGACTCCGGGCAGTCTATTTATTCGCCGGAGAACCACCTCAGGGTGACCTCGGACTGGGCGGGCGCAAGAGTCAGTCACTCGTTACACTTCGGTTATTCGCCGACGATGCTGTGGGTCCTCGCGCCTCTGGCGCCTTTTTCTCATGCGACCGCCTATATCCTTTTCAGTGCAGCCGGCCTCCTGGCGATATTCTGGATTACGCGCCCCTCCCGCTGCCGCGGGGGAATAGGCCTCTTCACTTTTTTCGGTCAACTCGCGCAGAGATGCTTCGCCATCGGGCAGACCGCATTGCTGACGGGAGCCGGGCTTTTGTATCTGGCTGAAAGAAGCCGCGACGATTGCCCTGCCGAAACCTGGGGAAAGGCATTCCTCTCAGGTGTCGTCTTATGGGCATTGACCGCCAAGCCGCCGATTGCGCTGACCGCCGGGACCGTGCTGCTCGGATTGCGGCGATGGCGTATCCTTGCCGCAGGGGCGGCGCTCACCCTATTGTCGACGCTTATCGCCGCTCCGTTGATGGGAGCGCACTGGATAAGCGATTACATCCATCTGCTCGGGGCCTACAACCGGGCGTCGGCCGGGACGATTTTCGCCTGGTCTATCCGTCCGGAGATGATGGTGAATCTTCGGGCCGTTCTGAATATCGACGCGGGCCTGGCCGATGACGCGGCAGGCGTCATTTCGGCCGCTGTCTGGCTAATCGCCCTCCTCTTCACGGCGCTGTGCGGTTTGAGGGGCCTTTTCGGCGCGGATAAGCTCTGGGCAATAAGCATGCTCTCTTATCTCCTCTTCTGCCCTCATGTCACCTCCACCGAAGAGCTCCTGCTCGCCGTGGTGTTTTCTATTCTTATTCCCGTAAGGGGAAAGCTTTCCGGACGTGCTTTGGTCTTATTCTTCTTGCTGCCCCTCCTGCCCGTGCTATCTGCGTTGGCGGGTCCCCTTTATCCCGTACGCCTTCCTGTCTTCATAGTGCAGTTGTGCCTTATGGCCCTCATTGCCGCCGACTTCAGGAAACCGGCGGAGATGCCGGCCGCCGAACTGCCGATAGTTGCGTCATAAGGAAGCGGCTGACGGATGTGAGACGAAAAGCGGCCCTTCTTCCCCTATGATTAATCGCCTCACCCGGTGCCCGCAGCCGGCCCTGCCCGTTCGGCCGCGTGCCGCACGATGTTGACCGACGGGCCATTTTTTGCTATAGTTGATCAATTTTCGCGTTTTCAAAAGGAGGGTTTTACATGAAGAAGGTGCGTTTGTTCCCCTTAGTCATTTTGTCCGTCTGTCTGCTCGTTTCCGTTTCCGAGGCGGCGATCACCTGGACGACTCAGGCTGCCATGCCGACCGCGCGCGGCCAGCTGACCGTCGTCGCGGGCAATAACGGTCTGATTTACGCCATCGGAGGCTACGACAACGTCGGCGAGATGACTACGGTCGAGGCCTATGATCCGGCCTCCAACACGTGGAGCACCAAGGCGTCGCTGCCGAATGCCACAAGGGGCGCAGCCGCCGCAAAGGGTCTGGATGGGAAGATATATGTCTTCGGCGGCTACAACAATTCGATCGGGAACTCGCTGAATTACACACAGATTTATGACCCGGTGAGCGACACCTGGTCGGCCGGGGCGAACATGCCGACCGACGAATGGGAGGCCAGCGCGGCTGCAGGAAACAACGGAAGGATATATGTCTTCGGCGGCGAAACCAGCAATACGCTCGTACAGATATATAATCCGGCGAGCAACACCTGGTCGAGCGGCACGGCGATGCCTACCGGAAGGATCGGCTCGGGCGCGGTCACTATCAACGGCCTGATCTATGTGATCGGCGGTATGTACAATGGAAATGTCCCGTTGGGAACAGTGGAGATCTATAATCCTGTCTCCAATACCTGGTCGACCGGAGCTTCGATGCCGACGCCCCGCTTTGAGTTCGGCATCGCCGCAGGACCCGGCACGTTCTATGCGGTGGGCGGCAATGACGGAGGCTTTCTCGCGACCAACGAGCAGGGAACGGTCACGGGATCAAGGATTTATGTGCTCGGAGGCTCCACCTCATACAGCAATCAGGATCCTCCGTATATGAATACCTCAGAATCCTACGATCCGGTATCGAATACCTGGAGCGCCGAGACAAACCTGCCGACCGCAAGACGCGAACTGGGCGCCGCCTTTGTTCAGGCTGCCGCCTCTGCGGTGCCTGCGATGGACGGCATTGGACTGGTTCTCTTCATGATAGCGGCCGGGATGGCTTCTCTTTATATCATGAGGAGAAGGAATGTGAAAGGCTGAGAAGCCTCCCTTCGGCCTACGAACGAAAAAGGCGGGGAGAATTCTCCCCGCCTTTTTTTATTGCCCGGGCGGCCGAATCGATCAATGCGCCGGCATGCGGCGAAGGGCCGGCCCCGAACGCTACACTTATTCTATCGTAATCGCCTCGACCGGGCAGTTCTCCTCAGCCGCCTCGCAGCAGCCGACGAACTCGCAGTCCTCGGCGTCCATAACCTCCGCCTTTCCGATCACCTCGTCGAGATGAAAGACGGCGGGACAGATCTCCTGGCAGGTGCCGCATCCGATGCACGTATCCTGATCTACGACCACGTTCATTGCATTTCCTCCATTATCGCGGCCGCCAGAAGCGGGAACATGATCTCGTGGTGGCCGGTCAGGGCGTAACTGCGACCCTTCATCGACGTAGGCCTCCTCAGCACGTTCTCCCTCGGCCGGTAGTGCTGGATAAAGTCCATATTCACCGTAGTGAAGTCCTCGACCTTATGGCCGAGGTTTCGCGCAATGTTCAGCGCCTTCAGAAAGACCTCGGGAAGCACCACGGCCGACCCCAGATTCAGATAGACCCCGCCCTCAAGATCGGCGACGACCGCAGCAAGAAGCCTGAAGTCGCTCATGCTCCCCTTTCCTATGGCGGCGCCGTCGGCCTCAGGGTGCATATGGATAATGTCCGTGCCGACCGCTACGTGCACAGTAGCGGGGACGCCCAGGCCGATGGCCCTTGAGAAGATACTCTTTTCCTTGTGAGGAAATCGCCCCTTGCCGATATATTCCCCTACCGACTTTCCGATCCCGTGTCCTTTTTTCACGCCGTTTCGGATCGCCAGGTTCAGCCCGCGCCCCGTCTCCCGGGCCATGCCGAACGTGCCGGTGCAGAGCTCCCTCGCGACGTCTTCCGACGTATGTCCGACCAGGGCGATCTCGAAGTCATGGACCGTCGATGCCCCGTTTGTCGCGACCGCGGTGATAACGTCCCTGCGCATCAGTTCTATGATCAGGGGAGAAAGTCCCAGCTTGATCGGATGGGCGCCCATGCCCACTATTACCGGCCTTCCCTTTTCCCTCGCCTTCAGGACCGCCCCGACCACCGCCTTGAAGTCCCTTGCCGCGTAGGCATCGGGCAATTTATCGAGGAAATCCCTGAAACTATCGCCGCGGGCCGGAGTCCCGGCAAAGGACGCCACGGAGACCTTGCTTGCCCGTGCGCAGAGGGAGTAGGACTTTGCGGACTTCAGGGAAACCGGCCGATAGCGCTTCTTCATGTCAGTGATTGTACCACATCGGCCCTGTCCGGGATAACGAGAAAACGGCTGCATGCCGGATATCCACAGCGCCGACCCCGCATGAAATCAATCCGCGTCCGGAATACCGGGAGCCGATAATACAGCTTGCTTCTGACCTCCCCCTTTATCAAAAAGGGACCGCCATCTCAAAATCTCGCCGCCCGGTTGCGTCTGGGAGGCTTCCGGCCGGTTTCTCTTCTTCATTTCGGCAAAAGTTTGTACCACAGGTAAAACTGTAACAGCAAAACTTGATTTAAAATAGCTTTTTATGGTAAAAAATAAGATACTTTTTCAAGGAGGAAACCAATTTGGCGGCAAAGGCACCGGTAAAGAAGAACCTTTCAGCGATAAAGAGGGCCAGACAGGCCGAAAAGAGGAACGAACGCAACAAGGTCGAGCGCTCGAAGATCAAGAGCGTGGTAAAAGCCGTCGAGGCAGCGGCCAAGGGCGGCGACCAGGATGCGGCGGCCGTTCTCCTGAAGGCGGTCAAGACGATCGACAGCGCCCGTTCGAAGGGCATCATCCACAAGAATAACGCAGCGAGAAAGATCTCAAGGCTGACAAAGAAGGTCAACGCGGCATCGCAGGCCGGCGCGTAAGAGCGCCGCAGCCCTTTTTCTTTTCCCGCCTATCCCGGCCGATTCGAGCCGGGCAGTTCCTGATCTCCCCTTCGGCAGAGACCGTAGTGAATGCGCTCCATTTAATATCTCCCGGCCTGCCGTTGCATGGGCAATTACCACAGAGGCGGAGAGAACGGCCCGAAAGGCCTTCCGCCGGTGTTCCTCATGGAAGCCGCGCCGGCGGATGCCGGGCCCGGTCTTCCCTTTCGATGAAGTCCCGAAATCTTGACGCCATGCCGTCAAATCCTATTGCATGAGATGAGCAGCAGGCCTCCAGCGAGCGAATGAAGGCAATAGCCGCTCCCTGCATCAGATTCCCTGCAGTCTTTATCTCAGGGAAGATCATAAAGATTTGAGGGACGCCCTCTCCGCCGGCATGCAGGGATAGGGTATACTTTTTGTATGCCACATAAAGGGGTTCGGGCCTGAAGATGAAAAGGAACCTTCTTACCGCGCTCATCCTGCTCGCGGCGCTCCTGCCGCTCATCTTTCTCTGGTCCGCGGATTATCTCCCCTTCACCGATTATCCGAACCATCTTGCCGTCGTCAAGGTACTGAGGTCGTACGACTCGGACCCGTTTTACCGGGAGTATTTCACGGTCCACTACCTCAATCCGCTGCCGGCGCCCAACATGATCTTCGACCTCTTCGCGGCAAAGCTTTTCCCTTTCGTCGATGAGGACATCGCAGGGAGGATATTCCTGAGCCTGTATGTCGTCCTGTCCCTGCTCTCGGTCATCCTTCTCAGCAGGGAAACCGGGGCGAATTCCGACGCGGCGCTCCTGGGCTATCTTCCGCTCCTCTATGGTTTTTTTTTCCAGGCGGCCTTCATGAACTTTCTCTTCAGCATCCCTCTCGTCTTCCTGGCGCTTGCGGCCCTTCTGCGCTTCGAGAAGAAAGGAGGGGGCCATTCCCTTGCCGCCCTCCTCTGCCTCTCCGGCCTCGTCTATCTCTCGCACATATTTTCGTTTCTCGTCCTCGCCCTCATCGTCACGATCCGCCTCCCCCGGGCCGGTCAGAAGAAGATCTTTCTTGGCGTCCTCGCCCTTTGTTTCGCCGCCGTGGCCGGATATCTCGTGAGCGCAGGTCTCTCGTTCCGCTGGCCCCCCTCGGTCGCAGGATATAAGCTGCATATCATGCCGCTTTACCTTCTCACGTATCCCCTTCAGTACTATGACGGGAAACTGGCGGACCTTTGTCTGGCACTTTACGGCGCCGCGCTCTGCTGGCTGCTGCTGTTTTCCGGGGTGAAGGAGAAACGCTTTCTCTTCGCGGCAGCCGCTCTGGCATTCTGTTATGCGGTCTTTCCGTTCAGCGGGGCCGGCGGTACGCTGATCGACGTCAGATTTCTGCCTTTTGCCGGACTCCTGTTTCTCGTCTCTCTCGGGAAAGACAACAGGACGCGATATGTCGTCCCCTTCTCGCTGCTGGGGATAGTCATCGCCCTCAAGCTGTTCGGATCTTTATCGTACTATGCGTCCTTCTCCAGGGAATTCCCGAAGATGATGGCATGCATGGAGCAGATCGGCGAACGATCGGCGGTACTGCCGGTCGTTTCGATCGAAGGGTCGAACATCAACCCCTATACTCATTCCTGGGGCTATCTTGTCCTGAAAAAAGATATCGTTACCCCCTACATCTTTGCCGGCGGCCAGCGGCCGCTGGGCTGGCGGCGCTCACTCTATGCCCCTTCCGGCATCTGGGGCTATGAAAGTGGCCGAGCCAAATCTCCCCTCTTATGGGAAAGGGTGGGGGAAACTTACGCATACCTGCTGATCGTGGGGCGCACCGAAAGGATAGAGCGGCAGGCGGAGGAGATCGGCAGCAAACAGTGCGGAACCCCCGTTATGACGCTCTATCGCCTAAACGGCCGGAATCAGATGCTCCCGCGGTAACCCTCCCCTCATCGCTGGGCTGACATAAATTGTCAATTATTAAATTTTTTTAACCTTGTCTCTTGACACCCTTGATCTTTACTGCTAAAAGTTGAACTAAGAGGTCACTCTTAGTGACCCGATTCTGGTTATGGAGCATCGATTCATCCAAGGAGGTGATGGTCATCGGGCTACCGGAGTAGTAAAGCGAGGGGATAGAGCAACTTTTAACCCTGTAAGGGGGAAACCATGAAGAAGATAGCCGACGTCTACCAGAAGATCAATTTCAAGCTGTTCAGCGTCCTCACGAGCGAAAAAGGCCAGACGGCAATCGAGTATGCGCTCGTGGCGGTGCTTATCGCAATCGTGCTCGTCTTTGCCTTTAAAGGAACCGAGACCGGCATATCGACTGCGGCCAGCAAGGTCAACAGCACACTGGGCGCATCCGCCCAGTAGCGCGGCAGGAGCTGATGACACAGGGGCGGCACTACCGCCCCTCAGCTCTCAACGTCCACCCATATAGCGAAGCCAAAGGTTCCGCCATGAAAATACTCAGGAGGCCAAAGGGGCAGACGGTCATCGAGACCGCCCTCATAATAACCCTTCTTCTCATGCTGTTTTTCGGCATCGCCGAGATCGCAAGGGCCTGGTGGATCAAGGGACAGCTGAACAATGCCGCCAGAGTCGGGGTAAGGGTCGCCATCGTGACATCGCCCCTTACGGGAGGCGACATCAATTGCGCGTCGGCCACGGATGCCGTCCGGGCTGCCGCATGCAATTCGATCTCCAGCGCCGACGTGAAAAATACCGCAGTGGTCACGGTCGGCAGCAGCGGGAGTCTTGAAGAGCCGCAGAGCGGAGATGAGATTACCGTGACGGTGATCGGCACCTTCACTTCGGTAGTGCCCGGACTTTCTACCGGAGGAAACACCGGATGGGGCAGTCTTTTCCCCGCCAGCAAAGGGCTTGCCGGCGTGTCGGTGATGAGACACGAATGAAAAAGAAACGATAGGTCGAATTTTGAATAGACGGGGAAACAGGGTACATTCAGAGTTCGGGGCCGACGGCCGGAGCTTTGAGATAATTATGAGCATTACTCATTAATCGTTTCGAAAGAGGGGGGTTATTATGGCTGCGAAACCCAAATCCGTCGTTATCGTAGGTGTTCTGTCCCTGGCCATCGCCGCATTCGCGAGTTATTCTCTCTTCACCTACCTGAAGGGACAGGAAGCACGGGTGAAGTCGGCGGTCGCCACGTCCAAAGTCGTGGTGGCGGCGCAGGACATACCCATCGGCAATGCAATAAACATAACACAGGTGAAAGAGATCGACTGGCCGCAGGGCACCGCGCCGCAGGGCTCCTTTCAGTCGACTGACCAGGTAGTCTCCCGCGTGACGCTCGACCGCTTCGCGGCAGGAGAGCCGATACTCGACAGCAAGCTCGTTCCGAAAGAGGGACAGAAGGGCATCCTCACCTACCGGATACCGGAGGGCCATCGGGCTATGACGGTGAGGGTCGACGACGTCGCCGGAGTGGCCGGCTTCATCATGCCCGGCAACAAGGTCGACGTGGTGCTCACGACCCGCCAGGTTGCCAACCAGCAGCCGATCAGCAAGATCGTGATCCAGAACGTGCCCATTCTTGCGACCGGCCAGATCATCGAACAGAAGAAGGACGAAAAGCCGGTCGTCGTGCCGACGGTCACGATGGACGTCGTACCCGAGGATGCGGAAAAGCTCGCCATCGCCAGCACCCAGGGGACCCTGCAGCTGGTGCTCAGGAGAGCGGGGGACGCCGATTTTGCAAAGACCTCAGGCGCCACCGTAGTCAAGGTGATCAAGTCGTCGAGCTTCCAGGGAGAGCCGTCACCGGCGCCGAAGGCGGCTCCGGGCAGGAAGATCCACGCCAGAAAGGCTGCTCCGCCGGTAAAGGAAGCGAAGGCCGAGAAGAAGCCCGCAGACTCAGGGTACGGCGTGGAGGTCTGGAAGAGCGGCAAAAAGACCACCGAATTCTTCAGGGGCGAGCAGGAGTGAGGGGGAAGGCCATGAACACTATTACACCATTGCGCGGAGGGAACATGAAAAAGAATACGGCGTTATATATTTTGGCATGCGTGATTCTCCTGGCTTTCGGTTCCGTGTCGTTGGCTGCGGTCCCGGTGAAGGTATCGGTGGGCAAAGGCACTATCATTACATTAAAAGAACCGAGCAAGCGCGTTTCGGTCTCGAACCCCGAGGTCGCGGACCTGAACCTCATCTCACCCTCGGAAATTCTCGTCAACGGGAAGAAGGTGGGCTCCACCAATCTTATCGTCTGGGACGCGAAAGGGAAGACCACATTTTTTGACGTCCTGGTGAGCGGAGACATAGGCGCGCTCGAAAACCAGATAAGAGAAGTCTTCCCGGGTGCGGACGTCACGGTGGAGGCGGCAGGCGACGCCCTGATTCTGAAGGGGGCCGTCCACAACGAGATCGTAAAGAAGAAGATCGAGCAGATAGCCCAGGCGTATACCCCGAAAGACTCCAAGATCGTGGACCTGATCGTGATAAAAGATGCCGAACAGGTGGTGCTCGAGGTGAGGGTGGCACAGATCGACAAGACAAAGCTGAAAGAGCTGGGGGTGAGCGGCATTGTGAAAGGCACGTCCGCAGAGGGGTTCATGAACCTGATAGGCGCTCCTTTATCTCAAGGTACCACGACAGGCTCGGGAGGAGGCACTGTTAACACGGGCAGCAACGGAGGAATAACCGGCAACGTCCCCGGCCTCGGTTCTTTTCAGAATCTCGATACGTTTCAGCTCGGCGTTTCCTATTTCCCGGCCGGCGTCGGCGTCGTCCTCAATGCGCTTCAGCAGCAGGGCGTTGCGAAGATCCTCGCCCAGCCCAACCTCGTGGTGAGAAGCGGTGAGGAAGGCAAGTTCCTCGTCGGGACGAAGGTCCCGATCCAGACCGTCTCGGGGACGGGGGGAAGCCAGACGGCCTCGATAACCTTCGAGCAGGTCGGAATAAAACTGAACTTCAAGCCGGAGGTCCTCGACACGGGAGTGATACGCCTGAAGATAGACCCTGTCGAGGTGAGCAACATCATCCAGTTCCTCACCTTTTCGGGCGGGATAGCCGCTCCCGAGATCGACACGAGACAGATCAGCACGAGCGTCGACCTGAAAGACAGCGAAAGCCTGATCCTTGCGGGGCTCCTTTCCGAAGAGATGAAGAAGAACATCCAGAAACTTCCGCTCTTCGGGGACATCCCGATCCTCGGGGCGCTCTTCAGGAGCACCAGCGACGAGTTAACGAAGAAAGAGCTGGCTTTTTTCATCACGCCGAGAATCGTCAAGCCGATCGCAAAGGACGAGGCGAGGCCGGAAATGCCCGGTGATAAACCGCTCACTCCTGAAGAAGAGAGGGAGTTTCAATGGATACCGCTCGGCAAATAGGAAAAGAAACAGATAGGGGCAGCATCACGATCCTGCTGGCCGGGATCATGGTCGCCTTTCTCCTGATGTTTCTTGTCGTCGGAATAGACTTCGCGTACGTCTATTATGTGAGGGGCGAGCTCCAGAACGCGGCCGATGCGGCCGCGTTGGCAGGGGCAGGCAAACTCAGCACCCCAAACGACAAAGTCCAAACTGATGCAAGAACTGAAGCAATTAATTTCGCGTCAAAGAATAGGGCAGCAGGATCGGGAGTCGCCATTGTGACCGATAGCTCAAACATATTGGGTAATAATAACGACATTACGGTCGGCAATTGGAACAGTCAAACACATATCTACACCCCCGATGCGACCCCGGTAAATGCTATTGAGGTTCGGCCGAGGAGGAGCGGTAGCGCGCCCGGCGGTCCTGTCGGGCTCCTTTTCGGCGGCCGCCTCATAAACTGGCCGTCAATGAATATTGTCCGTCGCGCGGTAGCCGCCCGCCCTGCACGCGCAACTGCTCCGATTTCGGTCTGTTTTCGATCCTGCACGCTCGACCTGACAACCCCCAAACTCCTCTATTGGGCTCCCTATCCCAGTGAGATAGACCCGGGGACTCAGGGAATAGCATGGACAATCTTTTCACCGACATCCCAGTCAACACCCACTAACGAGATCATCCCTTTCTTCTGCGGAAAGGATGTCGACGCCTGCGGCCTTACCATTTACACCAGTAACGGGAATGATAATTCTGCCGCCAGACAATTCCGGTGTGCGTTTAAGAATCCCCTGTATGACAGCGAACACAAGACCTGTAACGGAGGGGGGCCTTGCACCAGCGTCTCGGATAGCGTTGACGTGTGGAATGTTATCGTCCCCTATCTGAGCGAGAGTTCGTGCCCGCCCGGCTCCCAACCGCTGCCCTATCCCGTTATTGGGTTTGCGGAGCTCGGCGTTACTGAAGTTTATGCTGCCGGCGGAGGCGGAACTAGCAAGTGTGCGTGCGGGGCATATGATGCCGCCCCGCCCGGAGGACCGACACCAAATGCCATTATCATAAAGAGCATTCGATGCATCGATTGCCCGGCGTCAGAGTTTCTCGGACATTCCGCTTTCTTGGTGAAATGAGGGGCATGCAGTATATCGACTAATGACAAAAGGGAGATTGAAAGAATAACATGTCACAGGGAATCTCGACGGTCATCATAGACAGGGACACCGACACGCTCAACATCGTCGCGAAGTACATCAGGAACCTCGGCGACCATGCGAGCGTCGACGGGGTCGCGACCGACTTCGAAGGCGGCTACGAGCTGATCCACAGGAAGAAACCGATGGTCGTCATCATGGAGGTATGCAGCGACGACCTGGACCTCTCGCTCGAGAGGATGAAGATGATCGTGAACCGCTTCCCCCAGGTCTCGATCTTCGCCATGTGCGAGGACAAATCCTCCGACACGATCCTCAAGGTGATGAGGGCCGGCGCCGCCGAATACCTTCTCAAACCGCTCTCCGAGGTGGACCTCGTCTCGTCCCTGCAGAAGCTCGGCAGGCTGTGGGTGGCGAAACCCGCCCCTGAAGCCGAAACGGGGCAGTTGATAACCTTCTTCAGTCCCAAGGGCGGCGTAGGGGTCACGACGCTTGCGATCAACGTCGCCATCAACCTCCATGAGGCGACCGGAAAGCCGACGATCATCGTCGACCTCGACCTCGAGGCCGGGGACGTCTCGACGTTCCTGAACCTGAAGCCGACCTATACGATAAGCGATGTGACCGCCAACATGACGCGTCTCGACAAGAGTCTTCTCCAAGGGGTCATCACCAAGCACGATTCGGGAGTATACGTCCTTGCCGAGCCCCAAAGGATCGAAGAAGGAGTCTCGATAACCGGCGACGATATCCGGAAGGTCCTCGGCCTCCTGAAAATGATGTTCCATTACATCGTCATCGACACCGAGGCGGGGCTGAACGACCGGACGAGGGCGGCCGTCGACATGTCCGACACGATCTTTCTGACGTTCGTGATGAGTCTCCCGGGGATAAAGAACATCCAGCGGCATCTCCACTACTTCGAGAAACTGGGCGTCCGGAAAGACAAGATGAATCTGCTCGTAAACCGATATCTCAAGAAAGGCGATATCCAAACCGAGGACGCGGAGAAGATCCTGAAGCACAAGATCTTCTGGGCCATTCCGAACGAACACAGCACCGCCATCGCGTCCCTGAACAAGGGCGTCCCGATAAGCGAGTTCGAACCGAAGTCAAAGCTGAACCAGGCGATCAAGGAACTGGCCGCGTCATTGGCCGCGCGCAGAAGATAAGGAGGGCATCATGGCATACGGCGACACCAAGACCTCGAAGGTAGACATGTATCAGAACCTCAAAACGAGGATCCACAGGAGACTGATCGAGGGGATGGACTTCACGAACATCGACGTGATCGACAAAACCGTCCTGATGAGGGAGATAGGCCGCGCCGTCGAGTCGCTGATAGACGAGGAGGGCATCCCCCTGAGCCAGGTCGAAAAGGAGAGCCTCATCGTCGACATCCAGCACGAGACCTTCGGCCTCGGCCCCCTCGAGCCGCTCCTCGCCGACCCTGACATCTCAGACATCCTCGTCAACCGGTACAACCAGCTTTACATCGAGAAATTCGGGAAACTCCAGAAGCTCGACGTGATGTTCAGGGACGACAACCACCTCCTGCAGATCATCGACCGGATCGTCTCGAAGGTCGGCAGGAGGGTCGACGAATCGTCCCCGTACGTCGACGCCCGCCTGCCCGACGGCTCGAGGGTCAACGCGATCATACCGCCGCTGGCGCTCGACGGGCCGGTCCTTTCGATCAGGCGGTTCGGCGTCGATCCCCTGAAGATGAACGACATCCTTGCCTTCGGCACGCTGACGCAGAACATGGCCACCATCCTCGAGGGCTGCGTGAAGACACGGCTCAACGTTCTCATCTCCGGCGGCACCGGAAGCGGCAAGACGACGCTCCTGAATATCCTTTCGGAGTTCGTTCCGACCACCGAGCGGATTATTACCGTGGAAGATTCCGCCGAGCTTCAGATGAAACAGGAGCACGTCGTCAGGCTCGAGACCCGGCCCCCGAATATCGAGGGCAAGGGCGAGGTGACACAGAGGGACCTTGTCAGGAACTGCCTGAGGATGAGGCCGGACAGGATCATCGTCGGAGAGGTCAGAGGGGGCGAGGCCCTCGACATGCTCCAGGCGATGAACACCGGCCATGACGGCTCGCTTTCGACCATACACGCCAACTCAACGAGGGACGCGATGGCCCGTCTCGAGACGATGGTCCTCATGGCCGGTCTCGACCTGCCCGAAAGGGCGATCAAGGAGCAGGTGGCCTCGGCCATCCAGCTGGTGGTCCAGCTGGCGCGCTTCTCGGACGGCTCCAGAAAGGTGATCAGCATGTCCGAGATCACCGGCATGGAAGGCAACACGATCGTCATGCAGGACATCTTCGTCCACAAAAAGACCGGCATCGGTCCCGACGGCAGGATCCTCGGCGAATTTCTCCCGACAGGGGTGAGGCCGAGGTTCATGGAAAAATTCAAGGTCTCGGGCGTCAACATACCCCTGCATATTTTCGAGGGGGGTGAGGTATGACGCCCTACCTGATCGTCATCTTGTTTTTTCTCGCCATAGTCCTTGGATTGATCACGCTTTTCGCCGGATACGAGGCGGTCAAGGCATCTCCGTCTTTCGAGCTGAAGAAGCGCCTGAAGAAGCTGGCGGCGACATCGGACGACCGCCTCCCGTCCGAACTGACGGTCGAGATCCTGCGGGAGATGTCACCCCTCGAAAAGGTCCTTTACCGTCTCGGCATTCTGAGATATGTGGACAGGCTGATAGAGAAAGCCGGGCTGAAGACCGACCTCAAGATATTCCTTCTTATCATTATCGCTTCGGCCCTCGCCGGTCTCGGCATAGGGTTCTATCTGGGAAAACAGGTGATCGTGGCCGTTATCCTCGCTGCAGCGGGCTTTGTCGCGCCTTTCATCTACCTGAAGATGAAGGGTAAAGCCCGGGCGCTGAAATTCACCGAGCAGTTCCCCGACGCGCTCGATATGGTCGCACGGTCTCTTCAGGCCGGCCACTCGCTGTCTTCGGCTGTCCAGATGGTGGGCAAGGAGATGAACGATCCCGTGGCCACCCTTTTCAAGTCGGCCTACGACGAGCAGTCGCTGGGAATGACCCTGAAGGACGCCCTTGACCATATGCTGCAGAGGATGAAGAGCCCCGATCTCATGCTCTTCGTGGCCGCAGTGAACATCCATAAGGACGTCGGCGGCAATCTCTCGGAAACGCTCGAGAGGCTCGCCCAAACGATACGGCAGCGTCTGAAGATACGGCGTCAGGTCAGGGTATATTCCGCACAGTCGAGGCTCTCGGCGGTCATCCTCGTATTGCTCCCGATCGTCATGGCGGCCTTCTTCTTTTTCAAGGTGCCGGGGTACGTTGAAGAGCTTCTCACCTCGGACCTGGGCAGGTACGGGATAGCTTTCGCGGTCATCGCCCAGTTGCTGGGCATTATTGTCATCAAGAAGATCATCGATATCAGGATTTAAGGTATGCGCGGGCATGCGCCGGACAACATAAACGGAAGTTCTTCACCGGACAGGGGCAGGCGACCGGCCGGGTGCTGCAGATTGGAGGTCATATGTCGGTATACATGGTGATCGCTCTGGTGTTCATCGGGACGGCCTCTCTGGTGGCCTTTCTTCTTTATCTCGTCGTGCCGAAAGGAACGCCGATAGAGGAGCGGCTGAGAACGCTCGAACCCGGCAGCGAGCCGGCGGTGGCGTATGGGGAGAAGCCTCCCGGCGCGTTCAGGAAATTCCTGGGGCGGCTCGGGGCAAACATCCCGCTCAGGGTGCAGGATTACGGCAAGTATTCGAGAATGCTGATGGCCGCGGGGATCAGGAAAGAGAAGCTCCCGGTTTTCATGGGGGCAAAACTGCTCCTGGCCGTCCTCCTGCCGGCGATCTATCTCGTGCTGTACGGCTTTCCCGTCGAGACCGACCATTTGACCCGGGTCCTGTTAGTCGTGGTATTCGGCATCCTGGGCTTTCTCATCCCGAGTTACTGGCTCTCGAAAGCGGTGAAAAAGCGGCAGCTGCAGATATTCCTCGACCTCCCGGACGTGCTCGATCTGATGACGGTCTGCGTCGAGGCGGGCCTGAGCATGGATGCGGCGATGGTCGCCGTCTGTGCAAATCCGCACATGAAAGAAAGCCCCCTGGTCGCCGAGATGACGACCGTGCTTCGTGAAACAAGGGCCGGGAAGCAGCGCTCCGAGGCGCTGAGGGACATGGGTGAGCGGGCGATGGTCGACGACCTGAAGGCCTTTACCGCGATGCTCATTCAGACGGAGCGTTTGGGGACGAGCCTTGCACGGGCGCTCAGGATCCATTCGGATTCACTCAGGACGATACGTATGCAAAGGGCGGAGGAACTCGCGGCGAAGACGTCGATCAAGCTGCTCTTTCCTCTCGTCTTCTTTATCCTGCCCGCGCTCTTTGTGGTAATGCTCTTGCCGGCGGTGATCAGGATTTTCAGGGTCATCAACGCCCTGTGACGCGGCGAGAGTGAAATGGAGGAGACGCAAAAATCTGAAAGGAGGGAGGTGAAAGTATGGGCATCTATACTGCTTGTATACTTCTTCTCGTTATTGCGGTAGAGCTAGCGCTGATTTACGTCAGACTGGGTCAGAAGAAAATATCTTAATACACGCGGCGAAGGATCGCCGCCAGTCGTCCTTTTATGATGACCGCGGACATCTCCTCTCCTTTGGGAGCGCCCAGAGGAGAGGAGCGGAATAAAGGCGGGCACGCCGGAAGGTGAGAATGAAAGCGGTAAACCTGACGACACATGAGGAGCTAGCCGATGACGTGACCGTTGCGCAGGGCGTAGTCGCCCGGATGAAGGGTCTGCTCGGTCAAAAGTCGATGCGCGCCGGCGCGGCGCTTCTCATCGTGCCGTGCAAGTCGGTCCATACGTTCGGCATGCGCTTCCCTCTGGATGTACTGTTTCTCGACAAGAAGGGCCGGGTTACCGCACTGAAGGAACACCTGCTCCCCAACCGCCTTACTCCGCTGTACATACGTGCGGCACGCGTAATCGAGATGCCGGCAGGAAGGATAGCGGCGACACGCACGCGCATCGGAGATGAAATACAGATCGCCTGAATGCACAGCAATCGATCCGGGGCAGGATGCGGCCCTCGCCGTCGCGCCAAAGACAGGCAGGAGCGAAGGCATACTGAGGTTCCTGCTGCCGTCGATCGGCGAGGTCCTTTTTCTCTGCGTCTTTCTTCCCCTTGCGCTGTCCAGGGGTACGGAACTCCTTTACGACGCCGACACGGGCTACCATATCCGAGCCGGCCAATACATGCTGCGGACCCTTTCCGTCCCGACGCACGACATCTTTTCCTATCTGTCGCCGCCGCTTCCGTGGACCGCCCATGAGTGGCTGTCGGAAGTCATCATGGCCCTTCTCCACTCGTTTCAGGGCCTTACGACCGTCGTCCTCTTTTTTTCGTTTCTCATCGGCGTCGAATTCATCGTGCTCTTCAAGATGGTGCGGTCCAACGGAGGGGACATCTTCACCGATCTGCTGATAGTCCTTCCGGTCATTCTCGCTTCACAGATACACTGGCTGGCGCGACCCCACATTTTTTCCCTGCTGCTCATGACCCTCTGGTATTACGCCCTCGACCAGTACCAGTACCGGGACAGGAACCATCTGGTCTTTCTGCCGTGTGTCATGCTCCTCTGGGTGAACCTCCACGGCGGCTTTATTCTGGGATTGCTGCTCGTCTGTGTCTATCTGGCGGGCAACGCGCGCCCGGCCTTCTCCGCAGATGCCGCCGCCAGGACGGCGGCGCGCAGGAAAGTCAGGCACTACGGGCTTCTGCTGGCCTTTTGTCTGCTCGCGTCTCTCTGCAACCCGCAGGGTTTTCATATCCTTGCCTTTCCGTTCAGGGTCACCGCCAACTCCTATCTTATGGACAACGTTAATGAGTTCCTTTCCCCCAATTTCCATAAGACGACGGTATTCCGCTATCTGCTGCTGCTGACGGTCGCAATTCTCGCCGCCTCGAGAAAGAGACTGGGCGACATCGAGATCCTGCTCCTTCTGCTCTTTCTTAATATGTCTCTCTTTTCGGCGCGCTATATCCCTCTGTTCGGAGTGATCGCGGCCCCCGTTCTTTCCCGGCAGGCAGGCGAGATCGTCAGGCGCGGGCGGGGAAAAGTCCTGGATTTCTTCCGAAGCCGGTCCCGCAGGATCGCGGCGGTAGACTCATCCGCGCGAGGGCACCTCTGGCCCCTTGCCGCAGTCCTCGCGGCTGCGGTGCTCACCTCCGCCGGAACGGTCAGCTTCGCGTTCGACAAGAACAGGGAGCCCGTCGCGGCGACGGATTTCCTGAAGCGCGAGCAGATCAGCGGGAACATGTTCAACAACGACGAGTTCGGCGATTACATCATCTATGCGGCCTGGCCGCAATACCACGTCTTCTTCGACGGCAGGTCCGACATGTACGGCGCTGCGCGGATGAAGGACTACTTCACGGTCTCCGGAGTGAAAAGAGACTGGGAGTCGGTCCTGAAGAAATACGGCATCAACTGGATCGTCTTCGACTCGGACTCCGCTCTGGCTACTTTCCTTGAAGGAAGAAAGGGCTGGAGGCTCGTCTATGCCGACGCAGTCGCCGAAATCTTCGTGAGGGACACCCCGGAGTATGCGACTCTGATCGCAAAATATCCCGACGTCAAACCGGTGCGGCATCGCGCTTCGAAGGGAAAGCAGGCGGGCGATGGGTGAAACCGCCGGACTTTCGACTATGCAGCTGATATGCTCCGTTGGCATGCATATCGCCCTTCTCCTGCCGCTGCTGGCGATGCCGGTGACGCGCGCCGAATCGGGAGACTGGAAATTCGAGGACTATGTGATCTATCTGATGCTGAAAAACCCGCCTCCTGCCGCCCGGGGTGCGGCAGCGCAGGAAAAGAGCGCAACCCAGCCGGGCAGCGGGGCCATGGGAAAGGACGCCGTTGTTCCTGCTCCGGCCCCTGTTGAAAGGCGCGCGGCTCCTCCCGCCGATCAGGCGTTTACCGGAAAGGGGCCCGCGGGAAAAGGCATGCCGGCTGATAATCCCGCCGCCGAAGCAGCCGTTCGGCCGGGCCAGCGGGAGGATGGGGAAGCCGGCACACTGAAAGAGGCGACAATGCGGAGCGGGAATTCCCAGGCTCCACAGGGAAAGCAGACTGAGTCCTTACCGAAAGATAGCCCCGGCGGGGCCGGAGATGCCGCGGGAGAGGAAGCGCTTGTGCTGCTGCCCGACACACCCGCCGCAAACGGCTTCTTCGATGCCGGCAATGCAACGGCCCCGATGGCCGCTGCGCCTTCCCTTCCCGCCGTGACTGCCGAAAGGGATGTTCCCCCTGCGAAAGATCCCGCATTGGCGGAGCGGCCGCGCATTGCGATGCCGGCGCCGCAGAAAGCTGCACCGGCAGACAACATCCCCGTCGCTGAACAAAAGGCGATCGTTCCTCTGCCCGCCACACCTCCCGTAAGCGGCCTCTTCGCCGCCGGGAGGACAACACTGACGCCCGCCCCGGCCAAGCCCGTTACGTCACGCGCTGCAGACAAGGGAAAGGCCGCTCTAAAAAAGACCAGGGTCGAAGAAAGAACAGCGGCTTCGGCGATTCAGGGAGTCCTGCTCCCCGGGCGGGGGCGTTCTCTTGACGGGTTGGTCCGGAGCGCCGCGGCCTCGCGCCTTCCTGAGCAGGGGGCGTCTTCCCTGAAAGCGGCCCCGTCCAGTCTTCCTGTGACAGACCTCACCAATACTCCCGGCCCTTCTTTGTCCGGGCAGCCCATCGTTTCAGCCATGGGGAAAAAGCCGGAGAAGACGACTGCACCGCCGCCTCTGCTTCCTCTGCAGACAGGGGGGGGCTCAACCGGCACGCCTGCGCCTCGGACCGCCCCCCAAGAGGAGGGCGAGGGCGGCAGGCTTCCGGTGCTCCCGCTTGCAGCCTACGCCCCGCTGAAGATCGAGATCGCGTGCGCACAAAACTGCCTTCAGGACCTCTCGATGCGGCTGGTGAAAAAGCGCTATCCCGACGCCGGGAAACGGAGGGAGCCGGCAACCGAGGTCGACATGAAGGAGGAGACGCTGCGGTCCGCCGCCCGGGATACGAGGCTTATATCGGTGGCCGCTGCGGCACGCGGGACATACGCCTTCATGATCGTCAACAACAGCCGGGCCAGCGACGTTGTCGACATATCATTCCTTTTTTCCGATGGGCCGAAGCTCCTGAGAGTCAAGAAGTACACCGCCGCGACCATCGCCGCCGGGGGGAAGGCGACATATCGCTTCATCATCCCCGACGCAATCTTCTGGGACGACGAAGACCGCTTTGGCGGGACCATCGAGGACTCCGGTTCGATTACAAAATTCAACGATGAAACAGGTCTGGTGTGGCGGGAAGAAAAGAGTTATTAGCCGGATGCGCAACCCGATGAGAGGCGAAACATGGAAAGATTTCTCGGACAGAAGCTTCTGAAGGAAAGGGTAGTCACGGACGAGCAGCTGGCAAATGCCCTGGAGAGGCAGAGCATCCTCGGGGGAAGGCTGGGAGACAACCTGGTGGCCCTCGGGTATACGACGCACGAGCAGCTCGCCACGTTTTTCACTCGCCATCCGCAGCCCCCCAAGACCGCCGCCGAGGCCGGCCTCGACCTTTCGTTTATCGCCGACCTCGTCCTCAAGCATATCCTCTTCTGCGGCGAATTCACGCTTCGCGACGTCTCGGAAAGCGTCAAACTCCCGATTGCGATCATCGATGCGGCAATCGAGTCCCTCCGTCGCGACAAGCTCGTGGAGGTGAAGGGCGCCGCAGATTTCGCCCGGGTGACCTATAAATTCATCCTCACCCAGCAGGGAAGGCGGCACGCCTCCGAGCTCCTGGAGGTCTGCCAGTATGTCGGACCGGCCCCGGTCCCCCTCTCCGATTACGTCGAAATGGTCGAATTTCAGACTATCAAGAATATTATCGTACGGGAGGAGGACACCAAACGGGCTTTCTCTCACCTCATCGTCAGCGAAGAGCTCCACAGGCGGCTCGGCCCCGCCGTCAGTTCCGGCAAGGCGATCTTCATCTACGGTCCTCCCGGGAACGGAAAGACGAGCATCGCCGAGACGATCGGGAAGATCCTCCCGGGAGGGGTCTACATTCCCCATTCGCTGATTGTCGGCGGACAGATCATCAAGATGTTCGATCCTATCAATCACATCCCGCTCACGCAGGGACACGAGGAAGAGACGGACAAGAGATGGCTCCTCATCAAAAGACCGATCGTGCATACCGGGGGAGAGCTCACCCTCAGGATGCTCGACCTGGACTTCAACCCGATCGCCAAGTTCTATGAGGCGCCCCTGCAAATCCGGAGCAATAACGGCCTTTTTATCGTCGACGACTTCGGGAGGCAGCAGATGGACCCCGCGAGCCTCCTGAACCGGTGGATCGTGCCGCTCGAGCGGAACGTCGATTTTCTGACCCTGCATACCGGGATGAAGTTCGATGTCCCCTTTGACCAGCTCGTCATATTCTCGACGAACATAGAGCCGAAAAAGCTGGTAGACGAGGCGTTCCTGAGGAGGATCAGGTACAAGATCAGGATCGACCATCCGTCCGAGGCGGAATTCGAGGCGATCTTCAGGAGGGTCTGCGAGGTCAACAGGATCGAGTTCAGGAGAGAGGTTTTCCAATACCTCAAAGACGCCTATTACGCGAAGTCGAAGATCGAGTACAACGCCTGCCATCCGAGGGACCTGATAGACCATATCATAGACGACGCGCACTACTATAACCACCCCCCTAAACTTACGAAGGAAGGGATCGACATCGCATGGAAGAATTACTTCGTGGACATGTAACTGCAAGGCCCGACTTCCTGTCGGTCGTGGTGCCGGCGTACAACGAGGCCTCGCGTCTCGCGCCCACCCTGTCGCGCATTGCGGAATATCTCCCCTGCGCGTTCGGATCTTACGAGATCATCGTGGTCGATGACGGCAGCACGGACGACACCGCGGCGGTTGTGAGGGCGGCGGGGCTCAGACTGAAGGGAATTCGCCTGATGCGGTACTCCCGAAACAGGGGGAAAGGGTATGCCGTGCGCACCGGGTGTCTCGCCTCCAGGGGGGATCTTCTGCTCGTCAGCGACGCCGATCTCTCCACCCCCATCGAGGAGATTGAGAAGCTTCTCCCCTTCATCGACAGCGGGTTCGACGTGGCGATAGGGTCGCGCGCCATCCCGGGGGCGGACATCGCCGTCAGACAGTCGCGCGTCAGGGAGACCATGGGCAAGACGTTCAACCTCCTGGTCAGGGCCCTGACGATAGGCGGCATCAAGGATACGCAGTGCGGTTTCAAGCTGATGAAAGGGGGACCCGGGCGGGAGCTTTTCTCCCGTTGTCTCATCGACGGCTTTGCCTTCGACGTAGAGATGCTCTTGCTGGCGAAGAAGGCAGGCTGCAGGATCAGGGAGGTCCCGATACGCTGGCTCAATTCGCCGAATTCCCGCGTCCGGCTGATGAGGGACCCTCTGTGCATGCTGACGGAATTATTCAGGATCAGGGCATATGCGCTTTGGGGCAGGTATGAGCGAACGGCCCCCGTAAGCGGTCAGATCTCCCTGAAGCACCCGACTGCATAAGAGAATAGCCGCACCCAGCACAGAAAAGGAGGAAGAAGATGGAGAAGCTCAGAAGACTCATCTCGCGGGCGGCCGGAACCGTCGGCGGCACAAAGGGGCAGACGGCGATAGAGTATGCCCTCGTCGCGACACTCATCGCCATCGTGCTCGTCTTTGCGTTCAAGAACGCGCATGTGGAATCCGGGATAAGTGCGGCGGCGAGCAAGGTCCAAAGCACACTGGAAGGCCCTCCGTAAGGGAGACCCCTCTCAGGCGCGTTCTTTCGAAAGGCGGAGCAGCTTCACGAGAAGAAGCTCGACGGGATAGGAGCCTCCTGAGCTCTTGATGTCCGCATCGGCCCCGTTGAGGAGTCCGAAGACACGCCAGAGGCGCCTCCGCTCGGCGGGCGAGTCTTTTCCCTCGAAGTGCCTTGCGTACTGCCAGTTGAGGGCGCCGAGAAGGCTGTAGGGTTCCTCGGTTTCCCGCAGGACCCGATAGATCCTGAGCGTCTTTTCGGTGTCCTGCGCGCGGATGGCGTCGACAAGCGCAAAGGCGTTGTATGTCCGCCTCCCTTCGACGATCTCGGCGATGTCGTCCCGTTCGACCTTCGCCTTGCCCAAGAGCGTGAATTTGTCGAGTTCCGAAGAGAGGAGCCCCAGGTCCGGGCCGATCGTGCCGACAAGGTAATCCGCTGCATCGGCCGACAGCTCGATCCCCCTCGAGCGGGCCCTGGCGTTCAGCCATGCCGGTATCTCCTTCTCGCTGATGTCGAGCGGTATCTGCTTCACCCCGGTGAGGGCCTCCTTCATCTCTTTCTTCACCGTCCCGAGATGCAGCAGCACGGGGAGTGAGCTTTCGGAGGGTCTGAGAAAATACTGCCCGAGTTTCTTCAGGTCCTTCTTGAGGAGTTTCTGGGCATTTTCGATCACCACCACCTTTCTCCCCGGGAAGAAAGGGACCGTGTTGAGGACGTCGAGTATCTGGTCGAGCGGCACCTCCGAGGCCTTTCCCGCAGCCAGGTCGAAGCTCTGAAAATTGAACTCCCTTTCTCCCTCCGGCACGCGTTCCCTGATAAGGGAGACCGCCTCGGAATGAAGAAAAGGGTCGGAGGCCGACAGCAGATATCCGGCCGCCGGGGTCCCCTTTTTTATCTCCTCCAAAAAATTCCGGTAGCTCATCGGTACAGAAGTGCCCCGGCAATCTCCATCGCAATGTCCCTCATCGCCTCTTCTTCCGCAACCTCTTTCGCGGCGAGCAGCGCCGCGAGATTCTCGGCGGAGTTGACCGAAACGATAAACGGCGAACCGATATTGCCGGTCTTCACGGCCTTTCCGTTGCTGTCGAGGACCCTGAAAGCGACATTCACCACAACCCGGTAATCAACGGCAACGCCCCCTTTTTCCGACATGCTCACCATATCGAAGCTGTTGATCGACACGGCAAGCGTATACCGGGCAGCGGGATCGACGCGCACCCCCTGCTTCAGAAATTCTTCGGTAAGGGCGCGGGAGAGTTTGTCCTGGAGTTTCGGCTCCCTGGTGTTGTTGACGACCGGCGCGATCTGCACCTCCTTCGCCGGCAGGCTGCTCTGCGGGTGGATGCTGTATCCGCAGCCCGGCACAAAAAGCAAAAAGGCAACGAGCGCAATGCGTAATGCGTAACGCCTGATCTTCCTCTCACCCATCACTCTTCACCCCTCACAGCCTTTATCCCACCACGATATTGACGAGTCTGCCCTTGACGACGATCACCTTCCTGATGCTCTTGCCGCTGATCCATTCCGCCGTCTTCTCGTCATCGAGAGCCCGCTTCTTCAACTCCTCGTCCGACAGGCCGAAGGCCACCATCAGTTTTCCCCTGAGCTTGCCGTTGACCTGCACGACGAGCTCTATCTCATCTTCCCTGGCGAGTTCCTCGTCCCAGCCCGGCCACGCCCGGGCCGCGATGAAGGGCGGATTGCCGATCGCCTCCCAGAGCTCCTCGGCGATATGGGGCGTAAACGGGGCGAGAAGGAGGAGGGTGCTTTCGACCGCGGCCTTCAGGGCGATCCGGTCTTCCCCTGCGGGGTTCTCCAACCCGGTCACCTCGTTCACCAGCTCCATGAGCGCGGCGATCGCCGTATTGAAATGGTATTCCTTTTCGATATCGGACGTCACTTTCTTGATCGTCTGATGGGTCTTTCTGAGGACCCCCCGGCCCGCTTCGGACAGGGCGGACACATCGGGATTCCGGCCGGCAGGAACGGCCGCCCTCAGAACATCGAGGTTCCGGAAGACCACGTTCCAGACGCGGGAGAGGAACCGGTACGCGCCCTCGACCCCCTTGTCGGACCAGTCGAGGTCCTTTTCGGGGGGCGCGGCAAAGAGGGAGAAGAGCCTCGACGTGTCAGACCCGTACCGGTCGATCAGATAGTCGGGGTCCACGACGTTGCCCTTGGACTTCGACATCTTCGAACCGTCCTTGATCACCATCCCCTGCGTAAGAAGGTTCAGAAAAGGCTCGTCGCATTCGGTCAGCCCGAGGTCTCGCAGCACCCTCGTGAAGAAACGCGAGTACAGAAGATGCAGCACCGCATGCTCGACGCCCCCTATGTACTGGTCGACCGGCATCCAGTAGCGCAGTTCGGGGCTCATCGTCCTCATCTTCGAACCCACGCCGGGATCGTTCTTTTCGAAGCAGTAGCGCACGAAATACCAGGAAGAATCGACGAAGGTATCCATCGTATCGGTCTCCCGTCTCGCCTTTCCGCCGCAGGCCGGGCAGGCGGTCTCGAGAAACGACGGGGAATCCAGCAGCGGAGAGCCCCCCTTCCCCGTAAATTTTACGTCCTCCGGAAGAATGACCGGCAGGTCTTTTTCCGGCACCGCCACGA
This sequence comes from Nitrospirota bacterium, assembly GCA_021783515.1. Classification (GTDB taxonomy): domain Bacteria; phylum Nitrospirota; class Thermodesulfovibrionia; order Thermodesulfovibrionales; family UBA6898; genus Sulfobium. The sequence continues at coordinate 24,718 of JAJXTV010000014.1, forward strand.
TGCCGCAGCCGTCGCAGTAGACGACGGGGATCGGCGTGCCCCAGTACCGCTGTCTCGATATCCCCCAGTCGCGCAGCTTATAGTTGACCACCTTTTTCCCGAGGCCTTTATTCTCGAGATACAGCGCGATCTTTTCCCTCGCGGCAGCGCTGTCCGTCCCGGTGAAATCTCCCGAATTCACCAGCGCGCCTTCCTCTTCGTAGGCCTCCTGCAGGGGCGACCCTTGCGTTTGCCCGCTCTCCGGGGCAATCACCTGACGGATCGGGAGACCGTATTTCGCCGCGAAGTCAAAGTCCCGCTGGTCGTGGGCAGGCACCGACATGATCGCGCCCGTGCCGTACTCCATGAGCACGAAGTTGGCGACATAGATCGGGATCTTCTCTCCGTTGACCGGATTGACGCAATAACGGCCGGTAAAAAGACCGATCTTCTCGTCGGCCTTACCGTACTGGGCGGTAATCTTTTCGAGCCCCGCCTTGTCCTGGACAAGCTGCTGCGAAAGCGGATGGGGCGGCGAAAGGCAGATGAAGGTCGCACCGAAGAGGGTATCGGGCCGCGTCGTAAAGATCCGGATATTTTCGCCGGAGCCGTCGACCCTGAAGTCGACCTCCACGCCGAAGCTCTTCCCTATCCAGTTCTTCTGCATCAGGACGACCTTTTCGGGCCATCCCGTAAGCCTGCCGCAGGCGTCCAGCAGCTCGTCCGCATACCGGGTGATCCTGAGGAACCACTGAAACAGCTCCTTCTGGATGACGACGCTGTCGCACCTCCAGCACTTCGTATCGATCACCTGCTCGTTGGCAAGTACCGTCTCGCAGGAGGGACACCAGTTTACGTAGGAGGACTTCCGGTAGGCGAGGTCCCTTTCGAGCATCTTGATGAAAAACCACTGGTTCCAGCGGTAGTAGTCGGGGCTGCAGGTCGTCACTTCCCTGTCCCAGTCGTAGCTCAGGCCGAGCTTGTTCAGCTGGCTTTTCATGTAGGAGATATTCTCGTAGGTCCACTTCGAGGGATGGACGCCGTGTTTGATCGCCGCGTTTTCGGCCGGCATGCCGAACGAGTCCCACCCCATCGGATGCAGGACGTTGCAGCCCTGCATGCGCCGATACCGTGCGATCACGTCTCCGATCGCATAGTTTCTGACGTGCCCCATATGGATCTTCCCCGAGGGATAGGGGAACATCTCGAGACAATAGAACTTCTTCAGGGTCTCGTCGAACCTGGTTTTATAAAGGTTTTTTTCGGCCCACAGCGTCTGCCACTTCGGCTCGACCTTCTTCGGGTCGTATCGTTCTTCCACGAACGGCCACCTCCGGAAAATCTTTTCTGATCGGGAATTTCGTATTATACCATAGAAGAATATCCGGGGAGCGAGCCTGCATGGCGAAGTTGGGACCGTAAGCAAAAGCAAAAAGGAAAGGGGCGACACCCGCCCCTTTTCAGGAAGTCGTCCCGACGAATTGCTTCTCTTTCAGCCTTACGGCGATGAGACCGTCATCTGGTTGCCCGCAAGGGCGTTGTTCGTCTCGTCCGTCTCCGCGACCCTCACGTCACTGTCCGCTATACCCCGAAGGTGTGTGTCCCGGCGGCCTGGTTCATCATTATTGTCGCATTGCAACTGACCGTCTGCTGCGCTCCCGCCGCAAGCCCCGACACGAATGCCAGGCACAAATACTGGTCCGCCGTCGTGATCGTCGCGTCGGTCGATAGATAGAACCCCACATAAAAAGGCCCTGCCGCTCCAGTCCCCTGGTTCTTCACCGTTGACCTTGTCGTAGGTGTAGTGAGTAACGGTGCCATTGCTGTTTTCATAGATCAGCCGGTTCGCCGCGTCGTAGGTGTAGGTGACCGGCCCGGCGAAGGCCGCGGCGGCCGACAGCAGAAACAGCAACGCGAGCATCGCCGTCAGCGCCCTGTTGTTTATTCTTCTAGTCATGAGTTCTTCCCCCTCCCGATTTTTTAAATCAAAATTCAGCATTCAGCTTTAAGCTCCCCTCCTTGGGTAAGGAGGGGCCAGGGGTGGTTTGCCTAAGATCGATTACCACCCCGTCCTTCGGACACCCCTCCTAAATTAGGCGGGGAACTGGAAGTCAGATTCTTCCTGATCTCCTCCACAATTCCTTCCGCATTTTCAAGAATATCCTTATTTTCGAATCTCAGAACGCGAATATTAAAGGCGCCCAGATATTCCGTTCTGGCACTGTCGTATTCCCATCCTCCATCCGTATAATGCGCGGCTCCGTCAACTTCAATGCAAAGCTTCTCCGACGGACAATAAAAGTCGAGGACATACTGCCCGACACTATGCTGTCTTCTGAACTTTCTGCCCGCAAGCCTGCTGTTTTTCAAAAGCGCCCAGAGTCTTGCCTCCGCGGGCGTAAGACTGTTTCTCAGCCGTCTCCTGTTTTCTCTCAATGCTGTTTTGTTATGAATTCTTTCCGTCATGTTCCATTCTCAACACCCCTCCTTGGGTAAGGAGAGGCCAGGGGTGGTTTGCCCCTTCTTTTTGCTGCCCTGCAAGATACAAGACCTGGCACCCTTTTCTTTGTCCCCGCGCATGACTCGGGGCCATGATGTTCAGCTATTACTTTCATGTAAGGCTCTTTCATCCTCTACTCTATGCCGGTTTATCCCGGCGCTTTCGCCTGTCCCCTTTTCTTTGTCCTCAGAGGAGCACGTCGACGATAAATAATAGGAACAAACAAGTAATTCCCACGACGGAAGAAACAACAAAAATATGGTACCACGTTCCTTCTCGTCCAACGATATTTCTCGACGTTTCTCTATATTTTCTTATGACATAAAACAAGTTGAAATTATAAAGTCTAGATCTGACAATTCCTCTATCTTTCAAGAAGCCAAGCATTCCAAAAGTAGATACAACACTAACTCCAATTGCAATCAAGGCAACGTTATAACTTATTTTTGTGATTAATCGCAGCATTTTCCCACTATTTGCTTATCATATATATGGTTGTAGCAAACAGTAAATTTCCCCCCACCCCCCCCTCCAACACCGCATATCAGGACAGGCGGATCTGAAAAACTAAAGCTGCATTCTGCAGGACCGCCACCGCCTTCAAGGGTAAATCCTTCATACATGTCTGGACATTGATTCTGATTTCCTTTCACAACCACATTGCCTCCATCACTGTATCCCAACCCATCACCTAAGCAAACCTTGAAGGTTCTGACACGCCATCTATTATGTCCATCACAACAATAGTTTGAATCGAAGCCGCCACCAAATAGAGCGTGACCTTCGAACCCGCCGCCTCCGCCAATAATGCCCGACAGGCCAGAAAAATCTGTTAACTTTGTTGGATTACTTCCCACGTACGCATAAAAATTCACATCTCCTCCGTTAAGCCCAATCGGATCCTCACTCACAAACCTCTGCAACTCCGGCGAGTAGTACATCGCTCTATAGTAATACAGCCCTGTCCCGTCGTTCTCCCTGCCCGTATACTGAAACGGATTATCCGACATCTCGCCCGATATCGTCACATGCCCGAAGGCATCATAGGCATAGGTCGTCACCATCTGGCCGGTCTCGTTCGATAGCCCGATGATGCTGCCCAAGGCGTCGGCGTGATAATACCGCACCGTATTCGTCGCAAGGTCCACCCTGGCCAGCGGCTCGTCGATATTGAGCGTGCGGACATAGTTGTACGACGGCAGGCCGTTTTCGATCTCCTGGACGATGTCCTTTCCGTCATAGAGATACTGGATCGTCCTTCCGTTTATCGTCTTCTGTATCCTTCTTCCAAGGGCGTCGTAGACGAAAGAGGCGGTTAGAGAGGTGCAGATAACGCCGCAATGAATCAGCTTCCCACGAATTGTATTCCAGCAGGCGTTCTTTCATATCCCCATCTCCCTCCATTTTTCACACAACGGCATACCGCTAATCAAACACGGCGCGTTTTTATATCATGGATAAAGCCGCGGTGTCAAATTTATAGGCCGTTACAATTCATAGGCTGCTGTCCGCAAGGCGACCTCCGGCCTCGAATCGGCAGGCTGGCCACGACCTCCAGCTCAGACCTTGTCCGTGAGGATGTCCTCGTCCTGTTCCTTCAGCAGGTCGCCGGCAAGGGACTGGGTGATGTAGGCGCTCAGCATACCCGTTTCGAGCGCGGAGAGGTCCTTGAACTCGACCGCCATTCCCGGGTCGATCGCGTCGCTGAAGACGTCTTTATGGTAGATGACGACCCCCCTGACATTGAGGGTAGTGCCGGCAGCCAGGGGAAGAGAGAGCTCCAGCTCCGCGCCGAGGGGAAGGGGCTCCTTCGTTCTCAGGTAGATCCCTCTTTCGGAAATAGTCACCGCGTGGTAGCTCTTGTTCAGCCCGTACACCGAGACAGAAACGCTTTGTTTAAGCGTAGTCCTGAGGTTCACCCGTCTCTTCCCTCCGCCGTACGTGACGCACTCCTGCAGCAGGTTATGCAGTTCCTTGATGTTGATCGGCTTCTTGATATATCCGGCCGCGCCGGCCTTCGCGAAGTCGTCCACCCCGCTTCGATGGGAGTGGGCGGTCACCATGATTACCGGAACATCCTTCAACTGGGGATCGCTTTTGATATGCCGCAGGGTGCTCAGGCCGTCCATCACCGGCATCGTATAATCGAGCATCACGAGGTCGGGCTGCGAGATTTTTATCAGCTTCAGCACCTCGACGCCGTTTTTAGCCGGCACGACCTGGAAGCCCATCCTCCTCATGAGGACGGCGAGATACATGACAGACGAAGCATGGTCGTCGGCGATGATGACTTTTTTCCCGGATTCGCTCACTGGTCTCCCCTAAAAAGACGAATATATTACTATACTTCTTCCCTGCAGTGAGATGTCAAGACATGAAAGGGAAGCCTCCGAAGACAAGTCCAAAAAATCAGAAGTTGATGCCGAGGTCGGGGAAAAAAGAGGTGAGCGCCCGGACGTTATTTGTCAGGAGAAGCACCCCGAACACGATGAGCAGCGCACCGCTCGATAGCATGATCACCCTCATATATTTGCGTATCTTGACGACGTAGCTGAGGAAGGTATTAAACATGAGCGACGAGAGGAAAAAGGGCAGCGCAAGGCCGAGGGAGTATACGGCAAGGAGCTTGAAGCCGTAATCCGCAGACCCCCGGGAACTCGCGTAAAGGAGGATCGTCCCGAGGATCGGACCGATGCAGGGCGTCCATGCGGCGGCGAAGGTCATCCCGACGAAGAACGAGCCGATGTAACCGGCCGGCTTTCCGGTCATATGAAACTTCCTCTCCCGCGTCAGAAAGTCGAGTTTGATTACGCCCGACACGAAGAGCCCGAAAAATATGACGAGGACCCCGCCGACGATCCTGATCCAGTCCTGGTACTCGAAAAAGAATTTACCGACGACCGAAGACGAGGCCCCGAGGGAGATAAAGACGGTCGAAAACCCGGCGATAAAGGCGAGCGAATTTGTGATCGTCAGAAAATGGATCTTCTTCCGGTCGCCCCCCTCGCGAAGGTCCTCGAAGGAGATGCCGGTGATGAAAGAGACGTAAGACGGCACGAGGGGAAGTACGCAGGGAGAAAGAAACGATAATATTCCGGCAAGAAAGGCGAGCGGGAAAGAGACCTCTTTCATCATGGCTGAGGGTCCTTCCGTCCGCAGTCCCGGGGATCACCCTTGATCTTCTCGACGGCGTGGGGGATGACCTCCGCAATCGCCTCGAGCCCTTCTCGCACCGCTCTGGGGCTGCCCGGAAGGTTCACGATCAGCGCGGCCCCTCTTACCCCCGCAACCGCCCGCGAAAGCATCGCCCGCTTCGTCTTCTTCAGACCTTCCATTCTCATCGCCTCGGCGATTCCCGGTATCTCCCGGTCGATCACCTCGAGCGTCGCATCGGGGGTCACGTCCCGGGGGAAAAGCCCGGTCCCTCCTGTCGTCACGATCACGTCCACGCTTTTACTGTACTCGATGAGCTTTTCTTTTATCAATTCCTTTTCGTCGGGGATTACCTCGCTGTGCTCCACCCTGGCGCCGACCCGCGACATGATCTCCCTGATCACAGGCCCGCTGAGGTCTTCGCGCTCGCCACGGGAGCCCTTGTCGCTGACGGTGAGGACCGCAACCGTAATCATACCGAATCGGTGACGGCAACGCTGTCGCCCGCCTTCACCCTGCCGCCCCGGAGCACCGTGATGAAAATCCCCTCCTTCGGCATGACGCAGTCGCCGGCCTGATAGTAGATCGCGCATCTCGCATGGCATTCCTTGCCTATCTGGCTCACCTCGCCCAGAACGCCGCCGATCATAAGCTTCGTTCCGACCGGCAAAGAGACGAGGTCGATCCCCTCGGTCGTGATATTTTCGGCGAAGTCCCCTGGAGAGACATCAAGCCCCGCTTCCCTCATCTTGCGGATGCTTTCAAGCGCAAGGAGGCTCACCTGCCGGTGCCATTCCGAAGACGCGTGCGCATCGCCTTCGATGCCGTATCCGGTCTTCAGAACGACCTCGTCGACCGGCTTCTTTCTGACGCCCTTTCTCTCGCTGACGTTGACCGAAACGACCCTGGCGGACATGCTTTACCTTACCACAAAAGCGACCGCCGGACAACCTCAGGCCAGGACTACCAGACCTTGATCTTCCACCCCCCTTTTTCCCTGACGAGGTCTTCGCTGACCTTGACCGAGACCGGCTCACTCCGGTGCAGCTTTTCCGATGGGGCGAAGGTCAGCCGCACCTCCGCGCGGGCGTTATTATCGCCGTCCTTATTCAGCGACAGCACCTGATAGGACTGCAGGACCGACGCCTCTTTCCGGTGTTTCACATAGTCTTCCCTGCTCACCTTCGCCATATAGGGCGCATAATAGCAGTCATACGTCGTCGCATAGTCCTGCCTGACCGCCGATGCAAAATAGCGGTCGAGGAGGGCACTGGGGCCGCCATCTTGCGATTGGCAGCCCGCCGCAAAGATGAGCACGGCAGCCGCCAGCACCGCATATACTGTAATAATACTCTTCATTGACAATCTTCCTCCTTAATTGTTTTCTTCCGTTATCGCGTCATGGCCGGCGGGAGGGCCGGACGGACCCTCCCGCTGGTGACTTCTCCGCCCTCAGTCGCTGAAAGAGCCGCCGGAGGTCGCCGTTCCGCTTCCGCTATGCATCTGGCGCTGCGTCTGGCCGCTGTGGCAGACGGTGCAGCTCCAGATCCAGTAGTTGTCGCCCTGAAACCTCTGAGAGATTACGGGGTCTGCGGGATTGGCGGTCGTCAGCTCCGCATGCGGACCGTTGTGGCAGGCCTCGCAATAGATCTTGCCGCTCATGCCCTCGGGAGCGTTCATGATCACCGAGTTGCGATAGAGTGTGTTGGCGTTTTCGGCATGGTCGGCGCCGTGGCATCCGCCGCACTGAGGCTCCTGCAGCCAGGGTTGGCGGCCGCTTTGGAGCGAAGCCGTCATCCCGTACATGTCGCCGTGGCAATCGGTACAGGTCTTGCCGGCCCTGAACATGATGCCCCTCAGGCACTGCGTCTTGGGTCCCGGATGGCAGTTATAGCATCCCGGGGTGGTGGCTGCCGAGGCAGCGGTCGTGTTCATCTTGTCCTTGTGGAAATTATGCATCGCCAGCGAGAGGCTTTCGACACCGACCTTCCCGGGAGCGCCGAGTGCGTTTTCTGAATGGCATTCCGAGCACGAATGGACCTTGCCTGCCGCCTGGTCGGACGCCAGCTTGGTGCCGTTATACGCGTCGTGGGCCTGCAGGATGCTCAGCTGCGCGGCCTGCTGATTTGCGGTGCCGTCGCCGTGGCAGTTGCTGCACATCATCTCGGTCGAGACAGGCGCCACAACGTTGGTCGTCTGAAGAACGTTGCCCGAACTGTCTTTCACCGTGATCACGGCGGTGCCGTACGGGTCCCATGTCCCGTCGTCGTCATAGGGGGTTATCGGGATGCCGACCGCCTCCCACCCGAGGCTCTTTGCATCGACTGTCATGTTTCCGGCAAGGGGCGTTCCGGTGATGCCTACGTTTGTCGGCACACTGTACCCGTACTGCGGCGCGTAGTCCCAGAAGTTGGTATGGAGCGCCGAGTTAGTCTTTTTCGGGAAGGAATAGCTCACGGTGATTCCGCTGGTGACGACGCTTGCCCCTTCGCCGCCCCGCTGGAAGACCTGCGCGTGAAGGGTATTAAACGGGGGGAGCACCATGAAATAGGAGTAGTCGTTTTGGTCGCAGTGCATCCCGAGGTCGTTCCATGCGAGAATGACGTAGTTCATTCCGGCCGCAGGGATTTTCTGGGTGCCGTACGATTTTGTCAACGCCCAGTTGACAGTCGTCGTTAAGCCGGAAGTCACTGCCGCGGCCTGGTAGGTCGTCAGATAGCCGGATTTCGAAATGGTGAGGGTATAGCTGCCGGCAGCTTCGTTCAGGGTATATCCGCCGTTACTGCCTGTCGTCGTGCTGTTCGTGCCGTCGCTGATCGCTGCGCCTGAAATGGCCGATCCGGTTACGATATCCAGCACGATGCCGGAAATCCCGGTCGTCCCGCTTCCGGTACCTCCTCCGGCACCCCCGCCCGAGCCGGCGCCGCCTGTGCTGCCGAGGGTGATCGTCACCGATGCGCTCTTGCTTGTCGATACGTTGCCTGCCGCATCTTTCGCCCACGCATACAGCGTCTTGGCGCCCGCGGAGCTGAATGTATAACTTGCGGTCGGGGTCCGCGTCCAGCCGGAGGCGCTTGCCCGTGGCTGTGTTGATGTCTGGGTCACGAGGTACCCCGTTACCCCTGCGTTGTCGGTTGCAGCGAATGCGGATATCGGCACCGTCAGTTCGCCGTACGTCGATGGGATGCTGAAGACGGTCACCGTCGGCGCCGTACGGTCGCGATAAGCGTCGGCCGCGCCGTAGCCTGCCGCCAGCACTATCAAGAAGACCGGGATGAATATGAGCTTCTTCATTTATGAAACCTCCTGCATTTTCTTAATTTTGTTTCTTCACTATGCTTCCCTGTTCGCCTGCCGTCCGGGCCGGCAAAGGACCTGCTACTGCGGACGGGCGACTTCGACCTTGCGCTCAGACGACGAACCCGGGAGGGGCGCGGGCGATCAGCCCATTGCGGTGGGGCGCGGCAGTTCGCATCGGGGGTTCCGCGCAGTCATAGAGAGGGATTAAATATGGCCGTACAGGCCGAATAGGAGCGGCATTGTCCGCGGCGCAGAATTCGGCGACGATTTTGCAAAAACCGCATCCGGAGCGATACGAAAAACGGTGGTGGTGATAGAAGGAGGTGAGCAGCGTTGAATAAAGAAGCGCTGCAATACAAATGAGAGATAATTTTCTGATCTTCCCGTTCATGCCTACCTTCCGGATAAATAGTGCCTTGTTTATTAACTTAGCAACTATACCCATCCAGCATGAAAATTCGATTAAAGCGGGGTTAAATCATTTTAATACGGGAAAAAGCCGAAAGACTCGAAAGAAGAAGGCGTCTCTTTTGTCATCGGGAAGTCTTCAGCAATAAAAGAAATATTATTAGCCGGCAGGCCCCTCGCCTGCCGCGGACTTCGGCCTTATCACGATGTCGAGCCTCCGCCTCCAGCCGCCCTTTTCCGAAGAACCCGTCTTTTGGCGACCTGTCAGCTGGAGCGCGTCGACCAGCTTGAGCATGTCGTAGAAGTTCCTTTCCCCGGTCCGGGGCTGATAGAGCTTCGCCCTCAGGACCCCCTGCGGATCGACGATAAAGACGTTATAGGTGATACTGCCCGCGTTGTCAAGGACCAACTCTCCCGTTGCATATATATCGCCACGGAGGCGGGGAGGGCGGCCCGAAAAGCCTTTCGTCCGGCATGCAGCGATAGGGTATAACGCCTTCCCTTTTCACTTGACAGGGGGGGCGAGGGGCTTCCCGTGGGGGATTGGAAGCCCCTCAGGGGGGAAAACAGCGAAATCAGATTTCCTTAGGGGTGGATCTTCTCAAAAACGCGGGAAGATCGATCGCGTCTTCGTAGTTGAAGGCATCCTCCCTCGGCGTTCCCACGTCCAGTTTCGTGCTGAGACTCTTTGCAAGCACCCGTTCCGATCCTCTGAAGACGGCAGGCTCTTCGACCGGCGTCCACTTCTTTATCTGGGGAAGTTCGACCTTCTCTTTCTTCCCGTCGAACCCGGTGGCGATGACCGTCACCCTGACCTCATCCTTTATATCGGGGTCGATGACAGCACCGAATATCACGTTGACGTCTTCGTGCGCGGAGTCATGGATCAGGGCGGTAGCGTCCTGCACCTCGCCCAGAGAAAGTTCCAGGCCGCCCGTGATATTGATCAGGATGCCCTTGGCGCCTTCTATCGAGGAATCCTCGAGCAGCGGGTTCGTGATCGCCTTCTTGGCGGCTTCGAATGCACCGCCTTCGCCTTTGCCGGTCCCGGTCCCCATCACGGCACGGCCGACGTTGTCCATGATCGTCCTGACGTCGGCGAAGTCTACGTTGATGAGGCCGGGCACGAGGATGATGTCCGAAATTCCCTGGACAGCCTGTCTCAGCACGTCGTTGGCAATCGAGAAAGACTTGAGCATCGGCGTCCCCTTGTCGACCACGAGGCTGATCCTGTCGTTGGGGATGACGATGAGCGTATCGACGTGTTTCGTGAGTTCCTTGATCCCGGCCTCTGCGTTAGTCAGCCGCTTCTTCCCTTCATAAAAGAAAGGCTTGGTCACCACCGCGACGGCCAGGACGCCCATCTCTTTGGCGATCTCGGCAATCACCGGCACAGCGCCGGTGCCGGTACCGCCTCCCATGCCCGCGGTGATGAAGACCATATCGCAGTCGTCCATGCATTCCATGATCGCCGCCTTGTTTTCGTACGCCGCCTGCCTGCCGATCTCGGGGTTCGAGCCCGCGCCGAGCCCCCTCGTGAGTTCGGTCCCTATCTGTACCTTGACGGGCGCAAGCGAGGTCTCGAGCACCTGCAGGTCGGTGTTGATCGCGATAAACTCCACCCCCTGGAGGTTCGAGGCGATCATATTGTTGATCGCATTTCCGCCTGCCCCGCCCGCTCCGATCACCTTGATCTTCGCCTTCTGCCCCCTTATTTCCTCGATTTCAAACATAGTATTCCCCCTTCCTTTCTGTTCATAAAATGAAAATGGTCTGCGTTTTTGAATATATCCTTGACCAGGCCCGTCATCCTGGAAAGTGCGCCCTGCATCACGTCCGGCCGGGGAGTCCCTTGCGGCTCGGATTCGCCTCCGGCGGCGGCAAGTCCTGCGCCGGCCGCATAAAGGGGCGCCTCGGCAATAGCCCTCAGCCCCCTGATCGCCCCGGGCGAGCCCAGCCTCACCGGGAGGCCGAGGACCGCCTCGGCGAGTTGGTCTAAACCGGTCAGGCGGGAGACTCCCCCCGTCAGGACGATGCCGCAGACGGCGCTCCCGTACCCTCCGCATTTCTTGATCTCATCCCTCAGAAGATCGAGCATCTCCTCGCATCTGGGCTGGAGGATTTCGGCCAGATATTTCTTCGGAAGAGTCCTTTGCTGGCCCCCCGCCTGGGTAATTTCTATCTTTTCTGCGGAAGCCACGATCAGCTCGTATGCGGCCCCCGCCTCCTTCTTCAGCCGTTCGGCCTCCTTCATCGTGACGCGGAGTCCCACGGCAATATCGTTTGTAAAGTGGTTCCCGCCGACCGCGATGACGGAGGCATGCCGCAGGTTCCCGCCTTTGAACAGCACGATGTCGGTCGTGCCGCCGCCGATGTCTACCACAATAACACCCGCCTCTTTTTCTTCTTTTGAAAGCACGGCGCGGGCCGATGCGAGCGGTGCAAAGACGACTTCCGCCACCTCGACGCCTGCCCTGCCGCAGCACTTTAACAGGTTCTGCAGCGGGGACACGGCGGCGGTAATGATATGGACCCTCGCCTCGAGCCTCACCCCGGACATCGCAACCGGGTCGGTGATGCCCTCCTGGCCGTCCAGGACATATTCATTCGGCACGGTATGAAGCAGCTCACGGTCAAGAGGGATATAGACCGTCCTCGCCGAATCGATCGCCCGCTTCACATCCGAGTCGGTCACTTCCCTTCCCCGTATGCCGATGGCGCCTGAACTGTCGAAGCCCCTGATATGACTTCCCGATATGCCGACCGAGACGGATTTTATCTTCACCCCGGCGGACGACTCCGCCTCCCTCACCGCCTTATTTATCGAATCGACCGTCTCGTCGATATTGATCACCATGCCTTTTCTGAGCCCCGCCGAAGGCGCCAGTCCGCACCCGAGCATCTCGGCGCCGGAGCCCCGAAGGGCCGCCACGACCACGCAGGTCTTTGTAGTCCCCACGTCGAGGCCGACCATAATCTGCTGTCCCGTCATCTGACCACCTCATTGACCGGCTTCACCACGACCCTGTTGGCAAACCGCAGGTCGATATAGTCCACCGGAATCTGCCGGTCTTTGATCTGCTCCTCGAGCTCGGCAAGCCGCGAGAGCTTCTCCTCATAGTCGCCTGCCCCGACCTTCACGACGAGTCCGTCGAGGTTGACGGCGATCTCGTTCAGCGTGCGCGCGATAATCTCGATACGGTTCTTTTTTTCCATGAGGCCGGTTTCCCTGACCGCCTGGACAAGGCGCAGCGACTCCGCATAGACCTCCTTGTTCCCGAAGGGGTCCCCCGATATGATCGGCAAGAACGGCATCGAGCTCTCCCTGAGCTCCTGAAGCATCTTTCCCCGCTCGTCGACGATGAAAAGACGCCCCTTCATGTCGAGCAGCGCAAAGGGCTCGGTCTCCTTCACACGGACAAGGAGTTTGTCCGGAAGCTCCTTTCTCACCGCAACCGACATGACCCAGGGGGTTGCCGAGATCTTCCGGTAGACTTCCGCGCTCGAAAGGGTTATCATGCTCTCGCCGCCCTTGATTCCGGCGAGCGCCCTGAGTTCTTCGTCCGAAAGATGGGCATTGCCGCTGAAGACGACCTTATTGACGACAAAGGCCGACCGCGCCGCCTCCGAAACAAGATAGCCTGCTGCCACGATGCAGAACACCGGCAGCGCGATCAGGAGAAACCCTTTCACCCTCGAAAAGGCGACGGCGAACTTTCCCCTCTTTGCCATCATGTTCTTCTTGACGCTCTTCTTAGTACGCACCCGAAACGCCTCCGAGTATCTCTTCGAGAAGTTCGGGGAATTCGAACCCGGCATGTCTTGCGATCTTCGGCAGAAGGCTCGTTTCGGTCATGCCGGGGATAGTATTGACTTCGAGGACAAAAGGATTCCCACGGGAGAGGATCAGGTCCACCCTCGTGGCCCCGCTGCAGCCGAGCGCCGCATGGGCCGAAAGTGCCGCCGACATCGCCTTCTCATACACCCTCCGGGGGAGCTGCGGCGGCAGGATATACTCGGTCATTCCCGCCGTGTATTTAGCCTCGTAGTTATAGAACTCGGCCGAGGGTCTCACCTCCACGCCCCCGAGCACTTTTCCGTTGAGGATCCCGATCTGGACCTCCTTGCCGGCAATATACTGCTCGATGACCGCCCGGTCTCCGAACTCGAATGCCTTCTTGAGCGCCCCGGAGACAGACTTGCGGTCTTTTACGATCTCGACCCCGACGCTCGACCCTTCGGTAGCCGGCTTGACGACCCACGGAAGGGGAAAACCGGCTTTGAGCACTAAGCCTTGAGTATTGCGCGCCCCTGCCTTTCCCGAACCCGCAACGGTGAACTCGCAACGGTGAACTATTCTGAACGCCGGCACCGGGACGTCGTGGTAGACGAATATCTTCTTGGAGGCTTCCTTGTCCATCGCCAGCGCAGAGGCGAGGACCCCGGAGCCGGTGTAAGGGATCTGCATCACTTCGAGAAGCCCCTGGATCGCGCCGTTTTCGCCATGGCCGCCGTGCAGCACGATGAAGGCGACCTCGATATGCTTCTTTCTGAGCTGGCCGCAGAGGTCTCCTGCGGGGTCGATCGCTGCGACCTTGTATTTTTTCGCGAGGAGCGCGCGGTAGACCGCCATGCCGGATTTGAGCGATACCTCGCGCTCGGCCGACTTTCCTCCCATCAGCACTCCTATGGTCTTCTTCCTGAGCATTGCCTTCTTCATCCCTTTATCTCCCTGCCCGCAACCCGTATCTCGGGTTCGAGGCTGATGCCGAACTTCTTTTGCACGGTCTCCGAAACCCGGTCCATCAGCTCCAGATATTCAGAGGCGGTGCCGCCGCCTTTATTGACGAAAAAATTCGCATGCACGCCGCTCACCTCTATTGCACCGACCCTCATCCCCTTGCAGCCGGCCTCGTCGATAAGCCGTCCCGCCGGAGAGCCCCCGGGGTTCCTGAAGACGCATCCCGCCGACCTGTCCGAGATCGGCTGGGTCTGTTTTTTCTCGAAAAAAAATCTTTCCGTGCGTCCGGCAACATCCTCTTTGTCGTCGCGCCGGAGTTTCATGTTGGCGCTGAGAACGATATCGGCCTGCGCGATGCCGGATTTCCGGTATCCGAATTCGAGGCCTTCTGCCTTGAAGCGGTCGAGCCTCCCGGCGGCATCCATGATCGCTGCCGAAACAAGCACGTCCTTCATCTCGCAGCCGTATGACCCTGCATTTCCGCATATCGCCCCACCGACGCTGCCGGGGATCCCCGTGAGTCCTTCTATCCCCGAATAGCCGTGCTCCTTGCAGAAATTCACGAGCTTCTGGAGCGGGACCCCCGCCTCGACAAACAATTCCGCGCAGGTATCTCCTTCCTTGAGCACCTCGACCCTTCCGAACTCTTTCAGCGAAAGGACCACCCCTTCCATCCCGCCGTCGCGGATCAGGACGTTCGTGCCGCCGCCCAGCGTAAAGAAGGGCACGCCTTTCTTCTTGAGCGTCACCATCAGGTTCCTTATCGAAAGAGGCTCCTCCGGCCTCAGGAATACGTCGGCAGGCCCGCCGATCGCAAGTCCGGTATGTTCTTTCATCGGAATGTCGAACCCGACTTCCCCCTGAAAGATTCCCTTCAGCGTATCAAGCCACTCCTGTTCGCTATAACGCATGCAGTTTCTCCAGGACCTTCTCGCCCAGTTTCCAGACATCTCCCGCACCGAGAGTGAGCATGACGTCGCCCGCCTTCAGCTGGCGCAGGAGATGACGGACCGCCTCTTCCCTGTCGGGGAAATAATTCACGTTCCGGCGGCCGCCCTTGGCCAGCTTCTCGCAGAGCGCCTCCGCCGTCACGCCTTCGATCGGTCTTTCGCCGGCGGGATAGATATCAAGGAGCGCCACCGGATACTCCCCGTCAAACGAACCGGCGAACTCGTCCATAAGGTCCGCCGTCCTCGTGAAACGGTGCGGCTGAAAGACGACATAAAGCCCTGCGTCCTTCCCGAGATAGCGGAGATTGTCCGCTGCGGCCGCCAGGGTCGCCCGTATCTCGGTGGGGTGATGTCCGTAGTCGTCATAGACCTTTATGCCCTTCGCCTCGCCCTTGAACTCGAACCGCCGCTGGATGCCGCCGAAGGAGGCGAGCGATTCGCGGATCCTGCCGGGCTCGATCTTCAGCTCGTTCGCCACCCCGATGCAGGCCAGCGTGTTCAGCACGTTGTGGGAGCCCGGGACGGGGACCGTAAACCTGCCGAAGCCGGCGCCCTTCATAACGACTTCGAAGCTTGTCTCCATGAACTTCTTTTCGATGTCGGTTGCATAGATGTCCGAGGAAGCCGAAAGTCCGTAGGTGAGAAACCTCCGGTGAATGCCGGTAATCAGCCCCCGGAGATGCTCGTTTTCGGAGCAGATAAACGACACCCCGTAAAAGGGCACCTTGTTGATAAAAGAAAGGAAGGCATCCTTCAGGGCCTTCATGTCCTTGAAAAACTCCATATGCTCCCGGTCGATATTCGTGACGACCGCGATCGTCGGAGAGAGCTTCAGGAACGAGCCGTCGCTTTCGTCCGCCTCCGCCACGAGAAAATCCCCCTTCCCGAGCTTGGCGTTGCTGCCGATCGCCTTCAGCTTGCCCCCGATAACAATCGTCGGATCCAGCCCGCCGGCGCCGAGGACCGTCGAGATGAGGGACGTCGTGGTCGTCTTGCCGTGGGCGCCCGCAACGAGAATGCTGTATTTCAGTCTTCCCAACTCCGCCAGCATCTCGGCGCGCGGGATCACCGGGACGCTGCGCCTCCTGGCCGCATCAACTTCCGGATTATCGAAAGGAACGGCGGAAGAGACGACCACGACATGCGCGCGGTCAATGTTCTCTTCGCGGTGGCCGATATGGATCCGTATTCCCATGCCGCGCAGCCTCTTCGTCGTATCCGACTCCTTCTTGTCGGAGCCGGTCACCTCGTACCCGAGGTTCGCAAGGACCTCGGCGATGCCGGACATCCCTATCCCGCCTATGCCCACAAAGTGTATGACCCGGTATTTCTCAAACACGCGCGCTCCCTTTTTTTCTCACCGCTCCGCCGTTTCCTTCCTTCGTTTTGCGCCCCTCGTTCTTCGCGAGGCTCACGGCGATGTCCACGATCCGGCCGCAGGCGTCCGGCATGCCGAGGCTGCGGCTCGCCTTCTGCATCTCCACCCGGGCCGCATCATTTTCATAGAGTGCCCTGATATATGAGGCGAGCGTCTCGCCCTTCATTTCGTCCTCGAGCATCACGTGGGCGGCCCCCATCTCCTTAAGCTTGACGGCATTGAATTCCTGGTGGCGTCCGGCGGCATAGGGAAACGGGATCAGGACGGCCGGCTTCCCCAGCGCGGTGATCTCCGCCAGGGTGGTTGCGCCGGCCCGTGAAACCACCACATCGGCGATCGCGTATGCCTCGGCCATCTGGTAGATGAACGGGGCGACCGTGCCCTTTGCTCCCGCCTTCCGGTAGGCGTCCCGTATGTTTTCGAAATCCCTGTCTCCCGTCTGGTGAAGAAACTGCATCTTGTCCTTCAGGTCGGTAAGGTAATTGAGGGCGTCGACCATCGTCCTGTTGATCGATCGCGCCCCGGTGCTGCCTCCGAAGATAAAGACGGTAAAAAGGTCCCGTTCGAGCGAAAAAAGCCGGCATGCCGCGTCCCGCTCTCCCTTGAGAATCCTCGCGCGGATCGGGTTGCCGGTAAAGAAGGTCTTGCCCATCGGAAAAGAAGGGATGCTCTCATGATAGGTTACGCAGACCCTCCTGACGATCTTTCCGAGCATCCTGTTCGTCAGGCCCGGCACGGAATTCTGTTCGTGGATCATCGTGGGGATCGACTTGAGCCCGGCCATCAGCACGACCGCGCCGGAAGAATACCCTCCGACCCCGATGACGATGTCCGGGACGACTGAGTCGAGGATCTTTCTGGCGTCGCGCATGGAAAGCAGCAGCATGCCGAACGCCCTCGCCTTCTTCAGGAAGGACTTCCCGACGATCCCTTCCGACCTCACGTATCTGATCGGATACCCTTCCCGGGGGATGATCCGTGCTTCGATCCCGTGCTCGGTGCCGGCGAAGACCACTTCGTTGCTCTCGTCCCTCCTCCTTAATTCCTCCGCAATAGCAAGGCCCGGGAAGAGGTGCCCGCCTGTACCGCCTCCGGCGATCAGGACCTTCATCGTCCGTATCCCTTTCTGCTGTAAATATTCCGTCTGGCGATCCTCCTCGCCTTTACGGACGCATCCTCTTCTGCCGCGCGCTCGTAGTCCCCCTTGGATATCTTCAGGAGTATGCCGATCGCCGCCATGTTCACCAGGAGCGCCGACCCTCCGTAGCTCATGAAGGGCAGGGGGAGTCCCTTTGTCGGGACAAGCCCGGTGACGACCGCGAAATTGATCAGCGCCTGGAGCGATATCATGAGGGTAAGGCCGTACGCGAGATATCCGACGAATTTGTCCTGAGCCCGGGAGGCGATAGAGATGCCGCGGGCGAACAGGAACACGAAGAGGGCGATCAGCACCGAGGCCCCGATCAGCCCGAGTTCCTCTCCCACCAGGCAGAAGATGAAATCCGTATGCGAGGCGGGCAGAAACGAGAGCTTCTGTTTCGACTCTCCGAGGCCCAGTCCGGTGATGCCTCCGCTGCCCAGTGAGATAAAGGACTGCACCAGCTGAAATCCGCTGCCGAGCGGGTCCTTCCACGGGTCGAGGAAGGAGGTGACCCGCCTCAGCCGGTACGGTTCCATGACAAGCTTGTAGACTACCGGAAGTGCCAAAACCATCACGGAGGCGATATAGCGAAGCCGCATCCCCGAGATGAAGATCATCGCAAAGGTGAGAAACGCCAGGCTCATCGTCGAGCCGAAATCCGGCTGTTTCAAAAAAACCAACTGGAACGAGGCCATCACGAGAAGCGGCTTCACAAAGGAAGCGAAGCTCTCGGTGCGATAGCCGGGCAGCGAAAGGTATTTCGCAAGAAAGATGACCATCGCGAGTTTGACCAGCTCCGACGGCTGAAACGTCGTCGGCCAGAGCCGTATCCATCTCCTCGCGCCGCCGGCTGTCACGCCTATATGGGGCACGAATACCAGACCGAGGAGTATGAACGAGAAGACGAGGAGGGGCACCGACAGCCTCTTCAGCGTGGAAGGGCTCAGCAGATAGGTGAAGAGCATCGCCGCGCTGCCGAGGATCACCGTAAGAACGTGGCGCTTGAAATAGTAAAACTCGGTGATATTCTTTTTCGCGTTGAGGGGCGTAACGACGGACGTCGAACTGTAGATCATGAGCGCCCCGAACGCCAGAAGCATCAGCATGATGAAGAGAAGGACCCTGTCGTATGTCCTGGGGACCGGCGCCGTAATCTCATGCGCTCTGCTGCTCATACGGACAACTCCATGACCGCCTTCTTGAACTGCTCCCCCCGGTCTTCAAAATCCCGGAACATGTCGAAACTTGCGCAGGCAGGCGAAAGGAGCACCACGTCCCCCGCCTTTGCCTTCCTGCGGGCAATCGCGACCGCGTCCGCCAGACTGCCGGCCGTCACCGTATCGGTCGCGTCCCCGACGGCATCTCCGATCTTCCGGGCCGCCTCGCCGATCAGGACGAGCGACTTGACCTTCCGGGAGACGAGTTCCCGCAGCGCAGAAAAATCCCCCGCCTTGTCCCGTCCCCCGGCGATCAGGACCACCGGCTGAACGAAGCTCTCGATCGATTTGATCACCGCGCCGACATTCGTCCCTTTCGAGTCGTTGACATACCTCACGCCGTCGAGCTCGCGCACGAACTCGAGCCTGTGCTCGAGCCCGCCGAACTCCCTCAGGGCCTCTATCACCGCCCCCGGGGGGCAGCCTGCAAGGAGAGCCATGGCCGAAGCGGCCATGGCGTTCTCCAGGTTATGGACGCCTTGAATTCGTATCTCGGAGGCTGAAATGAGAGGCCTCCCGGGACCGCAGGGCAGAAGCGGGATATCGCAATAAACGCTCCCGTCCCTGAAAAAGAGCCCCTTCACCTCGTGTTTTCGGCTGAAAAAAAAGACCGCAGGTCCATCCTTCCGGAGTTGCAGTTCCTCTCGTTCGATCTTCATGGTTTCAGGGTCGTCGGCGTTCAGGACGAGGAAATCGCCTTCCCTCTGATTCTTGAATACCCTTGCCTTGGAGCGGGCATATTCCCCGGCCGAGGCATACCGGTCGAGATGGTCCGGGGTGATGTTGAGGACCGCCGCGATATGCGGTCTGAACGCATCGGTCGCATCGAGCTGGAAGCTCGACACTTCAAGGACGATGCAGTCGGGCAGATTAAAGGACAAAGGGGATGCGGGGCGGTCGTCTCCTCGGCCGCCCTTCGCTGCCGGCGCGTCGCCCCCGGCCGTATTCAGGAGCTCTTCCGTCAGCGCATTGCCGATATTGCCGGCAAGCATCGTCCCGAAGCCGCCCTTTCTCATCATCATATCGAGGAGGGTCGTCGTCGTGGATTTCCCGTTGCTGCCGGTGACCGCCAGAAACGGCACCCTGCCCGCGGCTGCGCCCTCGGCGATCTGAAAAGCCAGTTCGAGTTCGCCGATCACCGGCACGCCGGCCGCCCGCGCGGCCACGATCTGCTGCATATCGAGCGGGACGCCGGGACTCACGACAAGCAGGTCTGCGCCCCGGAATATCTCTTCCGGATGCCCGCCGAGCGCCCTCTTGGCCAGGGGAGAAAGCCTGGCAACAGGGCCCGACAATTCGGACTCTGCCCGCGCGTCCGTAACCGTGACGTCGGCCCCGAGCCGCGCGAGGAGGTTCGCCGCGCCGACGCCGGAGCGTGCAAGCCCGACTACCGTGATTTTCTTACCCTTGGTTTCCATTCTCCTGCTTCTTCGCAATGCTGTCACTCTTGGGCTTTTTGCCCTTCGACACCGCCTGCGCCCTGCTACGCTTCGCGGCCTTCTTCTTCGCGTGCGCCAGATGGACCGGCCGGCCGCGCTTCTTCGCGGCAAGTCGCGGGGACTTCTTTGCGTGCCGGGCATGCACCGACCCCTTTCTTCCCCTCTTTTTCGACTTCTTTACCACCGGGTGGTCTTCCTCCGTGTAGAGCGCCTTTGTCGCCCGCACCGCGTCCCGGTCGTCCTTCGTCAGATAAATGACCGGCTCTTCGGCCTTGTTCACCACCTTGATTCCGAAGTCCATCAGCTCTTCGGACTCTTTCCAGAGCAGGTCGCGGCTCGGCGCGCCGAGGAGCGCCACGATTATCGTCTCGTTGTCGCGTTCTCCGGCGCAGACGAAGCAATGCCTGGCCTTCCGTGTGTAACCCGTCTTTCCCCCGAGGAGTTCTTCGTCGGACCAGAGAAGGCGGTTCGTATTCTTGATGAACATCGTTTTGCCGGTTTCGGTCGAGACCTCGGCGATGCGCGTGCCGATGATCTCCTTAAGAACGGGATACTTGATGGCCTGTCTCATGATCTTCGAAAGGTCGTAGGCGGTGATATACTGTCCCGGCAGCGGCAGCCCGTTGGCATTTACGAAATGAGTATCGTCGGCGCCGATCGCAAGCGCCTTCCTGTTCATGAGCGTCACGAACGCCTCCTCCGAGCCGGCCACCGCTTCGGCCAGCGCTACTGCCGCGTCGTTGGCGGACTTCATGAGTGCCGCATAAAGGAGCGTCTCGATCGTCACCCTGTCGCCCGCCTTCAGGCCCGCCTTCGTCGGGGGCGCCGCGGCCGCCCTCGCGCTGACCGTCGTCACGTCCTTCAGGTTGGCGCGTTCAAGGACCACGAGGGCCGTCATCAGTTTCGTCGTACTCGCCGGCAGAAGTTTGAGGTCCGGGTTCTTCGCATACAGCACCCTGCCGGTCACGGCGTCCATCACCACGGCGGCACGGGACTTTATCTCTTCGGCTGAAGCGGTGAGGAGTGAAAGGTGAAAGGTGAAAAGAAAGAAGACGAGAAAGAAGAGCATCTTTTCCCCTCCACGCGGAGACTTTGACCGTTGTTGAAATGTAAGCTGCTTCTTCATGATCACCTCAATTTCAGCGTCGCCAGACTCAGCAACGCAAGCATTATACCGACGATCCAGAACCGTACGATGACCTTCGATTCGTGCCATCCTTTCAGTTCGAAATGGTGATGGATCGGGGCCATTCTGAAAATCCTCTTGCCGGTAAGTTTGAAAGACGCAACCTGAAAGACCACCGACAGCGTCTCTATCACAAAGATCCCTCCGACGAGCGTCAGGACGATCTCGTGCTTGGTGATGATCGCCAGCGTGCCGAGCGCCCCGCCGAGGCTGAGCGATCCTACGTCGCCCATAAATATGTCGGCCGGATAAGAGTTGAACCAGAGAAAGCCGAGAGAGGCGCCGAGCATCGCGCCGCAGACTACCGTGAGCTCGCCCGTGCCCTGGAGATAAAGGACCTGCAGATACTGCGCGAATTTTGCGTTGCCCGAGATATAGACGAGGATCATGTTCGCCAGGATCGCAATGCCGACCAGCCCGATCGCCAGGCCGTCGATCCCGTCGGTCAGGTTGACCGCGTTGGAGGAACCGACAATGACCAGGACCGAAAAGGGGATGTAGAACCAGCCGAGGTTGAAGAGCCACCGCTTGAAAAACGGGATGCTCAGCACGTCGGTATACGGGTCCTTCGGGTTCAGATAGAGCAGCATGCCTATAGCGAGGGCGAGGACGATCTGCGCGCCGAACTTATAGCAGGCCCTGAGCCCTTTCGGGTTCTTCCGGATCACCTTCAGGTAGTCGTCGAGCAGCCCGATGCCTCCGTAGCCGAGGAGGGAAAGCACCATGACCCAGACGTACATATTTTCGAGGTCGCCCCAGAGCAGCAAAGAGATGAGGATGCAAAGGAGAATGATGATGCCGCCCATCGTGGGCGTGCCGGATTTTTTCAGATGGGTCTGCGGACCGTCGTTACGGATCTGCTGGGTCAGGCTCACCTTCTTCAGCCACGCGATGATCCTCGGTCCTATGAAGAGAGAGAGCAGCATCGCCGAGATCACCGCGAGGGCGGCCCGGAAGGTGATATACCGGAAGACGTTCAGCGGGGAATAGTACTCATGCAGGCTATAGAGCACCCTATAGAGCATTCGTCTTCTCCTCTTCGCGCGGCAGTCCGCCGGCCTGCAGCACCTTCTCCATGCGCATACCGCGAGACCCCTTTATCAGGACGGTGTCGCCTTCCGAAAGCACTTCCGAAAGTATCGGCCCCGCCGAAGCGGCATCGTCGGCCCGGTAACAGGCCCCTCTGAATCCGGCGCCGGCCCTCTTCATTTCAGGTCCCACGGCGATCAGGATGTCGAGACCGCAGCGGGAGAGAAGTCCGACAAGTTCCCGATGGGCCTCTTCCGAATAGCCGCCGAGTTCGAACATGTCGCCGAGCACGGCGATCGTCCTCTTCCGCTTCAACCGCATCAACTCTCCGACCGCGCCTTCCATCGACGCAGGGTTCGCATTATAGACGTCGCTGATCACCAGCGCCCCTGCAATCTCCTTCATCTCGAGCCTCATCGGGACCCCGGTGAAACACTCCAGCCCCCCCTTGATCTCCCCCCGGTCCACGCCGAGTTCGTCGGCAAGCGATGCGGCGGCAAGCGCATTAAGGATATTGAATCTGCCCGAGAGACGCAGGTTAACCGGAAGCCTGCCCCCGTCGGGGAAACGTATCACGAAGCGTGATCCTCTTTCTCCGAGCTCGACATCCTCCGCATGCACGTCGGCCCGGTTCTTCATTCCGTAGGTGATGACCTTCCCCCCGAACCCTTTCACTCCCTCCATAAGGAACGTGTCGTCGGCGTTCATCGAGGCGGCTTTTACGTGCCCGAGTATTTCGAGGTCGGTCTTTCTGACGGTCTCGATGCTGCCGAACCCCTCGAGGTGGGCAGGCCCGACGTTCGTGACCACCGCGTAATCCGGCCGCGCGATATCGCACAAAAGAGCGATATCGCCCTCCGCGTTCGATCCCATCTCGAGGACCATGACCGATTCGTCCCCTTTCATGCGGGAGATGCAGAGTGGCAGGCCGATATGGTTGTTGAGGTTCCCTTCGGTCTTGAGTATACGGTGCCTCCTGCCCAGCACGGAGGCGAGAAGCTCCTTGGTGGTCGTCTTCCCGTTCGTGCCGGTGACGCCCACCACGGTGGCGTGCCCGGACATGCGGAGATGCCGGGCGATGTCCTGCAGCGCGGCCAGGGTGTCTTTCACCAGGATGATCGTCTTGCCGGCAAATGTGCCTGCCGGAGGATGGTCGACGAGCGCGCCGGCCCCGGCTTTGAGCGCGTCGTCAAGGAAGTCGTGCCCGTCAAAGCGCTCCCCCCTGAGCGCAACGAAAAGCTCGCCGTCCTTGATCGTCCGCGAGTCGATGGACAGGCCGGTAAACTCCGGCCGATCGCCGTAGAGTGTTTCGCCCCCTGCCGCCTTTACTATATCTTCGAGTAATACATGCGCCATACTTTATTTATATTGCCCCCCTCGTAAACGCCGATACATCTCAGTCATTTTTTACGAGTTGCCGTATCGCCTCTGCAAGCACCTCCCTGTCGCTGAAATGGAAACTCTTTCCCCCGATAATCTGGCAGTCCTCGTGCCCCTTCCCCGCCACAAGGACGACGTCGCCGTCGCCCGCAAGGAGCACCGCCCTTCTGATCGCTTCCCTTCTGTCGGGCTCGACGAGGTAGTTCTTTCTCACCGCGCCCGCTTCGACTGCGCCGATGATCTGCGCAGGGTCTTCGGACCTGGGATTGTCCGACGTGATGACGACGAGATCGCTCAGCTTCGTGGCGACCGCTCCCATCCGCGGCCTCTTGCCCCGGTCCCTGTCGCCTCCGCATCCGAAGACAGTGATCACCTTTCCTTCCGTCAGGCCGCGCGCCGTATAGATGAGCCGTTCCAGCGCGTCCTCGGTGTGTGCATAATCGACAATCGCCAGGAATTTCTGCCCCGCATCGACCTTCTCGAACCTTCCCGTTACCGGCCCCGCCTCCCCGATACCGCGGAGGATATCCGTCCAGGGCACGCCGAGGACGATCGCCGCGCCTGCCGCCGAGAGGATATTGTAGACATTCGGCAGCCCCACGAGTGACGAGCGGACCGCATACCCTGCGCCCTCCGAGACGATCGTGAACCTCAGCCCGTCGAAGGAGTCCTGTATCTCGGAGGCGATCATGTCCGCTCCCGTCTCGAGCCCATAGCTGAGCGTTCGTTGTGTCTCCTGCAGACCGCCGATGTCGGAGAGCAGCCTCCTCCCGTAGCCGTCGTCGTAGTTGACGACCGCCGGACCCGACAGCAATTCCGCGAAAAACCGCTCTTTCGCAAGAAAATAGTCTTCCATCGTCCGGTGGTAATCGAGATGGTCCCTCGTCAGGTTCGTAAAGACGCCCGCCCTGAATACCGTACCGTCCACCCGCCGCTGCGCAAGCGCGTGCGAGGAGACCTCGGAAACCACGTGGGTGCATCCGGCCTCGTGCATCCTGCGGAGGAGCTGCTGAAATTCGGGCGCCTCCGGAGTCGTGTGCTCCGCCTCGAAGACCTCTCTTCCGATCATGCTCCTGATCGTCCCCACCAGCCCGGTCTTCTTCCCCCAGGCCTCCAGTATCGACTTAAGAAGATAGGTCGTCGTCGTCTTTCCGTTCGTTCCGGTCACCCCGATTACACAGAGTGATTCGGACGGTCGGCCGTAGTAGTTGTTCGCGATCGCCGCAAGGGCCTTTCTGCTGTCCCCGACGCGGACGAGCGAGACACCCTGAGGGACCGCGCCCGCAGGCTCCCTTTCGCAGACGACCGCGGCAGCGCCTTGGGCAACGGCCGCTCCGATATAATCGTGGCCGTCCGCATGCTCGCCCCGCACCGCTACAAAAAGATAATCACGCCCCACCTTTCGCGAGTCATACGAGATTCCCTCGACAGGGGTTCCCGTTGTGCCCCGGACGCCCGACGTTTCGACTCCTCTTAATAATTCGTTCACTTTCATTTCGACACCAGAAGCAGGTTCTTATCCTGCACGTCATCACGCGGGACATCGAGGTATGACAACGCCTGATCGGCGATGTTCCTGAAGACAGGCCCCGCCACGACCCCTCCGTATATCTGCCCCTTCGGCTCATACACAACGACGATCATGGCGATCCTCGGGCTGTCTGCCGGCACGAATCCGACAAAGGAGCTCACATACCTGTCTTTCGAATACCTCTTCGTCCGCCGGTCGATCAGCTGCGCGGTGCCGGTCTTGCCCGCCACCTTATTCCCGGCCACCGACGCCTCGGTAGCGGTCCCCCCCTCCTCGACGACCGTTTCGAGTATCTTCTTGAAAATCGCAGCGGTCTTCGCCGAGATCACCTGCTTTCTCTCCGTCCGGCCGAACGACGCCACAGTCTGACCGTCATGGGTCCTGACCCCGGAGACGACATGAGGGCTCACCAGGTACCCCCCGTTGGCGATCGCCGAGTAGGCCCTCAGCACCTGAAGCGGCGTCACCGCCACCTCCTGCCCTATCGGGACGGCGCCGATCGAGGTCGCAGACCATCTCTCCGGTTTTCTGATCCAGCCCGAAACCTCTCCGGGAAGGTCGATGCCGGTATCGTCGCCGAACCCGTAGCGTTTCGCGTATTCATAAATCTTTTCCTTCCCGAGTCTCATCCCGACCATGATCGAGCCGACGTTCGAGGACTTCTGTATCACCTCCTGAAACGTCAGCACCCCGTGCCGGTGGGCGTCGTGCACAACCTTCCCTCCCACCTCGATGCTCCCCCTGCTCACGTCAAACGTCGACTCCGTCGTGAATATCTTCTCTTCCAGCGCCGCCGTGCCGATCACAATCTTGAATGTGGACCCCGGCTCGTAAACGTCGGTAATCGCCCTGTCCCGGACTTCGTTTCTTCCCGCCCTGTTCAGCTCGTTGAGATCATACGTCGGCCTGTTCGCCAGCGCCAGGATCTCGCCGGTAAAGGGATCCATCATAATCACCGTGCCGGCGACCGCCCTCCACTGCGCCATCGCGCGGTCAAGTTCCCTCTCTACGATATACTGGAGCCCCTCGTCGAGCGTAAGCACCACGTCGTCGCCCTTCGCCTCCATGTTGACGCCGAGGGAAAGCGTTCGCCCGCTGGCGTCCCTTTCGAGATGTATCTTCCGCCCGGAGGTCTTCAGGTACCGGTTGTATTTCAGCTCCACGCCCTCAAGCGCCTGGTTGTCGAGTCCCACCGCGCCGATTACGTGGGCGGCGAGGGTACCTTTCGGATAAAACCGCTTTGCCTCCGGAACGAAGCCGAATCCCTCCGCAGCCTCCGTTTCCGCGTTCGCACTTATCCCGAGCAGCGCCTTCACCGCCCCGGCCTTCTGCGGCGACAGTTTTCTGTCTATCCAGGTAAACCTCTTTTCGGGCTCGAACTTCGCCCTGACGGCCTTCGGCTCCATGCCGAGCACCGCCGAAAGCTTATTTACCTTCTCCTTGTCGATGTCGACCTCCGTCGAATCGCAGTAGAGCGATTCGAGCTCGAGATTCACGGCAAATTCCCGCCCTCTCCGGTCGTAGATATTGCCCCTCATCGCCTGGATGTCTTCGGTCTTGATCTGCTGGAGCTTCGCCCTTTCGGAAAGGGCCTTGTGGTCGACTATCATGAGCGAAAACAGGCGGAGAAAGATCGCGAAGAACCCGAAGATGATCGCAGTATTGAGGATAATCGCCCGTTTTCTGTTCACACTGTGCTCTTCCCTTTCACTCCTTGTTCTTCACCGTCAGTGAAGCGCGGTAAGGGCCGGGGGTCGCGTTTCTCCGGACATGGATGACCCTTACCCTGTTTGAAAAGATGTTCTCGCCTGCGGCGAGCGTAGCGTTGCCCTGCGTGCCGCTGCGGAACGACGCGCCGATTTTTTCGAGAGACATGAGCTTTGCCCTTTCGGCAAGGAGTATGTTCCTTTCCTTGAGAGACTCCATCTTCTTTTCCTCAAGGTTCCTGAGGTCGTATGCTACCGTCACTACGCCGGATCTGAGCCATATAAGTCCGAACAGGCACAAAAGGAGGATCACTGCACACAGAGGTTTATACAGTAATGATACCATATTGCCGTATGTTTTCGCGCCGATCATGTCAGCTCCGCCCCCCTGAGTTTCGCGCTCCTCGAAGAGGGATTCTCCCTGATTTCCCGGGCACCCGGGACGACCGGTTTTTTCACGAGCAGTCTCACCCTTCCCTCCTTCGCGCGGTCTCTCATGAAATTCTTCACGACCCTGTCCTCAAGCGAGTGATAGGCGATGACGCAGAGTCTGCCGCCGGGCTTCAGGACATCCAGAGAGGCGTCGAGACCGGCCTTCAGCTCCTCGATCTCCCGGTTTACCTCGATCCTGAGAGCCTGGAATGTCTTTGTGGCGGGATGAATCCTCCCCCTTCTCCCGCAGGCCTTGGAGATGAGGCCGGCCAGTTCCGCGCAGGTGTCGATCGTGCGCCTGCTCCTCTCTGCGATGATAGCCCTGACGATCCTCGGAGCAAGATATTCCTCTCCGTATTCCCGGAGAATCCGGACGAGTTCTTTTTCGTCGTAGGTGTTGACAACGTCCCAGGCCGAAAACGCCTGGCTGCCGTCCATCCGCATGTCGAGCCTCTCTTCGGAATTGAAACTGAATCCCCTCGCCAGGTCCCTGATTTGCATCATCGAGACGCCGAGGTCGAAGAGAATGCCGTCCACCGCGCGGACATCAAGTGAATCAAGTATCGTCTTCACCTCTGAGAATCTCCCTTTCCGAAGGACCATCCGTTCATCCGCCAGGCGCCCGGCGGCCCGTGCGAGCGCCCTCTCGTCCCTGTCGATTCCGATGATTCTTCCTTCTCTGCCGATCGTCTTCATTATTTCCTCGGAGTGTCCCCCGAGCCCGACTGTTGCATCCACGTAAATCCCCCCCCGTCCGGGAGCAAGCAATTCGATCACCTCCCTCAAAAGGACCGGGAGATGCTCGACGGTCATTTAAAGACCGTAACCCGCAAGTTTATGTGCAATAGCCCTCTTGTCGATCTTCGAAAGATCGTTGGCCGCATCCCACTCTTTCCTGTCCCACAGGTCGATCTTGTCGAGCTGCCCGACTATCACGATATCGGAACTCAGTCCGGAGTCTTCCCTCTGGGCCGCCGATATCAGTATCCTGCCCTGCTTGTCTATCTCCGTTTCCTGGGCCGAGCCTATCACAACTCTTTTGTAAAGGTTCACGTGCTCATCCATACTGGGAAGCGTCCTGACCTTCTCCTCGAGTTTGGACCACTCCTCCTGGGGGTAGATATGGAGGCATTTGTCAAAAAGATCATTGACAACATAGAGTTTAGGATTATAATTAGTGGAAATTATTTCTCGGAAAGGAGCCGGTATAATGACTCTCCCTTTGGGGTCCAGGCTGTAATAATATTTTCCAGAGAAAGCTGGCACGTCTCCTCCACTTTCTACCACTATTTACCACTCAATATAAGGTAGATTGATTTTTATGTCAAGCGGAAAATATTGTCCGGACGCGCCTGCCCACATGTAGTGGCGCTGCTCTCCACCGCCACTACATGTTGGCTCTCATCTCCTGTCTTGTCCCGCTCCAGATTTTGCCGGGAGTTTCCGCCGGGAACAGCCCGAAAGAAAGCGACCGCGCCGGCGGTGAGCAATCTGCAAGGGTCCCATGCGGGCTTTTCGGAGAAGGACCTGATGTAAAATAGACAAATGAGACACTTGCTTCTGATAGCGCTGCTTCTCGTCCTCGCGCCCCTGACTGCCGGCGCAGCTCCTGCGATACGGTTCGACGATCTCTCCTACGCTTCCCCGGTCATCTCGCAGACGGACATGGCGGAACATACATTCGGGTTCGTGAACTCGGGCGACAGCGAACTCGTCATAGAAGACATCGCTCCATCCTGAGGCTGCACGGCCGTGATGGCTAGTTCAAGCCGTCTCAAACCGGGAGAAAGAGGCAGGATCAAAGCAACGGTCGATATCAGGGGGAGGACCGGGGTTATCACCAAGACAGTCTCCGTCCGCTCGAACGATCCGGAGAGACCGGTGACGCTTCTGTCGCTACGGATGTCGATAAAAGACCAGACGCATATCGGTAGATACCACCCGACGGAGATATTCAGTGAACGATGCAGGGGATGTCACGTTGACCGGGGAAAGGGGAAGAGGGGATGGAACCTCTTCAGGGCCGATTGCTTCATTTGCCATAATGCCGGCGCCAGCACATCGCTTACGCAGATGAGCAAGAAACCGAGGGGATCCCTCGAAAGGATAATACGAGAGGGGATCGAAAATACCGTGATGCCCGGGTGGGATGAGAAGCACGGAGGGCCGCTCGACGAGACGGATATCGAGTCATTGCTCGATCTGCTCTCCCGGTAGCCAAGAATTCCGGCGCTGCCGGGCGCAATACGCCAAAGGACAGATTATTGTATGTCGGGTTTAAAGACCGAGTACTCCAGGTTTCTGACTTCAAATCGTCCTTTCGAGAGCTCCCTCACCTCGCATTTCAGAAAGTCATGAAGCTTGAAGGCATCCCCCTTCCTGAAATCCGTGCCGTCATCCGCCCTGAAAGACCGGGTGACAATATGCATGCTCTGGATTTCACCCTTCACGTAATAAACCGGCTTTCCTCCGATCTTCGTTCTGCCGACAATCTCCAGACCGGATTTACTCACTTCCACGTCCACGTCCCCCCCGAACTGTTCCTTTACTTTCTTCCGGCTCATCTCCTTATATTCTCTTACAACGGCCTTCTTGATCTTTTCCTTGATGTCGCGCGGCACGTCGTTCGCTCCGGCTGCACCGCAAACGGTAGCGGCAAGAAGCACCAGACAAACGACAATGAGTTTCCTGTACATAATACGCTCCTCGGCAATATTCCTGAGATAATAAATCCAGATGAGAGTTTACTCCGGCGGGGCGTGCTTGTCAATACTCGGTCCGGGGCAATCCGGACTCGAGGGGACTCTCTCAGTAGTGAACGGCCGACATCTTCGCGTCGAGGACCATCGCCCCGGCCGGATACAGCGCGACGGGGTTCAGGTCGATCTCCTGGAACCTTCCCGAAGCCATCAGACGGGAGACCGACACAAGGATGTCGCAGAGTGCCCCGATGTCCGCAGCAGGCCTCCCGCGATAGCCCTCCAGGAGGCGGTATCCCTTCACCTCTTTCGCCATCCTGAGCGCTTCTTCACGGTCAAGAGGCGCAAGCCCGAAGGAGACATCCTTAAAGAGCTCGACGAAGATGCCGCCGAGGCCGAACATCACGACCGGGCCGAACTGCGCGTCTACGATGCCCCCTACGATGACCTCGGTCCCCCGGGGCGCCATCTCCTCGACAAGCACCCCTTCGGCCCCCTCGATCCGGAAAAGCTCATTGACGGCTGCCCGAAGCGCCCCTTCGTCCGCCAGACCGGTGCGCACGCCGTGCAGATCGCTTTTCGAAACGATCTTCCGTGACGAAACCTTTGCCGCAAGGGGATAGGCGAGCTGCAGTTTCTCCGGCAAGGGCTCGCCCTTCTTGACGAAGATGCCTTTCGGCACAGGCAGTCCCATTGCGGTCAGCAGCCCTTTGGCCTCGTGTTCGAGAAAGACCTTTTCTTCCCCGTTCTTCCCGCTGGCGTCGTCGACGATCCGCTGAACTTCCGCGTCAGAAAGAGATCTGTCCTGACCGTCCACTCCGTCACCTCCCTGCTGGTATCAGGCAAATTATATCATGAATAAAATGCGGGACGCTGAAGTTGCCGGAAATACTGTAGAAAAAGATCGTGCTCTGCACAATGTCATCTGTCGAGTTGCATGAAAGCACCACAAAGGCGGGAAGAGCGGCCCGAAAAGCCTTTCGCGGCGATTCCTCAGCGCATCGGAAGCCGCCCTGCGACAAGCTCAGGGTGACAATAAAGTGAGCCTGTCGAACCATCGACGCCATGCTCTATAAGATCTTATCGCATCAGAAAGATTTGAGGGATGCTCTTCCCGCCGATTCGCAACTATAGGATCACTTGCTGTGGCAGGATATACAGATATCCGAAGCAGGCTTTCTCAGCATGCCGCTCGTTCTGGCATGGGGGTCATGGCAGGTGAGACAGGACACCTTTCCCGAATAGAGAGGAAGGTCTTTCACGACCATCGAAGGAATAATCCCGGTCTTATGTTCACCCGTCTGCAGCCTCTCTGCATGGCATCCCGAGCAGAGCTGGTCGAGGTCTGCATTCAGGAGCACCATCTTCCCCATATGGCTGGAATGGCAATACTCGCAGGGCTTCTCTACGGCAGACGCCAGGGAACACACCATAAGGAGAGCAAGACAGCCGATCAGCGCAACAACCTTTTCCATTCTTTTTGCCTTCCTCTTTCATTATAACGGCAAGCCGCATTGCCTGTACAGCAGAGAGGACGGGCTTGTTTTGGATTGCCGCCTTGGAATATAGTAAGAAATGCTGCCGAGGAGAGGGACCGGGAAAAAGGGCGCTGAGACAGGCGCGAAACGGAGAAGAATCGCCTATTTTGACTGCTCCTCCGGGATCAGCGGGGACATGTGTCTCGGCGCCCTCGTAGACGCCGGCGTCTCCCTGGAAAAGCTTTCTACGGCGCTGAAGAGACTCCCTCTGCGGGGCTACAGACTCGAAAGGAAGAAGGTACTCCGCGCCGGGCTTGCGGCAACTAAGGTCGACGTCGTGGCCGCGTCGAAAGGCCCCCGGACGCCGGCAGCGAGTTGGGAATACGTGAGAAGTATCATCCTCTCCTCTTCATTGCGGGAAGAGATAGCCAGTAAAGGCCTCGCCGTCTTCAAGCTGCTCTTTGACGCCGAGGCCAAGGTTCACGGCACGACGGCCGGGAAGGTCCATCTCCATGAGCTCGGCGCGGTGGACTGCATGGTGGATATCTTCGGCACGCTCATCGGCCTCGACCTCCTCGGCGTCGACGAGGTATACGCCTCTGCGGTGAACCTCGGCAGCGGCACGATCAAAACCTGCCACGGCATAATGCCGGTCCCCGCGCCGGCGACTGCGGAAATTCTGAAGCATATGGCGGTATACTCTTCCGGCATCCCTTATGAACTCGCCACGCCGACAGGCGCCGCCTTACTTAAGTATTTGGCGAAGGGCGTCGTGGCAGTCCCCGCATTCACTCCCGATACGATAGGGACCGGAGCAGGCTCCCGCGACACCGGAGACAGCCCCAATGTCCTGCGCATCTTCGCGGGACTTGCCGCCGACGCGCCGAACGCTGCAGAAAGGGTGACAATCATAGAGACGAATATCGACGACATGAACCCGCAGATATATGAGTATCTGACCGAGAGACTCTTCCTGGCGGGTGCGCTCGATGTTTCACTCACCCAGACGGTGATGAAGAAGATGAGACCGGCGGTGCTTCTCACCGTGCTTTGCGAAAAGGCGTCCAGAGACAGCCTCATCGACATCATACTCAGGGAAACGACGACTATCGGCGTCAGGTATCACGAGGTGTCACGGGTGACGATGGACCGGCAGATCCGGCAAGTGAAGACCCGCGGCGGCAGCGTGAGGGTGAAGTTCTCGTCGCGCGGAGACGTCATAAAGGCCATGCCCGAATATGACGACTGCCGGAAGGCGGCCAAAAAGAGCGGCGCCTCCCTTATCGAAATAGCGGAAGAGGCGAAGAGGGCTGCAGGCAGAGAGGGGAGGAACCGTTGACGGTGCAGGGCAGATCAATGGACCTTTTCGGAAAGGCCGATTTCCTTCACCGCCTTTTCGACACGATCCCTTCATTTCTCTTCATCGTCGACAGTGACGTACGCATCTTCCACCTGAACAACGCGGCGCTGAAACTGCTTGGCGGGGACAGAAACCGGCTCCTGCTGAAGAGGGGCGGCGAGGCCCTGCACTGCATCCATTCCTTTGAGGTGCCCGAAGGGTGTGGAAATGCCCCGCATTGCAGGGACTGTGTGGTCAGAAACAGTGTGGACAGGGCTTTCCGCGGCGAGGCGGTCCGCCGGCAGCTGACCAGGATGACCCTGGTTTCGGGCGGTGTAACGGCCGAGGTCCATCTGTCTGTTACCGCCGACCGCATGGACTATGAAGGACAGCCGTTCGTGCTACTCATCATGGAAGACGTGACAGGGCTGAAAAGGGTGGAGGAAGAGCTCCGGCGGCGGACCAGGGAACTCGAAGCGATCAACGAGGAGCTTGACGCCTTCGGCTATTCGGTCGCCCACGATCTTCGCGCTCCCCTCCGGGCGATCACTGGCTTCACCGAGGCCCTGGTAGAAGACCACGCCGCAAGCCTGGATGCGACGGCCGGCGATTACCTCGAACGGATCTCAAACGCAGGCAGGAGGATGTCCCAGATGATCGATGACCTTCTGAAGCTCTCCCGCCTGTGCGGAGAGATGGTGCGTGAAAAGGTGGACCTGAGCAGACTGGCGGAAGACGTTGCCGGCCAGCTCGCCGCCCTGGAGCCGGGCCGCAAGGTCGAGTTCTCGGTCGCGGACGGAATGGAGGACTGGGCCGACGCCCCCCTGATGAGGGCCGTCTTCGAAAACCTTCTCGGCAACTCCTGGAAATTCACATCGAGGCGAAGCCCGGCGCGCATAGAGTTTTCTAAACGGACAGACGGCGCCACCACGGTTTACTTCATCCGCGACAACGGCGTCGGCTTCGATATGGCCTATGCCGGGAAATTGTTCGACCCCTTCCAGCGCCTTCATTCCCAGGAAGAGTTCCCGGGATCGGGCATAGGGCTGGCGACCGTGCGACGCATTATCAGGCGTCACGGCGGCGCCATATGGGCCGAGGCAGCGCCCGACCGGGGCGCAACGTTCTTCTTCACCCTTAACGAAAACGTTTAGCGCCCCCGTTTTCCGCAATCATCCTCCGGTCTTTTTTCTCCCCTGCCTTGGAATCTTTCCTCTCTTCCCTCTTCCCGGTCACGCGGAGTTTTCCCGCTTTGTCGCATGCAACGTGAGAGCAACGGGAAGGCCGCCGCCTGACTGCCGTGTTTAGGCCGCCCTGAACTTCTTCAGCCTTAGGGCGTTCGTCACCACCGTGACCGACGAAAAGCCCATAGCCCCCGCGGCAAGCATGGGGTTCAAGAGGATGCCGAAGGAGGGAAAAAGCACGCCGGCCGCAACCGGGATCAGGATCACATTATAGGCAAAGGCCCAAAAGAGGTTCTGCCTGATGTTCCTCAGCGTCGCCTTCGAAAGCGCGATCGCCGTAACCACACCCTTGAGTCTGCCCCCTATCAGCGTGATGTCGGCCGCCTCCATCGCAACGTCCGTGCCGGTCCCGATCGCGATCCCCACATCGGCCTGCGCAAGGGCGGGGGCGTCGTTTATTCCGTCGCCGACCATGGCGACCACCTGCTCCCCGGCCTGGAGCTTCTTCACCTCCCCCGCCTTGTCTTCGGGCAGAACCTCGGCCAGCACCCTGTCGATCCCGACCTGGCGGGCGATCGCCTCTCCGGTGCGCCGGTTGTCGCCGGTCATCATCACGACCTCGATGCCGAGGCTATGGAGGGCCTTTACCGCATCCGCCGAATCCTCCTTGAGAGAGTCGGCGACCACCACGATGCCGGCCGCCCTTCCGTCGATGCCGAGAAACATCGGGGTCTTCCCCTCGGCGGCAAAAGCGGCGGCTCGACCGCCGAGTCCGGCGGCCGAGATGCCCTCTTCCGCCATGAATCTTTCATTCCCGAGGAGGACCTTCCTGCCGCCTATCCCGGCCCTGATGCCGTGGCCCGGCACCGCCTCGAAATATTCGGGCGTCTTCAGCGCGATATTCCTCTCTTTCGCCTTTCTTACGATCGCCTCAGCGAGCGGGTGCTCCGATCCCTTCTCGGCCGACCCGGCGTAATACAGGATATCTTCTTCGCTGAATCCCTCCGGAGTGATCCCCACCACCTCCGGCTCGCCCTTTGTCAGTGTGCCGGTCTTGTCGAAAACGACCGTGGTGATCTTGTGGGCGGTCTCGAGGGCCTCTCCGCTTCTGATCAGCACCCCGTTTTCGGCGCCCTTTCCGGTACCCACCATGATCGACGTAGGTGTGGCGAGACCGAGCGAACAGGGGCATGCGATGATGAGGACCGCAATAAAATTGAGGACCGCATACCGAAAGGAAGGCTCGGGGCCCAAAAGATACCATACGATGAAGGTAAGCGTCGCGACGCCGATGACGGCCGGCACGAAATACGAGGCGATACGGTCAGCGAGCCGCGCGATCGGCGGCTTCGAGCCCTGCGCCGTCTGGACCATATCGATGATATGGGCGAGCATAGTGTCCCGTCCTACCTTCGTCGCCTCGAACGTGAAAGACCCCGTCTTGTTTATCGTCGCGCCGATCACATCGTCTCCGGCATGCTTTTCGACCGGCATCGACTCGCCCGTCACCATCGATTCGTCTACCGAAGAATACCCTTCCCTGATCGTCCCGTCGACCGGTATCTTCTCGCCGGGCCGCACCACCACGCTATCTCCTATCTCCACATCCTCCACCGGGATATCCGCCTCCGCCCCGCCCCTTACGACCCGCGCCGTCTTTGCCTGGAGGCCGATCAGGTTCTTGATCGCCTCGGACGTCTGGCCCTTCGCGCGGGCCTCGAAGAGCCTCCCAAGCAGGATGAGCACGACGATCGTGGCGGCGGTGTCGAAATAGACGGCCGCGGTGTATCCCTTCAGCTCGAAGACGGACGGGAAGAAGGTTGCCACGACGCTGTAGAGATACGCCGAAGAGGTGCCGACCGCGATCAGCGTGTTCATATTGGTAGTCCTGTGGCGCGCCGCAGATATTGCCCCCGTGTAAAACTGCCATCCGATCCAGAACTGCACCGGCGTTTCGATCAGAAGCTGGAGCATGAAATTCGCCTGCCTCGAAAGCGGGAGGACCTTTGCCAGCCCGGTCCTGTCCCAATGCATGAGGATGAAGAGGGGGACGGCAAGCATGGCGCCGGAGATCACCTTCCGTTTCAGCGTCCGGTATGCCGCCTCTCTTTCGCGCTGCTCCTTTTCGACCGCGTCCTCGCCCTTCTCCGCTTCGACGATGTCGTAGCCGGCCTCCCGGACCGTCTTTCTGAACTCCCGGACGCCGACCTGAGAAGGGAAATATTCTATCGCCGCCTTCTCGGTGGCGAAATTCACCGACGCCGAGATCACGCCCTCGAGCGAGCCGAGCGCCCTCTGCACCGCCTCGACGCAGGCGGCGCAGGACATGCCCTTGATCGGCAGGATGATCCGTGAGACGGAAACGCCGTAGCCGAGGTCCTTCACTGTTTTGATGAAATCATCGACGGTGACCTTTGAGGTGTCGTAGACGACCGACGCCTTTTCGGCGGCGAAATTCACCGACGCCTCCTCGACGCCACCGAGTCCGGCGAGACTTTCCTGGACATGGGCCGCACAGGAGGCACAGGACATGCCGGTAATAGGCAGGTCTATCCTGGTCGATGACTTCTGCTTTTCATCCATATCAATCTCCCTGTGCGATCACGTCGAGCAGTTTCTCGATCTCCTGTCTGTTCTGCCTGAACCCAAGGAAGACCCTGCCCCGAATCACCAGCGTAGGGGTCGCCAGTCTTCCGTGCTTCGACGCGAGCTCTTCCCTGGCGGAATTGTCCGCCGCGATGTCCTTGTTGACAAACTTCACTCCCCTCGCCGAAAGAAACTCTTTCAGTGCGTGGCAGTCATGTCAGTTCGGCGAGGTATAAAGTACGATCTCGGTCTCTTCGTGCATGGTCTCGCGTCGCTTTCGTGGCGCTAAGTAGTTGCGAATGCGCTTAATTATAACATCTTTTCGTTGTCGGGCAGCAATGTACGGAACGATAATCCACACAGACCGAGGGTTTATGGCCAAACGCAGAAACGAAGTCGGATAATGGGGGCTCCGCGGGACCGACCGGCTATTTTCCCCCGGCCGGGACGAAGACCTTCCTGCAGGAAAAATGCCTGAGATTGCCGTCGTAATCCCCCACGGCGATCCCTATATTCCCGCCCCGGTCGACGACCGACGGCGCGCTGTGATCTTTGACGGCGATGCCGTCGAGAAAGCCGTCGGGCTGAAACTCCGTGGACCCCGGACCGCTTCCCTCCGCCGTAAAAAGAGAGATCCTTCCGTCCTGCCGGCCGACAAGCAGGAAGACCGTCCCGCCGTCGCGGAAGAGGGCCGGGGACGCATACCGGTCTACCCTGACCTCGTCGAAGACTCCTTTGATGCTCTTCCACAAAGGTGCTCCGTCGTCCGCCTCGCCGTACCGGAATCCCCGGACCCGCCCATCGACATCGCCGACGATCAACTCCCATCTGCCGTCCCCGTCGAGGTCGAAGACCTCCGGCGAGGAATGCATCATCTTCGGGAGCCCCGCAAAGAAATTCTTCTCCTCCGTCCAGACCGGGCCGGCCCGGCTGCCGGTGTTCAGAAATGCCTTTATCAGCCCGTCCTGCTGGCCGGTAACGAGGAGAGTGCCCCCCCCCCATTCTGCGAGCACGCCCTTTGAAAATCCCGAAAGCTTGATCCCTCTGAAATAATCCGGCCTTTCGACCGGCACCGTCCCTTCGGCCGGGGTGTCGAAAGCGAAAAACTTCATTTCCCCGTAGGCGTTCCCCGAGGTCATAAAGAGCCGGCCACCGTCCGATCCCAGCACCGGCGTGCAGGCGGGACCCGGCAGGACACGTCCCGAAAAGAGCTCGCCCGATTCTTTCCATTCGCGGAAACTGCCCCGCCTGTTCCTGAAATAGCGGAATTTCCCGGTTCCGTCCGCCACCACGAGGTCGGGGAAATCTGCGCCGGGAAGCCGCACAAAAGAAGGAGAGGCGAAACCGGTCGTGGATATCCCCAGTGTCGTCCTGCTCCAACCGCCTGCTCTTCCGTCGGCCCCTTCGAAGAGATAGAGCTTCCCCATGTCGTTGCCGACGACGATGTGGGCCTTCCCGCCGGCTGCAAACGCCGCAGGAGCCGCATACATTCCGATCCGCACCCCCCTGAAATAAGCCGGGTCCTTCCTGAATACGATCCGGCCGTCCTTCGATCTGTTACGGTAATATAATAGGCGGCCTTCAGAGTTTCCGACCAGGAGATCCGGCCTGCCCTTTTTGCCTGTTTCGACGAGACTGGGTGCGGCGTCGTTGCCGACCCGAATTTCCGGCATGTCGACCGCCCGCCAGGAGGGCTCCGCCTCGGTTCCGGCATTTCTGAATATCAGCACCCTGCCCGAGTCTGAAGAGAATCCTCCCGTGCCGACGATCACCTCCGGCCTGCCATCGCCGTCGATGTCCCCTACGGCCGGGGAGGAAAAAGCCCCCGCGGATATACCGTAAAAATAATTCCTCTCCTGCCGCCACTCGGGCTCCTCCGCCGTGCCGTAATTCTTATAGAGACGAAGCGCACCGCCCTTGCCGCCCTCAACCATCTCGTCCACGCCGTCGCCGTCGATGTCGTAAAACACGATCCTCGCAAACGGGAGCGACTCGAGGCCGCAATGGTTGAATACCTCCTTCGTGTCTTCCCTGCACTGCAGGGAGACCCGCAGCTTCGGCGGCGGCGGCGTGGGAGGAGGCTGCGGTTTCACGACAGGCGGCGGGGCAGGCGGAGTTTCCGCGGGACGGGAAACCTCTTTTTCCGTCGCGCAGGAGGCGACCACGACAATAAGAGCGGCGGCGGAAATCGCCCTTGTGACAATGGACAACGATACGCATTTCATCATTTTTTCCGGCGGTTAGAACGCCGAAAGCCCCGGGCGCTTCCCGTCCGGGGCTTTCGGCTGATCTACTATGAATTGTACTACTATTTTATGATAATTTCAAAGTGGACCCGTCTGTTGATCTTCGCCCCCTTGGACTCCTTCCGGTACGGCCGCAGTTCCGGAACTTCCAGCTTCGTCTTGCCGTATCCGACCGTCGTCATTCTCTCCGGCGCGATCCCCTTCTGAGCGAGATAGGCCTTCACCCCATCCGCCCTCTTCCAGCTGAGCTTCATATTGTAGAGCGCGCTGCCTACTGCGGACGTATGCCCCTGAATCTCGATCAGGATCTCCGGATTCTCCTTGAGGACCGCTATATTCTTGTCGAGTATCTCCTTGGCCGCGTCGGTAAGCGCCGCCCGGTTGTTCGCGAAGTGCACGTCTTCGAGCACGATCTTGACCGGCTCGGGTTCAGGGGCAGGCGCAGGCGCAACCGGCTCCGGTTTCGGGGCGGGATGGGGGGCGGCTTCGGGCTGCGGCACGGGCTCGGGCTTCGGAGCCGGCGCCGGAGGGGGGGGAGGCGGAGGGACGGCCTCCGGAGTCTTTCCTCCGAAGGCAAACGTCAGACCGGCGGTGAGCATCGCGTTATTCGCATGGGTGATCACATCCCGATAGTCGACCCTGATTGCGACGCTCTTCGACAGAAAATATTTAAAGCCGACCCCGAAATCGGCCATCGCCGTCGTGTAGGACTCGCTGTGCCTCGGCCGGACATGGGCCTCGCCGAGGCCGGCGACGACAAACGGATGGAACGACTCCTTCTCCGGCATAAAATGATAAAGCACGTCCGCCTGGAACATCTCGGCCGCGTTATGCATGAAATCGAACGCGCCCTCGACCTCCCAGTTCTTCGTGATCACATATCCCGCCCGGATACCGTAGACCGGCTTATGGCAGAGCACGCGCGAGGTAGCGCCTGTGCAGTACCCGGCAAAGGGGTTCAGCTCAAAAGTCCCCTCCCTGATCTCCGCCCTGGCGGCAAGGGGCGAGGCAACGGTAAAGATGACCAATATAGCAAGAAACGGCAGGAATCTTCTCATCTTCCCTCCCAAAAATTTTCCACTATAATAAATGCAACCGGATGCCCTGTCAACAAGAATCATTCCTCCTGAAGCGCCTCCCGGCCCTCGGTGAACTTCTCTTCCCAAAAATCTGGTTGACATAATTTCTCAATTCCTTTAGTCTGAAACGATTCGAAATGGGGGCTTTTTCACCCACGTTCGGCGCGAATAAAATCTTATTATTAAGAACAAGAGTAAGGAGGGAAGGAGAAAGGGATGAAAAGACGATTGTTCCTGTCTTGTATAGCATTACTTCTTGCGGCCGTTGTTTCCGGCTGCGGGTGCGGCGGCGGAGACGAAGGCCCCGTGCTGGTTTCGATCGAGGTATCCCCCGCAAATCCGAGCGTCCCGCTCGGAGTCTCCCGGCAGTTTACCGCAACGGGGGTCTTTTCCGACCAGACGACCCTCGACCTCACCGAGGCGGTGACGTGGAATTCATCCGATGCGGCGATTGCTACGGTCAGCGATGCCGAAGGATCGAAAGGGCTTGCCGTGTCGGCGTCGGCCGGGACGACCTCCATCACCGCGACATCCGGGGGAGTCTCCGGACACACCACGATGACCGTTACAGACGCGGCCCTGGTGTCGATCGCGATTACGCCCGTGAACCCGGGCATTGCCCTCGGGACCTCGCAGCAGTTTGCCGCTTCGGGGACCTATACCGACGGGACGACGCGGGACGTCACCGCAGAGGTCGCATGGGAAACAGGATCGCCTTCGGTCGCCACTATCAGCAACTCCGGAGGATCAAAGGGACTCGCCTCGTCTCACGCAATCGGAGAGACTTCCGTGTCGGCGGCATCCGGTGCGATCACCGCCTCGACGACCCTGACCGTAACCGCGGCGCAGCTCGCCTCGATCCAGGTGACCCCGCAGGGCGCGTCCGTTACCACGGGGGCGACACAGCAGTTTAAGGCTACGGGGACCTTCACCGACGGCTCGGCACAAGACCTGACGACGAGCGCCTCATGGAGTTCTTCGGATGCCTCGATCGCCATCGTCAGCAATCTCCCGGGCTCGCAGGGGCTGGCGTCAGCCCTGTCTGCCGGAACGGTCACCGTCACGGCAACGTCCGGAAGCCTGTCGGGATCTGCTTCATTGACGGTAAGGGACGTGACACTTGCCTCGATCACAGTAACACCGGCAAATCTGGTGGCGAAATTCGGGACTACGATACAATATACCGCAAAGGGAACGTATTCAGACGGGAGCGTCCAGGATATTACGCAGCTCGTGACCTGGAGTTCCTCGAATGCCTCGATCGCCACGATCAGCAACGCCCCGGGGACGAAAGGACTCGCGACTACCGACCATCTGGTCGGCCGGACGACCATTACGGCGACCCTGGGGGCTGTCTCGGGATCTACTGACCTGATAGACCCGTAAGCGGCTGCCGCAAACGGCCCGCACAAAAAAAGGCCCCTGACCGCTGTCCGGTCAGGGGCCTTTTTTACGTCCTGTCCTTTATTTCACAATGACTTCAAAATGCACCCTTCTATTGGACTTCATGCATTCGGAGTTCTTGTTATGCGGAGTCGGCTTTTCAACGCAGAGCGGCCTTGTCTCGCCGTACGATATGGTCGTAAGCCTCTCTTCCTGTATGCCGGCCTTCACGAGATACTCTTTCACGGCATCCGCTCTCCTCTGCCCGAGGGCCATATTGTACTTTTCGGGGCCGTGCGCACAGGCATTGCCTTCGATCTCCACCCGCATACCCTGGTGCTCCTTCAACGCCCCTATATTCGCGTCGAGGATCTTCGTTGCTTCATCGGTAAGCGTG
The DNA here is from genome assembly GCA_021783515.1 of Nitrospirota bacterium. Classification (GTDB taxonomy): domain Bacteria; phylum Nitrospirota; class Thermodesulfovibrionia; order Thermodesulfovibrionales; family UBA6898; genus Sulfobium. Next base: position 66,579 of record JAJXTV010000014.1, read on the forward strand.
GCTTTGTCAAAGTCGAAATGGACGTCTTCGAGCACCACCTTTGCCTCCTCTTTCGGAGCAGGAGCGGGCGCAGGCTTTTCCTCAACCGCAGGCGGCGGAGGAGGCGGAGGCGCGGGCTTTTCCTCAACCGCAGGCGGCGGCGGCGGAGGCGGCGGAGGGGGAGGCGGCGGAGCAGCATGCGTCTTGCCGCCCAAGGCAAGAGAAAAACCTGCGGTCGCGGTCATGCCGCTGAATTTGGTAAACACTCCTCGCGCGTCAAACCGGAAGGCGATGTCTTCGGATAGGGAATACTTGAACCCCAACCCGAGGTCGCCCATCACATGGTTCTCCGTATTCTCGTTGATGAAGGCGTCGCCGACCCCGGCAACGAAAAACGGATTGAACGGCCCGTCCGGCACGATATGGTAAATCGCGTCGGCGTGGAACATCTCGGCCTTCGAGACATAATGATCATACGCGGCCTCGATTCCCCAGTTTTTGGTAAAGTTGTACCCTGCGCGCAGGCCGACGGTCCCTTTGTCATGGTGGTCATTCGAAATGAAGTAATAGCCGGCATAGGGATTGATTTCGAAGCTGCCCTCCCTGATCTCCGCTTGAGACAGCAAGGGAACGACAAGAACAGTAAGAAAGACGAAGAGGCTTAAGACTCTTTTCATACTCCCTCCCAAAGTGATGGATTTAGAAAAATAATATATCGTAACGGCAAACGTGTCAACCACCCCATGATATTATTCCGAGTGACTGAGGGGCGCTCTGAAAGCGCGAGGCCGTTACGCGCCGGGGGAAAGTGCAAAAAGCCTGTTTCAGTATTTCAGTATTTCAGAATTTCGAGATAATCGGCGATGTCCTTTTCCTCATATCCCCGCGCCCGAAGCCTCTTGACGCTGAGGTCTTCCGCCGCTTTTTCCCTGCTTCCCTGATACACCGGGTCAAGTTTGACCGCCTGCGTGGCAGCAGCAGCCGCCTCGCCGTATCTCCCCATTGCGTTCAGGCAAAGCGCCATCCTCCAGTACGCGATGCCGAGAGTGGGGACCCTCTTTAACCCTTCCTTGTAGGACTCCAGCGCCGAATCGTATCTGCCGAGACGATAATAGGCATCTCCCATGTTGATATAAGCCTTTTCCGCCGTCGGGTAAAGGGGATTGGATAGGGCCTTCCGGTAAAAAGCTATCGCCTTTTCGAAATCGCCGAGTATCTGATAGGAATACCCGAGGTTGTTGTACGCCTCGGAATACATCGGGTCCTCTTTCACCGCCCTGTCGAACCAATCGATCGCCTTTTTCGTCTCGTCGAGATGCAGAAGATAGAGGATCCCGATAGCGTTGAGGATTTCCTTGTTATGGGGGCTCAGGTCGTAGGCCTTGTGAAATTCCACAAACGCCTGCTGCACCTTGTCTTCGTTGAGATAGGCGATGCCCAGTTTGTAATACGCGTCGGCCTGGTTGCCCCTTTCTGCCGTCGCGCACGATACGGCAAGAAAGAAGATCATAAGCATCGCAAAAAGCCTCGGGTTCTTCACTGCCGCACCCTCCTGAGACAGGTATTTATACTGTTTCCTCTTCATACGCTAGCAGAAGGTCCGTTTGCAAGTAAAGGAAAATATAAGAAAAAGGTCAATAATCGGCCTTCAGTTGCCCGCACGCGGCGAGGATATCGCGCCCTCTGCTTTCCCTGACAAGGGCATTGAGGTGGTGCTCCTCAAGCACCCTCTGGAAGGCGAGGACCGAGCGCTCCGAAGGGCGCTTCATGGCGCTCCCGGAGTGCGGGTTGAATGGTATGAGGTTTATCTTGCACCTGACCCCCCTCACGAGTTCCGCGAGCCGCCGGGCGTCTTCGACCGAATCGTTCATGCCGCCAAGCAGGACGTACTCGAAGGTGATCCTCCTTCTCGGCCCGAGAGGGAACCGTTTGCAGGCATCGAGAAGGGATTTAAGGGGGTACCTCCTGTTGACCGGCATGATTTCGTCCCGCTTCGCATCGGTCGAGGCATTCAGCGAAACCGCAAGATTCACTCCCGGGACCGCCCTCGCCAGTTCTTCCATCTTCGGGACGAGACCGCACGTCGAAAGCGTAATCCTCCTTCTCGTAATGCCGATCAGCCCGCTGATCCGGCGGAGCGCCTCGGCCACCGCCTCGATGTTCGCAAGCGGCTCTCCCATTCCCATCATTACGATATTGTTGATCTTGCGGGGAAAGACGAGCCTCGCGGCACAGATCACCTGATCGGCAATCTCATGCGCCTCCATGTTTCTGATCAGCCCGAGTTCCCCCGTAAGGCAGAATTTGCAGCCCATGGCACACCCCACCTGGGAAGATATGCAGAGCGTCAGCCGGTCTTTGTCAGGTATGAGAACGCTCTCGATCGTCTCGCCGTCCTCCAGGGCAAAAAGGAACTTTTCCGTTCCGTCCGAAGACACGAGCCTCTTTGTCAAACGCAGGGAGCTGATATAGGAGACCTCGGAGAGCTTCGCCCTGAGCTCTTTCGAGAACTCGGTGATTTCATCTATCCCGGCGACGAATTTCCCGTAGATCCAATGGGCCAGTTGACCGGCCCGGTACCTCGGGAGGCCGTGCGCCGCAACAAAACGGACAAGGTCATCCTGGGACAGTGCTTTCAGGTTCGTCCTGTTCGGCATCAGGCACTACTGCGTCACGATCTCCTCGAGGGTGATTTCGAATATGAGCGTCTTGCCCGCAAGGGGATGGTTGCAGTCCATGGTTACCGCCGTGTCGGAAAATCCGGCAATCGTGACCTGGATCGGCTGCCCGTCGGCCCGGAACATCTGCATCTGCTGCCCGATTGCCGGGACGAAGCCCTCCGGAAGCCTGCTGCGGTCGTACTCGAAGACCCTCTCTTTACGATGAAGGCCGTATCCTTCCTCGGGAGGGATCGAAAGCGTCTTTCGGCCGCCGGGACTCATCCCGAGGACCCCCGTTTCGATGCCAGGGATAAATTCACCTTTCCCGAGCTTCAGTTCGAGCGACGCCCCGCCCTCGGACGAATCGAAGACCGTCCCGTCTTCGAGCTTCCCGACATAATGTATTCTGATCGTATCGCCTTCTTTTACTGTGGCCATCTCGAACTCCTTTCCGTACAGATTTCTTATTATACCTGATGAACGGGGTCCGGCATAAGCGAAGAAGGCGGAGGTATGAGGATCGTCCTCAAGTCCACCCGAAAGCGAAGCGGGCAGCCTTTCGGTCTGCCCGCACTGTGAAGAATGTATGTAAACGCTGCGGAGGGCTTGCGCAAGCGCCTCCGTTACGCAGCGGTCCGGACAGCCGATCTCACTCGCTGCCGTCCATATCCGGCATCTCTCCCGGTTCCTGACGGTCGACGGAATACGGTCCGTCTTCATCGGAGCGCCCCCACGTCGGCCCGCCGTCCTTCATCGTGCATCTTCCCGTCCCTGATGCCCTTTCGCACCCCGCCACCGGCATGGGGCCCTGCATCGGCATCCCCGACAGAAGATCGAACTTCCTTCTCTGTACCGACGTCAGCAGGGACCTCACGTCGTCGCGCGACTTCATATTCAGGATGAAGATATCTCCCCTCAGCTTCTCTATCTGCCTCACCTTCGCCTCCACCGCCTTGAAGTCCGCCGGCTCCTTCAGAAAAAGCTCTCTCAGCTCGACCTCCGCCACGTCCATATCGGCCTTCTTTCTGATCGCCTCCTTCATCGCCCTGAAGTAGACCTCCTTGACCGCGGCTGTCTGCTTTTCGTCAAGCCCGATCGCTCCTATCCATTTCGGCATCACGCGGCCGTCCGCATCAGACATCCCGGACATAGGCGCGAAATTTCTGCCGATCATCGCGTACGAATAACCGGCCGACATGAGACACATAGCAAGCGCTACCAGAACAATCCGCAGCCTTCTCATCGAAATCCTCCCCGAAATCAGTATATGGAACGCACTCTGCCTGTTTTCCTGTCGAACAGGACCTTGTCGACCCGCCTGTTGTCCTTGAAAATATCCGCCTCGATAAACCGCCCTTTATGGTAGATCGTGCCCACCCGGTAGCCCTTAAGCCGGTAGTACCTCTCGAGCGCGATCACCGCCTCCCTGGGTGTAATGATCTCCTTGCACGTACCATAGATGGTGCAGTCCTTGCAGTAATCGCCGTAGGGCGTAACGCTTTCATCGCCGGCAAAGACCCGCGGGGCCAGCGTCAGCAATAAGAAGAGCGCAACAAAAATCGCTTTCATCATCTATGGATCTTCCTGACTTCCTTTCGTAATGAAATAGTAATAAAGACTCATGAAGAAAATATGAAGAAAATATGTTAAATCAGATGGTTTCAATCCCCTTGATTACGACCGTCTTTCTCTTGGAAGACGAGCCCCTCACGATTCTGACGCTCGATTTCCGGACACCTGCGGCCTCCGCAATCACCTCGATCAGCTGCTCGTTTGCCTCCCCCTCGACCGGCGGGGCGGTCAGCTTCACCTTAAGCATGTTGTCGAGCACCCCGGAGATGCCTTTTTTCGAAGACCTCGGCTCGACCTTAACCTCGATCACGACGCCGTCCTTTGTCTTTCTATAGGGTATCTGCATCTTACTTCTTCCCCCCAACCGGCAGCCATACCCGGAACGTGCTGCCCTCTCCCACCCTGCTCTTCAGATCGATGCTGCCGCCCATCACCTCCACCAGTTCCTTCACGATCGCGAGCCCAAGCCCTATCCCGGCCGACTCCTCGCCGCGGTAGAACCTCCTGAAGACCATGTCCATCCTGTCTTCGGGAATGCCCGAGCCCGTATCGGCCACCTCGACGAAGAAAGTGTCCCCCTTGGTCCCGTAATCGAGTGAAATGCCGCCCTCTCCGGTATTTTTGATCGCGTTGGTGAGGATGTTCTGGAGAATCCTCTCCAGCTTATCCGGATCGCTCATCACGTGGATCGACTTTTCCGCCTTGACCTTCATCTCAAGCCCCTTTTCCGCTGCAAGAGGGGCCAGCTTCGTCGTAATGCCCCCTATAAACCGGTGCAGGTCGATATCGGTCGACTTCCTCCCCGAAAAAAAGCTCGCCTCCGCCTTCGTCATGTCTTCGATCCCCTCGACGAGGCCGATCAATTTTTCGGTCTCTATGCGCAGGTTCTCGAGTCCGACAGCGCGGTTTTCGACAACGCCGTCAATCATCCCCTCGACGTTCGCCTTCATGATCGAAAGAGGCGTCCTCAGTTCGTGGGCGACGTTCGAGGTGAGGTGCTTCCGGAGGGCCTCTTCCCGCTCGAGGGCCTCGGCCATGAAGTTAAAGCTCGATGCGAGCCTGCCGAGTTCGTCTTTCTTGGAGGCGGCATCGACGCGAACGCTGAAGTCCCCCGCGGCGAAAGACTCGACAGCCTTCTTCATCTTCTTCAGGGGTCTGGACAGGAAGAGGCTGAAGATGACCGCCATGAATACCGCACCGCCGCCCGCCATCGCAAAGGACATCACGAGGAACTCCCTCCCCCTCTTTTTGAACATCGCCTCTTTCTTGTCTACACTGCCCGCCCGGCCGAGTCTTCTGGCGTACATCGTCCCGATCTCTTTCCCCTCGACGTAGAGAGGGTACTGCTCGTACTCGCCCTTTGCCGAGCCGAAGTTCACTATCCCCCTCATCCTCCGCCGCATCGCCGGAGAGAGGTTCGGCAGTATCGAGCCGGACGAAATTATTTCGTTGCCGTCATCGTCGGAAATCCTGATGTCAAACCCGAGCATCGTCGCCCAGTGTATCGCGTCCTGCAGGGCAACCAGGTCCCACTTCGCATCCGAGTAGCAGCCCTCGACCGAGGCGAGGATCCAGTACAGCTTGTCTTCCTTCGCCCCGCTCACGTAATCCTCGAAGTCGCGGACCATGAACTTTTCGAAGAGGAGGTTCGATATGAGGGCGATCACGATGACGACGAGGAAGGCGAAAAACAGCTTAGTCCTCATCGGGTGCGCCCGCGAACTTGTAGCCTATCCCGTATACCGTCCTGATAAACTCCGGGGCCCGGGAATCCCTTTCTATCTTGTGCCGGAGGTTCTTTACATGGGCGTCGATCGTCCGGTCATACCCTTCGAAATCGTACCCCTGCGCGATCGTCACCAGTTGCTCCCTCGAGAATACGCGGCCCGGCTGCTCGGCCAGGGACGTCAGGATCTTGAACTCCGTGGGCGTCAGGACGAGGAGTCCCCCGTCCCGGTAGACCTCGCGGTTGAGGAGGTCGATCTTCAGGCTTCCGGCGTTATAGCTGAGAAGCTTCTTTTTCACCCTGCCCGACCTTCTCAGCTGCGCCTTCACGCGCGCCACCAGTTCGCGCGGGCTGAACGGTTTGACGACATAATCGTCCGCGCCTATCCCCAGCCCCCTGATCCTCTCCTCCTCCCCGCTTTTGGCGGTGAGCATGATCACCGGGACGTCCGAGTTCTCGCGGATTATCTTGCAGAGCTCTTCTCCCTGCATATCGGGGAGCATAAGGTCCAGTATGATGAGGTCGAACGTCTCCCCGAAAAAACCGATCGCCTGCTCGGCGGTATCGGCGACCCTCACCCGGAACCCCTCTTTTTCAAGATAGGCCCGGACGATCTCGGAGATCTTCCGCTCGTCCTCAACGATCAGTATCGACTCTTTTTGTCCGGTATCCATAATAGGCCTCCCCAGCCCAAATCGTGATGACCGCAAGCGCCATCCCTCCTAATACATCTACCACATAATGATACCTGCAGTAAACCGTCGAAAAGATCAGAGCGGCCACGCAGGGCAGAAATATCCGGAAGAGGCCCCTCTCATGCAGATACGTCAGATAAAGCACGGTGAGCGCGACTGCGGTATGTCCGCTCGGAAAGGCGTCCCGTTTGATCCCTTCGAGCCTGTTCAGCAGTTCCTGTATCGGTCCCGCAAGCAGGAACCCCTTCAGATCGACATGCTGAAGATGCGCCAGCGCAAATCTCGGCCCGAGGGCGGGCATGAGGATATATCCGACATACGAAAGATAAAAGCAGAGCATGATGAGAAAGAGCGAATGGCCGAGTTCGCCGTCTTTTTTTCTCACCTTCAGCATCACCCCGAGCGTGATCGGGAGAAAATAATAGCTTGAATACGCCGCCTGCAGGATATCGGTAAGGACGGGGTTGATCCACCGTTCGAGCCTGACGGTGGGATAAAACCCGAAGATCGCGTAGTCCAGCCTGATCAGGAGAGGATCGATATCGTGCGGGTTTATAGAATGGACGATACGGCCGAGGCTGTCGAAGATAAGCACGATCGAAAGCGTGGGGAAGATCAGGTCGTACACCCACCGCAGCAGGCCGTTTTCGTTGCGGAACCTCACCAGCAAAACCTGGAGGACCATAAGCAGAGCATAAAGCCCGAAGAGCGGTCCGGATGCGGCGATGCGGCGATGGAACACGCTCACCAGTGCACCGAGAAAGAACAGGAAGGCGAGGTTCAGCGAATCCGCCGGCCTCAGGGCCGCGATGTATTTTCTGATCATAGTTTCTTCAGCACCCTCAGCAATGCCTTTTCCTTCCTCGAAGGCGTTCTCGGCCGGCCCCTTCTTTCGCCGCCGCATTCCCCGTCGGCGTCATCTTCACCGCAGTCCCCGCGTTCTCCCGACGACGCATCCACGGCGCGTTCGAGCAGACGCTCGAAGCGGCCGGCCGAAACCGGCACCGAGCCGCTGGCCCATACGAAGGACGCGATGTCCCTGTCCGAGGTGACGACGATCCACTCCTCTTTCCTGTTTCCCACAATCTCTTTTATCACAGAATCCGCAGTATCTCCGAGGCGCGTGTAGATGACCCTGATCCCGCCCGTTACCTGCGATTCGGGAAAGCGTCCGCCCGACTTCCAGCCGTCAAACACAACGGTGATGTCATTCCCCTTTTTCCCGCGGTATTCCGAAAGTGCCCAGACGAGCCTCTCCCTTTCGGCGGCGAGATTGGCGTGGGAGACGCCGATAAGATTGTATCCGTCGATGATGATACGGGCGATCTGTCGTCTCCTTCCCGCGTGCCGCCGTCGAAATTTCCGTACCAGATGATGATAATCACTGCAATAGCCTAATTTCAATCACTCAGGGGGTCCCGTCCTGCTGATTGACTTTTCCCCCGCCTTCCAGTATCGTAAAAAGTTCGGGGCGTAGCGCAGCCTGGCTAGCGCACCTGCCTTGGGAGCAGGGGGTCGGAGGTTCGAATCCTCTCGCCCCGACCAATACCCTCTGATCAGATCACTTCCAATTCAATAGGTTACAGAAGGCCTGCTTTGTCAATCGGGGAATAATTCCACATTTTACAGTTCGGTGGCCGTTCGGTGAGCGTTATTCGATGACGTAGGCTTTTTGAGTCTGCTTGTTGGAGTGGCCCAGCTTTTTCTGTATCTCATCAATAGCCTTCTTCTTATGTTCCGCCATGATCTGAGATGCCATGCTGTGGCGTGATGCCTGCTGAAGGGGGATATACTTTACTTTTGCATCCTTGCAGGCCTTCTTCCAGGCGCGAGGCATACAGTTAGGGCCAAACGGTGAACCGTCCTCATGAGCGAATATGAAACCATCAGACTTTTTCTCCGCAACGTGCTTCTGTAGATCGTGCCATAGATCGAGTGGGATGGGATAGGTTACTTCCCCGCCAGACTTCCGGTAGAGTTTTAGTATCCTGTTCCCTGCATAGTCCTTGTGGTCGCTGAACGCATTCCAAACCTTCAAGGCTCCGTCTATCATGTCATTGACCTGCAGCGCCCTCACTTCCCCCGGCCTCATGCCCGTTAGTCCCAGGTCCGAAACTGCTCAACTTTTCAATCTAGTAAGATTTTCAGCAAATGCTGAAAATGCTTTTTACAGTGAAAATAGTCCTTGACATAAGACATCCTTCACTGCAATAATAATTTTCAGCAGGCGTTGAAAATGGCCAATACAATGAAAAGAGAACTATCAGATATTGAGGCCACCGCTCAGGATACCCTTAGGGATGTGTTTGAAAAGGTTCCCTTCCTAAAGGTCAAATCCATTGAGCGGGAGAAAGATGGGATAGATATCATTGTCAAACTTTCCCTCGTTGATAATAAGCAAATCCTCCTTGTCGAGGTAAAGGGCAACGGTCAGCCGCGCATGGCACGTGACGCAGTCAATCAGTTGATTCGGTACCGGAATACTTATCCTGACGCATATCTTATCTTCATGGCTCCCTACATATCTGAGCAAGCGGCCGAGATATGCATGAAAGACGGCGTCGGCTATCTCGACTTAGCCGGCAACTGCTTTATCTCCTTCGGGCAGGTCTATATTAAAGAGACAGGAAGGCCGAATCCCTTCAGGACGAGGAGAGACCTTGTCTCGCTCTTCTCTCCCAAATCTTCTCGTGTCCTGCGGGTGCTCCTGAACAACCCCGGAAGGGTCTGGAAGACACAGGACCTTGCTGATGAATCGGGCGTAAGCCTGGGACAGATTGCCAACGTGAAGAAGCTTCTGCTTGATCGTGAGTGGATTATGAAGCAGGATGGTTTTTCATTGACAGCACCGTGGAAGCTTCTTGAAGAATGGGCCAATGTGTATACCTACAGGAAGAACGAGGTCCGCAATTTCTATTCGCTCAAGAGCATCCCGGAGATAGAAAGTGACATGGCAAAGGTGTGCAAAGAGAAGGGCATTGAGTATGCACTGACAGGCTTTTCCGGAGCGGCACGTTTTGCCCCTGCCGTGCGCTACATCCGTGCAATGGCCTACGTATACAACACCAGAGAGGATGTGGCATCATTACTCAATTTGAAAGAGGTCGAAAGCGGCGCCAATGTTACGCTCCTTGGCCCTTATGACGAAGGCGTCTTTTACGGAACGCAAATGATAGATGATGTCCGGATCGTATCGCCTTTACAGGTTTATCTTGATGTGAAAAGCTACAGAGGCAGGGGCGAAGAGGCAGCAGAAGCCTTGCTCAGAGATGTGATAAAACCGAAATGGTTAAAAGAGAAATGATATGGTAACGCGGCGGGACTATACGGCCGAAGGGGTGGAGGCTGCACGCTCTGTTCTCATAGAACTGGTGCATCTTCTCGGAGAGTACAAAGACGATATAGTCCTGATCGGCGGATGGATTCCAGAGGTCCTACTGCCACACCAAAGCGGCCCCCATGTCGGAAGTATGGATGTGGACCTTGCCCTGAACCACAAGAAGATCCGTGACGAAGCGTATAAGAAGATCCAAGACCTTCTTAAGAGCAGGGGATATCAGCAAGGCGAACAACCCTTCATCTACATCAGAAATGTGAAGGTAGAAGATCATGAAGTCAAGGTGCAGATCGATCTCCTGGCCGGCGAGTATGAAGGGACGTCAAAAGGTCATCGTCATCAAAAGGTTCAGGGAGTGCAGGCCAGGAAAGTAAGAGGCTGCGATCTCGCCTTCGAGATGTCAAAAGAAATCAGGATCGAAGGAACACTTCCCAACGGCGCCCATGATGCAGTAAGCCTGCGCGTTGCCTCTATCGTTCCATTCTTTGTGATGAAGGGTATGGCGATGGAGACCCGCATGAAGGAAAAGGACGCCTGGGATATTTACTATTGCCTTCTGAACTATCCGGGAGGGCTCGACTCCCTGGCAGAGGAATTCAGGCCGCACCTGAATCATGGCCTGGTCAAAGAGGGTTTGCAGAAGATAGCGGGTAAGTTTGCTTCTGAAAAAGCCTTTGGCCCAAAATCAGTTGTAGATTTTGACGAGATAGATGATCCGGACGAACAGGAACGGATACAGAGAGATGCTTATGAGCGGGTGAACGCCCTGCTTGATAAGCTGGGAGCAACTCCTTAAACGCGCCAAGCTAATGGAGTCAGTCGTGGGGCCGCAGCAGAATTTCTTTCAAGTATGAGCATTTTATCTTCCCTTGGCCTCCTTGAAGGCCTTCTTGATAATCGTCCTTGTGATGAATTGCCCGGGCCCTATCCCCTGAACGTCGAATATCTCGTCGCCGACGACGTCGATTTTCTTGATATCTTCTCCTGACCTCTTGCCGCCGGCTTTCGGGAGAATTTCGAGAAACCTTTTCCTCTGACCTTCGTCGAGACTCCTGGCAAGGGTCTCCAGGTAGCTGAAGTCCCGCTTTTTGATATACATGGCTCCTCCCTTGTTTGGTTTATAAAGGCATTTAGGTTTTTGTCAGCCATTTGTCAAGGGGGGGCAAATAAAAATAATGCTGACCATAAAGGAGGAGGAGAGCCATTAGCTTTTTCGTTGAGGCGGAATTGAGAAGAAGGCTTTGGGACACACTATTGAGTCTCGCCTTGAAAAATACCTTTAAGAAATCCCATTCTGACAAACACAAGGCGGGGGCATCGGAGTGATAAGGGTTTTGATATGGGGGAGAAAGGTGAGATTAAGATGTTAAGCCCCAGGAAAATTTTCTTGCGTCTTGAATCGGTGACTCTGACCTCATTAAGTAAAACAGTGCTATGACAGAAAAATAGGCAAGAAAATTGACTCAAGTCGACCATTATTTTAAACTCAAACTAGAGGATATACGCAAAGAAGAACCCGTTCGGAAAAATCGGATTAGGCGCACAGTCTCTAACTATCAGCTAATTCTCGATGTGTATAGTGATCATAACGGTGAGACGCAAACACGCCTGACCGAATTAAATCAGGAGAGGAGTATGATCATGAAAGCATGTAAGAATTGCGCAATAGCCTTGCTGTCTGTGTTTTTGATGACGTCCGCAGTCAATGCGTTCGCCTATACGGGTCAGGAATTGGCCCGAGAAGCAAAGATAAGTCTGGAACAGGCACGGGTAATTGCCCTCAGGGCTCATCCTGGACAAATCACCGATGAGGAACTGGAACGAGAGAAAGGCGGTAGCGGCCTGCGCTATTCCTTCGATATCCAACACGGCAAGGTCACACAGGAAGTTGGCGTGGACGCCAAAACCGGCAAACTGCTGGAAAACGCACCGGAAGGCCCTAATGCGGACTAAGCTCTAAAGGTGGAGAGTATCCATCTACCTCTGGCGAAATGAGGGCGTTGCTTTGGGCTTGACGGGTATCTTCCATTTCGGCAAGAAAATTAAACATTTTTCATAAAATTGGCAAAAAAGCGAGGAAAGGCGTATGGACAATACTACCAAACGTAGCTTGAGCAAGGTTCCGGAAGTTACTGCGATCTTCTGGATCATTAAAGTTGCTGCTACCACACTGGGTGAAACCGGTGGTGATACAGTGTCTATGTCGATGAACCTGGGTTATCTTGTTGGGACGGCCATTTTTGCAGCAATTTTTCTAGTCGCTGTAGCTGGTCAAATTAGGGCAAAGGGCTTTCACCCATTCCTCTACTGGACAACTATTATCGCAACGACCACAGTTGGAACGACGTTGGCCGATTTTGCAGACCGTTCCCTTGGAATAGGATATGCGGGGGGTGCATCGTTACTGTTTACCTTGCTATTGGCCTCACTGTTCATCTGGTATCGGTCACTTGGTACGGTATCAGTCGATAGCATCAGTTCTCCAAAGGCCGAGATGTACTATTGGATGACAATCATGTTTTCTCAGACCTTAGGGACGGCACTCGGCGACTGGACCGCTGACACTGCCGGACTTGGTTACGGAGGAAGCGCGGTGGTATTCGTCGTATTGCTGGCACTTGTAGCCGCGGCGTACTACTGGACAAACATATCTAGTACCATGCTGTTTTGGGCGGCATTTATTCTTACGCGCCCTCTTGGGGCCGTCGTAGGAGATTTTCTTGACAAGCCGCTCAGTCATGGTGGGCTGGCATTAAGCCGCTATTCTGCGACGGTTGCCCTTCTTGTATTTATGTTGACTTGTATCTTGTTTTTCAAACAGAGAGCAGCAGAAAAGGCTCATTGAAAAACGGTACATCAGCCAAAGGGATGTAAGTGCGCGTTTTGTTAGTTGAAGACGATCCCATGATCGGAGAGGCTATTCAAGAAGCACTCAAGGATGTTTCATATGCGACCGATTGGGTAAAGAACGGGCAAACCGCTCTCAACACGCTCGCTTGCCAGAACTACGACATCATTCTGCTCGACCTGGGTTTGCCGGGCAAGGATGGATTGGAAGTGTTGAATGTAATCCGTGCAAGGGATAATCCTGTGCCGTTGCTAATAATCACCGCAAGGGATGGGCTGGATGATCGAATTCGCGGGCTGGACGGCGGGGCTGATGACTACATTCGCAAACCTTTCGAGATGGCAGAGTTGCTTGCCCGTATGCGTGCGGTACTGCGGCGCAAGGGTGGGATTGCATCGCCGCATTTTACTAATGGCATCGTGTCACTTGATCCAGCAACACGAGAAGCAACGGTCAATGCTGATGCGCCGATACAGCTTTCTAACAGGGAATTCGCTCTGTTACAAGCCTTGCTTATTCGTCCCGGCGCGATTCTTTCCCGCAGCGAACTGGAAGATCGAATCTATGGATGGGGCGAAGAAGTGGATAGCAATGCCATTGATTTCTTGATCCACGCCCTGCGCAAGAAACTGGGAGGCGAGGTTATTAAGAATGTCAGGGGGGTAGGATGGATGGTCTCAAAAACCATGTGAAAGGCTCGCTTCAAATCAGACTATCTCTCTGGCTGTCATCGGCGATTGTGAGTGTTGCATTGATTGCCGGAATGGTTGCTTTCTTCTCGGCCTTCAACGAAGCGCATGAGCTGCAGGATGATACGCTGCGCCAAGTGGCCGCGTTATTCAATCGGCACGTCTTAACTGTGCCTCCGGCGGGCAATTCAGGCATAGGAGCAGACAGCGATCCAGAATCACGTGTCTTTGTCCAAGTACTCTCTACGACCCTGCTAAGCAATCCAAACAACGGTATCAATCCGACTTTGGCACTACCTCAAAACCTCCATGATGGCCTGCAAACTGTCCGTGTTAATAATGAAACCTATCGTGTCTTGGTAAGAACTATCGGCGGTGGAGAACGCTTTGCTGTAGCTCAAGATACGGCAGTCCGTGACGAAATCGCAAGAGATAGCGCGTTGCGCACCACTATGCCCTTTCTGGTACTGGTCCCGATTCTGTTGCTTGTCATGACCTATCTCATCCGCAAAATCTTTAAGCCGATTTCCGCCCTTTCCACAGGAATCGATCAACGCAGCGAGCAAGAACTTCATCCGATTGCCCCTGAACCATTTCCAGCTGAAATTCGACCATTCGTAGGCGCAATCAATCGATTGTTAGGGCGTGTAGAACAGTCAATGGTTGCACAGCGCCGCTTCATCGCAGACGCCGCGCATGAACTGCGTTCTCCGTTGACGGCGCTGTCATTACAAGCAGAAAGGCTTGCGGATACCGAAATGTCTGCCGACGCGCACGAGCGACTAAGGACTCTGCGTCAAGGTATCGAGCGGAGCAGAACATTGCTGGATCAAATGTTGGCACTAGCACGAGCGCAAACCTCGGGAATGACGTCTAATACCACAGTTTCCGTGCGGGAGGTCTATCGGCACGTGCTGGAGGATTTGATGCCATTGGCCGAGTTGAAGGGCATTGATATTGGCGTCGTCAGTGATTCGGATACTCACGTCCCAGTCAACGAGGTTGACTTGATAACCCTTGTCAAAAATCTCGTGGACAACGCGGTCCGCTACACACCGTCAGGCGGGCGCGTTGATTTGTCGGTTTTGGCGACCAAGGATGAGGTAACCCTGGTGGTCGAAGATAACGGCCCCGGTATTCCAGAGGCAGAACGGGAGCGAGTATTTGATCCGTTTTACCGCGTCTTAGGTAGCAATGAAATTGGTTCGGGCCTCGGTCTGTCTATTGTCCAGGCCATTTCCGCCCGGGTTGGCGCAAAAGTCAGCCTTGGCTATGCAAACGACCAATCGAAGTCTGGCCTGCGTGCCATGGTGACTTTCCCTTTGAGGGAGATAAGGCTTCAAAATAGACAACGAAGCAGACTATAACCGAAAGTTCAGGGTCTGTCATTAAGAGGCGTCATCCTCAAGACCTTATAGAACTGAACTATCCAAGGCCGCCCCATGTGTTTCCGGAATTATCAAAAATGTTATCATAGGGAAAAAACGATTGGGACATCCGCCGGTGGAAACGTGTCGGGATCATTTTTTTTCCTGCAGGTAACAGGGCTCAATGACAGATAAGGAAAAGACAAAAGAAGAACTCATCAGGGAACTTGAAGGGGCGCGACGGAAGGTCGAGGGCATGGAAGCGCTCAAGACCGAGCATATCCGGATCGAAAAGATCATGAAGATGGCCGTCGAAATGGCCAACGAGGAGAAGGCCAAGACCGCCGCGATCATCGCCGCCATGGGAGACGGCATCAGCATCCAGGACAGGGATTTCCGGGTCCTGTACCAGAATGAGGTGCATAAGAGCCTGGTGGGCGACCGGAAGGGAGAGATTTGTTACAAGGCGTATTCCCGCCGTGCCGATGTCTGCGAGGGGTGTCCTGTCGCCGAGGCGTTTGCTGACGGCCGGATACACGTCCTTGAAAAGGCGCTCACGAGGGACGACGAAGTAACCCATATAGAAATCAAGGCCTCTCCCCTGCGGGACGCCGAGGGCAGGATCATCGCGGGGATAGAGATGGTGAGAGATATCACCGAGAGAAAACAGGCGGAGGCGGCCCTGCTTTCCGCAGAGGCAAAATTCAGGAACCTCGTCGAGCAGTCGCTGATCGGCATCTATATCATCCAGGACGGCATGTTCGTATACGCAAATCCGAAATTTGCCGAAATCACCGGATACACACAGAAAGAGCTCTTGTCCTCCGTCGGGGTAATGGATCTCACCTTCGAGGAAGACCGGGGAATCGTGGCCGACAACATCAGCAGGCGGATGAGCGGGGAGGTGCAGAGCATGCACTATACGTTCCGGGGAGTAAGAAAGGACGGCGCGATCATCGACTGCGAAGTCCAGGGCACGGCCACCTCCTACGAAGGCAGCCCCGCCATTATCGGAAGCCTGCTCGATATCAGCATGCGCAGGAAGATGGAGTACGAACTGCAGAGGACTCAGAGACTCGAGTCCCTCGGCGTGCTTGCGGGAGGCCTCGCACACCAGTTCAATAATATCCTGACGGCCCTTACCGGCAACATCATGCTGGCAAAAATGTACGCGAAGCCGGGCTCGGAGATGTCCGATATCCTTACCGAAGCGGAAAAGGCATCGCTGAAGGCCCAGGACCTGACCCGTCAGTTGCTCACCTTTTCAAAAGGCGGGACGCCGCTTACCAAGGCGCTGTCCCTGAGAGAAATGCTCCGGAATCTCGTCGGATACATTATTCATGAGCCTGCGGTGCAATGCGAATGCGTCATACCCGAGAATCTTTGGCCGGTCGAGGCGGACGAGGGACAGATCCGGCAGGCGATCACCAATCTCGTCGCAAATGCGTGCCAGGCGATGCCGCTCGGTGGCGTCCTCAGGATCAGCGCCGAAAATACGATCGCAGACCCGGCGATGTCACCTTCCCTGAGCGGGGGAGCATACGTAAAGCTTTCGATCTCGGACCAGGGTACCGGCATCAAGAAGAGCCACCTGGAGAAGATCTTCGACCCTTTCTTCACGACAAAACAGAAAGGGAGCGGCCTGGGACTGACAAGCGCCTTTTCGATCGTCAGAAGCCATAACGGCCGCCTCACCGTCGAATCCGAGATAGGGGTCGGGACGACATTTTCGGTATATCTGCCGGCCGCGCTGGGAAAAATAGCGGGGAAGAACGCCCCCGAAAAGGTCTTCCTCTCCGGCAGCACGAGGATCCTCGTCATGGACGACGAGGATATGGTAAGGAACGTCGTCGAGCGAATGCTCGGCCAGTGCGGCTGCACGGCGACCTTCGCCCGCGACGGGCAGGAAATGCTCGATCATTACAAAAGAGAAATGGAGTCGGGCCATCCCTTCGACGCGGTCATCATCGATTTGATCATTGCAGGAGGAATGGGCGGCAAGGAGGCCGTGCGAAAACTCCTCCAACTCGATCCCCGGGCGAAGGCGATCGTTTCGAGCGGATACTCGGAGGACACGATCATATCACAATTCAGGGAGTTCGGGTTCAAGGGAATGCTGCCAAAACCTTACAACCTGTCCGAACTCGGCAAGGCGCTCTATGAGGTGATTTCCCTCAGCGACTGAGGATCACGGCGTCGCGTGCATGAAGCGCGGCGCTCGTTTCGGCATCCCTTCCGGTTTTTTCGTCTTCTCTGCAAAGGCGGTCTTCGGCTGCATTCCCCCGTTGGCGTCGTCCAGTACGCCTTTGACGAGGTTGAGCACCTTCACCTGATCATCGATGCGCATGCCTGCGATCTCGGCGCAGATGCGGAATTCCGTCCCCTTGAAGAAGGCGATACATTCATCCCTGAGGTTCTCGTTCCATAAATCCTCGATTGACTGCATGATAATTCCCTCCGCAAGTCCCTTCATTCCCATGATCTGCTCCTTCCTGTCATTGCTCCGTCCGGTAAATGGCACTCCTGCATAGCCGTACATTGGGTGATTTTTCCCGTCCCTTCACTCCGGGAAATTCGTGCAGCCCTACATGACCGGAACCTGCCCGCATGTGTCAGCGCCGCGGTAGAGTGGGCACTTCGCATGCTGCAGCCCGTTGCAATATTCGTTTAGTTCGAAGATGCTCGGGACATAGGGCTTGTCGCCGGCCTTGCAGGATGAGATGACCCAGCATATCAGATGAGGACACTTCATCAGTCGCTTCCCTTCCCTTTCGTATTCTTGACGTAAATCTCGCATGCCCTGTAGTGGCCGCCGCAGAAATAGATGGTCGCTTCCGCATACAGGCTGCTCGTGCTGGTGCAGTAACAATCGTCATAAGGTTCCTGAATGAAAGGACAGAGTTTGCTCTGCGTACCGTTCATCGTCGCAATGGCCCCCCCATCCCGCTTTTCTTTTCCGTTCGTCAGGTTGCGGTTGATCTCATGCGTTATCATCTCTTGCCCTCATAGTTTCTTTCTGCTTATGCTTTAGAAATTCTGCCTGTCGGAAGCCTCGTCCTATTACCCCGATGAATACAAGATTCATACCCGTCAGGCATCGGAAGATGAAATTCCCTTTTCCCAGCCGGACCCGGCACGTATCAGGCGACCCTTAAAATGTTATATTTATTCAGAAACGATACGTTACGGGCTTCGGTAAGGCCTCGGATAATGGTTTAGGAATCCGTACAAGAACAGCCGGAGCGGGAAAACCAGGGGTCACAGATTACTATTAAGTGTGGCATGCTACATTTCTGGGTGCCACATATATGTAGCATGCCACACTGTTATGATTCGTGGTTTAGAAGGCGGTATTTTTCCATTTTTCTATAAAGTGTCTTTCGGTCGAACCCCAGAAGCCTGGCAGCCTTTGCCTTGTTCCAGGCGGTCTTTTCGAGCGCCTTAAGGATTTCGTCCGGCTCATTCCTCTCCTTTTCCCGTAACGCCCTCGCTCCGCTCCCCGCAAGGTCCCTGAACGGACCCGGGAGATGCTCCACCGAGATCATGTTCTGGCGGCAGAGGATAAAGGCGTGTTCCATAGTATGTTCCAGTTCCCTGATATTGCCCGGCCACGGATAGTCCATGAAGCGGGCCTGCACATCGGCGGAGACGGCGGAAATCTTCTTCCCCATCTTCTTGTTGAACTTTTCGAGGAAGTGGTTCACAAGAAACGGAATATCCTCGGTCCGCTCCCTCAGAGGCGGGAGGGCCATCTCGACCACCTTCAGCCGGTAATAAAGGTCCTCCCTGAATTCACCCCTCTTCACCTTGGACTCAAGATCGCGATTCGTCGCGGCGATCACGCGCACATCCACTCTGATAGGGGTGGAATCCCCCACCCGCTCGAACTCCATCTCCTGCAGCACACGGAGCAGCCCGAGCTGTATCCTGTGAGAGATATCACCTATCTCGTCAAGAAAAATCGTCCCGCCGTCGGCCCTTTGAAAGCGGCCTATCTTGTCTTTCACAGCGCCGGTAAAGGCGCCCTTCACGTGGCCGAAAAGTTCGCTTTCGAGGAGGTTCTCGGAGAGCGCGGAACAGTTCACCTTTACCAGGGGACGACTGCCTCTTACCCCTTTGTAATGGAGCGCCTCGGCCACCAGCTCCTTCCCCGTCCCGCTCTCGCCGGTCACCAGCACCGTGCTCTGCACATCCGCAAGGTTCTCGATCAGGTTATAGATCTCCTGCATCTTTCCGCTTACCCCTATCATGGTGTGAAATTGTCTGCGCTCGTTCAGGTCCCTCTCCAGATCGGACAGCCTCGTCTCGTCCCGTATGACGAGCACCGCGCCCGAAAAAAGGCCGTGGTGGTCGAGCAGGGGAGCGGCGGAAAGGGTTACGACACGCCCGGGGCTGCCCTCCTGAATGCACTCGATGCGCGTCCTTTCGGCCGGGCTCTTTTTTTCGATCGTCTCCGTCAGCGCATCGAGACAGGCCTTCCCGCATCCGAACGCGGCAACGGAGCCGAAGTCCTGCCCGATGGCTTCCCGTCCGACGCCGCAGATGGCCTGGGCCGCCTCGTTGATCTCGACCACCTTCAGCGAATCGTCCACGGTCACGATGCCGTCCTTGACGCTCCTGAATATCGCCTCGATATTTTTCCTGTATCGCTCTGCCTCATCGTTCAGCGCCTTATGCCGGTGGGCCATCTTCGCCACGTGCAGCAGCGTCTCCTGATGCACCGGCTTCGGTATATAATCGAAGGCCCCGAGCCTGACCGCCTCCGAAGCGGTCTCGACGTTGGGGGCCCCCGTGACCATCACAACCGGGCAGGTCAGACCGCGCCGCCTCGCCTCGCGCATCACGTCGATCCCCGTCCTGCCGCCGAGGATGATGTCGGCGAAGACGACGTCGAAGTCGGTCTCTCCGAGCAGGCCGACGGCCTGATCGTAACTTCCGGCCGTCTGCACCGAGTATCCCTCGTCGGAGAGAAAGGCGTCGAACGTAAAGCGGATGCTCTCTTCGTCGTCGATGACGAGGATTCTTCCCTTATGCTCCATCACCACTCCTTACCGGCAAGTCTATCCTCACGATCGTATACTCCCCTTCGGCGCTCTCGATCAGGAGCCTGCCGCCATGGTTTCTGATAATCCCGTGGCTGATACTCAACCCCAGCCCCGTTCCCTGTCCTCCCGGCTTCGTCGAAAAAAACGGATTCATCACCTTGTCCATCACCTCGGCGGGGATGCCGCTGCCGCTGTCGCGGAACGTGACCCTTACGTGAGGAACGTCCTCCACCAGCACCGTCCCGCCGGCAATTTCGAACACCTTGTCCTCGTGGGCACCCGGATATTTCTGGTTCAGCGCGTATCGCGCATTACTGATGATGTTCAGAAAGACCTGCTCGATCTGCTGCGGGTTTGCCAGAACTTCGGGCAGGTCCTCGGGGATGTCGATCGTCAGGCGGATGCCGTCCTTGCGGATCTGCGTCTCGGTCAGAGTGACCGTGTCGCCCATGATCCTCTGGATCGTGGCAGGGACTTTTTCCTCCTTTCTTTCCCGCGCAAACGAAAGAAGGCCCCTGACGATGCCGGCAATGCGGTCTCCCTCCCTGATGATCCGGATGGCGATATCGTTTTCCTTTGTCTCCGTCTTCAGCTTGTTGGCGAGGATCTGCGCGTAGTTGATGATCCCGTTGATGGGGTTATTGATCTCATGGGCGACTCCCGCGGCCAGCTCTCCCAGCGACGCGAGGTGACTTGCGCGCATCGCCTCGGCCTGGAGCGCCGTCTTTTCCGTAATGTCGGAAAGCACGACGATGACATTCGACACCATGCTCTCCTCGTCTTTTATCGGATACGCCTTGCCCTCGACCAGCCTGCCCGATGGGGTGAGCAGCTGTGAATGCTCGGCGTAGCCGGAGGCGAAGCTCCTGAGGGCATAACAGTCGTCGCAGGGTGCCGACCTGCCGTACAAGAGCGAGAAGCAAGGCAGCCCCGTCAGGCCCTCCGCGGGTTTCCCGATGCCCGCCGCCGCCGCCTTGTTCGCCCACATCACCTCGAGGTCCGGAGAAAGGAGGATCAGCGTGTCGGGCATCGCGTCAAGCAGCGTATGAAACTCACGCGAGAGTCTTCTGAAGCGTTCCTCGCTCCTTTTCAGCGTCTCCTCCGCCTGCTTGCGGACATTGATCTCGTTCGTAAGCAGTTGGACAGCGGTTTTCAGTTCTACCGTGCGCTCCTCGACCATATCGACAAGATGCTCGCGGTGCCGTTCCAGCTCCTCCTCTACCTTCTTCCGTCCGGTGATATCGCGCCCGATGCCGGCCGTGCCGATCACCTCGCCCACATCGTTATAGATCGGTGTCTTTATCGTCTCCATCCACTGCGTGTTGCCGTCCCTGTCCAGTATCGTCTCTTCGACACGTTTCCGTTTTCCGCTGCCCATGACATCCCTGTCGTCCGCCAGATACCCCTCGGCAAGCTCCTTCGGCCATAGGTCGAAATCGGTCTTCCCGACCAGTTCCTCCGGAGACGCAACCCCGCATGCGGCAGCCAAAGGTCCGTTCGCGGCAATGAACCTGCCCTCTTTGTCTTTAAGCCAGGCAAGGTCCGGGATGTTATTCAAAATGGCCTCCTGCTGACGGCTCACCTCCCTCAGCGCGTCCTCCATCCGCCTTCTCTCGGTGATATCCCGTTCGATCGCCAGGACATAGGGCCTCCCGGCGAGGTGGATGAGCTGAGCGGAGACCTCCAGCAGGAATACGTGACCGTCCTTGCGGACATGGCTCACCTCAAAAGTGACCGCGTTGCCCGTCATGATGCGAGCATTTATGCCCTCCGCGTTCCTCGCCCCCTCCGGGGAGTCCAGAAGAGAGATCGGCAGGCCTATCATCTCTTCGCGGGCATATCCGTTTATCGTGCAGGCGGCGACATTGGCATCTACGACAATGGGGCCATTGTCGCCTGAGGGGTCGAGCAGAAAAATAGAATCGGAGGCAAGATCGAAGAGCGAGCGGAAACGCTCCTCGCTGTCCCGGAGCGCCTCGTTCACGTCGTTGAGCCGCTCATTCGCCAGAGACAGCTCGGAGGTGCGCTCCCGCACCATCTCTTCGAGGTGCTCATGGTATTTCCTTAATTCTTCTTCGGCGCGCTTGCGGTCCGTGACGTCCCGGATCACGGCGACAAGACCGGTGATGTTTCCGGCCTCGTCGAGCACCCTTTTCTTCACGACATGCAGCCACACGTCGCCGGCCTGCTCCTCGGCCTCACACGGCCCGTCGCCGGCAAGCGCCGCCTCGTCCGATCTCCTGCACTGCTCTGCCTCGTCAGCACCCATAAAGTCGAAGTCGGTCTTCCCGATGATATCCCCGACCGGGGCGCCGAAAAACTTCGCGCACTGCTCGTTGACGACGAGGAAACGCAGATTTTTGTCTTTCATGAGGATGACGTCGCTGGAGGAATTGATAATAGTCTCTATCCTCTGGGAAAAACTCTTCAGCTCTTCTTCGGCGCGTCTTCGCTCCGAAATCTCCATTTGCAGCATTTCGTTGGACGTGATCAGGTCGGCGGTCTGCTCCGTCACCAGTTCCGAAAGATGCTCACGGTGCTTCCTCAGCTCCTCTTCAGTCAGCTTCCGCTCCACGATCTCCTGCTCGAGCAGCCGGTTCACCTCGGACAATTCGGAGGTGCGCTCCCGCACCATCTCTTCGAGGTGCTCATGATACCGGCGGAGCTCTTCTTCCACCTCGTTGCGCTCGGTGACGTCCATGATGATCCCGACAAAGTTCCGGATGACCCCGTCGGGATCGAGGATGGGGTTAAGCACGGCGGTCCATTCCACCCGCCTGCCGTCGGACCGTCTGCTCTCGGCATCGAACACCGCCCTCTTGCCTTCCAGGATCTCCCCGATAACCCCGCCCGGGACGCTGTCCGCCGCCCCGGACCATAACTCGTCCAGTCTCCTCCCGATGACGTCCTCTTCCCGCCGGCCGAGTAGTTCGAGGCCCGACCTGTTAATCGTCACGCACCTTCCTTCCCGGTCGAACAGGGCAACGCAGTTCGGAGACGCCTCGACCAGGGTGCGATGCCGCCGCTCCGACAGCGCGATCTGGGCCGAAGACTCGCGCGTAAAATGCAGCGCGCCGAAAAACCCGATGATAAGGCCGGAAAAGACAAACGTCGCGAAGATCGCGAATATCCGGTAGACCCGGATCTCCTTGATCGGGGTCATCAGCACGAGCGACCAGTTATTACTGCCGAGATGCCTTCGCGTCACGAGGACCCTCTCGCCCTTGATCGAGGCATACTGCCCGTCGTTCACCTCTTCCGGCATCAAAGAGGGAAAAGGTCCGCTGCCGAAGCGGCCCGAAGCCAGGATCTCCCTCCTGGCCTGTCCTTCAAGGGGCCACAGGCCCGCCAGAAGCATATCGCTCCGGCTCGAGAGAAACACCACCCCGTGGGGATCTATCAGGAAACAGAACGGATGTTTTGCAATCGCCGCCCTGAAATCCAGAAGCGGCTCCCTGATGACAACAAATCCGATCGCCCGCTTTTCTTCATCCCTCACCGGAGCGACAACGTAGTAGCTCTGGGCGAGCAGGTCGCTGTCGAGGAAGTAATATCCCTTGACACCGGAGACCGGATCTTTCACCCGCCCTCCCGGGCTCCGGGACATTCCCCGTACAAACGGAGATTCGTCGCTGTTGCGCGTCGCATTTGTCCTGTTGCTGGATGCGACAGTCCTGCCCGCCGCATCGACGAGGTAACAAAAGGGAAGGTCCGAATCAAGGAACCGGTTGTTTCTGGAAGCCGAAATAACCGGATAGGCCTTCTGCAGATCAGACGGAGCTTCGGACTGCAGGGCCCTGACGACCTCCGGCGATGAGGCCTTCTGCAGGGCCTCGTGCTCCGCGCCTTCGAGCATCCGGACAAGTTGGATCGAAAGGGAATTGACGTAGAGATTCGCCTCCTTGAGAGTCTGGTCCCTGGCAACGTTACCCGCAAATTCGGTCACCACCCATCCGGCGACAACTACTGTCAGTATCGCGATAATAGGCCTGAAGATATGCCTGGGACGCGAAAGGAAACCGGCCTCTTGAGCCGGAATGCGGGAGAAGGCCCAGAGTGAGGCCGCAACGACGATCGTCAGCCCTCCCCTCAAAAGCGTCAAGGGGAACCCGAAGATGCGAAAAAAGACTTCGCGGTTGAGCCACGAGGCAGGAGGAAAGACAGCCGGCGGTACGCTGGCCGCAGTAGCGACCGCATAGAGCCCGACAGCGGCGCCCGCAACGATGAGCCAGTGTCCGGATTCCTTCCCGGACTTCCGCCCCGCCAGATAGAGCGCCCTCATCGCCCAGAGCCCCCCGACGGCCCCGATCATATACCGTACGGTCGCCTCGAGCCCGTCGATTCCGGCCAGTCCGCCCGCGCACGCCGCCAGCAGAAGCGGCGCATAGATCCTCCTGCCCGGCCCCTTCCCCTGCACCGATATCATTCCCGCGCGACCGAATTCGGCGAGAAGCAGATACGAAACGGCAACGAAGAAGACCAGCAGAACCCGCAGCAGCGTGTCGTCTCCCGATACGAGGACGAAAAAATTCAGCCATTCGTGAATGCCGTGTCCGAGACCGAACAGCCCCAGCCATATCCACGGCAGTACCTGCGATTTCTGCCTCATCATGACATAACAAACGGCAGCGAGCAGAATAAACGCGAGCCCGTAGAAGAAATAGATGTAATCCATCTGTCCGGCAAAAAAATCCGTCATGACGTGAACGCCCTCAAAGAGATATTCCCTTATCCTATTAAACCAGATTTCCCCGTGAATTGTCTGCAATGACGTGAGGACCCGCACAAACCTCCGCAGCCGGGATGGACACGACAACGGAAATCTGCTAGCGTGGAAGTAGTGAAGCGAAAGGAGACAGCGATGCCGCCGAAACCGCCGAGGGAGCCTGACCCCCGCAAGCCGGGGAGACCGCCGAAGGAGCCGAAAGTGCCGGAGCCGCCGACCCCGCCGACCAAAGTGCCGTAAAGGCCTCTCCCCCCCTGCGACAGAAGGGTCCCCCTGACGAGCGGCGAGAGCAGGAGAAGCCGTGTGGTCGGTCTGACCCCCTGAGTCAGAAAAGTAACGACGCCTTATCCGCGCGCCGGCTGAGGCAGGCCGTGAATCGCTGTGGTATTCTTTAGGGAGGATGAAGAACTTCGTATTTTTCACCGACCTCGACGGCACGCTTCTGGATTACTCGACCTATTCGTTTGAGAAGGCGGTCCCCGCACTCAAACGGCTGAAGGATGAAGGCCTGCCGCTCGTTATCTGTTCCAGCAAGACGAGGGCGGAGATCGAGTATTACCGGAAGAAACTCGGCAACCGGCACCCTTTTATTTCGGAAAACGGCGGCGGAATATTCATTCCGAAAGGCTACTTCGATTTCGCTTTGCAGGACGCCGCCAACTCCGGGGTGACGGAAGAAGAGGGCTACGATGTCATCGTTCTCGGTGCGCGGTATTCTGACCTGAGGGAGGCCGTTCTTTCACTGATCGAAGAGCGGTTCGACATCCTGGGGTTCGGGGACATGACCGCCGGAGAGGTGGCGGAGCTTTCAGGGCTGACGGTGTTCGAGGCGGAGCTTTCGAAACAGAGGGACTTCGACGAGCCGTTTCTCTTTCAGGGCAACAAAGACGAGGACAAGGCGCTTATGGACGCCATCAGGGAAAAAGGGTTCACCTGCACGCGGGGGAGATTTTTTCATATCCTCGGAGACAGCAACAAAGGGACCGCCGTCTCGGTCCTCGCCGGCCTGTACCGAAAACAGCGGGGAGATATCGTCACCGTCGGCCTGGGCGACAGGCCGAACGACTTTCCAATGCTGGAGACGGTCGACATCCCGGTGCTCGTGCGGCAGCCGGACGAAAGATACGCGGAGGTACTGAATATCGCCGGCCTCGTCAAAGCCGACGGCATCGGGCCGGAAGGGTGGAACAAGACAGTCCTCGACATACTTGCGGGCGCGGTCCGGGCGCCTGAGCCGCAGAAAAGGGGGGCGCAACGATGACACTTCTGACGGGTTCCACCGGGATCGGGACGATGAGCGTCGAGGAGGCGAGGAAATGGCTGGCGGACAAGAAGGAAGGCGGTGCGGTCCTGCTCGACGTGCGGCAGCCGCAGGAGTACCGCTCGGGCCACCTACCCGGGGCCACGCTGATCCCGCTGCCGGAGCTCCCGGACAGAACGGGAGAGCTCGACGCCTCGAAGCCCGTGCTCGCCTATTGCAGGAGCGGCAACAGGAGCAGGGCGGCGGCTGCGCTGCTGCTGACGGAAGGGTTTCAGGAGGTATACAGCCTCGACGGCGGCATCACCGCATGGAACGGTCGCGTTGCCACGGGTGATTACCGCCAGGGACTGTCGCTGCTGAAAGGCGGCGAGACGGCGGAAGAATTGACACTCCTCGCATGGTCGCTCGAGGAAGGCAGCCGGCTCTTTTACGAGAAGATCGCGGGGCTGTCAGCCGACAACGGGGTGAAAGAGGTCTTCTACAAAATCGCCGGGGCGGAGGAGAAACACAAGGAGAAGGTCCTCTCCGCCTACCGCACGGTATCGGGCAAAGAATTCAGCCCTGACTCCCCTCGCGGGAAGGACTACGAAGGCGTGATGGAGGGCGGCTTGCGGGTCGAAGAGGCGATCGCCTTCTTGCAGGGAGAGGGACGGTCGCTCCTGGACATGATCGAGATCTCAATGCAGGTCGAGACGAACGCCCTCGACCTCTACATCAAGATGTCGCGGGAGATAAAGAGCGGGGCCGCGGGGAAGGTCTTCGCCTCCCTCATCGAAGAGGAAAAGCAGCACCTTTCCCGGCTCGGCAGGCTTCTTGAAGAAAAGACCGGGGAAGACCGAGGCGCGGATTGACCCCCGCGTGCTCCCTATCACGCTGCCGGCAGAAACACAAATCTCCGGCTGCGGCGACGTGGATGCGGGTCATGAAAGGAGCCGCCGCCGAGACAGGACTGCAGAGACCCACAATAATAATTTCTCCCGGCTTCAGGTTTCCTTTCTGAGCAAGAGCGAATAAGACTGCAATTGGGATAAAAAGAAAGCAATCCAAACCGCACTTATTGCGAGTCTGGTTGAGCAATTTGCTCTGCTCAGATATCTTCTATTTTTGCTTCCCATTCCGGATTTGATACTGCGGCGTGCCTGTTCTATCCTCTTTAGGAAACGAGCATCGTTTTCGAGTCGATAATCAAACCAGTCTTCTTCATCTTCGAACCCGATGAGTACGCCGGCAGGTTTGCCGCGCCAGCCCGGCGCTTGAATGATGGCGCGAACAGACGCCTTTTGGGCAGCATCCGCCAATATTGAAATCGCTTCCGATTTACGCATGATTGCAAGAAACAAGACCCCATTTCCGTTCCAGGGGTTAACTCCAAATTCAAAAATCAAAAAAGCATTAACCCCTGTCGGTGTTGATGCGCTTGTTAGGGCTTTTTTTGCTTCGTTGTCTTTTGGTCAGGATGCTTTTGCTGTATCGTATTTAACAGGCAAAAGCTTATCAAGGGAAACGTGTCTGGAGGCATCAAGAATTTCTATCCCTACTATTTTGTCATTTTCCCCAACATCAAGAACTATATCTTCCGATACCCTCTTGTTAATAACTTCCTGCTTTCTATCATCGAGCCTTATGTAAAGAAGGTCAGTTTTGTCGTTATACGCAATGTTCATTTCACACCTCCCATTTTCCGAAAAAGACATAAACGGTTACAGTAATAATCTTATCTCCTTCGATGAGATAAAACACCTCAACCCTTTTTTGTTCGTAGTATCTATTGTGCCTGTTTTGCTTGAAATCGTAAATCTTAGCTTTGCCAATACGACCATTTCTACCTGGCACCTGGACTTCCACCCGGTAAGTTCTGTGCCATGTCCGGCACACACGAAAAGCGTAACCAGCGCGCGCAATGACAAAGATGAAAATCAAACCGCGTTTATTGCGCGTCTGGTTGACGCAGGTGTTATGCCTGTTTATTCAATTTCATGCCTGCTGTTCTTTAAGTCTACTCATTCTTCGGCAAAAGGGTAAGCTCACAAGAAAAGCCACAAGTGCCGTTATATTTGTGTAGTTCAATGTTCCTGTCAGGGGATTCAAATAAAAATTAATGATTAGACTGAGTGAAAAAATACCAATAACGTATTTCAGATCAGTATCTATGAGCAATAAAAATTCCTGCATGCCCGCATATTTCTTTTTTCCGATTCTGAAAGGTCGATCTTTCATCAGGTGAGCGAGCCAAAATGGTGTGAGGATGAGTCCGACGCCGTTGAAATATAATTTTGTGGTTTCTGTTCGTGCGGCGAGCACGATTAAATCTATTCCGAATAGCTGCATCAGGAAAAAGAAACCGACAACGGATAATGATATCTTTTTCCAGAATGGATATAAAGAAAAATATAGGACCAGATGCAGAATAAATGCTATTGCGTGTTGAACAGCCATTAATATTCCTCTATTATTTTAGGCATAACGACCGACATAACCCGCTGGCGCAACCAGCCGAAACTGAAAACCAACCAGCGTTATTGCCAGTCGGGTTGATTTTTTTGT
>JAJXTV010000015.1 GCA_021783515.1 Nitrospirota bacterium
TCCCTTCCATACGTGGACGCCCGACGTTTATGAGGGGGCTCCCGCTCCCGTGTCCGCCTTTGTGGCAACGGTATCGAAGGGGGCGGTGTTTGCGCTGCTGGTCCGTTATTTCGGCGAGGGGGGGGGGCAGACCGGCAGACCGCTCTTTGCGACGTTTTGGGCGCTGGCGGTCGCCTCTATGTTTGCGGGCAACCTCCTTGCCCTTTTTCAGGAGAACGTGAAACGAATGCTCGCCTATTCATCGATAGCCCATGTCGGATATCTCCTCGTGGCGTTTCTGTCGGCGGGGAGGATGATGGTGCCCGCGGTGAGCTATTATCTGGCTGCCTACTTTGCCACGATGCTCGGTGCGTTCGGAGTAGTAACGATTACCTCCGGCAGAGGCCGGGACGCGGATCTTCTGGAAGACTACCGCGGTCTGGCCGGGGAGCGGCCGTGGTTGGCGGGCGTTTTTACTGTGATGCTCCTCTCTCTGGCGGGCATACCTCTGACGGCAGGGTTCATAGGAAAGTTTTATGTGGTTGCCGCCGGAGTGGATTCGGCCCTATGGGTGCCCGTCCTGGCGCTTGCGATGAACAGTGCGATAGGACTCTTTTATTATCTGCGTGTTGTAACGGTCATGTTTGCACCTGCGGCCGAGGGGAGAGCCTTGCCGCGGCTTTCCCTTGCCGGGGGGGCTGTGGTAGTCTGTCTGACGGGGGTGGTCTTATGTCTCGGCGTTTTTCCCTCTTTCCTGGTCGATCTCATTCGTGTGATGACGAGCCGTTAGAGGGCGGCAGGCGGAATGGTCGTCCGGGCAAGCTGTTCTTCGGCCGTCATGTAGGACAAACCCCTACACGCGACTCTATAGATTCTTACAAAAAAAACAGACACAGGCCGATATAAATCCCGATCCTTCTCCCCTATCATGGTTAGGTAATCATATCTTTATCTGACGTATGAATTCCGGTGTGATTTTTTCAGAAAGGGGTATTTGTCATGGCTAAGTTGACTGATGTTCTGGCGTATTCCGAGGAGTACGTTGAAAGAGAAGACCTTGACTTTCTGGGGCCCAGGGAGAGGGAAGATGAAGATGAGGAAGAGAAAGAGCTTTGGGCAGAGGAGAGGGAAGAAGAGGCCGGTCTGGACGAGGAGAAGCAGGGTAGCTTAGTTGACAACGATTATGAACCGTTGAAGATGTACCTGAAAGAGATGGGCAGCATCCCGCTTCTTACAAGGGATGGTGAGATCGAAATGGCCAAAAGGATCGAACGGGGAAGAGAAAAACTGATGAGAATAATCTTCTCGGTCCCCTTTGCCCTGCAGAAACTCATGTCGCTCGGCGATGCCGTCAGAAACGGAGAGATGTCGCTCGACGAGATTGTGCAGAACGGCGGAGGTTCGGAGGACGCCGTCATGTTCGAGACGAAGAAATTTATTGCGGCGCTGGATGGGATAAAGGACCTGAGCAAAAAAACGCAGAAATACCGAAGCGCGGGCGCCAAAGGGAAGAAGACGGCTGCATCGCAGTGCCGGGAAGGCAGACGTTCGGACAATTGCCACGAAAAAATGCTCAATCTTCTCGGCGGACTGAGGCTCAAGGAATGCTTCATGCAGACTTTCTACGCAGAGATCGCAGCTGCAATCCGCCGCATCGATGAGGCGAATGAGGAACTCGCCTCGATCAGCCGGAGGCTGAGGGCCGCCGGGTACGCCGTGAGCGACAACGGGTCAAGGCCTTCCCTGAGGCGTAAGGAAGGAAGGGTGGAGGGAAAAAACCATCTGATAAAGATCCACCGCGAATGCAACGAGAAGGTGCGGGCCACAGAGAAGGCCATCGGGATCAATTATTCGGAAATGAAGCAGACGTCAAAGGTCTTGGCGGCCTGCATGGAGGAGATTTCCACCGCCAAGCAGGCGATGGTGGAAGCCAATCTCAGGCTGGTGATCAGCATCGCCAAGCGGTATATGGGGAAGGGGCTCAGCTTCCCCGACCTTATCCAGGAAGGGAATATCGGTCTTATGAGGGCGGTCGAGAAGTTCGAATACCAGCGGGGATACAAGTTCAGCACGTATGCCACCTGGTGGGTAAGGCAGACCATAACGCGGGCGCTTACAGACCAGTCCAGGACGATACGGATACCGGTGCATATGGGCGAAGTCATCGCGCGCGTCTCCCGTGTGACGAGGGAGATGGTGCAGGAACTCGGCTGCGAGCCCCTGCCGGAGGAGATCGCCTCCAGGATCAATATGCCTCTTTCGAAAGTCAAGGCGATACTGAAGGTCTCGAAGGAGCCGGTCTCTCTCGAAACCCCGATCGGCGAAGAGGAAGACAGCCACCTCGGCGATCTGATCGAAGACAAATCGACCCCGTCGCCGCTCGAAAGGTCGGTGTATAACGACCTCAGAAAACAGGTGGACCAGTTGTTGTATACCCTTAGCCCGAAGGAGGCCCAGATTCTCCGGAGGAGGTTCGGAATCGGGGAGGATTCGACACGGACACTGGAAGAACTCGGCCAGGAGTTCGATGTGACGCGGGAGAGGATACGCCAGATAGAGGTCAAGGCGATCCGGAAGCTGAAACACCCCTCCCGGAGCGGGCATCTGAAGGCTTTTCTCGAAGCCAGATAGTGCAGCGTCATCCGGAATTGTCGAGCACTGACATTAAAGTGTGCACCTTTAGTTGACCGTTCGCGAAGCGGGACGGCAGCACGCCGTCCCCGCCTCATTCTTTCTCCCGTGATATCTTCGCCCACGCACCCTTTCTTTCCCCGCCGCGCTTGACAAGACCGCAGGGCTGGTATAAATTAAGCGAAAAAAAAGGAGGAATGTCAGTGGCAAAGGCAAAGATCACCTTTACAAGCGGGCTGCAGTTCGTGGGCGAGGCTGATTCGGGGCATGCCGTCGTGATGGACGGCGAGGAAAAATCCGGGGGGAGGAACTCCGGCCCGCGGCCGATGGAACTCCTGCTCCTGGGTCTCGGGGGCTGCACCGGGATGGATGTCGTCTCGATCCTCAGGAAGAAGAGGGAGCCCGTGATCGGTCTGGAAGTGAACGTCAACGGCATTATGGCCGAAGATTATCCGCACAAGTATACGCAGATGGAGATCGAGTATGTGGTGAAGGGGAAGGGCGTGACGGAAGGGGGGGTGAAGAGGGCGATTGAGTTGTCGATGGAGAAGTATTGTTCCGTCAAGGCGACCCTCGAGGGCGCGGCGAAGATCGGGTGGTCCTGCAGGATTGTGGAGGAGTAGCACGGAGGGAAGGGCGGTATCAAAAAATCCGCTGTTTCAGGTAAAATTCCTGTATGAATACATACGATGAGGTAGTGGCATTTCACGGCCATTCATGCCCGGGACTCGCGCTGGGGTACCGGGTGGCGCTGCGTGCGCTCAGGGAGTTCAGGGGCAGGTCGGAGGACGAGGAGCTTGTCGCGGTCGTCGAGAACAACTCATGCGCGGTGGACGCGATACAGGCGATGGCCGGCTGCACATTCGGAAAGGGCAACCTGATATTCCGGGATTACGGGAAGCAGGTCTATGCCTTTTTCGACCGTCCTTCGGGCAAGGGGATCAGGGTCTCGGTGGACTGGAAGAAGCCTGCCGAGACCGAAGAGGAAAAGACAATGTGGGAGAAGTACGCCAAGGGAGACCGGTCGAAGAGGGTGGTGCAATTCGTCCACGACAGAAAGGCGGCGAAGATCAGGTACATACTCGAGGCTGACGAAAAAGAGCTCATGGCGGTGCGCAAGGTACGCGAAAGCCTTCCCGCGGAGGCCGAGATCTACCGGAGCATCGTCTGCGAGGGATGCGGAGAAAAGGTGGCAGAGCCGAAGGTCAGGATCAGGGTCGGCAGATTGTTGTGCATACCTTGCTTGGGGACAAAGAAATAATGGAAGAGATAATAAAGAAGGCCGAAATACTGATCGATGCTCTGCCGTATATCAGAAATTTCTTCGGCAAGACATTCGTGATCAAGTACGGCGGCGCCGCACAGACGAAGGACGAGCTGAAAGAGTCTTTCGCAAAGGACGTTGTCATGCTGAACTACATCGGCATACGGACGGTGATCGTCCACGGCGGGGGGCCGAAGATATCCGCCACGATGGAACGGATGGGGAAAAAGCCCGAGTTCATCAACGGCCAGCGGGTGACCGACCAGGAGACGATGGACATCGTCGAGATGGTCCTCGGGGGACTGATCAACAAGGAAATCGTGTCCCTGATCAACCGGCACGGCGGGAGGGCGGTGGGGCTGAGCGGCAAAGACGGAGGGCTTATCAAGGCCCGGAAGAAGGGGATAAAGAAGCCGACGGCGGAAACAGGGGGCGGGGAGGTCATAGACCTGGGGCTCGTCGGCGAGGTCACCTCGGTCGATCCTGCGGTCATAGAGGGCCTTGAGAGGAGCGGCTTTATTCCGGTCGTCTCGCCGATCGGCGCGGGCCCTGACGGCGAAACGCTTAACATCAACGCGGACTTTGTCGCGTCTGCGATCTCTTCGTCGCTGAAGGCGGAAAAACTTATGCTGCTGACGGATGTCCCGGGGCTGCTCGACAAGGGCGGGAAGGTGATTCCGACTCTCAGAAAGGGCGAGATGGACGCGCTGCTCAAAGACGGCACGATAGCAGGCGGCATGGTCCCCAAGGTAATGGCATGTCTGAACGCAATTCTGAACGGGGTAGGGAAGACTCACATTGTTGACGGGAGAGTGCCCCATTGCCTGCTGCTCGAGATCTTCACGAAAGAGGGCATCGGGACCGAGATACTGGTGTGACGCCCGCCAGGCCTTTCTTGACCTTGCTCCCTAAGCGGTAGATGTACGACCTGCTCCTGCCTTTCGGTCTCGTTATTCTCGGCGGCGTTATTTTTAAGAGGCTGCGCTTTCCCGGGGTCGACGCGGAAAGCGTTCGGGATGCCATCAATGCGGCGGTCCTGAATATCTTCCTCCCGGCGTTATGCGTCAAGGCCGTCTATACCGCCCGCGTGGATGCGCGGCTCTTTTTGGTGCCGCTGACCTCGTGGGCGACGACGCTCGCCTCGCTTCTGCTTTCTCTGGGGGTGTATGCGCTGGTAGGCAAGAAGATGCGCATTACGGCAGCGGAAAAGGGCGTGCTGGTGCTCGGCGCGACCTTCGGCAACGTACTGTATCTCGGACTGCCGGTCCTTACCGGCCTGTACGGCAGCGAGGCGGCGAAATATGCGCTCTTTTACGACCTCCTTGCGGCAACGCCGGTGTTATGGATTTTCGGGGCGGCCCTTGCGTCCCGGCACGGGGAGGGAAGGGGGACGACGGCGCTGCAGTCGCTGAAGATAATAGCGACCCTTCCGCCGATTTGGGGGATCGCCGTCGGCTTTTGCCTCAAACTGGCGGCGGTGCCGGTGCCCGCGGTTCTTATGAAGACATTCGGAATGCTCGGCGAGACGGTCGTGCCGCTCATGCTCTTTAGCGTGGGGCTCGCCCTTTCCCTCCCGAAGGTGAAGCATGCGGTAGTCGCCCTCCCTGCAGTTTGCATGAAACTTCTGATCGCGCCTTTCCTGGCGCTTCTTGCGGGACATTTTCTCGGCCTCAAGGGAGAGCCTCTTGCTGCATGCGCGATCGAAGGAGGGATGCCGACGATGATTCTGTCGCTGCTTATCGCCGCCAGGTTCAAACTTGACGTTCCCCTTGCCGCATTCCTGATAGTCGTGACGACCGCCCTGTTTTTCTTCACGCTTCCGATGATCATATATGTGACGGGGTTCCTTCCATAAACGGCAGGACGGTCGTTGACAGATCTGCTGCCGCTGATACCGGCATAGAGGTTTACAAACCGC
Source organism: Nitrospirota bacterium (assembly GCA_021783515.1). Classification (GTDB taxonomy): domain Bacteria; phylum Nitrospirota; class Thermodesulfovibrionia; order Thermodesulfovibrionales; family UBA6898; genus Sulfobium. The sequence goes on from JAJXTV010000015.1 coordinate 5,793, forward strand.
GGGAGAAAGGTGTAATGTGATAAATGGTCGGGATGTCGCGAAATAACGGAGGGACCTTATGCAGCCGCTAGCATACGGCGTCCTGGGGGCTGCTGCGGGAGGGGTCTTCGTCTGGATCTTCGTCTCCTGGTTCTTCAAGAAATCCTACGCGACGGAGATAGCCGCCCTCCAGATGATGCAGGCGGAACTCGCGGCTGAGGCGAAAAGCTCCGAAGCGGTGGACGCCGAACTGAGACATCAGATCGCTCAGAAAGACGCTGCCCTTGAACGGGTACGGGGCGAGCTCGATAAAGAGCGTGAAGGGAAGGCGCGGCTCGAAGAGGCGCAGAAATACCTGAAGGAACAGATCGGTCGTTTCGAAGAAATTGAGGTCAAGCTGGGAGAAACGTTCAAGGCCCTTTCGCTTGATGCCCTGGCGAGAAACTCGGACGAGTTCAGGAAATACGGTGAGGAGTTTATTAAGCTCGCGGAAGAAAAGCTGAAGTCTCAGACGGTCGAGGGCCAGAAGGAACTGGAAGGGAAAAAGGGGCTCATCGACCAAAACATTGAAATTATAGGAAAGACCCTGGCCGAAGTCCAGAAGAGGATTGAAGATGTCGGCAAGACCAGCGGCGAGAAGTTCTCTGAAGTATCGATGCTCATCAAAAAACATGAAGAAGTAACCGTCAAACTAAAGGATACCACGGACCATCTGCGGCATGCCTTTGCGAGTTCGAAGAAGAGAGGGGAATGGGGCGAGCGCATGGCGGAAGATGTTATCAGACTGATAGGGATGGCCGAAGGGATAAATTATATCAAGCAAAAGACCCTGGAACACGCCGCCGGGCGGCCTGATTACACCTTCCTGCTTCCCAATGACCTGAAGATCAATATGGACGTGAAATTTCCGCTCGAAAACTATCAGCACTATCTTGATGCGCAGTCGGAGCATGACCGGAAGCGCTTTAAGGACGAGCTCCTGAAGAACGCAAGAACCATGATTAAGCAGGTGACGACACGCGATTATATCAACCCCGGTGAAAACACCGTCGATTACGTGCTTGTCTTCATCCCGAATGAGCAGGTGTACAGTTTCATCAACGAGGCCGAACCGACCATCATGGATGAGGCGCTGAAGCAGAAGGTCATCTTATGTTCCCCCTTTACTCTTTATGCCGTGCTTGCGGTGATACGGCAGGCGGTCGAAAATTTCAATCTCGAACGAACCGCCTCGGAGATATTAAAGCTGCTCGCGGAGTTTTCGAGGCAATGGAACGCCTACAAGGAAAAGTTCAGGATAATGGGAGAACGTCTTGACGCCGCAAAGAAGGAATACGACGCGCTCGTGACGACGCGGACCAATATGCTCGACCGGCCGCTCAGGAAGATTGAGGATTTGAGGCGCCGGAACGACATCGCGCCGGGCTCCGAGAGCGGGTTCGACGAAACAACGCTGCTCTGAATAAAGGCGGAGTTCCAGTGGCCGGAAGAAATAAGAGAAGATCGTTTCTTAAGAAGATCATACCCCTATGCCTCATTTTGCTTGCCGGCTTTATCGCGCTCCAGTTTGTGTATCCGGACGTTTCGGCACTGAAAAAGAACAATCCGAAGGTTACGGCGATGATGAAGTACCGGGAAGCCGAGTGGAGGAAAGAGGGGAAAAAATACCGAATAGACCAGAAGTGGGTATCCCTGTCCGCTATTTCGCCGTATCTGATCAAGGCGGTGCTGATCGGAGAGGACGACAAGTTCTGGAGGCACGAGGGGTTCGATTACGAGGCGATGCAGAAGGCGATCGAAAAGGATATCAAGGCGAAGAAGTTCAAACTGGGGGGAAGCACGATCAGCCAGCAGCTTGCCAAGAACCTGTATCTTTCGCCTTCAAAGAACCCCCTGAGAAAAATGAGAGAGGCGATCATCACCTGGCGCATGGAAAGGACGCTCTCCAAAAAGAGGATCCTCGAGCTCTATCTGAACGTCGCTGAATGGGGCGACAGGGGGGTCTTCGGAATAGGCGCCGCCGCCCGGCATTATTACGGGAAGCCGGCCTCCGAACTCGGTCCCGGAGAGGCGGCGAGACTGGCGGCGGTGCTTCCGAACCCCAGAAAGTACAACGCCCTGGGGGAGCAGCGGTATGTCGTCAACCGTTCGAATCTGATTTTCAGAATTATGGTGAGAAGGGGCATCGTGGTTCCGGAGTATGAAGAGATGCAGGCGGAACCAGAGGGGCCTGAGGTTCCACCCGAACCCTCTCAGCCGCCGGCTTCGTCGATCATCGACACAAAACCGTCGGCGGATTGATCGCGCAGAAGGAATTGTCCGGATTTATTCTGGCGGGCAGGCGAGCTTTTCCCTGCCGAAGGGCGAAAACTCCCTGAGCTCCCGTACGATGCCGGGCATCACCTCGATCACCCGGTCGATCTCCTGCTCCGTATTGTAACGGCTCAACGAAAAGCGGACCGAGCCGTGCACGGCGGTATACGGTATTCCCATCGCCCTCAACACATGCGAAGGCTCGAGCGAGCCGGAGGTACAGGCCGATCCGGAAGAGGCGCAGATGCCGAACTCGTTGAGCCTCAGCAGTATCGCCTCGCCTTCAATGAATTCGAAGCTCATATTCGTTGTATTGGGAAGCCGGTTTTCGATGTCGCCGTTTATCCTTGCGTCCGGGCAGGCCTGAAGGAGCGCGCCTTCGAGCCTGTCGCAAAGGACTTTGAGATACGACGCCTCCTTTTGCAGAAACTGTGCCGCCAGTTCGCAGGCCTTTCCAAGGCCGATAATCGACGCGACGTTCTCGGTGCCGGCCCGACGGCCTTTTTCTTGGTGGCCTCCGATGACATAGGGGCTGAAGCGTGTGCCCCGCCGCACGTACAATACGCCGATCCCCTTCGGCGCGTGCAGCTTGTGGCCCGAGAGCGACAGCATATCGGCCGGAAGGCTCTTCATGTCGAGGCGCAGCTTGCCGGCCGTCTGGACGGCGTCGGTGTGAAACAGCACCCCTCGTTCCTTGAGCTTTTCGGCAATATGCGCTATAGGAAAGAGAACTCCGGTTTCGTTGTTCGCATGCATGATCGAAGCGACCGCGGTGTCGTCGTCGACCGCTCTGAAGAGAAAATCGGTGTCGAGCTGGCCCAGGTTATTCACCGGCACGTAAGTGACGCGGCAGCCCTTGCGCGCAAGGTGTCTGCAGAAGTTGAGGACAGCCGGATGCTCGACCCTCGTCGTGATCACGTGTTTCTTTCGCGGAAGCGATTCGACGGCGCTCATAAGCGCGGTGTTGTCGCTCTCGGTGCCGCAGCTCGTGAAGATGATCTCCTCTGGATGCGCGTTCAGCAGGGCCGCGACCTTCTCCCTGGCCTCTTCGATCTTCCGGTGCAACTGGCCGCCGAACGTATGCATGCTCGAGGGGTTTCCGTAGAGGTCCCGGAGAAACGGGATCATTTCATCGAGCACCTCGGGGGCGACAGGCGTGGTAGCGTTATTATCGAGGTAGATAGTGGTCACTGATATGCCTCCACCACGATGTCGCCTCCGACCATCTCCCGCAGCTTTTGCTGAATTCCTTTGAGTGTGATGTCCGACATCATGCAGCCGGTGCACATGCCCCGGAGGGCGAGCGTGACTTTGTTGCCTTCTATGTCGATCAGTTCGACGTCGCCGTTGTCGGCCTGAAGTCCGGGGCGGATCTCGCTTTCGATGATTTCCTGGATGAGGGCGATCCTGTGAAGGTTCGTGAGCCTTTTTGGCGTGGTGGGCTTTTCCGGGGGCTTCAGAGACCAGAGGTCTCTCAGGATAAGCTCAATCTGGGGGACACATTCGCCGCAGCCCCCCCCCGCCTTGGTGAAGTTGGTGATCTCCTCGACGGTCGTGAGATGGTTTTCGACCGCTACCTTCCTGATCTTTTCCTCGCTGACGTCGAAACATTTGCAGACCTGTTTACCTTCATCCTTCTGAGGGAGCGGTTCGCCCCGAAAGTTCGCGACGGCTGCCTCCAGGGCCTCCCTTCCCATGACGGAACAGTGCATCTTCTGGTCCGGAAGACCGCCGAGGAAATCGGCGATATCCTGGTTCGATATCTCGAGGGCCTCGTCGAGTGTCTTTCCTTTCACCATCTCGGTGAGGGCGGAGGAGCTTGCTATCGCCGACGCACAGCCGAAGGTCTGGAACTTCGCGTCGAGGATCTTGCCCGTCTCCTTGTCGATCTTGAGAAAAAGTTTCAGGGCGTCTCCGCAGATTATGCTTCCGACCTCTCCTACGGCATCGGCGTTCGGTATTTCGCCTACGTTTTTTGGTTTGAGAAATGTCTCTTTTACCTTGTCAGTGTATTCCCACATGAGTTCATTTTTGCATGAATGCAGCCCGAAGTCAAATCGCTTTGCGCAAATTGACAGATGCCGGGAAAGGGGGTATAAGGGTAGATATACGAGAGAATTCGATTTAACGGAAGGAGAGGGATTATGGCCACTTATGTGATTCTGAGTACACTGACCGACGAGGGGAGAAAGACGATCAAGGAAAACCCGGGACGCATCCTCGAAGTGAACAAGGAGCTCGAGAAGATGGGGGTCAAGGTGAAGGAGCAGTATTGCGTCCTCGGGCAGTACGACTTTGTAAATATTGTCGAGGCGAAGGACAACGAGGCGGTGATGAAGATGTCGCTCGAGCTCGGATCGCGTGGCTCGGTCCAGTTGATGTCGCTGCCGGCAATCCCCGTGGCCGGTCTCGTGAAGAAGCTGAAATAGGGGGGGCTGGGATGTCTTAGGACGGGGAAGCGGGGCGGTATTATTGACAAATAAATGCGGAATATAGTTTAATAGTTTATTGTTTAGTTGACAATAAATACCAGGAGGCTATTATGGGTGATATCAAGGCAGACGTTGTACTGGATACGAAGGGAATGAATTGTCCGATGCCGGTCCTCAAGACGAAGAAGGCCATCGACACGCTCCAGTCGGGGCAGGTGCTCGAGGTTATCTCGACCGATCCGGGTTCGAAGTCGGACATCCCCGCGCTTCTGAAGAGGCTGGGGCATGATCTCCTCGAGACCAAGGAAGCGGGCAACGTCATCGAGTTTTATATCAAGAAGAAGTAGCAGTTCTCCCTCGTTGTAACCGAATACAAGCCGGGTTTCCCGGCTTTTTTTTTGCGCGGAGCCCGTCTTCCGTTGTCTTTTCGCGTTGTTTTCTAGTATCTTATTACGCCTGCCCGAGTGGCGGAATTGGTAGACGCAAGGGACTTAAAATGCAGGTTAGGGCGCTTATTTTTCAATAACTTAGGCGGCAATTGGTCGCATCTGATCGCATCAGTAGGGTAATTTCTGGATCGCCTTGACCTTGTGTTCCTTCAGGAGATGGGCATATATCATCGTCGCCTGATATGAGGTATGCCCGAGCAGCTCCCCGACGGTCTTCAGGTCCACGCCTGCCATCACGAGATGAGATGCGAAGGTATGGCGGAGGTCATGAGGCCTCACGTGCCCGACGCCAGCCTCTTTCAGATAATACTTGATCTGCTGCGCCATCTGACCGAGACTGACATTGACGACCCGCCCGATCGATGCCGGGTATTTCGCCAGGATATCGCGCAATCTATCGCTGATCGGGACCGCCCTGGACTTGTACCCCTTGGCTCGCCGGATCTCCACAACGTCTGTTCTGATATCCTTCCATTCGAGCCGGTGTATCTCTTCACGCCTGGCGCCGGTATAGACATACAGAGCAAAGACGAGGCGATAATGGCGGTTGCCTCCTATGCGGTCGAACACCGTCTGAATCTCTTCGATGGTGAGAAAGGCTGGCGGGCTCTTATGGTACCTGATCAGTTTGTACTTCGAAAAAGGGCTGACTTTGAATATTCTCTTCCCGGCGATCTTACGGCCAGGGTTTGCGCCCCACCCAAAGGCGGCTTTGATGTGTCTGATCTCCGTGTTTATCGAACCGGGCTTGTTCTTTCGAAGCCTGCAGTATTCAACGTATCGGTCCAGGTCCGCAAAGTCGAGACTGTGAATTGATTTCTGACCGCCGGTCACTTCCTTAAACTTTTCCAGGATATCGTACATGCGGGACCGGGTAGTGTCGGCGAGATTCGAATCCGCCCAGGCCTTGTACATATCGAGATAATCCGAGACGGAGATGGCAGCTTCTTTATTTTCAGGCAGGAAGCTAAGAGTGCCATTGCCGCGGAAGAGCTTCTTCTTTATATCTCGCAATCTATCGCGCGCTGTAGCTTCGTCTTTGGTCCTCAGCGAGCGTTTCTGGTCTCGGTCGAACTCAACATACCAGATGCCGTTGTCGGACCTCTTAAATAGGCGCATGTGGAGATTATAGGTATCCGGATGCACTATTTCAAGCTCCTTATTATCCTATCGGCGACGGGGTCCCCTTTCTCGATAAGAAAATTATCGAGTAATTCTTTGTGAAAGAGATACCTGGCGCCGACGCGTTTCACTTTCAGGCTGCCGGCGCGGATCTCCTTCTTCAGCGTATTCCACGAAACGCCGATGTATCCGCAGGCCTCTGCGGCGTCAAAAACAGTTTTGTCCGGATCCGGTTTGCGAGGGACTATCATGCGTGTGATTCACCTGATCCCATTCGATTGACTCCTCGGCGGTCGAGCTCCTCGAGGATGGAGTCGACGGAGACCTGATTGCCGGACCACCGGAGGCGGCCAATATCGAGATAATGGCGGACCGTCTTTGCGGAGATCTTCAGCATGGCTGCGGCCTGCCGCTGGGTTTTTCTATATGGCCTGATTTGTAAATTGCTCTTCACTGGCAGATCTTTGGTGTGCTTGTTCATTCGGGCCGCTCCGCGATCCCCGCCGGCGCAAGTTCGAAGAGGTCTGGCAACTCGTGAATGGGCGTCTCCCGATCCGCGCCGGTGAGCGGCCGCGGATCTCTTTTCCCAGAGAGTTTGCCACTGTAAAAACCGGCGTAGTGATAAAGCATTTTTTTGAGGTGCTCGATATAAGCGTGAATGCATGCGACAAGATCATATTTGCCCCGCATGCCAGCGCGCGGTAGGACCCCCCGCTTGACAAGCATTTGGACCCGTCGCGGCGTAATGTTCAAGTAACGCGCAATCTCATGGACGTCATGTAACCTCGCATCCTCATGGCCGGGGTTCTCCGGCAAGTTAAGCGGTAATGTACTTTTCATCGTCGGTGACCACCAGGGCTTGAATTGAGGCCGCAAGAATTTTGATAATCTCGTTTGAGGATCTGCAGCCGTCTGACTTTATCTCCATGTCCTCGCCGTCGATCATTACCGTGACCGTTTGTCTACTCATTTGAAGAAAATCCCCGGTTTTTGGGAAAGTTGAAAAGTAAAAGAAACGAACCCCGGCATTTTTTTTCTGTGTGTGGTGAGATCTCGCGGGTCTTTGCGATCCTCAAACCACCCCCCTCTGGAAGAACCTACCCCTTTCCCGGACCCCGATGCCCTCCTCTGCCGGCATGGGCTCCCGCCTTTCATGTAAGAAAAAGCAAAAAGAATTCTATTCCTCATCGGTCAATCTTTCTTTCCTCAATTGCTGTCGATCACCTTCAGGGCCGACAAGTTAGAGAGATCCATCCTCTTTAGTGATTCGTGCCTTTCCATCTCGATGCTGTACTGGTAGCCTGCAAACTCCTCTTTCAAAACTTTCTTCCCATATGCCCATGGGCTATCGGGCTTGTACTTAAGGATCTGCCGGAGGACCTGAACAATTACCATCGGTGGAATATCGGCCTTTACGCAACGCTGAACAAACTGAAACGGATTGAAGTCATCATACGCTTTGTCGAGCTTGACGCAGAGGGTTGCCATTTCTCCTTTTTCTTCAGTCGTTACCTGTCGATGCTCCGCCGATCTCTTCGGACTTTCGTCCGAGCCTGCTTCCCCGGGTCGTTGCTCCTTAGATGGGTCTTTCTGCTTCTTTTGTATTAAGATCTCTATATCTTCTTCTGAGTCCCTAAACAAACACCGCCCGAACTCTATTGGAAACTCAGGTTTAAACTTAGTCAGGCATCTATTGACAGCATCATTTTGTGTAAAAGAATCAAGGGATTGAATCAACGCTTCAAACTCAGATGGAAACAATATTTCAAACTTACTCGGAACTCTGTTGAGCTTAAATGAAACTGAGACAACCTCATCGATTTTTGAATGAAGTTGGCTCAGTTTGATTTGGGCAAAAAAACGATCTTCGCCCATGAAGACCCCGTCTCGAAATATTGAGGTGTAAAAGTAGCGATTCTTTTCTATCCTGATCCGGTACTTGTCTACGAAGATAAATGACGGACCGCGCTTGCCGCGTCGGTCGTCGTAATGGAGATAGCGCTTTTCACGCAATTGCCCGAGCAAGGACCGGACCTGGGTCGGAGTAAGGTGCATCATCTCAGCGAGGATCTTAGCGCTGCTCAGCACCGTCCCGGTCGACCTGTCTGTCATAGAGAGGATGAAGACAAATACGCCATATTCACGAAGGCTGATAATGCCCCGCTGCACATGTTCGTTCAGCCCCATCCGGAGAGGGACAAAGTTTTCGGCGCCCTGGTAGATCCTCAAGAGAGATCCTCGCCATTCATCATTTTCAGTGCTGTATCTATGTGCTGTTTTGCCTTCAGTAAGCTTTGCTTGGTGAGTGAAAGGCCCCTCGGGGTCGGATAATCCTTCCCCATGGAATTAACACAGAAAATGCGCATATCCAAATATCGCGTCCCGTTTATTTCTTTGACGGTAAAGCGGAGGAAGGAATCGTCGCCCCTTCGGATCTTCCCGATGACGGTCTCGCCATTGCCTTTCACCTCGTTCAATTGCCCGCCTATGAGTTGGGGACCCATCCCCTGGACTTTACTATTTCGAGAGCCTGCGGTTCGGTAAATCCGGCTGTTACAAGGCTATCGAAATAGGCTTTCTGGGCTGCAGCGAATTCCGGATAGTGCTGCTTATACAGTTCGATGAAATCGCGCAGGTCCTTCAACGTTGCAGTCAGCTCGGTTAGCCGTAATTGTTTGTCGATATACTCGTTAAGATCTCCTTTTTCGGGACTCACAGTTTCACTCCTCTCAGGCGATAGTATTCGTCAAGCTCAGGACCGAGGGTTTCCCTGACCCATCGCCTCGTTGACTCTTTGTCGAGAGAAGGTATTGAAAAGGATGATTCAAACTTGAAATTCTTCTCGACCGTCATGTCCTTTGGCAGCGCGCCGTTGATTGTTCCTATTGCCTGATTCACGCTCGTTACCACGTCCTGGATACGGGAGGTCACCGCGTCCATAATTCCGCCGAACACCGAATTCTTCACCCTGTCGGCAATGTCCCCGGGACGGCCGAAGCCGCTGCCGGCTGATTCAAGCGGCGCATTTGGATCGAAGCTCGCTGCGCCTGAAGGGGCGCTTGCCTTCTGTTCCTCGGGAGCGGCTCCGGTCCCCCAAGAATCTTCCTGTGCCTTCTTTTCATCCTCGAGGATCTTCTTGCGTTTCTCGGCATAGAGCTCTTTTAGGAGGGTGAGGGCCTCTTCATACTCCTTCGTGTTTTTCAGCTCCTCGCCGTATTTTTCATTGAGGGCATCGAGCTCGGACTGATACCACCTGTCGAGGATCGCCATGTCATTACCGCGGAGCTGATCGAGTTCGTCCTGCCAGCTGCCGATTTGGTCCTTAAGGGAATTGAAAAGGTCCTGGACATACTGGACGTACCGTGTCACTCTGTCAGCCCATTGTTGCACTTGATCGGCCGACATATTCGTCACGTCCTTGCCGAAGAGGTAGAGCCGTTTGAAGGCGTCTGTTAAGCGGCCGGTGAGGCCGGACCACATTTTTTTATACGCGCCATCCTCATACGTCGCAAGGTCTGAGCTGAAGGATTTATAATCCGCCGTCAACGCGTTAAAGGTAGTCGAGAATTCATTCCTGATATTCTTGAAGGTCGACGCGGTGTTGAAGGATTCTATGGATTCCTTGAGTTTGTTCATCGCGGAATAGAACCCGTTCAGCATCGCAAGAATGCCATTCACGAAAAGATCGGCGTTCCTTTTGGTTATTTCTTGGAGGTTTTCTGAGAATTTTTCTTCTATTTCGAGTCTTTTCGCCGCCGCCTCCTTAGCGGACAATATCCCCGCTGTTGCCTGCTCCTCAAGCAGTGCCATCTCTTTATTGCGCAGCTCCACGGCGCTGCTATAATCGAGGGCGCGCACCTCCAAAAGGGCATCCAGCTGCTTCTGACCCTGTTTGGAGGTTTCGTCTTCCTGCTTTCTTTGCTGGTTGTCGTATGCGGCGAGAAGCTCGTCTTTCTTGGCTTCCCATGCGGCCACGTCGGCATATCCTGCCTCATTGCCAGCCTTCAGCGCGGTAATATGCGCATCTATGTTCGCAATCCTTTTTTGTAGCAGTTCGTAGTCGAGCTGCTCGATGCTGTTATAATAGGTCTCCGCGCTGATGAGCCCCTCTTTGTAATCGAGATTCAAGGATTCCTTTTGCTGTCTCGCAAGCCGCTCAAATGCCGCTGCCGCATCGTCTGTCATCTTCATAGCTGCAGGTGAACCTTCCCGTACCGATGCAAGCCACTCTTCATAGCTCCGCTTGGATTCCTTCATGAAGCCGCTTGCCGCATCTGCCGCCTTCGCCGTCTTTTCGAGCCCGGCTCCGGCAGCGCCCGCCTCGGTCCCGACGCTCTGGAGCGCTTTTGCATAACCCTCTGCCGATATCGCCCCCGCCGATGTTTTGTCTCCCGCGTTCTTCATTGACTCGCCCATTTTCGCTGACTCAGCCGACGCCGCCTTCATCGCCTCGATGCCCGCCGATACGGCCGCCCGATGCTGCTCAATGGCTTTGATCTGTGCATCGATAGCCGACGTATCCCCAAAGCCCAGCGTTGCCGTCTTTATTCCGGCGCGTTCGAGTTCCAGAACAAGAAGCTTCACGGTGTCCCATATCTTGACGATATATTCGACGCCGATTGCGGACCATTTGCCCATGCCCTCTCCGACAGAGACAAACCCGTCTACTATCTTCGTTACCGCGATGATCAGGAGCGAGGCCACATTCACGACCGCCTGTATCCACCTCTGAGCGCTTCCGAAGTTCTCGCCGGCAAGTGCCCCGACCTGAGGCAGGCCATTAGATACCGCATCAAAAAGCCTAGTGATTGCGCCCCAGGCCCCCTCTATCGCATCCTTGAATGTCTGCCAGGCTGCCGACTGCGAAAGCTGGTCCCACATGTCCGTAAGCCAGCCTATGAGAGAGGCGATCTTGTCAGTGATCCAGATTATGGCTGTGGCCGCAGTGTCTATCCATTTCGAGAAATCCGTCTCCCCGGCGAATGCGCTTATCCTCTCCCAGACCGCGCTGATCGCCGCATGGAGGTTTTGAAAAGCGTCCGATGCCGCCACCTTGGCATAGAGGTCCCCGATCATCTTAATGACCGATGTTCCTATGTTCCAGAGGAAGGAAAAGCCTTCGCCGATCTTATCTATCCACGTCCTCAATGCCCCGCTGCTTCCCATTTGGTCAATCGAGTTCAAAAGGCCGCTGATCACCGATTTGAGCTTCTCGAAAATGCCGGTCGACCCCAAGGCGATCATGAGCTTTTCCCAGGCAACTTTCACATTCGAAAGAAGGCCGGACCATGAATTCATCATCTGCTGCGAGCTGCCGCCATAGGTTTTTTGGAGTTCCGAGAGCATCGCATTGAGGCCGGTCGCCGCATTGACGGCGCCCTTTTCGATCTGCGCGGACAATTCTGAGACGGACATGCCAAGCCCCTTCGCCATGGCCTGGATCGCCGTCGGGATCTTCTCGCCGAGCTGCTGCCGAAGTTCCTCCATCGATATGACGCCCTTGCCCGCCATTTGTTGTATGGCGATCGTCACTGACTTCAGTTCCTCGTCACTACCGCCAAAGGCCGCAACGGAATCCGCAAGAGTTCTGAAACTGCCGTTTGTCGGATCGATGCCGGCCGACTTTAGCTTGACGAAAGAGTCCTGGATCGCGGTCATAGAGAACGGGACATTCGTTGCCTCGCGCTGAATCCACGCGAAGGCCTCGGCCGCTTTGCCTACATCGCCATAGAGGCCCGTGAGCATCAGCTTTGTTTTCTCTGCAGAGGAATTCACGTCAACAAAGGACTTGGCGGCGCCAGCGGCGCCCACTACCACGGCCAGCCTGCCAAAGAAACCGATCAGGCTCGAAACACTGCCGCCTATGCCCTGGATACCGGCATTCGCCCGTCCGGACGCAGATTCGAGCGACTGGAAACCGGCCTTTGCTCCCTCTCCGGCCTTATTGAGGCCCTCGACCCCGCTCTTAATGGCGGCTATGCCCTTGCTCGCAAGGTCCTTTAACTGTATGACGATATCGAGGCCGGATGGTACGGAGGTGCTCATGGTGTGTCCCCTTTCATAAAGAATTTATTGACCGGCGCTTTGCCTGTTACTGCCGTAAGGTTTGTCTTGAAGGTCTTATTCATCTGGCCGCTCAGGATCGTCTCCTCGCCGTTTCGTCTCATGTTCAGGCTCGCCAACCGGCCTCTTTGATCGCCTGCGGCAGCTGGGCCGCCCATTCTTTCCTGAGCTGCTCCGCAACCCTGTTCTTTATCGCCGTCATGTTTGCAGGCTGCTTGACGATCGCCTGGACGGTAATCACCTTTAATGCGCGAAGCGGATAACGAGACTTCCCTTGCCTGGCAAAGACCTGAGGAATGCCGCCTTTGCCCCGTGCGAGGAACGCCTGCGGCAGCTTCGTCTGCTTACTCTTGAGGATCTTTACTGTCACGCCGCTGTATTTAGACCGATGAAGTTTCTTTTGTGCAATCCCTCTGTTTTTGGAAATAAATGTTTGTATGCCGCCGGATATTTGCTTCGGCCCAAAATAGGTCAGGCTGATAGGATCGCCATATATCGTCAGTTTGGCCTCAGGATAGTCATTATTGATCCCCTTCAGGTTCACGGTTATCTTTCTATCGACATCCTGTTTTTTGAGATTGAACCTGCTCCTAACCTGTTTCGAGATCTCGGTCTTTCCCGCCGAGGCGGCGCGGCGGACAGTACGCGCGCCGGCCTTCTTTATGATCCCTGCATTGAGCGTCTTCAGTAGCGCGTCAACGTTCGTTATGCTTATGGATGTCTTGAACATTTCATTATTTCCCGGATTGCTGCGAGGTGCGCGCCCTGGGCTCGGCTTCACCGTGAGATTTCCCATCGAGACCGGCCGGCGAAGGTGAGGGCGAGGACGAACCCGGCGTGAGAGCCCCGAGCCGCACCATTACGGCGCTGAGGTTTCTCTTTGTCCGGTCGTTGAAATTCTGTTCGGCAATAAGGTCGAGCAGCGCCATGCCGTCGCCGAGATCGATCGTATCGAACCATTCGCGAGGCTTGTCGAGAATCAACCCCATGATCGCGACGATCTCCTCGAAGGCGATATCGAACAGCTGACGAAGGTCGGACAGGCTCGTAAGTTCAAGGCCGGCCTCGCGGATGCGCACGAAGAGCCTTGCCACCGCTTCTGATAAGATGTTCATCTTGCCGAAGGGGACAGGGAAGATGGTCATAGCCTTACCATTCGAAAGCGTGTACAGTATTCCGGGAAGATACTTTTCACTTTTGCTCATTGTTTAATCCTTTCTTTCAACTATAGTTCGTTGCGGCTTTAAAAAGTGGAGGAGCGGCCAGAAGGTACTGCCGCCCCTCCGAATGTCGCCGGTCCTTAGATTTCCGTCGGCGAGACATCAACCAAAACTCGCCGATTCTGCGCGGTCGACACAAAGCACACTACGCGCCGTATCGCCTGGAGTGTGGCGTCGGGAGGCGCATCGCACATAAATGGAATGCCCCGGACACACATGGGACTTGACATGAGTGCCTTTATCAAATGAGTGATACCCGGAAGCCGGATTTCAAAGCGTCGAAAATGACCTTTTCCATGATACGAGGTATCGCAGCCTCGATACGTTGATCGCGGTAATCATCCTGTGTCATAAAAGCGGCGTTGCTGAACCCGACTTCGAACAGGCGTTCGTCTCCGGCATCGTGCATGATCCTGACGGTGCCATCGATGATAACAACGTCAAAGCCGGCATAGACCCCTTGCAGCCATAAATAATTTTCAATAGCTGATCTTTTGATTTTGATCGGCTTCAAATCGGCCTCTCGCACGGCTCTTCCTGTCCGGCAAAGTTCTTCGGCTTCGGCTGTAGGTAGGTCGCTTACTATCTCGCCCGGATTGCATCGCCGGCCGTCTCGCAGCCAAACTACATTCGGCCGGAGTTGCGCGACCTCCAAAATCACGATGGACATTTTGGCTTCGTCATCAACGGCCTGCAATGATACGCCGAAATTGTCTTCCTGATCACCGGGGTACTCAGCGGCGCCGGCGATTTCTGCTTTCGATTTCTTCATGTCGTTCATTTGCCCCCTTTTCTTTTTTGCCGACTACGCGCGTCTTCAATTAGTGGATTGCCCGCCTCCTCGGCGATCGGCAGCCCAGCTCGTTTCCGCGCCGCTATCACAGTCGCCGGAGGGTTTTTTTCAAATTCCGCCACCTGGAGCAGATGCTCGTAAAAATCGGCCGCCGTTGCGAATTTCATCTGGAGTGTCGGATCGTTTTTCCACCGCTGCAAGGCCTCAATTGCAAGATTTCCATCGGCGCCTTCCTGACTTACACCGAAGGTCATCGCCCCGACGGACGCGGGCTTTTGCTGTTTCCTGCCCTCTTCGACGCCGGTGTTGAAAACTGACTGATAGACATCCGGAAACTTCGACTTCAAATTTTCTGCATTCACGACAATTTCCTCCTCATTTTCTGTTGACACACCTTCGGGTGCCTTGGTGTATACCTTTTGTCCTGAAAGGACATCCCCTTTGACGAGACGATCGATGATTATGTCAAACGACTCGATGCCGTCCGCGAGCCCTGCATCGACCGCCTGCTGCCCCATGAAGATCCTGCCTTCGGCCATTGCCGAAAGGACCTTCTTTGCGGACACGCCGCGGTTGCGCGCCACCTCGTCCACAAAGAGGCTGTAAACGTAATCGGCGCGGTCCTGCAGATAGGCCTTGCCCTCGTCGGTGAGCGGTTTATAGTTCGAGGCGATGCGCTTGTACTTGCCGGCATAAACCTCGGTCGTCACGACTCCGCGCATCTTCTGCTGACCGGAATAATCGCGATGCTCGACCACGACGCCGATCGACCCCGCTCCGGCCGTGGTGGACGCCATGAAGACCTTGTCGCATGCGGAGGCGAGCCAGTAACCGCCTGAATAGCAGGACGGATTGACGACCGCAATGACCGGCTTGGTCCCGCGGGACGCGAAGATGATGTCCGAGAGGTTCGAGAGGTTCGAGGCGTCTCCCCCGGGGGTATCGAAGTCCATCAGTATCGAATGAACGTCGGCGCGGTCCCTCGCCTCGATGAAGTCCTGCGTCAGCAGCTCCAGGGAGGTCCCGCCGCTGAACCACATGAGCATGTTCATGCGCGGCCCGATCACGTCGTAGACCGGGAGCACCGCGACGCCGTTTATGACGCTGTAGCGGTCGGAATAGGGGGGCGTGGTTGGCGAATCGTCAACAACGGCCACGTTTTTTTGTAGGGGCAGGCGACTATTTGCCCTCGCGGGCTGAAACGGCGCAAGGTCGTCTATCTTCGCGCCCGACTCCCAGGCCTCGAGGAAATTCTTTATCTCGGCCCGCTTCTCAGAAAGAAGCGCGAGCGGCGAACCGAAGAAGGCGTGTGAAACTCTGTGCCTGTCTTTTTTCATGATTTTTTAAATCCGTGGACCTGCCTGAGCAGAAATATTGAAGAACGGACATCCTTCAGCGTTTTGATAAACGTATTGACGGGAACGGGGAAATCGGCGTAGATTTCTTCCAGGATTGAAAGGAGACGGGGGCCTTGCACTTTCCATGCGACTGTTTTCGGGTCTTTTAAGAAGGGATGGATTTCAAATCCGCGTAAGCGGAAATAGGTAACCAGGTATGCATCTTCAAGGACAAGCTCAGAAACTTCTTCTTTTCCCATATCTTTCTTTCTCCTTTAAGAGTCATTGCGGCACTCTCAGGAGACAGCATATAGAAAAAGAAAAAAGCGTTCAAAAAAATATAAGAAGTTTTCCGCTATTAAAATAAAATCACTTATACAAGCGGGAAGAAAGCCGAAAAATACGGGGTGATCAGATATCGACTGTCGGAGTTATTGAATTTCTAAGAACGAAAACGGCTAGGAAGTAGGTGATTATTTGCGGCTGTCCAGGGGAAATCCTCGTAAGCCTTATTTACTGAGGTCGCTATAGATGAAAAAATCTTCCGGACACTTTCTTGCTGGATAGTCTCTTTTTCGAAACCGAAAAACATAACCAGTGGAAATAGCACCTCATATGATATTCGACCGTCAATATCGCTCTCGGTCGAATTCAGGAGACGTCGGCCCTTTTTTATAAAATCAATATAGAAGCTTTTCATCTCTTTCTCAGAGAGAGTTGTTTTCGTGAAATATAGAATCCCCTCGGAAGGGTAATTTGTTATTTTTATGATCTCTATGGTCTTACGAATCAGGTCGTTCTTGAATTTGCCGAATGAAGATCGCCTGCGGTTCTCAGCCAAGTTCTCATATATCAAGGCAGCAAGAATTCTATTGCCATCAACAAAATTCTTACGGGACCGTTCTTTTAAGCTTTTCGATTTGTATCTATTTTTGTTTAATGCCTGCTGTGACCAAAAAAGCATCCACTCCAAAGATTCTTCTCTGCTGCGAGTAGCTCCGTCATATAGATAATCTCTTATGCGCTCCCATCCTTCAAGCGTAGATTCAATAATGATTTCTGCCTCAGGTCCTTCCATGTAATCGTGAACCCTAATACGGCCATTTTTGAGAATCATCGCTTTACCAAGAGGACGTTTAATTTCTTTTGTATCTTTTTTCTTTCCCAATTCCCACTCTCCGATGTGGTTTCTCCCGAAAACTTCTCAGGGGCAGGGCGTGGAGTGCGCCTCTTCGGCCTGCAGAGCCTATCCCCTGAAACCTAAACCGCTATCTGCAGCTCTATCCTGTCGTATGAAATGACCGGGCGTGTCTTGTGATCGTTTTCCTTCTTTTCTAGCAACCCGATCTCTTCAAGATATCTCACGTCATCGGCGATGTTCTTGATGTCCCGATTCGCCATGCGCGCGAGTTCGTTAATCGACGCCGGCTTCTTTGCTTTGATGATGTGAAGCAGCTCCAGCCGCTTAGGAGTCAATGCCTTCCTGAAAGCTTCCAGACTCGTGAAATAAACGCCGGACTCCTTCTTCACCTTCTCCCCCCGCTCCAGTTTCTTCATGGTGTCTTTCGTCTCGGCGAGGGCCTCCTCGATGCTCTTAATACCTATTCTCATCTTTTTGACCTTCATCTTCTGAACCTCCTCACGTCTCTGTAAAAATCATCGATCAGCTTATCGACGCCTCTAAACTCATAGGGCTTTTCTGTGTCCCTATAGTGCCGGTGATCGCCTTTACCCTCGGCATTGTCATATCCGACGACGCGGACCCCGTCGACGACATAGACCAGGGAGTATTTAAGCCCATGCGGTTTATCTCCCGTGGCTGCCGGCAGCTCCCATATCTTTATTTCGAGAACGTTCCCGCCCTCTTCAATAACCTTGATGTGCTTTACTAACTTTGCTCCCATATCCTTTGTTTAACTAATGGTATTGTATACCAATGCCCGGTATATGTCAAAGCCGCTTGCACCGATTCGGTCCTTTCCCTATTTCGCAGGGACAGACGGCGCCTCGAACGGCTTCCCGCGGAGGTTCAGTTTTTCCCGAAGCATCTCTGTCCGTGGATGACAATACCCCTTAGTTGTTCGCAGAGCCGCAGCGGGCTCGCCTTCAATCGTCTTCATACTCGTTCACCACTATTCTCTTCAGGGGCATCGGTCCTCAGAACCGGGGAAAAACCTTGTTTATTGATCCAGGTCGTCAACAGATGATCGCCGGCGCTCCTGAACAGCGCATCATTTTCCCATTTGATAAAGAATCGATTAAATAACGCGGAAAGTTCGCGGAAGCTCTTCTCTGTAAGCCGCGTACTTGTTTTCAAGAATAAAGCGTGGATCTCCGTTGCCGGATATTTCTCCGCCCCTAGCCATTCCCGGACCGGACAGCGCCCTTTGTCGAGATGGAAGAATATACAGTTCCTAACAAACTGGAGACCGTCCTCCGCGTACCAAGCGAAGAATTTCGCTTCAAGAGCGTCGAATCTCTCGGGATCATGAAAACCGACTTCGGACCTCAGTTCAGTGAACCTTTTCCGCATGTCTGAAATTAAGAGATCCCGCCAGTTCCTCGGACGCCTGGCTTTAGGCAATATATTCGCCACCGATCCTGATAGTCTGCTAATTTCTGCCGTCTCCATAGCTTATGCCCTCCTTTGGCAAATAAAAAATCCGGACCCTTGTGCGTCGGTCTTATGAAACCGACCTCCATGCGTCGCCACATGAAGAGAGTCCGGATTAATATTTTTCCTCAAAACTAAAAAACCCCTTTCCGCATTGCTGCAGAGGCCGGGGCCGGCCCCATAAGAACTTCGCACAATCGGATTTTACGGGAGAAGGAAACCGATGTCAATACTTTTTTCGACTCAGCCCCGGCGGCCGCGCCGGGCAAACTACCGGTACGTAGCACCCGTATCGAAGAGTCTCATCAGCGTCCAAGGAAAAACAGAACGATTGCAAGGACAAAGAGCATGATTATAATCGCCGGCCACGTCCCTGATCTGCCCTGAGTGGAGTCGGCGTCGGCTGTCGTCTTCGACGTTTCCGTGTAGGATATCCCGGTACCCGGAATACCAATCGTCTTCCGGGTACCCTTCGGGCCTATTGTCATCCTGGCCCCCCGGCCGCCGATCGAGACCGAGGGCCCGGACTTGCTGACGTTCAGCGTGACGCCCGGGAAAAGCTTCTTTCTGCGGTAAAATCGAAAACCCATGGTCCTCTCCTATGGTTGCCTTCGAAGTCTCAAAGATACTTTACCCAGTGCTCTTCCGAAATGATTGCGAGCGGGAAGCCCTCCTTCTTTAGTTCAACCGCCCGCTCTATCTTTCGTCCAAAAGAAGAGTGAATCCAGTCGGTACTTCCAACCAGGCCGATTACGAGATAATTCGTCCGTTGGCGCGGATGATCGTTACAGATTCCGCCTCGGCCTGTTATTTCCGCGACACATCGATTGCGACTGCCGAAGGTGAATTTGCCCGTGAGACAGAATTCGCGGTCCTCAAATTCGATAGGCGGCGCTGGATTGCATAAGGGCAGGGAGGTGCTCAAATCCGCGCAACGCTGTACAGGATTCATACCCGTGAATTCTGCGAAGATACTGAAGATCTGCGATACCTCTTCCTGATCGTCGACGTGCTCTGTAAGGATGTGCTTTATCCGAGAATAGAGAACATCAACCGGCCATTCCTTTGCAATATGCTTATGTGACTCGATCCAGCCGACAAAGAACTGCGCCTCGTCCACGGTGACAACGCCATCAGACACGATCCCCTTTGCTATCCCGATCAACTCGTCAATCTCCCGATCATTCAGCCTTTTGGCATTGAACGTCCGATTCACCGGTTGTCCCTGCTCATTTACTTCGTCCCGGCCGCCCTTCATTGTCCCCTCAATTATCTTTTCAATCTCAGACTTCCCCATGACTGGACCTTCCTTTTGCGACACTCAATTAGAATGCGCCATGAACCTTCGAAATCTATAGACAGTCACTCAGCTTTTCTACGCATGAATTCCACGATCTTCCAGTAACCTTCCCCGGTCTTCGCCATGCGAAAATTAACGGAAGGATCACCCTTCGGGGTGACTATGGCAGTATTGCCGTCCGTTTTGATATCGAGATCCCAAATGCTCCCTTTTTTCAGGTTGTCCAGGTTGCTCTTATCCGCAGATGTTAAAGAAGTCTTCATCGTCGACTTCAAAGTCTCTTTCATGGCCGGCGCCATTGCCATAACCATAACCTTGCCGAGATTTCTTCCGGCCGCTTCCCACTCAGTCCGGGGCGCCGGCTCTTCCTTTGCGAGTACTTCTTTCATCATGTTATCGACGATGCTGTCTATGTCCAGATATTTGAGCGCCGTCTCCCCATCCCTATTGAGAATCGCTTGCCTGAACTGATAGAGGGAATACCGCGGCGTGCCTTTCATGAAGAGAAAGGTCCCTCCTGCGAGAAGCACCAAAATAGAAAGAACTATGAGTAGGAAAGGCTTTCTTGATCTGGGGACTTCCTCTGGAAGATTTTCGGATTCACTCTTCTCCCCGCTTTTCCACCGCTGATAATCCTCTGAAGTCTTGACCCACTCCGGCAGTTTTGCCATGATCCCCTCCTATTGGCGTTTTGTTTGATCCTTGCCGAAAGCATAAACCACCCTACACGGAAAATCAAGAGGCGAACTGCAGCGCCCTGGGAGATGCCGGTCCTCGATATCCATGACCTGGACCCCGGCCGAGGACTCCGCCGGCGCAGCGCTCAGCGTCCATAAGGTCGATTATCGCGCTTCAGACGTCCACAGGCCTGCCGATCACCGGCAGCCGCCGCGGTCGACAACGGACAATCAAGGCACCGGGGCGCATAAAATACCCCTTCCGGCGCACTGAGAGCCCGCAGGAGAGGCAATCGGCAGCTTGGGTAAGGGTACGTGCGGGACCGGGTAGCGCAGCGCAGCTCACGCCGGGGATCATCGTCGCACCCTCGGAGCGTCCTCGATGATCGGGACCACCCGGCCGCCCTCCGGAGGGTGATGCGTTGCTCAGTATCCGGAAGCCTATTCGGTGGCGCTTCAGGAGCCGCAGGGATAGTAGATTGCTACAGGCCTATTGGTCGCAAACTGGTCGCAAAATGCGATCAGTTTCCCACCTTTTGACACCTATTGATACTCTGTGATACCATGTAACTCTCCGATTTATCGAAAACCCCTTATATGCCCGAGTGGCGGAATTGGTAGACGCAAGGGACTTAAAATCCCTCGCGGGAAACCGCGTGCCGGTTCGAGTCCGGCCTCGGGCACCATTTGAAAACGAGGGCCTGCGGTCTTACAAGGGAAGGGTAGACACCCCGGGATCACGATCCCGCTCAGCAATAAAAAAAGGGGAACGAGCATGACTCGTTCCCCTTTTCCGTTCGGTCAAATCCTTCAGGCCCTGCGCGTCTTCCTTCTCAGCATGAAGACGGAGGCTGACCCGGCCAGGAGGACGAAGGTCATCATGCCCCAGTCTGTCATAGCGGGGACGGGAGCGGCGACAACGGCCTGGCAGCCTCCGACCGCATAATCCGATGCGTTCTGCCATACCTGATAGAAGTCGCCGCCGAAATCGACGCCGTATGTGCCAAGCAAGCCATAGTGCGGAATAATTCCAATATGGATGACGCAGGCGTTTCCGGTTATCCTGTAGGCGATGGCCGGGTCTGGATTACCCAACTCATTCAGGTTAGTCCAGTTAGCAAGCACCACACTGCCGGGTTTCGCCTGATTGCCGCCGCTGTAGCCCGTGGGACCCGAAAACAAAGAAGTCACGCCGGTAGTCAGCGGATGGGCGACGATGCTCGCCGCGTTGATGGCGTTTGCGGTATATGAGCAGCCCACAGTATCGGTCGTGTTAGGGTCGATCGACTCAAGCGCGCCCCAGCCGTGTCCCCCGGCGTCGCTCCTGTCCTGATCGTAGAACGTTCCAAGGATAACCGCATGCCCGCTGTTGGCGTATTGCGCGACGACATTCCCGACGTTCGTTGCGTTCGAGAACGTGCCATCCTCGAACAGAAGCACCGCGTCGTATGCCTGCAGTTCGGCAAGCGTCGGAGTAGTCGTTGAGACATCGATGCCGGTAAAGGTATGGCCGGTCAGTTGCGCATTAAAGTCAGTTGCCAACTCGGGAGCATACTGATTGGAAAGAACGGCGATATTCGCCGCCTCTGAAAAGGTTGCGGCGCACAGGCCCATGACAGCCATGAGCGCTAAAGTAATACTCCATCTGCTGATTCCCTTCAAAATCCCTCCTACGCCGCGTGTATCGCGGACAAATATATTTTCATCAATATACAGGAATAGCAAAGCAATGTCAATTCAAAGAGTTAGCAATAGTAAGACGTTAGCAGGCAAGAAGGGCAGAGGAAAAGCCCACCTCATAAAAACGGAGGGCGGTTTTTGCCCGCGCTCGCTGCGCTTTTGTAACTCCGGCAAATAACGCGGGATAAGAATATCCGATAATTACGTCCGGTACTCCGCGTTGATGCGGATATACTCCTCCGTAAGGTCGCAAGTGAGGACCTTCGCCGCTGACTTGCCCTCGTGAAGATCGACGGTGATCGTAATCTCCTTCGATCTCAGAGCGGCGGTGGCCTCTTTATCCTTGTTATTGGCCAGTCCCTTTTTTACGACCTTGACCCTGTTAAAAAAGATGTCAGCCTTTTCCTCGCGAAAAGGGATACCCGAATATCCTACGGCACAGATGATCCGTCCCCAGTTGGCGTCGTTGCCGTAGATGGCGGTCTTCACGAGGCTCGAGTTGGCGATAGCGAAAGCGGCCTTGCGGGCATGGGCATCGCTCTTTGCGCCTCTAACCACCACCTCGATAAGCTTCGTCGCTCCTTCTCCGTCTTTTACCACGAGCTTCGAGAGTGCATAGGAGACTTCATCCAGCGCCTTGCTGAAGGCGCCGAAGTGCTTCGAATTCCGCGCGATAGGAGCATTGCCGAGCATGCCGTTTGCCATCAGGAGCGCGGTGTCGTTTGTCGACATGTCCCCGTCGATAGTGATCCGGTTGAAAGACTTCTCTACGGAATCCTTTAGAGCGTAGCTCAGCGCCTTTCTTTCGACGGCGATGTCGGTGAGAATGAAGCAGAGCATCGTCGCCATATTCGGCGCAATCATACCGGCGCCTTTGCATATGCCGGCGATCGTTCCCGTCTTCCCGGCGATCCTTACGCTCGCCGATACGATCTTCGGGAAGGTGTCGGTCGTCATGATCGCCTTCGCGACATCGGCAAAAGAAGCCCGGCCGATGCCATCGGCAAGCGGTCCGAGCGCCGGAGCGATCCGTTCCATCGGCAGTGGGGTGCCGATGACGCCGGTCGAGCAGCTGTAAGCGAGCGATGGACTGATGCGGATCCGTTCTGAAAGATTCGAGATGATTTTCTCCGCGTCACGAAGTCCCTGTTTCCCCGTGCAGGCATTGGCGTTGCCGCTGTTGACGATGATCGCCCGGCCTTTGCCGGTCTTAATCTTCCGCATGCAGAGCCTCACCGGCGCCGCCTTTACGGCATTTTTCGTGAACGCACCGGCAACATTCGCCTCGACCTCCGAAACGATGAGGGCGAGGTCCCTGCGGCCCGGTTTTTTGATCGCCGCCTCGGCGGTCGAAAAGAGAAAGCCTTTTGGTATATTCATCGGTTCACCCCTTATGGATAGAGACTGATCTTCTCGAGACCTTCCTCTTCCGGAAATCCCATCATGATATTCATATTCTGGACAGCCTGTCCGGACGCGCCCTTGACAAGGTTGTCGATCGCCGACACGATGATCAGCGTATTGGTCCTCGTGTTCACCTTCAGCCCGATTTCGCAGACGTTCGTCCCTCTGACGTTTTTGAGGTTCGGAAATACTTCTTCATCATGAATCCTTACAAACGGCTCGCCGGAATATCTTCTGCGATAGAGATTCAGCATCTCTTTCGTACCGATCTTCTTCGTCATCCTGGCGTAGATCGTAGTGAGTATGCCCCTGTCGACCGGCAGGAGATGAGGGGTGAAATTGACGGTGATCTCCCTGCCGGCCAGAGAGGACAGTTCCTGTTCGATCTCCGGGGTATGGCGATGAGTGCCTATGCCGTATGCCTTGAATCCTTCGTTGACCTCGCAGAACGAGACTGCAACGTCCGCCTTTCTTCCTGCCCCGCTCGCTCCGGACTTCGAATCTATCACGATCGATGCGGTCTCCACGGCCTTTGCCTTGAGCGCCGGCAGAAGGCCGAGTATTGCGCTCGTCGGATAGCAGCCCGGGTTTGCGACGAGGGCGGCCTTCGCGATCTTCTTCCGGTATATCTCGGGCAGTCCATAGACCGCTTTTCTGAGACTGGGGACGAAGTCATGTGAAAGCCCATACCAGGTCTCGTAGGTTTTCGGGTCGCGCAGCCGGTAATCGGCGGAGAGGTCGATCACCTTTTTGCCGTTTCTGAAAAAGAAATTTACCGCCTCCTGGGAGGCCCCATGGGGAAGGGCGAGAAAGAAAATGTCGGCCTCCCCGAGCAGTTTTTTCCGGTTGAGCGGTTCGTATGCGATGTCTTTACACGAGCGAAGGTGGGGAAAAATGCCGGAGAGTTTCTTCCCCGCCGATTTTTCCGACGTGATCGCCGTCAGCTCTACTTTTGGATGCCGCGAAAGAATACGGATGAGTTCGATTCCCGTATATCCGCTGCCGCCGCAAATTGCCACTTTCTTCATCGGTCTATCCTTTTCGCGTAGGGGCGGGGTCTTCCCCGCCCTATTTCATAAATAAAAAGGCCCGTTCAGGAACGGGCCTCGCATAAACGACTTCAGAGCTTCCGCTCCTGACCGTATATTACCTCTTGGAGAACTGGAAGCGTTTTCTCGCCCCCTTGAGGCCGTATTTCTTTCTCTCTTTCTCTCTCGGGTCCCTCGTGAGATACCCTTCCTTCTTGAGCCTTCCCCTCAGGTCGGCGTCTACTTTCGTAAGCGCCCTGGAGATGCCGTGCCTGATCGCTCCGGCCTGGCCGGTCGGGCCTCCGCCTTCGACCTTGATGGCGATATCATGCCTGCCGCTGGCTCCGACCAGCTCGATCGGCTGGCGGATGATCATCCTGAGCACCTCGCGCGGGAAATACGTCTCGACCGGCTTTTTGTTCACGGTGATCTTTCCGGTGCCCGGCGTGAGGCTCACCTGTGCGATAGAGGTCTTTCTTCTTCCTGTAGCATTATATTTAATCTCGGCCATGTAAGCTCCTTTATTGCAATATTTCCGGGGACTGGGCCCTGTGAGGATGCTCCGTTCCCTTGTAGACTTTGAGTTTCCTGATCATCGTCCTCCCGAGCCGGTTCTTCGGGAGCATTCCCCAGACCGCCTTTTCAAGGATCTTCTCCGGAGTCTCTTCCATCATCTCCTTCGCGGTCTTCGCCTTTATCCCGCCGATATACCCCGAATGATGGTAGTAGACCTTGTCGGTCAGCTTCTTGCCGGTCAGCCGGACCTTGTCGGCATTGATGACGATCACGAAATCGCCGGTGTCCACGTTAGGAGTGAAAACCGGTTTATTCTTCCCCCTGAGGCAGGTAGCGATTCTGACCGCAAGCCGCCCGAGCACCGCGTCTTTGGCGTCGACTACGTACCATTTCCGGTCGATATCACCCTTCTTCGCAAATTGAGTCTTCATGAGCAAACCTCTTTACTTTCTTTCGAGAATTTAAGAACTATATAACATAATAGAATCAAAGAGAAAATGTCAACCGTATTTGACGGAAACGGCGCTGCAGGCCCTTTGCCGGCCCGCTATGCGTTGAAATCCGGTATACTGTAGTACATTATACCGGATTTATTTCGCAAGCCGGGGAGGAGGTCTTTTTGCGGACGGAAGCGCGGTACATCTCGAATGTCGGAAAGGTGAGAAAGAACAACGAAGACAGCCTGCTCCTGAATGATAGCGTCCTTTCTCAGGCCGACATGCAGCAAGCCTGCCGCCTGGTCTCCGACGATCCCGCCCAGATATATGCCGTCGCCGACGGGATGGGAGGTCATCGGAAAGGTGAAGTCGCCAGCAGGACGGTCCTCGAGGTGCTCAGGGACAAGCGCATGTCGATGCACAGCACACAAGACCTTACGGAGGTCATTCAGTCGGCCAAGACCGCCCTGAACTGGCTTGCGGAAAAAGACAAAGACAGCTTCGGGATGGGGACGACCGTGACCGGGATCCTGATAGCCGGAGAAAGATCTTTTCTCTTTCACTGCGGGGACAGCAGGCTGTATCGCCTCGCCGGCCGTTGCCTCGAAAAACTTACAGTGGACCACTCCATGGTGCAGAGGCTCTTTGACGAGGGAGTGATTACAGAAGATCAGATGAGGAGCCATCCGCAGAAGAACATCCTGAGCGCCGCGCTGATGGGAGACATGCAGAGCGGCCTGCCGCCGCTGGAGGTCAGAGAGATATCGCCGGACTGTCAGGGCACCTTTCTGCTCTGCTCGGACGGCCTCTGGGAAGGCGTAGGGCGAAGTGACATGGAGGAATGCCTCCTGTCGGACGGGCACGATGCCTCCTGCCTCTTCGAAAAGGCGATATCGGCAGGAGCACGGGACAACGTGAGCTTTATCGTGCTAAAGATATCGAAGGGTTGATTTCAGGAAAGCTTCGAGAAATCGGCAAGCCGTGAGGCCGCCGACCATATCTCCGTGAGCAGGGCCAGCCTGTTGAGCTTGATCTCTTCCTGCTTGTCCATGACGAGGATCTTGTCGAAGAAGACGTTCACCGCTTCGGTAATCTCCGAAAGG
Source organism: Nitrospirota bacterium (assembly GCA_021783515.1). GTDB lineage: Bacteria > Nitrospirota > Thermodesulfovibrionia > Thermodesulfovibrionales > UBA6898 > Sulfobium. The sequence continues at coordinate 32,260 of JAJXTV010000015.1, forward strand.
ACTGAGAGACAGGAGCTGAAATCTTCCTGCAGGATGAGGGCGGACATTCTCTCATTGACCCCCGTGAATTTTTCATGCAGCTCTTTCTCCTCGGTCTGTACGAATAGATCGCTGCGCAGGGCGGGAAGGGCGGTCTTCGGGATAATATTGTTGACCCGTTTGATTGCGAGGAGAAAAGAGGGATAGCGCTCCTCCTGCCTGAACTGTTTCAGCGCCTCGATGCGTCCGACGACAGACTTCAGGGGGCAGCTTCTGCTCAGCGGCAGGACCGCTTTCGTGAGTTCCTGGTCGTATTCCTTCGACGAGAGGGCGAACTCAAGCCTCTGCGCCATGAAGTCCAGTATGTCGCCGGAGACGTTTTTGCCCGACTGCGCCGGCACATGCTGAAGGGCGTTCTCAAAGATCGCCCCGAGGGGGAGGGGATATCCCCTGTCGATAAGGACCGAGACGATACCCATCGCCTGTCTCCTGAGCGCAAAGGGGTCTTCCGATCCGGTCGGCATGAGCCCTATCGAAAAGAACGAAGCGATATTATCGACCTTGTCGGACAGACTCAGCAGCGCACCGAGGTCTGTTTCCGGAAGCCTTCCGCCGAAGGATTTAGGCAGGTATTGCTCCTCCAGGGCGAGAGAAACCGCCTTGTCCTCTTCGTCGTGCTGCGCATAGTATTTTCCCATCACCCCCTGCAGCTCCGGAAATTCCCGGACGACACCGGCAGTCAGATCGGCCTTCGCCAGATTCGCTGCCCTCAGAAGTTTCTCTTTCTGACCCGGCGCGACCGCATCGGCAAAAAAGGAGGCGAGGGAGACGACCCGCTCCGTCTTGGCGAAGAGGCTGCCCAGTTTGTCATGAAACGTGACGTTCTTAAGGCCCTCGACCCTGTCGATCAGGCGAGACTTTTTGTCTTCGTGGTAGTAGAACTTGGCGTCGTCGAACCTGGCCTTGATCACCCGTTGGGCGCCGGTCCTGACCGTCTCGCCGTTTTCCGCCCGCGTATTGCTGATGACGATAAAGCTGTTCAGCAGGTTGCCGTCTTCATCCTGGATGCCGAAGTACTTCTGGTGGTCCTTCATCACGGTGATAAGGAGCTCCTTCGGCAGCTTCAGGTACTCGCGGTCGAACCCGCAGAGGACAGGCACGGGATACTCCACGAGAAAGGTGACGGTCTCGAGAAGGCCGTCGTCCGCGACGGGCCGGCCGCCGGATTTCGCCGAGAGTTCTTCGATGCCGCCGCGTATCAGCCTTTCCCTTTTTTCCGGGTCGAGAACGACGAAATTGTTTTCAAGAAGGCTCCCGTACGCCGAAACCTCTTTTATCTGGAAAGCGGCCGGGGAGAGGAATCTGTGGCCCCGTGTCATATTGCCGCTCTTTATTCCGTCCAGTTCCAGCGGTATCGTCTCCTGGCCGCAGAGGGCCACGATCCAGTGTATCGGGCGGACGAACAGCATGCTTCCGCTGCCCCATCTCATCGATTTAGGGAACCGGAGGGCTAAAATTATCTTCCTGAAGAGATCCGGCAGCACTGCCTTCGTATCTGCTGTGCTTTCCGTAATGATCGCGGCCACGTATTCACTTTTCCCCTTCGTCTTGACGACGAGTTCCGAGACCGGGATCCCGAGCGACGAGGCAAAGCCGGTTGCGGCCCTGGTCGGCGAGCCCTGCTCGTCAAAGGCGACTTTCTTCGAAGGGCCGAAGACCTCCCTGACCGCCTCATTCTGTTTCGGGGCGACGCCCTTCATCATGAGGACCAGCCTTCGAGGCGTGGCATAAGACTTTATTTCGCGGTACTCGACACGGGAGTCGGTAAAAAGCTCCGCGGCGATGCCCTTCAGGTCGGCGATCGCGACAGGCAGAAAGCGGGCGGGTATCTCCTCGGTCCCTATTTCGAGCAGAAGAGAAAGCTCCTGCATGTCGCCCTGTTTCGTTTCCTGATTCACCGCGCTCACTTCTGTCCCCTCAGAAGAGGGAATCCCATCTCTTCCCTTTGTGCGTAAAATGCCTCCGCCGAGAGTTTTGCGAGATTTCTTACCCGTGCGATATATTTTGTCCTTTCGGTCACCGAAATCGCCCCCCTCGCGTCGAGGAGGTTGAAGAGGTGGGAGCATTTCAGGCAGAACTCGTACGAGGGGATGACCAGCCCGAGCCGGTTCAGCCTGATCGACTCCTTTTCGCATTCTTCGAAATAGCGGGCAAGCAGGTCGGCGTTCGAATGGTCGAAATTAAATTTTGAACCCTCGACCTCGCTCATGTGGTGTACGTCTCCGTAGAAGAGTTCTTTGTTCCATTTAAGATGATAGACGTTATCGACTCCCTGAAGGTACATCGCGATCCTCTCCAGCCCGTAGGTGATCTCGAGCGAAACCGGTTTGAGGTCGATTCCCCCCACCTGCTGGAAATAGGTGAACTGGGTCACTTCCATGCCGTCGAGCCAGACCTCCCATCCGAGGCCCCATGCGCCGAGGGTCGGCGATTCCCAATCGTCTTCGACGAACCTGATGTCGTGCCTCGTAGGGTCGATGCCCAGTTCGGAGAGGCTTTCGAGGTAGAGGTCCTGACTGTCTGCCGGCGAGGGTTTTATGATCACCTGATACTGATAATACTGCTGGAGCCTGTTGGGGTTTTCCCCGTATCTTCCGTCCGTCGGCCTTCTTGAGGGCTGTATATAGGCTGCCTTCCAGGGTTCCGGCCCTATTACGCGGAAAAAAGTTGCGGTGTGGAACGTCCCGGCGCCGACTTCGATATCGTAGGGCTGCAGCAGGAGGCACCCTTTTTTTGCCCAAAAATTCTGGAGCGATAATATTAGATCCTGAAAATACATCCGGTCTCCTTAGTGTAAAGCAAAATCTTAAATAAAGCGTCCGAGATTTGTCAATCGAAGCGAGGGCGCCCGATAAGGAGCACGGGAGCGATATGCTATAATGGAACGCATCCGGGGCTTGAGAGGCCGCAGGGTGAGAAGAAGGCGAGGGATGAGGAAGAAACTATTGTTCAAGAAGGGCAACGAGGCGATCGCGGAAGCGGCCATTCTGGCCGGCTGCCGCTTCTACGCCGGATATCCCATCACCCCGCAAAACGAAATTCCGGAATATATGGCCAGGAGGATGCCCGAGGCAGGCGGCGTTTTTATCCAGGCGGAAAGCGAGATCGCCTCTATCAATATGGTCTACGGCGCTTCGGCCGCAGGCGTCCGGGCGATGACCTCTTCAAGCAGTCCCGGGATCAGCCTGATGCAGGAGGCGATATCATTTCTGGCGGGTGCCGAACTCCCTGCCGTCATCGTCAATATCCAGAGGGGCGGTCCCGGACTCGGAAATATCACGGCGAGTCAGGGGGACTATTTCCAGGCGGTAAAAGGGGGCGGGCATGGGGACTACCGCTGCCTCGTCTATTCTCCTTTCAATCTGCAGGAATCGTGGGATTTGACGATGCTGGCGTTCGACAAGGCGGACGAGTACCGTATCCCGGTGATGCTCCTCGGGGACGGAGTGATAGGACAGATGATGGAACCGTTCCGTCCGACGAAGTATGTTCGTCCCCGCCTCCCGAAGAAAGACTGGATAGTGAACGGCTGCAAGGGACGCGCTCCGCGAGTGATCCGCTCCTTGTGCATGGGGCCGGGCGAGCTGGAGCAGAAGAACTACGACCTCTGCAAAAAATATGACGCAATCCGGAAGAAGGAAGTGATCTTCGACGAGCATAACGTGGACGACGCCGGCCTCGTGGTGGTCGCCTTCGGCGTGGCGGCCAGGATTGCGCTCTCCGCGGTGAAGGAACTCAGGGAGCAGGGGCGGAAGGTCGGCCTCTTCAGGCCCGTTACGCTCTTCCCGTTCCCGGAAAAGCGGATCGCCGAAATGGCCCGGAAAGGGAAGAGGTTCATGGTGGTCGAGATGAACGCCGGTCAGATGGTCGAGGACGTGCGTCTGGCGGTGAGCGGTGCATCGGGAGTGACTTTTTACGGCAGGCCGGGGGGGGTGGTCTTTACGCCGGAAGAGCTGTACAAAAAGATAAAGGCCGAATATAGCCGGAAGAAATAGCGCCCGGTTAGTCGGCCAGCCGGTCGAATTCTTTCCTGAAGTGCCCGAGCGTAAGATCGTCGTAGATGCAGAATTCTATCAGGGCGAGGCTGCCTTCCGGATTGTCCCTGAGATACGAAGCGGCTTCGCCGACGAGGATCGAAGCGCATCTGTCCTTGGGAAAGCCGAATATTCCGGAACTGATCGCGGGGATCGAAATGCTCGACAGCCTTTTTTGAGAAGCAAGGAGAAGACTGTTCCTCACGGCGTTCTTCAACTTCGTGTCTTCGTCCCCTTCGCCCATCCTCGGCCCCACCGCATGGATGACAAAGCGGGCAGAGAGTTTTCCTGCGCCTGTCATTACCGCCGTGCCGACGGGGGTATATCCGATGCGGTCGCTCTCGTCCTGTATGGTCCGTCCGCCTTTCTTCACGATCGCCCCGGCCACTCCTCCTCCGTGCTGGAGGTGAGAGTTGGCGGCGTTGACGATCACATCGACGTCCCTTTGGGTGATGTCCCCCTGGACAAGGCGCAGAATTTTTTTCCCGATCTGGCGTTCCGATACGACTTTCATGATTTCCTCCCTGTTCCCCTGCCGCCGATATCCCTTGCGCAACAAGGAAGACCAGCGCGCCGCATGTAACGACGGAGTCTGTGCTAAACTATGAATTAAGAATACGTTTTTTTTGAAGCCGTTTCAAGAAGGAGAAGAGCATACCTCAAATTTACGGGAAACTAAGCGGTTTGAAGGGTAGCCATGTCTACGCGCTCGAGAGGATCTATCGCAGGCGCCTTCATGATGAGTTGATCAGCGCAGAACTCGGGAAATACCTCGCCCAGATTTCGGATGAAATAAGCAGGCAGGTGGGGATTATCGTTTCGCGGAAGGGGGCGGTCACGCACGTGATCGTGGGCGATGCGAGGGGTATCTTCATCCCGCCGCTTGACGATTATCCGATCGGAAAGAGGGCGCTCCGGGGGCTCAGGTTTATCCATACTCACCTGAGAAACGAGCCGCTGAACCGGGATGACCTCACCGACCTTGCGCTGCTGAGATTCGACGCCATCGCCGCCGTCGGCGTGACGGGAGGCCTGCCCGCCGACATCTATATCGCCCATCTCTTGCCCCAGGGGGCGGAGAAACAGTATGAAATTCTTCCGGCAGAGGATTTCTATCAGCATCGTTTCGAATTTTCGGCGTTCATCTCGTCGCTCGAGGAGGAACTCGACCGGGCGAGGGGGTTTGCGGTTTCGGGACGAGAAGACGGCCGGAGAAGGGATTCCGGGGGGGAGCGTGCGATTTTGGTGGGCGTTTCCCTGAAGCCGAAATATGAGCAGGAAGACTCTCTCGACGAGCTGCGGGAGCTGGCGGAGTCGAGCGACGTGATAGTCCTCGATGCGATCACCCAGAGGCCGAAGGAGATAAATCCGAAATACCTCATGGGCGAGGGCAAAATGAAGGAGCTCGTTATCACCGCCATGAACAGGGGCGCATCGCTTCTCATCTTCGACCAGGACCTCAGTCCCTCACAGAGCAAATCGATCAGCGAACTTACCGAGTTGAAGGTAATCGACCGTTCCCAGCTGATCCTCGACATCTTCGCACGGCGCGCCCACAGCCGGGACGGCAAGGTGCAGGTGGAGCTTGCGCAGCTCAAGTACCGCCTGCCGAGACTGACCGGAAAGGGGACAGCCATGTCGCGGCTGATGGGAGGAATAGGAGGCAGGGGGCCCGGCGAGATGAAGCTCGAGATCGACCGCCGGCGGGTGAGAGACCGCATCGGTCTGCTCGAGAAGGAGCTGAAGGTGCTGAGCAAGGCGCGGCGGCAGAGAAAGGCCCGAAGGGTCGCAGCGAATATCCCGATCGTATCGATCGTAGGGTATACGAATGCCGGGAAATCCACGCTTCTCAACGCGCTCACGAGAAGCCGGACGTTTGTGGAGAACAAACTTTTCGCCACACTTGACACCGCCAGCAGACGGCTGAGGTTTCCTCAGGAACGCGAGGTGGTGATTACCGATACGGTCGGTTTCATACGGGACCTGCCGAAGGACCTGATGGCGGCGTTCAAGGCCACTCTCGAAGAACTCGAGGACGCGGACCTTCTTCTTCATCTGGTCGACGGGTCGAACCCTCGTTTCGAACAGCATATCTCATCGGTCGAGCGGATCCTTTCCGACCTCAATCTCTCGGGCAAGAACAGGCTTCTGGTCTTTAACAAGACCGACCGTCTTGCCCCCGAGGAGATCGGAAATCTTACCGTCCGGTTTGACGCGGTGGCGGTCTCGGCGCTGGATAACCGCAGCTTCGAGCCGCTGCTCTCGGCGATCGAAGACCGCATCTTTCGTGAAAAAAGTGCGGAGGCGAAGGTATAATAAGACGGCGCGTCTCGTGACGTTCTGAATACGCATGGATAAGGGAGAAGGAAGATGGAATTTGCGCCGAAATGGATAGCCTGGGAAATAACGAGGCGATGTAACCTACATTGCGTGCACTGCCGCTCTGCGTCGGAGATGGAAGTGGAGGGTCATCCCGATTTCCCTACCTCGGAGGCGTTCAGGGTCATCGACGATATTGTCAGCTATGCCGCTCCTGTCGTGGTGCTCTCCGGCGGTGAGCCTCTTGTGCGGAAAGACGTGTTCGAGATCGCGAGATACGGTACGGACAAGGGCCTCCGGATGTGCCTGGCGACGAACGGAACCCTCGTGAACGAAGAGGTCTGCGAGAGGATAAAGACCTCCGGCATCCGCATAGTCTCCCTCAGTCTGGACGGTTCGAATGAAGATGTCCACGACGATTTCAGAAGCCAGAAGGGCGCCTTTGCCGGCACCGTGAATGCGGCGAGGCTCTTCAAGAAGCACGGCATAGAGTTTATCGTCAACTCGTCGTTTACGAAGAGAAACCAGGAAGAGATACCGCGGGTATACCGCCTTGCGAAGGAACTCGGCGCCACGGCGTGGTATATGTTCATGATCGTTCCGACCGGCCGGGGCGAGGAGATCATGAACGAGCTTATCACCAAGGAGGATTATGAGGAGATCCTCGACTGGCACTATCAGATGGAGAAGGAGGAGGAGACGATGCTGGTGCGTCCCACCTGCGCTCCTCATTACTACCGGGTGGTGCTCCAGCAGTCGAAGAAAGAGGGCGAGAAGTTCAGAAAGCGGACACTCAAGTTTTCTACCGGCGGGTCGAAGGGCTGTATCGCCGGTCAGCTGATCTGCCTGATCGACGTCGACGGCAACGTGCTGCCCTGCAGCTACTTCCCGATGCCGGCCGGAAATATCCGGAAGCAGTCGTTTAAGGAGATATGGGAGGGTTCCGAACTCTTCAGGAACCTGCGGGACTTTAAGAAGTACAAGGGGAAGTGCGGATCGTGTGAGTTCGTCAACGTCTGCGGCGGATGCCGGGCCAGGGCGCACTCGATCCACGGCGATTATCTCGAAGAAGAACCTTTTTGCAGTTATATACCGAGGAAGACAGGAAAGGCGGAATAAATGAACGATACGTTTCTGAAGGCATGCAGGGGGGAGAAGGTCGATTATACTCCGGTCTGGCTCATGAGGCAGGCGGGGAGGTATATGAAGGAGTATCAGGAGGTGAGGGCAAAGGTCGACTTTCTGACACTCTGCAAGACACCGGAACTTGCCGCACAGGTGACGCTCCAGCCGGTCGATATTCTCGGCGTGGACGCCGCGATCCTTTTTTCCGATATTCTCATCCCGGTCGAGGCGATGGGCATGCACCTGGAGTTTTCGGACAAGAAGGGGCCCATCCTCGGAGAACCGGTGAGGAGCAAGTCAGGCGTCGACAAACTGCTTATACCGGATACGGAGGATAGCATGCCCTTCGTGCTCGAAACGATCAGGATTCTGAGAAGGGAGCTCGAAGAGAAAGTGCCGCTTATCGGTTTTTCGGGCGCGCCCTACACCCTTGCAACCTACATTATCGAGGGCGGCAGCTCGAAGAATTTCGTGAACACCAAGAGGATGATGTATCAGAACCCCGGACTCTTTCAGGGACTTCTGGAGAAGATCACGGCGACCGTCATCGATTATCTTTCGGCGCAGATCAGGGCGGGGGCACAGGCCGTGCAGATATTCGATTCATGGGGCGGAAATCTTTCTCCCTACGACTACGAGAAAGCCATTCTTCCTCACGTCAAGAGGGCAATCAAGGCGTTAAAGAAATTCGGAGTGCCGGTCATCTTTTTCGTCAACGACTGCGCGGGTCTCCTCCCTCTTGTCAAGAAGGCAGATGCCGACGTCGTCGGCATTGACTGGAGGGTAGATATGTACAAAGCGGTCAAGACCCTGGGGAAAAAGGTCTCGGTGCAGGGCAACCTCGACCCGTGCGTTCTCTTTGGCACTCCGGAACATATAGGGGAAAGGGTGCAGGATATCCTGAATAAGGCAGAAACTGCCCGGGGGCACATCTTTAATCTCGGCCACGGGATTCTGCCCGAGACGCCGGTCGAAAACGCGATTGCGATGGTCGAGGCGGTCCACCGGCTGAGCCGGATGTAACCCCGGAAATAATCAGGGCTTTTCCCGGGGACTCTTCTTGTGGTTCGGCGAGGGTCTCATCCCTCCGAAGACCCGGTAGTGCTCGTTGATCAGAAAGCGGACCTCCTCCTGAGTGTCTACGACTGAAAAGAGGGCGAAGTCCTCGGGCGAGATGGTGCCGTGGGGTACGAGCGTCTTCTTCATCCAGTCCGTAAGGCCCCTCCAGTAGTCGCTCCCGTAAAGGATGATCGGAAAGGACTGTATTCTTTTGGTCTGCGAAAGCGTCAGCGCCTCGAAGAGCTCGTCCATCGTCCCGAAGCCGCCGGGGAAGATGATAAAGGCGATGGCGTATTTGATGAACATCAGCTTCCGGATGAAGAAATAGCGGAAGGAGAGGCTGACGTCCTGATATTTGTTGGCCCGCTGCTCCGCCGGTATCTCGATATTGAGACCGACGGAATGCGCCTTTCCTTTCTTTGCTCCCTTATTGGCACCCTCCATGATGCCCGGTCCTCCCCCTGTGATGATCGCAAAGCCATCGTCGGCAAGCATCGTCGCGAGTTGTACCGCATCGTCATAGTATTTATTGCCTGGGGAAAGCCTGGCGCTGCCGAAAATCGTTACAGCCGGGCCGAGATCGTGAAGCGTTTCGAACCCTTCTACTAACTCCGACTGTATCCTGAATACCCGCCATGTCTCGGATGTCTTAAGGTCTTCCATTTCACCTCCTCACGACGACTGTGAACTATAGCATAGGGGAAAATGGCGGGAGGATTCAAGATGCGGGGCAGCAGAGAATCTGTAGCCTGTGAGGCCTTATGGTAAAGGTATTTCTTTACAATAACAGTTATTATCTGATATAACATATCATAAGGAGTAAAGATGAAAGAGAACAAATATAAGGATTTTGGCTTTAAGCTGACACCGCAACGACTTGCAATACTTGGTTTTCTTGAAGGGAATACATCTCATCCTTCTGCGGAGGAGATCGACAGCGCCCTCTCCGAGAAGTTCCCTACTATGTCCCTTGCTACCGTTTATAATACCCTTGAGACATTGCGACAGAGGGGTTTGGTTCGGGAATTGTCAATAGACCCGGACAAGAAGCGGTTCGACCCTAATGTAAGCCCCCACAACCATTTGATCTGTATGGAGTGCAGGCGGGTTGTGGACGTACAGGAAAACTTCCCACTCTCTCTTGGCCTGCAGGACAAGGCCGGATTTGACATAATCGGGCACCATGTCGAATTTTACGGTATCTGTCCGGAATGCCGGAGAGCAGCGGCGCATACGACATAGGCAGACCATAAGCGGGAACGATAACCGCTTACCGATAGGGAGGAGATAGTTATGTGGCAGTGTCAGAGATCGAATTGCGGATATATTTATGACCCTAAGAAAGGGGACAGGAAGGGGAAAATCCCTCCCGGTACCCGCTTTGAGGATCTTCCGGACGACTGGAAGTGTCCCCTCTGTGGCGCCGGGAAGCAGATGTTCAAGGAGATAGCGGGGTAGCATCGGGGAAGGCCGAGGCTTTTCCGGGGTCATTGAGATGAGCCTGACTCCCGGGGCAGCGGCGAGGTCAGCGGGAGAAAATAATAACCAGGAGGAACATGCAGCATGTCTTTGACCGAAAAGAATCTTGAAGCGGCATTTGCCGGAGAATCGCAGGCTAACAGGAAATATCTTGCCTTTGCAAAGAAGGCCGAAGAGGAGGGGTACCTGCAGGTGGCAAGGCTTTTCAGGGCAGCTGCCGCGGCAGAAACGATTCATGCTCATAACCACCTGAAGGAAATGGGCGGGGTCCGGAGCACCAGGGAGAATCTTGAGACCGCCATTAAGGGGGAATCATTCGAATTTCAGCAGATGTATCCGAAGATGATAGAAGACGCCAACATGGAAAAAAATAATAAGGCACTGAGGAGTTTCAGCCTTGCCAATGAGGTCGAGAAGGTCCATGCGAAACTCTACCAGGCAGCGCTGGACAGTCTCGGGAAGAATGTTGACTCCGATTATTATGTCTGTCAGGTGTGCGGATATACCGCGGAAGGTGACGCCCCGGATGAATGCCCGGTATGCAAGGCGAAGAGGCAGGCTTTCAGGAAAGTTGCGTGAAGAATCGGTTGTCGCGCTACTGGAATAACCGGAGGAGGCGGTGACTGCAGCCTGGTGCTTTATGACGTGCTTTCAAGGAGAAAGATCGCAAAACATAACAAGGTACTTGAATATACCCCCTGATTCATTTATCATGTAGGGAGTGAGGTGGATTGATGCAGAGGGAGCGCGTAGAAGAAGTCCTTCAGAAGGTGAGGGAAGGTCTCCGGAAAGAGGGCGGGGACATCGAACTCGTCGATGTCAGGGACACAGTAGTATATGTAAGACTGAAAGGTGCCTGCGGCACCTGTCCGATGTCGACGCTGACCATGAAGAACTGGGTCGAATCAAGTATCAGGAAGGAAATTCCCGAGATAACGGCGGTTCAAGCGGTATGAAGGCCTACTTTGCTTCAGGGAGAAGATTTACCTAAGTTGGGCGGGGGAATGGCAGACAGACGCTCCTCTGTGTTCATCGTCCTTCTTATCCTCGTGTCTCTTCTTGTCGTTGTCAGCGTTCCGGGGGTCTGCCCTGCCTCCGGAAGAACCAATGTGACTGACATCAATTACTGGTCCTATCCGGAATACACCAGAATCGTGGTAACGCTTTCAGAAAAGGCCGATTTTTCCCAGAAACGCCTGTCACGCCCCGACCGGCTGTATTTCGATATAAAGGGCAGTGCAATAAAGAGTGAACTCAAGACGAGCCTGCCGATCGGAAACGGCATGCTCAAATCGGTGCGCGCCGCGCAGTTCGATGAGGATACGGTGCGCGTCGTCCTTGATCTTGAGAAGGTCACAGAATATAAGGTGTTCCGGCTGGAAGATCCGGAGAGGATCGTGATCGACGTTTTCGGGGCGCCCTTGCAGCCGACTCTTTCTATGAAGAAGAGGATAGTGATCGACCCCGGTCACGGCGGCCATGACCCCGGTGCAGTCGGGCCGAAGAAACTCTACGAAAAAGACGTGGTGCTCGATATCGCGCTTAAGCTAAAGAAACTGCTCTCGGGCAATCCGAACTTCGAGGTCTATCTGACCCGCGACAGCGACGTCTTTATCCCGCTTGAACAGCGCACCGCGATCGCCAACAGCAAGCATGCCGATCTCTTCGTCTCGATCCATGCAAATGCGAGCCCGCACAGGGACGCCAAGGGGATCGAGACGTATTTTCTGAACTGGACAAATGACGAAGAGGCGATGAAGGTGGCGGCGCGCGAAAACCAGATCTCCCTGAAGAGAATGCAGAAGATGCAGAGGGAGCGCGATGTGCTCAACGTGATGCTCGACGACCTGAAGCGGGACAACAAACGGGACGAGTCCATGGCACTTGCGCATTCCATACAGGATACCCTGGCGGGAGCACTCCAGAAAGATTATTCCCACACCGTCGACCTCGGCGTAAAATGGGCACCCTTTTATGTGCTGTTCGGCGCCCAGATGCCGTCTGTCCTCGTCGAAGTTTCGTTCATCAGCAATCCCGTTGAGGAAAAGCTGCTCTCACGGGACGGGTACAGGGGGGTGCTGGCCAAATCCATCGCCTCGGGCATCACAAAATATATGGCGGCGATCCCCGACTCCCGGACCGTTGCTGCGTACGGGAAACGCGGTGGCTCCGAAAATTAGAGCAGAACTCAAGATCGTCCTCTACTGTCTTTTCCTCCTCACGCTTTTCCTTGTGAAGGACATTGGCGGTTATCTTGTCATGGCCGGGATAGTCTGCCTTTCCTTTGTCAGGCTCCCTTTCAGGACCGTTAAGGCCGGATGGCTGCCGATAAGTCTCTTTTTGTTGTTCACATTTGCCGGCAATCTCCTCGGCCGCTACGGCAGGGTGCTTCTGTCTGCCGGCTTCTTTACGGTGACGGACGAAGGTCTGCAGATCGCGGCGATCAGGACGATCAGGCTCTTCCTGATGATAGGAGGCGCCAAGGTGCTGATGGCCTCGGCGAATCCCGACGAGATGGTTGCCGCCCTGGGCAGGCTCTTCGGGCCTCTTGAGAGGGTCGGTCTTCCGGTAAAAGATTTCTTCCACACGATGGGGCTGACGATAAAGTGCTTCCCCGTTTTAAAGGACAGGGCGTCCGAGGCATACCGCAATAGTGTGGAGAAGACGGAAGTGCGCGGATTTTGGGGGAGGGCGAGGATAATCTCGGCCTTCGTGTTGCCGTTGTTCGTGGAAAGCATTCAGTCACCCGAGGCCTTTTTCGAGGCCGGCGATCTTTCTCTCTCACCCGCGCAGAAGGATGAATAGCCCGCCCTTCGTTTTCGATAGAGAGCCATGAACAGCAATTTTGATCTGCTTATCAGGGACGGGCTCCTCTATGACGGGACGCTGACCGAACCCGTCGTGTGTGATATCGGAATAAGAGACGGGAAGGTGGCCCTCATCGGCCGCCTCCGCAGCAAAACTGCGGCAGTCGTGATCGAAGCGAAAGGACTTGCCGTCTGTCCGGGGTTCATCGATGTACACTCTCATTCCGACTTCACGATCATGGCCGATCCGCGATCCGAGGGCAAGCTCTTGCAGGGGATAACGACCGAGATAAACGGCAATTGCGGAATGTCTGCCGCTCCCCTGGGGGAAAGGGTTTACGACCGGCGCAAAGAGGACCTGCGCGAGCTCGGCATCAGCGCACGCTGGTCGACGTTCGGGGAGTACTTTGCAATCCTGGAAGACCTCGGGGTGGCTGTCAATGTTGCGTTTCTTGCGGGCCACGGCAATATCCGCGGCTCTGTGCTCGGTTACAACAGCAAGGAACCCACGGGAAAGCAGCTTTCCGAGATGTCAGCCCTCCTGGACGAGGCGCTCGAGCAGGGCGCGATAGGACTCTCCACCGGCCTGATATATCCTCCCGGCGTATATTCGCGGACGGATGAGCTCGTCCATCTTTCCAGAGGGCTCAGCAAAGCAGGTCTGATCTACGCAAGCCATATGCGCAGCGAGGGAGACCGTCTTGAGGAGGCGATCGGGGAAGTCCTGCAGATCGGAAGAAATGCGGGGGTGAGAGTGCATGTGTCTCACCTCAAGACGGCCGGCCAACGCAACTGGCGAAAGGCCGGCAGGGTCATCGCTCTCCTTGAAGCCGCTGCCGCTGACGGAGTACGGGTAACCTGCGACCGCTATCCCTATGTGGCGTCAAGCACTGATCTCGATTCGGTCCTGCCTGTCTGGGCCTATGACGGAGGCAATGAGGCGGAGCTGAAAAGGCTGACAAACCCGGAAGACCGGGGAAAAATAGTTGCGGAGCTGAGAGAGCAGGCCAACCTGCCGGGATACTGGGAAAGGGTCGTCGTTTCAACGGTTTCGCGAGAAGGAAACAGATGGATGGAGGGCAAGACGATCGCGGAAATTAGCAGGGCAACAGTGTCGGATGAGATCGAGACGCTGATCGGGCTGCTGGTCCAGGAGAGGCTGAGGGTCGGCGCAATATTCCGGTCGATGTCGGAGGAGAACCTCAGAAGATTTCTCGCCCTGCCTTTTTGCATGATCGGTACCGACAGCTCCGCCAGATGTTTTGACGGTCCTACAAGACAGGGCAAGCCGCATCCCCGCGGTTTCGGCACCTTTGCCAGGCTGATGGGACGGTATGTGCGGGAAGAGAAGGTCCTTGCGCTTGCGGAGGCGGTTCATAAGTCGACTGCGCTTGCCGCACGCACCTTTGGGCTTGAGGGCAGGGGGCTATTGGCCCCCGGTCATTTTGCAGACGTCGTCGTCTTCGATCCCGCGGAAATAAAAGACGCGGCGACATTCGAGGACCCGTTTCGGAAACCCGAGGGCATCCCCTATGTGTTGGTCAACGGCATCCCTTCGGTATGGGAGGGGGAAATTACGGGTAAAAGGGCGGGCAGGGTCCTCCGGAGGAAAAGCACTTGATTTTCCTGAATTAATCCTCTATACTAAAATATATTCATTCAGTAAGTGGAAAGAGAAAGAGTGGGCAATCCCACTCTTTTGTTTTATATGGGAGATATCAAGGGCAAGATAGCGGCTTTAGCGGATTCGCTGGCAGGAGAACACGGCGTCGAGCTTGTGGATATCGAGATAGCCGGTAATATAAGGAGACCGACACTGAGGATATTTATCGATAAGGAAGGCGGCGTAAATCTCGACGACTGCGAGAGATTCAGCAGGGGGCTTTCCGCCGTGCTGGATGTCGAAGATCCGATACGCAGCCCCTATGTGCTCGAAGTGTCGTCTCCGGGGCTGGACAGGCCCCTGAAGAGACTGAAGGACTTCGAGTCGAGCACCGGAAAGCTTGTGAGGGTGATCACCCGGGAGAGCATAGGGAAACAGAATTTCTTCGTAGGCAGGATAGCCGGGGTCGACGGCAGCAAGATAGCCCTGGCGTTGAAAGACGGCGGGGAAATTGAGATCCCTTTTGAGCAGATATCGAGAGCAAGGCTGGAGATAGAGCTGTGATGACAAAAGAATTATGCCATGTAGTGGACCAGATAAGCAGGGAGAAGGGGATATCGCGCGATATCCTGATAGAGGCCCTAGAATCGGCCCTTCTCTCGGCGATGAGGAAGAAATACGGCGGCAGGACGAACATCAATCTTGTCATGGACCGGCAGAAGTGCCATATCCGGGTCTTCGAGACGAAGACGGTCGTCCAGGAAGTGGCAAACCCCGAGGAAGAGATTTCGCTCGCCGAGGCGCGCAAGATCGATGCTGCGAAGAACGAGGGTGACGTGGTCGAGTTTCCCCTGGACCTACAGGACCTGGGGAGGATCGCCGCCCAGACCGCCAAGCAGGTCATCTTTCAGAGGGTGAGAGAGGCGGAAAGAGACGTCATCTTCAACGAATTTAAGGACAGGGCGGGCCAGATCATTACCGGGGCTGTGATGAGGAAGGAAAAAGGGCTCTATTACATCAATCTCGGAAAGACCGAGGCGATCCTTCCGGTGAAGGACACCCTTCCGAACGAAAACCTGAAGCGGGGAGATACCGTCAAGGCAATCATCGAAGACGTGAGAATTACGACGAAGGGTCCGGCCATCCTCGTCTCCAGGACGTCCCCTGATTTTGTCGCCGGCCTGTTTAAGATGGAGGTGCCGGAGATTAATGAGGGGCTTGTCCAGATCAGAAATATCGTCAGGGAACCAGGCGAGCGCACGAAAATAGCGGTGTATTCGAAGGATACCGCCGTCGACCCGGTCGGCTCCTGTGTCGGCATGAAGGGGACGCGTGTGCAGGCCATCGTGCGCGAGCTGCGGGGAGAGAGGATCGACATTATCCCCTGGGCCGACGATCCGAGAATGCTTATCGCACGGGCGCTCAGCCCCGCTGCGATCGACAAGATAGGGATCAACGAGGAAGGCAAGACCGCGATGGTGGTGGTGAACGACCAGCAGCTGTCTCTCGCCATCGGGAAGAAGGGACAGAACGTGAGGCTTGCGATGAAGCTGACCGGATGGGACATCGATATCATCAGCGATACGGAGTACTCTAAGATCCGGATGGAAGAGACCGACAAGACGCTCGAAGAAACGCTCAGGAAGGAAAGCCAGAAAAAAGAACCGCCGTCTGTTGATGGATAACAGCCTTTCAGACCCGCCCATAGAGAATATTAGGGGCATTGGCCCGCAAAAGGCCGCTTTATTCAGCAAATTGGGCATCAGAACGGTCAGGGAGGCCCTGACTTATCTCCCATTTCGTTACGAAGACCGCTCGCAGATAATCCGCATCAAGGACCTCCGCCAGGGCCAGACTGAAACCGTCAGGGGAACGGTGGTCTCATGCGCGCTGATCAGGCCGAAGGGGAAGAAGTTCAGGATATTCGAGATCCTTCTCAGCGACGGTAGCGGTACGGTGAAAGGAAGATGGTTCAACCAGCCTTTCATGCAGAGAAATCTGAAGGCCGGACAGGACCTCTTTCTCCGGGGAGAGGCAAAGAGGGACCCCTATTTCGCCGGCGGCTTCATAATCGAAGGACCGGAATATGAGCCGGCATCCGGGGACGGCCTTATCCACGTTAATCGCGTCGTTCCGATTTACCGTCTCACCGAAGGAATCAGCCAGAAGCAGTTCAGAAAGATCATGTTTGCAATAGTCGAAGGCTACGCGGGCCGCCTGAAGGACCCCATCCCTGCCGAAGTTATCAGCGGACTAGGCCTGCCCCCGCTTCACGAGAGTCTGGTGGCGGTCCATTTCCCCACGGTCTGCGACATTGCCCTCTGGAATAATGGGGAAAGCCCTTACCATAGGAGACTTGCCTTCGACGAACTCTTTCTTCTTGAGCTCGGGATAGCCTCTCTTCGCAGGGACGTGGAGATGACACAGGGCTATGGGTTTACTGGCGGGGGAGGTCTCAGAAAGCGGCTGGAAAAAAAGCTTCCCTTCGACCTTACGAAGTCCCAGAGAAGGGCGTTGAAGGAAATCGAGACGGACATGGCGCGTCCTGCGGCGATGCGGAGACTTCTTCAGGGAGATGTCGGGTGCGGAAAGACGGTCGTTGCCTTTTTTGCAATGCTCAATGCCGTTGAATGCGGCTTTCAGGCAGCCCTCATGGCGCCGACGTCGATACTGGCCGAACAGCACTACCGGAACCTCTGCACGATGGGCCATGAGATCGGGGTACGGATCGCGCTCCTTACCGCCGGGGCAAAGGAGCGCCGGCTTGACATGATCGCCGCGGGAGAAATCCCGGTCGTGGTGGGGACCCATGCGCTTCTCGAAGAGCCGGTGCTCTTTGGGAAACTCGGTATGGTGGTGATTGACGAGCAGCACAGATTCGGCGTGGCGCAGCGGGTCCGGCTGAGAAACAAAGGGAACAACCCCGACGTGCTTGTCATGACGGCAACTCCGATCCCGAGGTCTTTGGCGCTGACGCTTTACGGAGACCTCGATTATTCGTCGATAGACGAGATGCCTGCAGGGAGGATTCCGGTAGAGACGAAGGTCTTTTCGGCAGATCAAAAAAAGGAAATATATACCATACTTGAAGAAGAAATCGGGAGGGGCCGTCAGGCATACGTAGTATACCCGGTGATAGAGGGCTCCGAACATACCGATCTGAAGGCTGCATCCCAGGGGAAGACGGGCTTCGCGAAGGTGTTCCCTGCCTTCCGGATAGCCCTGCTGCACGGGAAGATGGCGGCGGCCGAAAAGGAAGAAATAATGCGTGCGTTCGCGCGGCACGAAATCGACCTGCTGGTGAGCACCACCGTGGTCGAGGTCGGGCTGGATGTTCCCGAAGCAACGCTCATGGTGGTCATCCATGCCGAACGGTTCGGGCTTGCGCAGCTTCACCAGTTGAGGGGCAGGGTGGGACGCGGCCAAGATGTCTCACGCTGCCTTCTCGTTGCCTGCGCTGGTCTCGGCGACGACGCAAGGCGGCGGCTCCGCGTTATGGTGGAGACGAACGATGGCTTCCGGATCGCTCAGGAGGACCTTGCCATGAGAGGTCCGGGAGAGCTTTTGGGGACTCTTCAGTCCGGGATGCCCGGCCTGAGGGTGGCCGATCCGGCGCGGGACCTTCGCTTGCTGGAGTCGGCAAGGGAAGCGGCGTTCGCGCTGGAGAAGGCCGATCCCGGCCTGGGAAGGCATGCCCTTCTGAAGGAGGCCTGCTCAGCCTTCTGGAAGGGCAGAGCCGACTTTACCGCTGCCGGATAGAGGGAGGGTGCTATGCTCGCGAAGATAAGAGAGAGTTTCCGAAACGGGGTCTCGCGCATACAATGGTTTGCAGGGGTTATTGCGGAGAGATTGCGGATAGAGATAGCGGTAATCAGACTGCTCTCCCGTTCCCGCGAAATGGAGAAGAGGAAAGAGGAACTGCTGAGGTCCATCGGGGCGCGTGTGTATGAGTTGAGGGGCAATCCCGACAGGAGTGTCCTGAAGGACAAGACCGTCGTCGAAGCAGTCGGGGCGGTCGGAGAACTGGATAAGGAGATGGAGGAACTGAAAGAGAAGGCGTCCGAAATGGGCCGGATGGGCGGCTGAAATGTCTTTTTCTGTGATCGTGGCCGCTTTCGGTCTCGTAATAGGCTCGTTTTTGAACGTATGCATCTATCGTATGCCGAGGGACATGTCTATTGTATTTCCGTCCTCGCGCTGCCCTTCCTGCAACGGGCCCATCCGGGCGTGGGACAATATCCCGGTAGTCAGTTATCTCCTCCTCGGGGGAAGATGCAGACACTGCAAGGCGCGGATATCTCTGCGATATCCGGTGGTAGAAGGTTTGAACGCCCTTCTATACGTCTCCGTATATTGGCGTTACGGGTGGGGTTGGAATGCAGTTGTCTATTCCCTGTTTTGTTCCGCCCTTGTTGTCATCACCTTTATCGACCTCGACTTCCAGATCATTCCCGACCGGATCACACTGCCCGGTATCCCGCTGGGGATCATTGCAGGTTCGTTGCTGCTCCCCGACCCTTTCATGCGCTCGACCCTCCTGGGGTATAAGGCGTCAATCGCCGGTTTTCTTGTCGGCGGAGGCTTTTTTTATCTCGTCGCGGTGCTGAGCAAGGGTGGAATGGGAGGCGGCGACATCAAGCTGATGGCGATGGTGGGTGGCCTGATGGGGTGGAAGTCGGTGCTGCTGACAACTTTTCTCGGCAGCCTTTCGGGGTCGGTTGTGGGGATATTTCTCATGGTGGTGAAGGGCAGGGGCCGAAAATCCAAGATCCCGTTTGGGCCGTTTCTTGCCCTGGGGGCGGTTATCTCGCTTTATTTCGGGCAGGAGATATTAAAGTGGTACCTCCACTAAGGGAACGCCTCCCATACCTGCCGGCAGTATGGTGACGATGGCAGGGGGGCGGGCATGAACGGGCTTACCGTGATGGCGCTGACGCTTTTCCTCGTGGTTCTGCTGTTTGCTGTCGTAATCACGGTAAAGATCGTGCTTGTGATGGGAAGGAGAAAAAGGCTTGTGCAGGGCAAGCCGAAGACCGAAGTCGGATTTGTGGTCGATACCTTCCATGATCTCGTGTCGAAGCTAAAAGAAAAGGAACGCGAGCTTGAGATGCTGAGGGCGAAGGCGGAGGAAAAGGCATCCTCGATTGAAACGTACAACGAGGACATCCTCCAGAGTGTGCCGAGCGGGGTCGTAAGCCTCGATCAGGGACTGAAGATCACGAAGATGAACCGTGCCGCGGAAAGAATTCTTGCCCTGAAGGAGGCGGACTGCACCGGACGGAGGTACGACGAGATCTTCGGCGAGCCGCTCGCAGGCATTCTCGCCCGCCGGAGGATTGTCGACCGCGCGGAGGTGGGTTATGTCGTTGCCGGTGGTAAGAGGATCTGGCTGGGGCTGAACATCTCGCCCCTGAAGGACAGCGCGGGTAATATCATCGGACAGATCTTCGTATTTACGGACCTTACGGAGCTAAAGGCTTTTCAATCTCAGATGTCGTTGAGGGAGCGGCTTTCGACGCTCGGGGAGATGTCGGCGGGAATTGCCCACGAGTTGAGAAACCCCCTGGCGGTCATTTCCGGATATTCTAAAATTCTCTCCAAGAAGGTCGATCCGGGACTGCTTCCGACGGTGGATGCGGTTTCAAAGGAGGTGGCGGTGATGGACCGGATCATCTCCGACTTCCTCTCTTTTGCGAGGCAGGCCGACCTCATCGTGACGAACGTCGACCTCCGGGAGCTTATCAGAGGATGTGTATCGGCGATGGCGGGATACGGGAGGAACGTCCGCATAATACAGAGGACAGAGGCGCTGCCGGTTGTGAGGGGCGACGAGGTCCTGCTCAGGCAGGCTATCTCAAACCTTCTCCAGAATGCGATAGATTCGATGCCTGAGGGAGGAGAAGTGACGGTCTCCGGATCTGTGAGGGATGACATTTCTATCTCGATAGCGGACATGGGCCATGGCGTGCCGGAGGATATCCGGGAGAAGATCTTTCTGCCTTTCTTTACGACCAAGGAGAGGGGGACGGGTCTCGGCCTGTCGATTGTTCATAAGATTGTCGTCTCCCACGGCGGAACGGTAGAAGTCGAGGCCGGAGAGAACGGGTCCGCTTTTACGATACGGCTTCCGAAAGAAGCCCTCCCTGGCTCTTCGTCCTGAGCGAAACGCAGATACCGCTGTACAGCCGGTAGGTCGGGCGCTATAATGTAGTATACGATGGGTCAAAAAGGGGGCGTCAATGATCAAGAAATTGGCGAAGGAGCAGAGACAACGAAAGAGGGGAAGTATGTCGGTTCCCCTCAGCTATGCAGGCGGCCCGGGAAAGGGAGGGGAGCCGTTGTCCGGCGACGCGACTACGGCGGATGTGAGCGAGTCGGGGATAGGGATATTCAGCGAGGGGGAGCTCTTTCCCGGCACCGTCCTGGAGATCGAATGCGAGGACCTCTGGGATTCTCCCAGAAAGTTCGTCGTGAAATGGAGCAACAGGATAGGTCATAACTTTTTCCGCGTGGGTCTTGCCGAAGGGAAGTAGCTGTGCCAACTGTCTCGGCGCGAGACTGCTGTTTTTTGTCCGCCGCCGTTCCTGTCTGTCACGTGCATCTTGACATCTGCCCCCCTCCGCTAGGAAAAGAGCTTAAACAGCAGGAAAGTGAGAGCTGCCCCCATCAGACCCCCTGCAACCACCTCCGCGGTTGAATGCACCTTCGCTGCAACCCTGCTGTGGGCGATCAGAACAGCAAGGATAAAGCAAAGGAATGATGCGAGAAAGTTTTCGGTTGAAAAAGTGATCGCAACCCAGATCGAGAAGGCGAGGGCGGAATGGCCGCTCGGCATCCCGCCGCTGAGCGGATGTCCCTTGCCGAGATAGGATTTGGCGATGATCACGAATATCAACACCAGGATGAGAGAAATGAGGGAGATATCCGCCTTTGAATGCCGCGCGATATGAAAGCCGCCTGAAAAAGTATTCGCCAGATAGGGAAAGAGGATGATATATCCGAGGACCGCAGCCCCGAAGGCGGAGATGAAGACCGCTCCCGCCGCGATGTCCTTTGCGATGCGGGCCTTCTCCGAATAGTCGGGGGAGAGGAGGTCCACAACAGCCTCTATGGCGCTGTTGAGCATCTCCGCCGCGAGGACGATGATCACCGCGAGGGACAGGAGAATAAATTCCATCCGGGTGACCCCCAGGATATACGCGGCGATCAGCACCGCAGCAGCGGAGAAGAAGTGGGACCTGAGATGGCGCTGTGTCCTTGCGCCATGGAGGATCCCCTCAATGGCAAAATTGGCGCTCTTAAGCCATTGCGTGAAGGGCATCAAAAAGCTCTTTCTCCTTCGCCTGCATCTTTCTCCTTTGGTATGCACTGATCTCATGGTCATATCCCGCGAGATGAAGAAGGCCGTGGATAAGCAGCCTCGCAATTTCCTGGTGAAAGGTGGCATCGTACTCCCGGGCCTGAGCAACGGCCTTCGGCACGCATATCACGATGTCCCCAAGAGGGACGGAGCCGGAGGCCGGCGGTATCGCGCGGGACGGCGGGGCTTCCCACAGGGGGAAGGAGAGGACGTCGGTGGTTTTGTCGATACCGCGATGACGCGCATTGAGCCGCCGCATACGGTCATTGCCGACGAATACGACGCTGAGCTCAGTGTGCGAAAGATCGAGCAATCGCAGCGCCCTGGCGAGGCCCCTTTTTATCCTCGGCAGG
The DNA here is from genome assembly GCA_021783515.1 of Nitrospirota bacterium. GTDB lineage: Bacteria > Nitrospirota > Thermodesulfovibrionia > Thermodesulfovibrionales > UBA6898 > Sulfobium. Next base: position 54,438 of record JAJXTV010000015.1, read on the forward strand.
TTTAGCTTTTTCGCCCTTTGCAGATTCTTTAGATATATCGCCATCGCCGAAATCGAAACCCGGATAATCGATCCTCCTGTGAAAAATGCCGGTAAGGATATAAATAAATCTTTTCTTAATCTCAGAGATGTCCTTGAGCGTCAGCTCACACTCGTCCAGCTGACCATCAAGGAAGATATGATTGATGATCTTGTCGACCAGCGCCGATATCCGGGCCGGCGTAGGGTCGGTAAGCACCCTGGAGGAAGCCTCTACCGCGTCGGCCATCATCACGAGCGCCGCCACCCGGGTCTGGGGCTTGGGACCCGGATATTTGTAATCTTCCATGTTCGATATCCGCTCCTGGTCCTGCTCTTTCGCTTTTTGATAGAAGTACGTGATCAGGGCGGAGCCGTGGTGTTGTTTGATGATGTCGATGATGACCGGCGGCAGCTTATACTGCCTGGCAAGTTCCACGCCTTCCTTGACATGGTTTGCGATGATCATGCTGCTCATGTGAGGAGTAAGCTTGTCGTGTTTGCTCGGCGCCCCGCCCTGGTTTTCGACAAAATATTCGGCCATCTTGATTTTGCCAATATCGTGGTAATACGAACTTACCCTGCCCATAAGCGGATTGACCCCGACCGCCTCCGCGGCCGCCTCGACGAGACTGCCGACGATGACGCTGTGATGATACGTACCCGGCGCCGTGATCATCAGCGTCTTCATCAGGGGCTGATTGAGATCGAGCAGTTCGAGAAGGCTGATATCGGTCGTTATCTTGAATACATATTCGAGGATGGGCAGGAGTACGGACACCAGAGCAGTAACGGAAACGCCGGCGAAGACTGCGAAGACAACCGAGGAGAGCATCTTCCCCAGCTCAAGATCACCTTTTGTAACGAGTATGATCAGGGCGATGAGTACATTGATGCCGGCGACGTAAAACCCGCCCCTGAGAAGAGCCGACCTTTTTTTGCAGCGGATGACGCTGAAGGCGGCCGTGAGGCTGCCGACAAAGGTGTAGAGAGGGTAGAGCGGGTCGCTCAGCCAGTAACCCGTGAGGAGGCTTATCGCAAAGGAGAAAGTGATGGCCGTATGGAAGTCGAACAACAGGGTGACGAGCATTGCGCCGGCGGCTATCGGAATGCCGTATACGGCGGTGTCGACGGCGATCGACCCGATGCCCCGTGAAAGATTCTGCAGAAGATAGTCGAATACCCTGCCGATCACAAGCGTACTGACGATCATCAGTCCGAGAAGGAGGAGCATATGGTAGTTGTGGATGTAGGACGGCTTATAGCGCATGATGTCCCGGTACAGGATGAACAGCAGGACCGCCGCGATCAACGCTCCGCCGATGAAGCGGGCGGCGTTCAGGTCGACCATCAGCGTCGACGAAACGGCGAGAGCAAGCAGAAACAGGGACGGCAGCCTCTTGACGTCTGCAGGAGCAAAGAGGAAAAGAGACAAAGGCTTTCTATCCTTCTGGGTTCCGTTTTTCATGTTTTTCATATGCCTTGATTATTTCCTGCACCAGTTTGTGCCTGACCACGTCTTTCTCGGAAAAAAAGACAAAACTGATGCCTTTGACACCGTCGAGGATCCTTACAATTTCGACGAGTCCCGAACTCTTTCCCTGAGGAAGGTCTATCTGAGTGACGTCACCCGTGATGACGGTCTTGGAGTTGAACCCCAGCCTCGTCAGATACATCTTCATCTGTTCTGATGTCGTATTCTGAGCCTCATCAAGTATGATAAATGAGTCGTTGAGCGTTCTGCCCCTCATAAAGGCGAGGGGTGCGATTTCGATAACGCCGCGTTCAATCAGCTTCTCCGCCTTCTCCACCTCCATCATATCATAGAGCGCATCGTACAGAGGCCTGAGGTAGGGATTCACCTTCTCGTACATATCTCCGGGCAGAAATCCCAGTTTTTCGCCCGCCTCGATGGCCGGTCGTGCAAGGACGATGCGGCTCACCTGCTTTTTCAGAAAGGCGTTGATCGCCATTGCCATCGCGAGATAGGTTTTCCCGGTTCCGGCCGGCCCGATGCCGATCACGATGTCATGGCTCCGGATCGTCTCAACATACGACCTCTGCGTCGCGGTCTTCGGTATGATGAAGCGCCGCTTCGAGGCCACCGCGATAGTATCGAGGAAGAGATCCTTCAACGACACGTCATCCGCCTCCGGGGCCGACCGGATTGCCGAGCGGATGTCCTCGGGGGTCAGGAAGGGCGCACCATGGCTGATCTGTACGAGCTCCCGGATCAATCTTTCCGCCGTCCTGATCTTCCGCTCCTCGCCCCTGAGAAAAATCTTGTTTCCCCGCGAGCTCACCTTTATCTGGAGGGATTCTTCTATCGCGCGGAGGCTCTTCTCCAGTCCGTTGAAGAACGACGGATGATCCTCCTCGGTGCCGAATTCAATGACCGTAGTATTCGTAAAAGCTCCTTATTCGTCCTTGAGAGTCACAAAGACATGCAACCCGGCAGTCTTCTGCAGTTTGAGGGCAAACAGTTCCGCATCTTGTCTGCTATGGAATTCTCCCGCCCTGACCTTGTATATCTTTTCCTTCTTCTTCGTCCGGGTCACCCTGATATATGTCTTGTACCCCTTCTTTGCGTACTTTTCCTTCAGTCGCCTCGCCTCCGACTGGTTCTTCAGGGCTCCCAGCTGGACGGTATACACCGCCGCGGCTTCGGGGGGATCGGCAGACGCCGTCACCGCAGCAGGCTTCTTCTCTCCTGCGGCTTCCGGGGGCTGGCCGACCGGGGACTTCGCCTGACGCCCTTCATCCGCACCGGCAGCTGCCGGAAGCGGAGTGCCCGTCGGTTCCGGGCGCGGGACTTCTCTTTCAGGACGGGCCTGCGCATGATCAACAGGCACGGCAGCTGGTGCGACAGCCTGCGGCACGGCGTGGGGCGGCGGGGACTGCTGAACTACACCCTGTCCCCCGGCCTGTACCGCCGCAGGGCGCTGATCGCCGGTATTCCCCGCGCTTTTCTTGCCGACGAAGAAACCGAGAGTGAACGTCAGAGAGGAAAAAAAGACAACCATGACAATGACAAATTCCCTTCCCGCAAGGTGCGCTCCTCCACTTCCCCTGCCGTCGCCGACGCTCATAAAACAAGCATAGCATCCCCATAGGAGAAAAATCTATAGCCCATAGAGATGGCGGATTGGTAGGTGCGAAGAAGTCTTTCCCGTCCGGCAAAGACCGAGGTGAGCATTAGGGGCGTCGACCGGGGAAGATGAAAGTTGGTAATCAGGGAATCGATCGCCCGCGGCCTGTAGCCCTCCCGGATAAAGATGTCGGTCGTCCCTCTGATGGTTCCGTCGTCGCGCGAAATCTCCGAGCGCCCGCTCAGAAATCCTTCGATCGCCCGGGTCGTTGTAGTGCCGACGGCGACGATCCTGTTGCCCCGGGCCTTGACTTTCCCGATATCGTCGATGATACGGCGATCGATCTCGAAAGACTCGGGGTCCATCGTGTGATCGTCGACATCGTCTGCCTTCACCGGTCTGAAGGTGCCCGTGCCGACGTGAAGCGTGACATACCTGATGAGGACCGAGCGGCAACGGAGGTCTTCGATCAACCCCCGGGTAAAATGCAATCCGGCGGTAGGCGCCGCAATGGATCCCTCTGTTTCCGCATATACCGTCTGATACCGTTCCTTGTCGAATTCGTCAGGCCGGCGCCGGATATAGGGAGGAAGCGGCATCATCCCAAACTGCCAGATAAGGCGGCCGGCCGCAGCAGGATCGGGAAACCTCAGCGTCTTTCCCTCATACACGTCCGCAATCGGGACTCCGGAGACCAGAAGCGGCCCCGAATACCGTCCCCTAGTCAGGATCTCCCAGGTGCCGGCGGAGACTTCCCTTACCAACAGGACCTCGATCCTGCCTCCGCCTTTCTTGCGGCCTTCGATTCTCGCCGGGAAAACTTTTGTCTTGTTCAGGACGAGCATATCCCCCGCCAGGAGAAAGAGCGGGAGCTCGGCGAACCTTCGGTGCTCGGCGCGACCGTCGCGATGCAGGACGAGAAGGCGGGAGTCGTCCCTCATGTCGGCGGGTCTCTCGGCGATAAGCCCTTCGGGGAGATAGAAATCGTAATCAGCGGCCTTCATAGACCTTCAACTGCGTCCCGGGATAGAAGAATGAGAGGATCTCCCGATAGGTTTTTCCCTCTCGAGCCATCTCGAGGGCGGACCACTGGCAGAGTCCCACGCCGTGACCGTATCCCTTGCCTTCGAAGACGAAGGCGTCGTTGTCCCGGCCGACGGTAAAGTTCGTGCTCGGAAGACGGCTCCAGCCGAGCATCTTCCTCAGGTCGGTCGCCTTTATGTGCGCGATCCCGTCCCGGTGGAGGATGTCGACCATCTTTACCCGCTTGGTGGTGGTGTAGGCCGCAATCCGTATTTCCCGGATGTCGTGCAGGTCCAGCGCTTTCTCGATTTCTTCGGCCGGTATCTTTCTCTCCCATATCCAGTACGGCGATAGTTCGCAGTGAGAGGAGACCGGTTTCATATACGGATAGCTCTTCCCGAATACCTCAGCGGGGTCCTCGGTCTCCCCCCCGCACGTCGAATGGTAAAGCGCTTCGATCAGGTTGCCTTTGTATTTCAGCACCTCACCTTCGGTGTGCATTACAGCATAGGCGATCCTCGCATCGACGGCGTTTCCCTTGTAGACCTGGTGGAGCACCGACGAGGTGAGATCGAAATTCCCGTTGTGGTTTGCGCTCTTCTGATACAGTGCGTAGGTCCGTGCGATAACCGCCTGTACCTTGAGGGCCTCCATATCCCAGGAGGGCGGCACCTCTGCGTTTACGACGTTCTTCACGTAATCCTCCAGAGGGAGTTCATTGATAAGGTACATGCCTCCCTGTCCCTTCCAGACCTCTATGTCTCCGACGTAATGGGTCCCGCTGACGAAAAGGTCCCCTCTGAGTTTTCCTACCTTTTCGATCCGCTCCCCTTTTGCGGGGATCTCCTGGAAGACGTCGTCCAGGATCAGCACCTTGATCATACTTGCCTCCGCAGCCAGACAGGAAAGAATAATGCTGAGGGAGACGGCAAGGAACGCGAGTCTTCCGGCCATGCTATCGCCTCCCGAACAGCCAGAAGAAGATCGTGAGAAGGATACTGATGAGAATGCTTGTGGCAAGAGGGAAGTAAAAAGTAAAATTCTTCCTGTGAAAGACGATATCTCCGGGAAGCCTTCCGATCCAGGGCAGCCTTGGAAGGAAAATAAGCGCTGCGCCGATCAGCGCCATGACGGCGCCCACGACGAGGAGCAGTCTTCCTATGTTTTGCATGGCTTCGTCCATTCTTTCAACAGGATGATTTCAGGGCGGTGAGCAGCGGCCGATATACCCGAGCCGATCAGCAGCGGTCCGCAAGACGACGCTACTTTCGGGCCCCAGTTTTTTTCATGTAGCGTTCCATCTCCGAATATATGCAGCCGCAGTATTTCTGACGGTAAAGGCCGAACTCCGACGCAAGCGCCCTCGAAATATTCCATCCCTTTCTTAAGTCCTCGTAATAAAAAGAAACGCCGTGCCTGCGGCCGGCCTCTTTTCCCAGCTCTACTATCATATCAAATTTCTGATAGGGACTGGCAAGGAGCGATGTCGTAAAACCGGCGATACGCATCTTGGCAGCCGTCTCGGCGGTCTTTTCAAGGCGCGTCGCATAACAGACTGAACACCTGTCGGTCCCTTTGCCGGTTATCGCCGAAAGAAACGAATCGAGGGGATATTCATCGAGATACTCGATATCGAGACCCCATATCGCTTCGAGTTTCCTGAGCGAATCGCGCCTCTGGGCATATTCTGTGTAGGGATGGATATTCGGATTAAACCATAACCCTTTGATGTCGACCCCTTTCATCAGGAGCACTTCCAGGGGGTATATGCTGCAGTTTGAGCAGCAGATATGCATCAGCAGCTTCATGCGGGACCTCAGAACAGTCCGTGGGGAGCGTTCTTGCCAAGGTGACGGTAGCCGTTTTTGGTGACGAGCCGGCCGCGGGGCGTCCTTTCGAGAAGCCCCTCCTGCATGAGATAGGGTTCGTAGACGTCCTCTATCGTCTCCCTGTCTTCCCTCAGGGAGGCTGCGATAGTCTCGACACCGACTGGTCCGCCGCCGAACTTCTCGATGATCGTCGAGAGGAGCCTTCTGTCCATGTCGTCCAGCCCCTTTTCGTCGACGTCCAGGGCCTCGAGCGCCTTCTTCGTGATCGCGATGTCTATCTTTCCGTCGGCCAGCACCTGGGCAAAATCCCTGATCCGCTTCAACAGCCTGTTGGCGATGCGGGGGGTGCCCCGCGACCTCCCCGCGATCTCGATAGCGGCGGCGTCCGAGATGGCCATTTGCATGATTGCGGCCGATCTGAGGACGATGCTCTGGAGTTCGCCGGGGTTGTAGTATGTCAGCCGGTCGATTATCCCGAACCTGTCACGGAGAGGGGACGTGAGAAGACCGGTCCTCGTCGTCGCCCCGATCAGAGTGAACCGGGGGAGGCTGAGTTTCAGCGTTCGGGCATTCGGCCCCTGGCCGATGATGATGTCCAGCTGGAAATCTTCCATCGCGGGGTAGAGCACTTCCTCCACGATCCTCGGAAGACGGTGAATCTCGTCGATAAAAAGGATGTCCATATCGGAAAGGTTGGTGAGGATCGCGGCAAGGTCGCCGGGTCGCTCCAGCACCGGACCCGATGTTGTCTTTAGATTGACCTTCAGTTCGTTCGAGATGATATGGGCGAGCGTGGTCTTCCCGAGGCCCGGGGGGCCGCAAAACAGGACGTGGTCGAGCGCCTCCTGCCTTTGTCTGGCCGCCTTGATGAAGATTCTGAGGTTGTCGCGTATCTTGTTTTGTCCGACGAACTCATCGAGCGAGCCGGGTCTCAGCGTAGTGTCGAGGGTTACTTCGTCTTCGGCGATTCCAGGGCTGGTCACCCTGTCGGGCTCTTGCGGCTTCTTCATCGCCGCCTCGTCATCCGGCATTTCCGGTCAACCGTCTCAGCGTTTCTTTGAGCAGCGTCTCGATGTCGGATGCCCCCTCGCGGTAGGTCTTCTCCAGGTATTCCTGTGCAACGGCTTTCTTGTAGCCAAGATTCACAAGCGCCGAGAGCGTGTCCTCGTAAACCCTGTCTTTGACGCCGGAGGGGGAGGGAAGCTTTTCCCTGAGTTCCAGGATCAGCCGATGGGCCGTCTTCTTGCCGAGACCGGGAACGCGGCAGAGTAGGGCGACGTCCTCGCGGTCTATCGCATCAAGGAAATCGTTATACGAGATGCCCGACATGATCGTGAGGGCCATCTTCGGCCCGACCCCGGTAATGCCGAGGAGCGTGACAAAGACCTTTTTTTCCGCCTCGGAGGAAAATCCGAAGAGTTGAAGAGAATCCTCGCGGACATGGGTGTAGATATGAAGAAAGACGTCATGACCCTCGGGCGGCAGGGAGGAAAGAATATTCAAAGGGACGTTGACCAGATACCCGACACCGTTTACGTCCACCAGGACGTTGTCCGGTTTTCTCGATAAGATTTTTCCTCTGAGAGCACCTATCATCGTATCACCACAGACGGACAGCCCCCGGGCTATTTCGCCGCCCCGTCTCTTCCTGCACTGACGTCTCTGTCGACCGCATTGTTGAATTGTAAAGTATTCATATGGCAGAGGGCAAGCGCGAGCGCGTCGGCGCCGTCGGGGGAAATGGTGCCCCTCAGGCGGAGAATCATCTTTACCATCTCCTGCACCTGGCGTTTTTCGGCCCTCCCGTAACCGACGACCGCTTTCTTCACCTGAAGGGCAGTGCATTCGTGAAGGGTGAGCTGCTCCGATGCCGCGGCGAGCAGCACGACCCCTCTGGCATGTCCCAGACTCAGGGCCGCCTTGGCCCCTTTGGCGAAAAAAATCTTCTCTACGACGATATCGTCCGGGCGATGTTCCCTGATGATTGCGACGAGCGACTCGTAGATATGTCTCAAGCGGTGGTGCAGGGGGCCGCAGGGAGCGGCGTTGATGGTCCCCGACGTGACATAGGACGCCTCCCTTCCGTTTGAAACTATCACTCCGTATCCGCAGACGAGGCTCCCTGGATCGACGCCGAGGATCTTCAGAAAGGCATTACTTTTTGCGGGGTTCTTCAAAGAGTATTTCCTCGACCATGAGGCAGAGGACGTGTCCCAGCGTGATATGCGCCTCCTGTATTCTGGGGGTGTTGTCCGACGGCACCACAAACGGAAACGTGGACTTCGAGGCGAGCTTTTCCCCCTTCGATCCGGTGAAGAGGACGGATTTGAGTTTCTTCTTTTTTGCCACCTCTATCGCTTTTAGCACATTCGGGGAGTGCCCGCTCGTCGTGATGGCGACGACGATGTCGCCCTCGACCGCCAGGGACTTCAGCTGCCGGGAAAATATCTCGGAATAATCATAGTCATTCGCGATGGAAGTGATAACGGCCATGTCCGTATTCAGCGCGATTGCCGGAAGACCGGGACGCTCCCGCTTGAACCGGTTGACGAATTCCGCGGCGATGTGGGAGGCGTCGGAGGAACTGCCTCCATTGCCGAAAAGGATAAGCTTATTGCCTTCGTTGAAGGCCGATGCGATTGCCTTTGACACCTCGACCACCATATCGAGATGTTCGCGGATGAATTTTTCCTTGACGGCGATACTTTCTTTGAATTCCTTGAGTATTTTATCTTTCATCGAAGAAGCGGATATTTCTCCTGTCATGTGCACCCCGGGACGTATTAAGAGTAATCGAACTGCCGTGGTTCTGTCAATCTCTGCCCGTGCTATTCGACCAGACGGTTTTGTATGGAGTAATGCGTCAGTTCGGCGTTGTTCTTCATCTTCATCTTCTCGAGAATGCGTGTGCGGTATGTGCTGACGGTCTTTACGCTCAGCGAGAGCTCGTCGGCGATCGCCTTGATCGTCTTGCCCGAAGCGATCATGCACATCACCTGATACTCCCTGTCCGAAAGGTTCTCGTGGGGAGGCCGCTCGTCGTCGGCGAGGCTGAACGCCATTTTTTCGGCAACGGAGGGGCTTATGTACTTCCTACCGGTGGAGACCTTCCGTATCGCGTCAATAAGCTCGTCCGGAGCGCTTTCTTTCGTCATATAGCCGGCGGCGCCGGCCCTGAGCGCCCTCATGGCATACTGCTCCTCCGAGTACATGCTGAGCACCAGGACCGACAGCCTGGGTCGCTCCGTTTTAAGCTGTTTGAGAATATCGAGTCCGCTCCTGCCCGGCATCGAGATATCCAGAAGCACCACGTCGCATTCGGTCTTCCGGATTTTCGTGAGCACTTCCTGCCCGTTGCTCGCTTCGTCCGTGACGGTCATGTCGGGGTTCTCGGCGAGGATCTGTTTCAGTCCCTCGCGGACTATCCTGTGATCGTCTGCGACCAGTATCCTGATCATGCCTTTTCTCCCTTTAGTGAAATTCGCCCCGGCTTCCTGCTCCCCGCGCCCCTTACGGGAATAATTACGCTTACGGTCGTCCCCTTGTCCTTCTCCCCGACGATCTTTACACGGCCGTCAAAAAAATGCATCCGTTCCTTCATGCCGATCAGCCCGATCGATTTCGGACTCGATATCTGTCTTTCGGTAATTCCTTTCCCGTTGTCCCTTACCTCCAGAAGAATTTCGTCCTTCTTTTTCCTGAGAGTGGCAGTGACGCTTGTCGCCTTCGCATGTCGAACGACATTCGTAAGGGTCTCCTGGAAGATCCGGAAAAGGGCGGTCGAGAGATTTCTGTCCAGTTCGATGTTTTCGGGCCGGATCGCCACCTGGCAGGCGATGCCGGTCCTTTTCGAGAAGTCCTCCGCCTGCCATTCGAAGGCTGCGGGCAGCCCGAGGTCGTCGAGGAGGCCCGGCCGGAGCTCCGCGGCGATGCGCTTGACTGTCTGGATGTTCATATCGATCAGTTTCGACATGAGGTGGGTCTTCTCCAGGAGAGTTTTTTGGTCCCTGTCCAGGCGTTTCATCAGCCAGGACAGGTCAATCTTGAGCGCGGTAAGCGACTGCCCCAGTTCATCGTGAATCTCGCGGGAGATCCTGGTCCTTTCGTCTTCCCTGACCGACTGCAGATGGGCCAAAAGAAGGCGCAGCTGTTGGCGGGAGTTTTTCAGTTCCTCTTCGACCATCCTGCGCTCCGTCACGTCCTGCGAAATGCCGAGAATCAGCTTGAGGAGGCCGTCGGAAGTCCGCTTGAAGGCGATGTCCCTGCTGTAGAACCAGCGCCATTCCGACCTGGCGTTCTTCAGCCGGTATTCGGATTCGACGATATCTCCGTCCCTGGCAGTGTGGAATCTGTTCTCCATCGAGGCGATCGCGTCGACGTCGTCGGGATGCACGAGTTTTTTGAAGAAGGCCCCCTTCATCTTCTTCACCTCCTCCGGAGGGTACCCGAGTATTTCCGTGACCTGGGAGTTCACGTAGATATTCTTCTTTTCTATGACGTCATAGAGATAGAGGATATTGGGCGTGGCGTCGGCGATCCGATGGATGAAGCGCTGACTTTCTATGAGATCTTTTTCCATCTGTATCCTGCGCATGATTTCGGCGCGGAGTTCCCGGTTGACCTTCCTGAGTTCCGCGGTGCGCTCCTTGACCAGCAGATCGAGGTGGTCCCGATGCTCCCTCAGCTCGTTCTCCATTCTTTTCCGCTCCGTGACGTCGCGGACCAGTTCGATGCCCGCAATGATATCACCCTCGGCGTCGCGAAGAGGGGAGGCCGTCACCTCGATATTCAGAAGACCTTTGTCGGTGCTGATCGTCCTGTCGGACTTGTGGATCCGCCCGTCGTCGAGCGACATCTCGATCGGGCACTCGTCGCATATGGCCTTGTCGGGGCCGTAGGCGCTATAGCAATACTGGCCGATCTTGTCCCCGATAAGGTTTTTATGAATGCGGTTCTGGTAGACGATCCTGTACTCCCTGTCCTGAATAACAATGCCGTCGCCGAGCGCCGCGATGATCGCATCTGACTTTGCCTTTTCCTCCGTGGCGGTTTTGACCGCTTCGCGAAGGGCCTCCTCGGCAAGCCTGCGTTCGGCAATCTCCTGCTGCAGCTGGTCATTTGCCAGCTTCAGTTCGGCGGTGCGGTTGGCCACGAGCTCCTCGAGGTGCTCCTGATAGCGTTTCAGTTCCTCCTCGGCGCGCCTGCGGGCCTTTCTCGTCTCGGACTCCCGGATCTCCCTTTCGACGGCGGGAACAAGCCTCGTCAGGTTCCCTTTTACGATATAGTCGTGCGCGCCGGCCTTCATCGCTTCAACAGCGATATCTTCACCGATCTTCCCCGAGACGATGAGAAACGGAATATCCACTCCGCTTGCTTTCAGAATATCGAGGGCGCGAAGTCCGCTGAACTGCGGCATGATGTAGTCCGAGATAATGACGTCCCATTTCTTTCGGCCGATCGCCGACACCATCGCCTCGGCGGTATCGACGCGTTCGAGTTCTGGCTCGTATCCTCCCCTCTTCAGTTCGCGCAAAAGGAAAAGCACATCCTCTTCAGAATCTTCAATAGCCAGTATTCGAAGCGGCAGGGACATGCGCTATGCTCTCTCCGGCTGAGCGTAGAAAACCTGGTTGGAAGGTGCGCTCCCCCGGTCCGCCCTTATCGGCCTGCGGTGGGCAATGAGCTTCCTCACGGAAAGGACGTTCACCCCATTACTATACATTATTGCGAAGCGATTTATCACTTTCGGTGCACAGGTTTCCGTTCATTCGGCCCCGCCGCAGGCCCCTCTCAATTCGGCCGCAGGCCCCTCACGAACCGGGCCAATTGCGGTGACGCGATAGTCCCTTTTCCGGGCCGGACTGTCGGAGTCGAGATATGAGGGTATCTGAGTTTCGCCGGCAAGTCCGAATTCATCAGTGCCGAATCTGCGGTAGACCCTGAAACCCCTGATCCATGACGCGTCCGGCTCGTTCCAATAAAGATATATCCTGCCGTCTCCTGCAACGCAGCGCAGCCCGCCGGGTGCGGGCGGGACAAAATCGGCCGGATCGGCCGTGAATTCCGTCGCGGGTCCCTCGTCCAGTTCTGCCGAAAGGGCCCGGAGGGCATAAAACACTTTCCTGTCGGCAAAGAGGCGGTCGTGAAACTCGGCGGCCGGAAGGGGAGAGACGTTGAGAGGGTTTGGGCCGTAAACGCCCTGCTCGAAGCTCCGGTAAATATTGTACAACGTTCCCGTCCGTCCGGGCTCCCACGTAAGGTCAAGAGAATCCCCGGAAGGCAGGGCCGAGACCCCGTGGGGCGGCATCGGAGCCTGTCCGGGAATAATTGCCGCGGTGTTCGATGCCTCACTCAGGACTCCCGTGAGGCCCTGTGCAAGGACCTTATACCGATAGCGGGTCCCTTCCATAACGCCGGAGTCGGTGAGCGTCCGCGCACTGTTTTCTGCCGCTCCGAGCCTTTCGAACTCTCCTCCGGCGGACTTCAGAACGAGAAAACCCTTAATCTTTTTTTCCTTGTCGGCCGGATATGACCAGGAAAGGATGACACTGTCTTGCCTGTGGCGGATGGAGAGTAGGGAGGGCGCCCCCGGCTTTTCGTAGGAGGCAAGGGTGAGGGGCCCTTTCTTCCCGCAGGCGGAAATCGAAAGGAGAAGAATGAGAATCGACAAGAACGCCGACTCGGAGAGGTGAACATGCCGGCCGCGGGGACGCATACTAGGAGAGAAGCTTCCGGAAACGGGCGATTTGCTTTTTCACCTCGGCGGGAGCCGTGCCGCCGTAGGAGCGTCGTGACGAGACCGACTGTGCGACGCCGAGCGAGGCAAAGACATCCTTTCCGAAGTGAGAGGAAAAGGACCTTAGCTCCTTCAGCTCGAGGGACTGAAGTCCCTTCTTCTGAGATATGCAATGGAGCACCACTTTCCCCGTGATCTCGTGGGCCTCCCTGAATGGAACGCCCTTCCTGACAAGATACTCTGCAAGATCGGTTGCGGTAGAGTATCCCTTGTCCGCGGTAGCTTCCATCCGGTCCGCATTGAACCTCACCTCCGGCAGCATCGCCTGCATAATGTTCAGGCAGGACTTCAGGGTGTCGGCCGCGTCAAATACGGACGGCTTGTCTTCCTGCATATCGCGGTTGTAGGAAAGCGGCAGCCCTTTCATGAGGGCAAGGAGCGAAACGAGGTTGCCGTATACCTTCCCGGTCTTTCCCCTGATGAGTTCCGCAACGTCGGGGTTTTTTTTCTGCGGCATGATGCTGGAGCCGGTCGTATATCTGTCGGATATCTCGATCAGCCCGAATTCCTCGGTCGACCAGAGGACGAGTTCCTCGGCAAGCCGGGACAGGTGCATCATCGCGATTGAGGCGCACGACAAAAATTCCAGGGCAAAGTCGCGGTCGGAAACGGCGTCGATGCTGTTTGAGGCTACGAGGCGGAATCCCAACAGTTTGGCGACGTAGTGCCGGTCGATCGGCAGGGACGTCCCGGCCATGGCGCACGCGCCCAGAGGCAGCACGTTGATCCTCGCAAGCGAATCCGCAAAGCGCTCCCGGTCGCGCTGAAACATCTCGGCGTAGGCAAGCAGATGATGGGCAAGCAAAACAGGTTGCGCCCGCTGCGTATGCGTATAGCCTGGCATAATCGTCCGGGGGTATCTGCCGCAGACCTTCACCAGCGTCTTCTGCAGGCCTTTTATCGAAGAGATAATATGCTCTGTTTCGTCTCTGAGATAAAGTCTCAGGTCGAGCGCGACCTGGTCGTTTCGGGAGCGGGCCGTGTGGAGCCTCCGGCCGGCGGCGCCGATCTTCCTGACGAGGGCCGCCTCGATGTTCATATGCACGTCTTCCAGTGCAGGATTGAACCTGAACCTGCCGGAGCCTATCTCCGAGGCGATCTCTTTGAGCCCCCGCACAATGGCAGCGGCGTCCTTCCGGGGTATAATCCCCTGTTTCGCGAGCATTGTGGCGTGGGCGATGCTGCCCTCGATATCGTACCGCCAGAGACGCCGGTCGTAGGAGATGGACTCCGTAAAAGCCTCGACGATTTCAGACGTCTTTTCCGTAAACCTTCCGCCCCATGGCTTTTTCAAGAATATGTCTCCCTTTTGGTCCCTCTCTGCTTAGCTCTCACTTGATACCCCCGAAACTGCTGTCTGTCTCTGAAGAATTAGGGTCTGTATCGTCGCCGTGCCGGTCGTGTCGGCGGGTTCGGTCCGCTGCAGAAGATACGAGAATTGCATGACGAAGAGGTCGCTTCTTATCCGGCCCACTGTCGCTCCTTTTCAAGATAAGGTAAAATATGAATAATAATATGATAAATCCATTCATAAAGCAACTCAAAGAGCAGATCAATTCCGTCATCAGGGGCAAGGAATCAGCCGTGAAGATGGCAATCGTGGCGCTTCTGGGCAGGGGCAATTTGCTGATCGAGGACGTTCCCGGCGTCGGCAAAACGACTCTCGCCTCCGCGCTTGCGAGGGCGACCGACTGTTCTTTCCAGCGCATCCAGTTTACGAGCGACCTCATGCCCTCCGATATTATCGGCGTGAGTATCTTTAACCATGACACACGAGAGTTCGAGTTCAAGCCCGGCCCCGTCTTTTGCAACATCGTGCTGGCGGACGAGATCAACCGGACGAACCCCAAGACCCAGTCGGCGCTGCTCGAGGCGATGAACGAAAAGAGGGTGACGGTCGAGAAGAAGACCTTCAGGCTGCCGGAGCCGTTCATGGTGATCGCCACGCAGAATCCGATGGAGTATCACGGCACGTTCCCTCTGCCGGAAAGTCAGCTCGATCGGTTCATGCTGCATATCAAGCTGGGATACCCCGAGGCGGAATATGAGAAGATGGCGGTCTTGGGGGGGCCGAGTTTTCTGATACTCGATAAGACCGATCCGGTTGTCTCCCGACAAGACATACTCCGGATGCAGGCAGAGGCCGACGGTGTCATGGTCGATGACAGCCTCGTGGACTATATGATGGAGATCGTTTCACGGACGAGAAAAGACGACCGGATACGGCTCGGGGTAAGCACGAGAGGGGCGCAGTTCCTTCTTTATGCGGTAAGGGCGCTTGCGTACTATGAAGGCAGGCAGTTTGCGGTGCCGGACGATGTCAAAGAGCTTTCCCCGCTCGTCCTGGGCCACCGGATAATCCTGAAGACGGCAAAGTTCACCGCTGACGCGGAAAGGATCGTCAGGGAGATTGTGGAAGAGGTGCCGGTGCCGGTGTGAAGCAGAGGACCATCACGCGCGAGGGCAAGAGGTTCCTGGTGGCGGCATTTCTTATTGCAGTCGCCGCCGTCAATACGGGCAATAACCTGATTTATCTGATGCTCTCCCTGATGCTCTCGTTTCTTCTCCTTTCGGAGGTCCTCCTGAATATCAACATGAAAGACCTCTCCCTCGAGGTCTTTCACCCTGCTCCCTTGTTCGCATCTGAGGAGGCGGTGGTGACGGTGGTCCTCAGGAACAATAAACGCCGCATCGTCACCTATTCGGTCAGTTGCATGCCCTCCGGGGCGCTTCGGCCGGCCTACTTCGTGAAGGTCGGGCCGCGGGGGAAGGAAGAGCAGGACGTGGGGGTGCTCTTTCCGCAGAGAGGCCTTTACCGCCACGGCCATTTCCCGCTGCGGAGCGGGTACCCTTTTATCCTTCTTGCGAAGACCCGGAGGATAGCGGTGGAGGGTTCGGTGCTTGTCTATCCGGCGCTGCGCGACGTTTCCGGCATAATCGGGGAAGGGGGCAGCGGGAGGGCCGATGCCGCGAGGCGGTCCGAGTCGGGAGATGACATGTACGCGCTTCGGGAATTCAGGCATGGCGATGACTGGAGGAAGATTCACTGGAAGGCTTCGGCGCGCACGGGCGAGCTGTACGTGAAGGAATATGCCGAATACGAAAGCGAAAAGGTCACGATTGTGCTCGATAACCTCCTTCCCGAGGGCGGGGCGCTTTTTGAAAAGGCGGTGTCGCTGGCGGCCTCGCTGGCGCGGTATTTCATAGAAAATGGCTGCTTCGTGAGAGTGGTGTCTTCAGGGAAGATCATCTCGTTCGGAAAGGGGGAAGAGCATCTTTTCACGATCCTCGACATCCTTGCCGTGATACGGGAAGAGGAGACGTGGGGGAGTCCCGCACAAGACGGGCGGGATGGCTTCTTCATCACCGTGATGAAATCGAGGCGGCATTCGAATCCCTACGCTGCGACGGGAGAGGCGGTATATGCCGAAGATCTCTAGATATCTGACGGCGCTTCTGGGTGTCACCGGATGTATAGGGCTTCTCGTCACCGGAGAAATTAACCCCGTCATGGCGGCGGGCGGACTTGCCATCATCCCGGGATACTACCGTGTCCTGCGCGGAAGGGAGGCCGCCCCCGCCTGGGTCATCGGGGCCGCCTCATTGCTGACCCTCGGGGTCTTCGCCTTCGACTCGATTGTATCGGGAGACGTTTTTCTTGCAGTGGCCCACCTTACCATCACGTTCCAGGCGATTAAGAGCTACGACCTCAAGGAGCCGTGGGACCACCTGCAGGTGTATTTTATGTCGCTTCTTCAGATGGTGATAGGGTCGGAAATGTCGCAGTCGGTGGTTTTTGGCGTTGTCTTTGTTCTGTTCCTCGTGTCGCTCGTCGCCGCCATGGTCTTTGCCCATTTCGTGAAGGAGGGGCGTGGCGCGCATATTCGTCTGGCAAGGCCGATCGTCGTGATCTCGCTGCTCTCGGTCACGGTTACGTCGGCATTCTTTGTCGTGCTGCCCAGGTCTTCGTACACATTCCTGGGCAAAAGCCACACGAAGGGGATACGGACTACCGGATTTTCCGACAGGGTGGACTTTGGCTCCTTCGGCGAAATCAAGCGTGATTCCACGGTTGTCATGAGGGTCGAGCTCGATCCGGACATACCGGCGCCGTATTATTGGCGAGGGATGTCGCTCGACTACTTCGACGGAACGGAATGGCGGAATAGCTCACCCCGGCAAAGCAGGATCGAAAAGAGCGGGGATGAGTATGTCCTGAATCCGCACGGACGGTCCGGCCTGGTTGAGCAGAAGATCTACCTCGAGCCGATAGATTCGGATGCGATTTTCGGTCTGACCGAGATAATGGGAATAAGGGTCGATTCTTTTTCGGCCCGGAGCGACAGCGGCGGAGCGGTGTTCCTTTCGCGTAAGTCTTCGAGGAGGGTCAATTATTCCGTCTTGAGCGAGGTGCGGGACGACTATCCGGGTGTTGCCTCTCCCCGCTATCTCCAACTGCCAAGGGGAATGGAGCGGATCAGAGAACTGGCCAGGACGGTTACGTCCCTCGGACGGTCAGACGGGGAAAAGGCGAGGATGATCGAGCGTTACCTGAAAAGAAACTACTCGTATTCGCTCGAGCCGTCGCCTCCGGTGCGGGGGAGGGGCCTCATCGAGGATTTTCTCTTCTATGGCAGAAAGGGGTTCTGCGAACACTTTGCCACGTCAATGGTCCTCATGCTGCGGGCTGTTGGAATCCCCGCCCGGATCGTAAACGGTTACTGCGGGGGAGAGAAGAACCAGTACGGCGGGTACCTCATCGTGCGTCAGAGCGACGCCCATTCGTGGGTGGAGGCCCTGATCGGCGGACAATGGAGGCGGTTCGACCCGACGCCGGCGGTTGCCGCTCCGCAAATCCCTTCCCTTGCCCTCTTTCTCGACTCGCTCAAGATGGCGTGGGCGCGGTATGTTGTGGGGTTCAAAACGGATGACCAGAAGGCGATCCTGCGGGCGCTCTCTTCCCTGCTGGCTTCGCCGTCTTTTCCTGCAGTCGGATGGAAGCGCCTGCGGATGTATGGGCTGCTGATCACCCTTATCGGTATTGCGCTGGCGTCTGCACTCCTGCTTCTGCGCGGCGTGAAGGCCGGAAGGCACGGGTTTGCAAGCAGGAAGTATCTTGCGATGAGAAAGCTGATCGGCGTACGGGGCCGCCGGGCCGGAGCGACTACGCCGGGGGAGGTAATGCGGATGTCGCAAGGTTCGTCTGTCGAAGAAGAGATAAGGGAATTTCTCGGGATGTACGTGGAAGACAGATTCGGAAAACGGCCGATGATGCCTTCCGAAAGAAAAAGATACGGCCTTCTGCTGAAGAGTATCCGGACAGGGCTGAAAAAAAGGCGGGGGTAATCCTCTCGTTGCATGCGGTCATCATTCCTCGATCTTCCATCCATATTCGCCGACGAGCGGAACGAAAACGCACGGCGTGTGATATTCCTCCAGGATTCCCTTCGACGTCTTCCTGATCTTCAGCAGCTGTTGGGAAAACCTGCTGCCGACCGGGGCCACGATAATTCCGTCTTCCGTTATCTGGTTTATGAGAGGAGCAGGTATGCTCGGCGATGCCGCCGTGACGATGATGCGGTCGAACGGCGCTTCTTTGGGTAATCCGAGACTCCCGTCGGCCAGTCTCACATGCACATTGCCATAGAAGAGCGAGCGCAGGCGCTCTCGTGCGGCTTCAGCCAGAGCGGCGACCCGCTCCACCGTGTAGACTTCCCCGGCGAGTTCGGCGAGAATTGCGGCCTGATAGCCTGATCCCGTGCCGATTTCGAGCACTTTTTCGTCGCCTTTCAGTTCGAGCAGTTCGGTCATGACGGCAACCATATACGGTTGGGATATTGTCTGTCCCTCGCCGATCGGCAGGGCTGAATCGTCGTAGGCCCTCTGCTCGGCCTGCGGTCCGGCAAAGAGATGTCGCGGAACCCGCCTCATGGCTTCGAGGACTCTCGCGTCTTTTATGCCCCGCGGCACGAGCTGGGATTCGACCATCAGGCGCCTCATCTCTTCGAAGTTCATGGCGTTGTCATATCCGCTTCATGATCTCGCGGGCCGCTACGATGCCGGACGCCGATGCCTGGATAAGACCTCTGCTCACCCCCGCGCCGTCTCCCACCGCAAATATATTGGGGATTTCGGTCTCGAGAACGGTGGAGAGCTTCACCTGCATCGAGTAGAATTTCACCTCGACGCCATAAAGAAGCGTGTGGCGGGAATTTACTCCGGGTGCGATGCTGTCGAGCGCTTCCAGCATCTCCATGATGTCGCAGAGATGCCGGTAGGGAATCACAAAACTGAGATCGCCCGGGGTTGCGTCTGTCAGAGTAGGGCGGACGATCCCTTTTGCGATACGTTCCTGCGTAGATCTTCTCCCCGCGGTCAGATCGCCCAATCTCTGCACGATCACCCCCTTCCCGAGGAAATTCGCCAATTGCGCGATGTACCTTCCATAGGAAATCGGCTGGTCGAACGGCTCCGTGAAAAAGGTGCTGACGAGGAGGGCGAAGTTCGTATTGCTCGTTCGCCTTTCGGCATAGCTGTGGCCGTTGACGGTCCAGATACCCTTGAGATATTCCTTTACCACTTCTCCGTACGGGTTTACGCAGAAGGTCCGTACCTTGTCGTCGAACTTTTTCGAGTAAAAGAGCAGTTTCGGCTCGTACGTCATCTTTGTAAGGGGCTCGAAGACAGATGCGGGCAGTTCCACCCGGACCCCGACGTCGACGGGGTTTTTGAGGAGCGTAAGACAGAGTTTCTTCGCTTCCTCTTCGAGCCAGCGGGACCCCTCCCGGCCGGGAGCGAGTATCAGTGAACCGGAGAAGACTTTCGATCCGTCTTGCAGCAAGACGCCCCGGTATGCGCCGTTTTCGACGATGACCGACTGCGCGGCCGTCTGGAAAACGGCATCGACCCTCCCGTCGATGTCATCACGCATGACCTTCAGGAGTTCGCGGCATCTGTCAGTCCCGATGTGGCGGATCGGCGAGGGTACGAGAACAAGGCCGTTGCGCGAGGCGTGCCTTTCGAGCTCCGCGATCGAATCCGGGGTGGCGCCGAACAGCTCCCTCGGTGCGCCGTATTTAAGGTAGATATCGTCTGCATATCCTATGAGCCGTCTCACTTCGTCGGCATCCATATAACGGGACAGAAATCCTCCCACGTCCGGCGAAAGACTCAGCTTGCCGTCGCTGAAGGCCCCAGCGCCGCCCCAGCCGCTCAGCAGGTCGCATTCCCTGCATGCGGCGCATGAAACGTTCTTGGTGGTTGTCGGGCATGCGCGCTTGTCGATATCCTTGCCCTTTTCGACTATGAGAATGCGATATTTCTTAGGCGACAGGAGGAGTTCAAGAGCGGCGAATATTCCGGCCGGTCCGGCGCCGACAATGATCACATCATAGTTTTTCATCGTCCCGTTCTTTCCACGCATAGGGGAGGCGCCATTTTTCCCTGAAATAGGAGAGGGCGTCGTAATTCGTCAGATCAAGATGTATGGGCGTCACCGAGATGAAGTTCGCCTGCACCGCATCCATGTCCGTATCTTCGCCGCGTTCCCAATAGGGTTTCCCTCCGCCTATCCAGAAATGCTTTTCACCCCAGGGGTCGAAGGTCTCCAGTATCGCTCCGTCATAGACCCGCTTGCCCTGCCTCGTAAATCTGACGCCCCTGAGAAATTCACGGCGGACATTTGGAATATTGACATTCAGCAGCGTATCGTAGGGCAGCGAATGCTCGAGCACGAACGAAGCGATCTGCGCCGCCACTTCCGATGCGGTATCAAAAAAATAGTGCTTGTCCGAGGGAAGAGAAAATGCGATCGAGGGGATGCCGAAGATAGTTCCTTCGATCGCCGCCGATACGGTTCCCGAATACGTTATGTCGTCCCCGAGATTAGCTCCTTTGTTGATCCCCGACACGATCAGGGAAGGCTTCTCGGGCAGCAGCTTATTTATGCCGAGGGTGACGCAGTCGGTCGGCGTGCCGTTGATGCTGAAGACGCGGTCTCTTATCTCTGTGGCCCGCAGCGGCCGGTGCAGGGTGAGGGAGTGGCCTGCGGCGCTTCTTTCCCTGTCGGGGGCGACCACATATGCATCGCCGAGGTTCTTCATTGCCCGGTAAAGGGCTATAAGTCCGGCCGAATGCACGCCGTCGTCATTTGTAACAAGGAGTATCGCCATTATCCATATCTTATCAGAAACGGTTCGGCAGGAGAATATCGGGGCGTTTCATCCCGGAATAAAGAAACACGATGCCTTATAAAAAGAAAAAAAACTTGCCCTTTCAAAATAAATTGTGCAAAATAAGTACGTTCAAAAGGTCAAAAATCCTCCCTGAGAGATTTACGTGATGAATAAGCAGAGCGGACTTACCTATAAGAAGGCAGGCGTCGATATTGATGAGGGTGAAAGGTTTGTACGGCTGATCACTCCTCTTGTCAGGAATACGTTTAGAAAGGGCGTTATGGCCGATATAGGCTCATTCGGCGCTTTCTTCAAACTTGACGTTCGTAAATATAAGGAGCCGGTCTTGGTGAGCGGCACTGACGGGGTCGGCACGAAACTGAAGATAGCTTTTATGACGGGACGCCACGACACCGTGGGAATCGATCTTGTGGCGATGTGCGCAAACGATATCCTGACCAGCGGGGCAGAGCCGCTCTTTTTCCTCGATTATTTTGCCACAGGTAGTCTGAAGCCGGAGAAGGCGGCGGCTGTTGTACGGGGCATTGCGGAGGGATGCCGGGAGGCGGGTTGCGCGCTTGTCGGCGGTGAGACGGCCGAGATGCCCGGCTTCTACAAGAACGGGGAGTATGACCTTTCGGGTTTTGCGGTCGGCGTAGTCGAAAGGAAGAAGGCTATCGACGGGAGGGGCATACGGCCCGGTGATGCCCTGATCGGCCTTGCATCGAGCGGCCTGCACAGTAACGGCTATTCACTCGCCAGGAAGGTCTTGTTCGAGCACAAGAAACTGGGGCCGGGGAAAAGGCTGCCCGGGCTGGAGTTATCGGTCGGCGAGGAGCTGCTGAGACCGACCCGGATCTACGTGAAGGCGTTTAAGGCGCTTGAGGGAAGGGTGGCGGTCAAGGGGATGGCGCATATTACCGGCGGCGGCATCCCGGGCAACCTTCCCAGGATATTTCCGAAGGGCGTCGGGGCCCGAATCTTCGCCGGTTCGTGGCCTGAACAGCCGATATTCGCCCTCATCGCCGGGTATGGGAACGTACCCGAAGAGGACATGAGGAGGACATTCAATATGGGAATAGGCTTCATTATCGTAGTAGGCGAGAAGGACAAAGATAAGACGATCGGTATTTTAAGGCGGAAGGGATTCCCCTCATACGTTATCGGAGAGGTACGCAGGGGTATTAAGGGAGTGCGGTATGCACAGGCTTAGGAGCCTTCTCAGGAAGGCATTTGTGCCTGTCACTGTCATGGTAATACCGCACAGTGACGTACGGTCGATCAAGATCAAGGTGCCTTACGTCGGTATTATTACCTCTCTTGTGATGTGGGCAGTCGGGACGCTATATGTCTTTTCCGTGGCTGTGGATTCCTTGGAATACACTAAGATGAAAGAAAAGATGACTTATTACTCTTCGCAGTTTGTCGAATTGCGCTCGACCATCAGCAGTCTGAAAGAGGCGGAGACGGAATTCAAGAGGATATTTTCGGTGAATTCCAAGGAGCAGATACTCGAAAACCTCGATACGTCAGACAGCGGCTCTATCGACATGGAGGACTTAAAGAAACAGATTAGGATCACCATGGAAAATGTCGGTGAAATAAAGGATTATCTGAGCCAGCAGAGAGATATTTTCGTGGCAACACCCAAGGGTTGGCCTGTTGACGGACACATCACGTCGCCATACGGTACGCGAGTGCATCCACTGACAGGAGGGAAGGAGTTTCACGGAGGTGTAGACATCGCCGCACAGCCGGGTGAGCCTGTTCACGCTACCGCAGATGGTATTGTGAGCTTTGCGGGGTGGAGTGGCGCCAACGGCAATCTTGTGGTGATCGAGCACGGCTTCGGCTACTCGACATTTTATGCCCATAATAAACAAGTTGCCGTAAAGACAGGGCAAAAAGTCAGGCGGGGCGATATCATCAGTTATTTGGGATCTACAGGAAGCTCTACCGGTCCGCATGTGCACTACGAGATCTGGCGGAACGGCAAGTCGACTAACCCTGAGTCCTATCTAGAGGGGAGGGCGTCATAATGTTTCACCGGAACACCGAAAAACTGGAGTCCCTGGTCGGTGCGGAGTCGACGTTTAAGGGCGACATCAGCACAAAAGGTACGATCAGGATAGACGGGACCGTCGAAGGAAATGTGGAAGCCGACTGGGTCGTTCTGGGGGAGAAGGCCTTTGTGAAGGGGGACGTTTCGGCCAGGGGAGTGATAGTCGGGGGTAAGGTAGAGGGGAACCTCAGGGTCAGAGAGATATGTGAGCTCAAGAACAAGGGAGAGCTTTACGGCGAAATAGTCACACTGAAGCTGACGGTCGCGGAGGGGGCCATCTTCGATGGCAGATCGACCATGAGCAAAGAAGAGGCGAAGGTGGTTGACCTCTTTGTCAAGGGAAAGAATGTGTAACCCTTTATTAGCGGGCTAGGGCCGGGGATAATAAGGTCCGTACCAGTAGGGATCGTAGAAGTAATATTGATACGGAGATAAAAAGGGATCATAGTAAAAGGGATAATACGGGGCGAGGCGTTTTGGAGTCGGCCATAGATAGATCTGTTCAGCCTGAAAGACCGGATATCGGTATTCGATCTCTCCCCGTGTCCTTTTTTTGCTCCCGGTCAATTTGCCCGCAAACGTAACGCGTCTCCCCTTTTTGTAGATCATAGGGTCCAGTTGTCTCGAAGTCTCGATCAGAAATCGACCCTCCGAAATGTCCGGATCAATGATGCTGCCATATCTGTCGACCGGGTTTTGGACTACCTCCATCTCCGATCCTTCCCTGGCTGACAGAGTGTCAACGATCGTGCCGCCGAGGACAAAGGTTTTACCCAGGTACTGATCAGGCGCCGCGGCGATCTGCGTGAACGAAACGCCGGTCGTCGCATTCTGCACATATTCCCCCGAAAGGACATGCGCGCACGATGTCAGCAGGACCGGGAGGAGCAGGCAAACTGCATATCGTTTCATGGCACACCTCTTTCTCTTTCTTACTTTTTATCTATCACGATTGCCGGGCGAGCGCAAGAGAAAAATCCTTACTTGAGGAAATACTCTTGCTTCATTACAATAATTAATGGATTTATAAGAATTTTATTTGTTTTGCCGGTTGAATTTTTTGGCTTCGTGAGTTAGTCTATAAGTCCTATAAATTGGCTTAATTCTATTCTCTATAAATAGTCGGGAGGGCGTTCATGGCGAAGAAACCGTTGAAGAAGACCACAAAAAAAAGCGCGAAGAAATACGTCTATTTCTTTGGAAGCGGGAAGGCCGACGGCAAGTCCGAGATGAAGAACCTTCTTGGGGGCAAGGGGGCGAACCTGGCTGAAATGACAAACCTGGGGATCCCGGTGCCTCCGGGATTTACGATCACTACCGAAGTCTGCTCGCTGTATTACGCAAACAAGCGGAAATATCCGGCGGAGCTTAAAGGACAGGTGGAGACGGCCCTTGCAAAGGTCGAGAAAATCATGGGCAAGAAGTTCGGGGCCACCGAGGACCCGCTTCTCGTTTCGGTGCGTTCCGGGGCGCGCAGTTCGATGCCCGGCATGATGGAAACCGTCCTCAATGTCGGCCTTACCACCAGGACGATCCCCGGCCTGATAAAGAAGACCAATAACGCACGCTTTGTCTATGACGCATACAGGCGGCTCCTTATGATGTACTCCGACGTCGTCATGGAAAAGGCTGCGGGAATCGAGCCCGCAGAAGGTGAGGCGATCCGTCAGAAGCTCGAGCATGCGATGGAACGCGTCAAAAAAGCAAAGGGCTGCGCGAACGACACGGACCTGAGCGTAGACGACCTCAGAAAACTGTGCGACGAGTTTAAAGGCATCATCAAACAGACCCTGAAAAAGGAATTTCCGGACAATCCAATGGAACAGCTCTGGGGAGGAATAGGGGCTGTCTTTCAGTCATGGATGGGGAAACGCGCCGTATCGTACCGGAAGATCGAAAAGATACCGGAGGAGTGGGGGACGGCGGTCAACGTCCAGTCGATGGTCTTCGGAAACACCGGTGACACGTCCGCCACCGGGGTTGCCTTTACGAGAAACCCGGCCACCGGAGAGAACATGTTCTTCGGAGAATGGCTTCCGAATGCCCAGGGGGAAGACGTTGTCGCCGGCATCAGGACGCCGAACCCGGTCAATGAGGCGGGCAAGACGGAAGACACGAAGCATCTCCATTCCCTGGAAACCGTAATGCCCAAACTCTACAAGGAGCTTTTTGCGATTCAGAGGAAGCTCGAGAAGCACTACCAGGACATGCAGGACATCGAATTCACGATCCAGGACGGCAGACTCTGGATGCTCCAGACAAGGGTGGGCAAGAGAAACGGCCAGGCCGCTATCAGGATGGCGGTCGAGATGGCGAAGCAGAAGATGATAACGAAGGAGACCGCCCTGCTGCGCGTCAAGCCTGATCAGCTCGACGAGCTGCTCCATCCCAGCGTGGACCCGTCTTCGGAAAAGAAGGCGATCGAGCTTGCCAAAGGGTTGCCGGCGGGGCCGGGCGGAGCTATCGGGAAGGTGGTATTTACCGCAGACGATGCCGAAGCGTGGGCGAAAAGGGGCGAGCGGGTCATCCTTGTCAGGAATGAGACCTCTCCGGAAGACGTTCACGGAATGCATGCGGCAGAAGCGATACTGACCGCAAAAGGCGGTATGACGAGTCATGCAGCTCTTGTGGCCAGAGGATGGGGTAAATGCTGCATCGTCGGCTGTTCTGTTCTTAATATCGATGTCCGGAAGAAGGAGTTGCACGTCAATGGAAGGGTCATCAGGGAGGGTGACTGGATCACCCTGAATGGGACGAAGGGTCGGGTGTACGAGGGAAAACTCGATCTGCTTCCGGCGGACCCGGACCACAATGCATGGTACAAAGAGCTCATGAAATGGGCCGATCTGTTCCGGACGCTGAAAGTCAGGACGAATGCGGATGCTCCCCATGACGCCTCGGTTGCGCGGAATTTCGGGGCCGAGGGGATAGGTCTCTGCCGGACCGAGCACATGTTTTTCGGGCCCGACAGGATCAAGGCCGTCAGGGAAATGATCCTCTCCGATACTGTCGAGGGAAGAAAGAAGGCGCTTGCCAAGCTTCTTCCCTTCCAAAAAAGCGATTTCCTCGGCATCTTCGAGGCGATGGCCGGACTCCCGGTCACGATTCGGCTTCTCGACCCGCCGCTTCATGAGTTTCTCCCCCATACAGACGACGAACTCAGGGAGCTTTCTCAGGACATGGGAGTGCCCTTCGAGCAGCTCAGGGCGAAGAACAAGTCGCTTCACGAGTTCAACCCGATGCTGGGGCACAGGGGCTGCCGGCTCGGAGTTACATATCCCGAAATATACGAGATGCAGGTGCAGGCGATTATGGAAGCGGCATGCGAGCTCGCAAACCGGAAGCTCAAGGTGATGCCGGAGATCATGATCCCGTTGGTAGGTCATGTTAACGAACTGGCAAGGCTGAGGGAGGTAACGGTTGCCACCGCCGAAGCGGTGAAAAAAGAGTTCAAGGCTAGGGTGGCTTATACGGTAGGAACGATGATCGAATTGCCGCGGGCCTGCATAACTTCCGACGAGATCGCGGCGGTCGCCGACTTTTACTCCTTCGGCACGAATGACCTCACCCAGACCGTCTACGGCCTTTCGAGGGACGACGCGGGCAGATTCCTGCCGGTTTATGTCGAGAGCGGCGTTCTCAAGGATGACCCTTTTATTACGATTGATCAGGAAGGCGTCGGCGCCTTCATGAAGATCGCGGTAGAAAAAGGCAGAAAGGCCAAAAAAGGCCTGAAGATGGGGATCTGCGGTGAGCATGGAGGCGAGCCGAAGTCCGTCGAATTCTGTCACGCTATCGGGCTTGATTATGTGAGCTGCTCTCCGTACAGGGTTCCGATCGCGAGATTTGCGGCAGCCCAGGCAGCATTGAAGGGGAAGAAAAAGCGCAAATAGCCGTTAGATATATCACGCTCATCCGAATGAAGGAGGCGCGCGCTGCGCCTCCTTTTTTTATCCCACCGTAATGACCTGATAATTATAACTTAAAGTTGACAAGCCTCCGCCAAATACTGTAATTATATATAATTTTTGAGCGTCAGACAGAGCAATAGGGGGGTTAGGTGATGGGAATTACAGAGGCGAAGCATTATATACAGGAGTTGCACAAAAGGCAGGAAAACCCTTATCTATGGCCGGATTTTCTTACCGGTCTGCCCGATAAGGGCGCGATCATTAGGAACCTCGATACGGTATATCCCAATCTGGGCAGATACTCCATTGCCTATGTGAGGATCGGGAACATTCACCCTTATTTGGTAAAGTACGGCCCTGACAGGCACGCCGATATCATACAGTGGGCTGCCGCTATTCTCAAGACTACCTGCGACAAGTGCAGCAAGTGTTTCGTCGGGACGATGAGCACACATGATTTCGTCATCACCTGCCAGACGAAGGGCATGGCCGGCCACCTGAAAGAGGCGGGCCGGATCTTCAGGAAAAAGATCGAAACGTTCTACAGCAAAGAAGATCTTGCCACTAAAACCACGCTCTCTTTTCATCGGGACGGGAAGAAAGTGAATATCGGGCTGATAGGCCTCAAGGCAGTGATAGCCGACGGAAGACTGGGGATAAAGAAGAGCCATCTTCTTCAGGAGATGGGCAAGGTCTGCGAGTCGATAGAGACAAGCGACGAGGATATTGTGAAAATGAGCGGGCTCATCTCCTCAGAGGGGTGATTACTTCCGCCGTGTCCGCGCGCTCCTGTGCCTCAGCCCCTTCGGGGTCACCGTCTCAATCCTCACAACCTTTCTTATTCGTATGAAAGAATACTTCCGTCCTGCGATCGCTATCAGCTCGGGTGCCGTATCCGGATCGCCGGGCCGCGCGGAGTGCTACGAAGAATGCATTGTGCGGGCCGGGGGCGTTGCAAAATTCCTGCGGCCTGCTGAGTGGGCAGAATGCCGATCTGGGCTGTATGACGGGCTTCTCGTACCCGGCGGAAAGGATCTTGACCCTTGCCTGTACGGCGAACCATTGAGCCCGGCGACTGCCTTGGAAGACCCCGAAAGAACCCGCTTTGAATTTTCCCTGCTGCGTGCGATAATGGGGGAGAGGAAACCGGTGCTTGGCATATGTTACGGAATGCAGCTCATAAACGTGTTTCTTGACGGAAGCCTCTTTCAGGATATTCCGCCGATGACACGCGGCGGAATCGATCATCGAGCGGGCATACACTCTATTCACATAAGGGACAATCCTTACCTTAAGCAGGGAGAATACGAGGTCAACAGCAGCCACCACCAGGCGGTGCGCCGCATGGGGAAAGGGCTGAAGCCGTGGGCATATTCGGACGACGGCATTATAGAGGGGCTGTACTGCCAAGGACATAGCTTCCTCGTCGGAGTGCAGTGGCATCCCGAGCGCATGAAGTCTTCCTTAACGGACGACCTTTTCAGGAGATTTATCGATGCCTGTCGGTAAAGATAAGTTCTATCTCGTCATGGTACTGTTTCTGCTCGGGGTGCTGGGCTATCTGACGTATCAGATAATCTCTCCGTTTCTTATCCCTATTGCCTGGTCGATAGTTTTTTCAATCGTATTCTACCCGATCTATGCCTTCATGACCCGTCGCATCAGGATCAAGGCGGCGGCTTCCGTGATCACGATTATTCTCATGCTGATTGTAATCGTGGGCCCCTTTTCATACGTAACGATATCGCTCGTCAACGAAATGCAGGTCTTTGCGGAGAAGATCGCCGACACAGGCCTCGGCTCTGCGGGAGATATCGTGGAAAAACTGGATTCATGGCCGTTTTTCGAAAAGATAAGGTCCTATCCGGGGCTGCAGAATATCCTCAGCGAGGAGGCGATCCTCGACAATATCAAAAAAGGCGGGAAGCTTTTGGTAGATAACCTGACGGTCAGGATCACGAATATCCTCGGTGCGGTAATCGATTTCGTAATCGTCATCTTTACGACTTTTTTTCTCCTGAAAGACGGCCCCGCCCTGTTGTCGAAGGCAAAGGACTTCCTGCCGTTCAATGAGGAGCAAAAGGAGAGGCTCGCGGGACAGGTCAAGGACATGATCGTCTCCACCGTCTACGGAGGCGTTGCGGTGTCACTCCTGCAGGGAATCCTGGGAGGCATCGCCTATTCGGTTATCGGCATCGAGGCCCCCGTCATGTGGGGGATCGCCATGTCGATCATGTCGTTCGTTCCCCTTATCGGCACATTTGCCATTTGGGGCCCGACCACCGTGTATCTTATCGTCGCGGGGGGGTACATGCAGGCGGGCGGACTCTTCCTGTTCGGCGTATTCGTCATCAGCATGGTCGACAATATCCTTAAGCCTCTCATCATCGGCAGCAGGACGAAGATGCCGACGATCGTGATTTTGTTCAGTGTGCTGGGAGGCATCAAGTTTTTCGGCATGATAGGTCTCATCATGGGGCCGCTTATTACGGCCGTCTTCATTTCGGTCATGGACATCTTCAGAAATATCGAAGGAGGGGCTTCTCTTTCCTGATGTCTCCGGAATGACCTCTGCCCTCGAATTTATATTATAATGAGGGGTGTCTGGCATTCTCAGGAATAGGGCGGGCAGATTCGGCGTCATCTGCGGGGTTTTCGCCGTTTTTCTCTTTATTCCGTCGTGCTCTTCACGAAACAGGATCGAGGGCTACCTCTACTATCGCCTGAACGCCGATCCGACGACGCTCGATCCGGCCCTTGTTACCGACGTGACGGGCGGCGGAATCACGGCCAAACTCTTCAACGGCCTCGTCAAACTTGATCCTCATCTGAATGTGGTCCCCGATATAGCTGAAAGGTGGGAGGCGCGAGAGGGAGGCAGATATTTTCTCTTTCACCTGAAGCGGGGAATTACATTTGTGAACGGGCGGGAAGTGACGGCGCGGGACGTGCAGTATTCTTTTACGAGAATTCTCGATCCGAAGGGGAGATCCCCCAATTCATGGGTGCTCGAAAGAATTTCGGGCGCGCGGGAATTCATGAGCGGCGCGGCAAAAGAGGTAGCGGGAATAGAAGTCGTTGATCGCTATACAGTGAGGATCAGCCTTGCACGCCCATTCTCTCCCTTCCTGAATCTCCTGACGATGACTGCGGCGTATATCGTGCCCAAGGAGGCAGTGGAGCGGTGGGGCGCCGATTTTGGCGACCACCCAGTCGGGACAGGGCCCTTTGTGATGGGCCGGTGGGACCGAAACGGCGAGTTGGTGCTTGAAAGGAACGACCGGTATTTTGACGGCCGTGCCCGTGTCAGGGGGATCGTGTACCGGGTGATTCCGGAGGAACTCACGACAGTGACCGAGTTTGAGACGGGCAACCTCGATGTTCTGTCTATCCCCGCCTACGAATATTCACGCTACAGGAGATCTCCCGTTTGGAACGGCCTTATCTCCTCGGCAAAAGGCCTCAATACATATTATCTGGGCTTCAATTGTTCGAGGCCGCCGTTCAATGATATCAGGCTGAGACAGGCCGCTGCCTGCGCGATCGACAGGCGGAAGATCCTTGATACCTTTCTTGAGAGGCGCGGCCGGCTGGCGGAAGGCCCGGTGCCGGACCTGCTGAGGAAATGGAGGATCTTCCATGGCTATCGTTATGACCCGGCAAAGGCCGGCAGGATCGTCAGGGAGGCAGGGGCGGTGAACAGGCGGATCTATTTCTACGTCACGTCAGACCAGGAGGTGGTTGATATCGCCGAGATAATCCAGTCCTACCTGAAGAAGGCCGGTCTCGACGTGAGGATCAGACAGCTCGAGTGGAGCGCCTATAAGACGGCGCTGAACAGGGGCCAGGCAGACATGTTCTGGATAAGCTGGTGGGCCGACTATCCCGACCCGGAGAACTTTCTATTTCCTCTTTTTCATTCCTCGAACCACGGGGCAGGCGGAAACAGGGCCTGGTATACCAACAAGGAGGTGGACCGCCTGATCGAGGCGGGGCAAACCGAGACGAATGCAGTGGAACGGTTGCGCTATTACGGCGACGCGGAAAATATCATCGTACGCGACCTGCCGTTGGTCTGTTTCTGGCACCGCACCGACTATACGCTCCATCAGCCTTCCGTGAAGAACTACCGGATATATCCCGTTTACAGCATCGACAAAGGCATGGAAGTTTCCTTTTGAAGGGTTTCATCCTCAGAAAGGTGCTGCTTCTTGTTCCGCTTCTCTTCGGAATAACTCTCACCACATTCGCCCTGACAAAGGCGCTTCCAGGAGACCCGGCCGTGAATATGGTCGGGGAGAGGAGCCGCCCTGAGATCATAGCAAAGATGCGAAAAGAGATCGGTGCGGATAAGGGGGTCGTGAGGCAGTATGCCGGGTATGTGTTGCTTCTTTTACAAGGGGAAATGGGGCGATCGTATTATACAAACAGAAACGTCCTTGACGACATCAGGATAAAGTTTCCGAATACGCTCAGGCTCGCGCTGGGGGCGATGGCAATGGCGATTCCCCCGGGCATGATTCTGGGTCTTTTCGCCGCCATGAGGAAGGGCGGCTGGGCCGACCGGACAATTTCGGTCTTCTCGATCTCACTCCTTAGTATACCGGTGTTCTGGTCCGGCCTTATGCTGATGCTGCTCTTCGGCCTCGTGCTGAAGCTGCTTCCGCCGTCCGGTACGGGGGGGCTCAGATATATGCTGCTCCCTGCCCTGACGCTGTCGCTCCCGGCGCTCGGGACGATCGCGAGGGTGACGCGCGTCTCGGTCCTTGAGGTAGCTGATATGCCTTTCATCAGAACGGCGAGGGCAAAGGGCATCAGCGATTGCCGTGTCAACGGCATTCACGTCATGAAGAATGCATTGATACCTGTGGTGACAGTCATCGGCCTTGATTTCGCCAGCTATTTGAACGGGGCGGTCCTTACCGAAACGATATTCGGATGGGACGGCATCGGCAGGTTTATGATGGAAGGCATCATAAAGAGGGATTACCCGGTTATCATGGGCTGTATCATCGTGGGGACGTCCCTTTTTGTATTCACCAACCTGGCGGTCGACATCCTGTATCATTATCTCGATCCGCGTATGAGGATCTATGAGACTGAGCGGTAAGATATCCGCCTGTTTCGTCGCATGTGTCTTCCTGGTTTCGATGCTCGCCCCCCTCGTGCTGCAGAGAGATCCAGACGCCATCGACCTCGACAGCCTGCGAACGCCACCGTCCCTGCATCATCCGCTCGGAACGGACAATAAAGGCAGGGATATCATGGCGAGGGTGATCTACGGCGGGAGGATTTCGATCGGCGTTTCGGTGGTAGCCGGCCTCTTTTCTATGGGGATCGGGTTGTGCGTAGGACTCCTGGCGGGCTACGGAGGGGGGAAGGCAGACGCCGCCCTGATGGCGATTACCGATCTGGTGCTTTCATTCCCTTCGCTCCTTCTTGCGATCGGCGTTTCCGTGGTGTTTCCCCCGGGCATCTATACCGTAATGATTGCTCTTTCCTCGGTCGGATGGGCGTCATTCGCGAGATTGATACGGGGGCAGGTGCTGACCCTGAAGGAATCCCCCTGCATCGAGGCGGCACGGGCTGTCGGCTGCAGCAGCGGCAGGATAATCGTCCTCCATCTCCTCCCGCAGTGCATCCCGATCGCGCTGGTAATGACCGGCCTGAAGCTGGGCGGATACATATTGACCGAGTCGGCGCTCAGCTTTCTCGGACTCGGAGCACAGCCTCCCACCGCAACCTGGGGTTCCATGATAAGCGCAAACAGGGCATATATCTATGCCGCCCCATGGATGGTGCTTTCGCCGGGTATCATGATCGCCCTCACCGCGCTCTGCTTCAATCTTCTCGGAGACGAGCTGCGCGATCGCTGCGGTATTGATCCGGAGGGTCGCGCGGCAGGATAATCATCGAAGCCTTAGGCGGTGGAGGATAAGTCCTGCATACTTGTTCAGAAGGTGCTGCCTCGGCAGAAAGGGAAAGACCTGCTTCTTCCTTATGCCGAGATCTGCAAGAAGAGCCTTAATGGCCGGACTGTCTCCCGCTGAAAGGCCCTTCCTCAGAGCGGCAATCGCCTCATTCTTTCTTTTCGAGGTCAGATAAACCCTTCCCATGTTGAGATAGTGATCGGGATTTCCCGGGTCTTCTTCTATCGCACTTAAACAGAGGCGGAGGGCCTCCTCCGTCTGTCCCCGTTGCGCCGCAATGCAGTAACCCAGATAAGAACGGATCCTCGGGGTCTGTTCCGTGACATAGGCCTTTTCAAAACAGGCCAGGGCCCCGAGCGAATTTGCTTCAGCGAGGAGCCGCACGCCCCTTTCGAAGAGGTCGTCGGCTGAAATCCTGTCGGTCATTTCTTATTAAGATACAGGAAGATCTGTTTCAATACAAGGGAAAACCGGGCAGGGGAGGGCGGTTACTTCGGAACCTTCTTGATATAGATTTCTTTGGCGATCTCCGGATCGATTGCAACGGTAGTCTCGTCGATCTGTATAACGCACGAAGGGACCTTCTGCAGTAATTTGACGATGCTGCCGGCCGTAATGCCGAGCGAGTTCAACTTGCTGATCCTGGAGGGGTCCGACGGCACGATAAAGGTGATCTTGCCGGCTGAGCCTACTTCGAATTCGGAAAGCCGCGTCACGACCGGCACCACTTCCACCTTCAATTTCTTGCAGCATTCTCCGCGGGGGATCGGCTTCCCGTGAGGACAGGTGGGAGGATGACCGAGAAATATGCATACGCTCTCCGTCAATTCCTCGCTTAGTATGTGTTCCATCTTGCAGGCGTCATTCAGGACGCTGTCCTCCGGCATTTCGAAGACATCCGTGAAGAGACGCTCTGCAAGGCGCTGTCTCCTGACCAGTCCCCGCGCCATCTTTCGCCCCTTCTCCGTAAGGCGGATATCCGCCCCCTCCGCCGAGGCCAGACCCTCCTGTTTGAGGGTCTCGATGAGCGAGGGGATATCCGCGTCGTCGGAACTGAGACTGAATCGGTCGAGGTCGCTGTGCCCTTCTTCGTCAAGGACCCATAGCAGCTCGAGTGCCTCGTCTATTCTTTCCTTATCGGTAATTATGCCCATGCGAATAATTATATTGTAAAGCGGCAAAGAACTCAAATAAATTGATCGCGGACGAGCGGATCAGAAGAGGTTCATCGTCATGACCTTCCGATAGGATTTCCTGTGGATCGGGCAGAGACCGTGGCGCGAGATTTTTTCAAGGTGCTCACGCGTGCAGTACCCCTTGTGTTTTCTGAAGTTATAGACGGGATACAACTCGTCGTAGCGCAGCATAATTGCATCCCGGACATATTTTGCCACGATTGAAGCCGCGGCAACGGATGCGCTTTTCGATTCGGCCTTGAAAGGGGAAATTTGCTCTACCGGGACAGAGGGAAGGGCGACTGCATCGATTACCAGCAACTGTGGAGTCATGCGGAGGTCCTGCAACGCAAGCTGCATCGCCTCCTTGGTGGCTTTGAGTATGTTCGAATCGTCGATGCGCTCGTGATCGACTATCCCGACCCCGAGCGCCTCGGCCGCGCACAAGACCTCCCAAAAGAGCACAGCCCGTTCTTTTTCGGGGACCTGCTTCGAGTCGCGCAGACCCGCTATTCTTGCGGAAGGGGGCAGTACGGCGGCGGCGGCAACAACGGGGCCGGCGATAGGGCCGCGCCCCGCTTCATCAACTCCGGCGATGATCGCAAATCCCTTTCTTCTCAGGGACGCGTCATACCGGTACAAATCCATCGCGGCCCCGGCTAATCGGCCGTCGCGAACTCTTTTTCCTTTATCTTGGCGGCCTTGCCTTTTTTCTCCCTGAGATAATACAGTTTGGCCTGGCGCACGCGACCCCGCTTAACAATCTCGACGCGGTCCACGGAAGGAGAACAGACCGGGAAAATTCTTTCCACCCCGACGCCGAAGGAAACCTTCCTCACCATGAAAGACTGTCTCGTGCCGCTGCCTTTTCTCCCTATCACGACTCCCTGAAAGGGCTGAATCCTCTCCTTGTCTCCCTCTACCACCTTGACAAAGACCTTAACGGTATCTCCGACGCTGAACGCGCCAAGGTCTCTCTTAAACCCTTCTTCAATTGCCCCCACGATATTCATTGTTGTTCCTCCTTTATCCTCTCTATAATTTCTCTGTCTTCAGGGGAAGACGCATAGCGTTCTGCCAGCGCCGGCCTCCTCTCCATCGTCAGTTGAAGCGAGCGCTTCTTTCTCCATGCCGCAATTTCGCGGTGGTTTCCGGAAAGCAGCACGTCCGGCACTCGGATTCCGCGAAAATCTTCGGGTCTCGTGTAGTGCGGATAATCAAGCAGACCGCAGGAAAACGAGTCTTCTTCCGAAGATCGGCTGTCACCCAACACGCCCGGTATCAACCTCGAGACAGCATCTATTATAACCAATGCGGGCAGTTCTCCGCCAGTCAAAACGTAATCGCCGATCGATATTTCTTCGTCCGCCAAATGCTCGGTCACGCGCTCGTCGATTGCCTCGTATCTGCCGCAGAGAAAAACCAACTCCGTTTTATCCTGCGACAAGGCGAGCGCCTTTTCCTGGTCGAAGAGGGGACCCTTCGGACTGGGGACCAGAATCTTCCTTTCCTCCCGAACAGGCCAGAGCCCTTCTGTAATTCGGAAAAAAGGCTCGGGCTTCATGACCATGCCGACCCCCCCTCCGTAAGGATAGTCATCGACGGTCTTATGCTTATCCGTGGCGAAGTCTCTCAGGTTATGGACCGAAACCGTGATGAGTCCCTTTTGGATTGCCCTCTTCAGGATGCTTGCCCCGAGATAGGCCTCGACCATTTCCGGAAATATCGTAACGATGCTGAACTTCATTTCTTAGTCGAACAGCCCCTCCATTTTCTTTACAACAATTTTTGCTTTATCCTGTGAGATCTCAAGAATGAACTCTTTCACTGCGGGGATCAGGTATTCCCTGACGCCGTCGGCTACGACGTACACATCGTGGGCAGGGGTTGCAATGATGTCGACGATTCTGCCGAGTTCTTCGCCGTCGGCAGCAGTCACGGCAAGGCCAACGATCTCCTCCCGGAGATACTCCCCCTCTTGTCGGGGAGGAAGGCAATCAGGGGGGGCGCTGAGAAGCGCACCTCTGAAGGCTGCCGCCCGGTCCCTGCCCGTGATTTCGTTACATGAAAGAATGAAATATCCGGTTATCTTGCGGACCGACTTGACCGTGCACCGGCACATTTCACTGTTCACATGCAAATACACGGTCATCCCGGGAACGATCGAAGGGGTTGTTCCCGCGAGGGGGAGGGCCTTCATTTCACCTCTTATCCCCCACTCCCTGATGATTTTCGCTGCCGGGGTATATCCCGGAACTTCTAGAAGATTTCTTTTTTGAATGGTAGTTTATTCGAGGATTTCAAGCACGCAACGCTTGCCGATCTTTGTTCCCGATGCGCTCAGAATTGTCCTCATCGCCCGGGCCGTCTTCCCCTGCTTCCCGATTACCTTCCCCAAATCGGTCGACGCCACTTTCAGCTCATAGACGGTAGTCCTTTCCCCTTCGATCTCGTTTACGACGACATCTTCCGGTTTGTCCACCAATGCCATTGCCATCTTCTCGACCAAATCTTTCATCGTCACTGCCTCCCTCCGAAAAATTGGAAGCCTATAATCCGGCCCTCTGCATGAGCTTCTTCGCGGTATCAGTAGGTTGTGCACCGTTTTGCAGCCAGTATTTGGCCTTCTCGAGGTCTATCTTTATTTCAGACGGCTCCTTCAAGGGATCATACGTGCCGAGGATTTCGATAAACGGTCCGTCTCTTCTCGCCCTGGAATCCGAGACGATCAGTCTGTAAAAAGGTTTTTTATGCGCGCCCAGTCTCGTCAGTCTTATCTTAACCAAAAAACACCTCCTGTAAAGTATCTTAAATTTTAATATATTGGGGTTTGTAAAGTAAAGTAGGTCAGAAGGAAAAAAATCTCGGGAGCTTGTTCTTCTTCCCTTTGAACATTTTCAGCATCTTCCGCAGCTCTACGTACTGTTTGATTACTCTGTTGACGTCGGCCACCGTCGTGCCGCTGCCCGCCGCGATCCGTTTTCTTCTGCTTCCGTTGAGCACATTATGATTGGAGCGCTCCCTTCGCGTCATGGAGTTGATAATCGCCTCGACCTTGACGAATTCCCTTTCATCAACAGTAACGTTCTTCATCTTGTTTAAGCCCGGAATCATGCCGAGAAGGCTTTCAAGAGACCCCATGCTCCGTACTTTCTTTAGTTGTTCCCTGAGGTCATCAAAAGTGAAAGAGTCCTCCAGAATCCTTTTCTGGAGTGTTTCCGCCTCTTTCTGATCGAAAGACTGCTGCGCCTGTTCAATGAGGCTGAGGACGTCGCCCATCCCGAGAATTCGTGACGCGATCCTGTCCGGATGAAACGGCTCGAGCATCTCGATCTTTTCACCGACACCGATGAACTTGATCGGTTTCTGCGTAACCGCCCGGATCGAAAGCGCTGCGCCGCCCCGGGCGTCGCCGTCCATTTTGGTCAGTATGACCCCGTCTATCCCTATCTGGTCATTGAAATGCTTGGCAATCGTCACCGCGTCCTGGCCGGTCATGGAATCAGCAACAAGAAGCGTCTCTTTCGGGCCCACGTCTTCCTTGACGCCCTTGAGTTCCGTCATAAGGGACTCATCGATATGCAATCTTCCCGCGGTGTCTATGATGACGATGTCATGCGCGTCCGTTTTCGCCTTCGCGAGGGCGGCGCGGGCAACCGTGACGGGGTTCTTCGTGTCCCGGGCGGCATACACGCCGACATCGATCTGCCTGCCAAGGGCGACCAGTTGATCGATAGCGGCCGGTCTTTGCAGGTCGCAGGCCACGAGAAGGGGACGTCGCCCCTCCTTCTTGAAGTAGCGGGCGAGTTTGGCCGCCGTCGTAGTCTTGCCCGAGCCCTGAAGGCCGATCATCATGATCACGGTAGGAGGGTTCGGCGCGAGGCTGATCCTGCTGGCGGTCCTGCCGAGCACGTCGCACAGTTCGTCGTTGACGATCTTGACGACCTGCTGGCCGGGGGTGAGGCTTTCAAGGACCTCTTTCCCCACCGCCTTGGCCTTGATTCTCTCCACAAGGTCCTTGACCACCTTGAAGTTTACGTCCGCCTCCAGCAACGCCAGGCGGATTTCCTTCATTGCAGCTTCAATATCCTCTTCCTTCAGAAGACCTCTGCCCTTGATCTTCTTCAGGACGGCATCTAATTTTTCGGTGATACTTTCGAACATCCCGGTTGTTATATTGCCTTTTCCAGTTTCTGAGAGACCGCTGCCGCAAGGTCATCGACATATCCGAGGTAGGAAGTGATAACATTGCCCTGCCGGTCGATGAGGAAGGTCATCGGTATGCTTGTCACGTTATACGCCCGCTCCGTCTCTTCGTTGCCGATCAACAGCTGATAGTTGATCTTGTTCTCCCGGGCGAAAGAGGCCAGTTTGCCCGGAACATTCTCCCCCTCATCGAGCGAAACTCCGAGGACGATCAGGCCTTTCGACGCATACTTTTCCTGGATGGCGATCAACTCGGGGATTGTCGCCCTGCAGGGCGGGCACCAGGTCGCCCAAAATTCCAGGAGGACCACCTTTCCCCTGAGTCCGGAGAGCGTCACTTCCTTCCCCTGAACGTCGTGCAAAACAAAATTCGGCGCCGCCGTCTGTGTGCGTGCGGGAAGCTGCGGTCCGGTTTCTGTTTGGCTTTGTTGGCATGCGGCGCCCGCCACGAGAAACAGGAGACAAAAGATCATCGCTATCTTATTCACGCTAGCCCTCAATAATGGTGCGAAGTGTCGGATGCCGGCAACCTGCGTAACCGATGAGAAGCCTCAGGCGCTCAACAGCGCATCAAGCTTCGCTTTGAGTTGAGGCTTGGGAACCGCGCCGACGATTTGATCCACCTTCTGGCCTGCCTTGAAAAACATCAGTGTCGGTATCCCCATGATCTTATATCTGCTCGCGATTTCAGGATTTTCGTCCGTATTGAGTTTTACGACTTTGACCTTCCCGGCATATTCCTTGGCCAGTTCCTCCACCGTGGGCGCAATCATCCGGCACGGGCCGCACCAGACAGCCCAGAAATCGATCATCACCATTCCCCCGTCGTTCAATACTTCCTTCTCCCACGTCGCAGTCGTAACCTCAAGCACACCTTCAGCCATATAGAACCTCCTCAGCA
>JAJXTV010000048.1 GCA_021783515.1 Nitrospirota bacterium
GTCCTAATGCAGGGATGCATTGTTCCTAGGAGAGCGGGTAATGTGACCGTGAAAGGAGAGCTAAGCGCCCGAGAAAGACGGATCACCCGGGGCAAGTGCATGCTAAGGAGGGCGGGCATACCGTAAAACGCCTTAGAATCAACAAGATCCACGGACGTTTCATGCCAGATGGCGTCAGCTTACGGTTTCGGCGCTGTAGCGGGCGATCAGGCCGGTCCGCACGGCGCGGCGGTAGGTCCGTATGAAAAACCAGCAGGCGGCGAGGATATAGAGGACGGCGAGCGCCGTTCCGCATGCCAATGAGGACAGCGAGGCAGGTGTGCCGGAGACGACCGACCGCATGCCCTCGAAGACGTAAGAAGGCGGCAGGACGTAAGAAACGTTACGCATCCATCCCGGGAGGGTCGAAAGCGGGTAGAAGACCCCCGCAAAAGGCGAAATCAGCGCCGGGATCGGCCAGATGAACCATTCAGAGGCGGGCCCCAGCCTCAGCACCACACCGCTCCCGAAGATGCCGAGCGCGATGCCCGAGAGGAAGAGCACCAGGAGAAACGGCGCCAGTGCGATGCCGTACGAGAAGAAGGAGAGGCCGAAAAGCGTGGTCGCCAGCAGGACCATCGCAACGAGGCCTACAATGCTGGTGGCGATGCTCGAGAGCACGAGTCCGCCGATATATTCCGCTACCGAAAGCGGTGTCGCAAAGATATTGAGGAAGTTGCGCGCCCAGACGTCTTCGAAGAAGGCGAGCGTCACACCCTGCATTACACGCACCAGGAAGTCCCAGAGGAGGACTGCGCCCAGCAGCCTCGGGATGAAGCTGAAGCCGGCTGAGGCGAAGGAATTGAGGTACTTCGCAATGAAGCCCCAGAGCACCATGTCGATGGCGACCCATGCAAAAAGCGGGAAGACGCGCGACAGGCTCCCCTGTATCAGGTAGAAATGCCTCAGCACTATGGCGGCGATCCGGCCGGGATTCATGCCGGCCGCCCGGCTCCGAGCGTCAGCGGCTCGCGCGCCATCGAGATGAAAAGCTCCTCAAGCGTCTCTTTGCCGTGCTCTTTCGGCAGGGTCTTTGGATCGCCCTCCAGCAGGATCTTCCCGCGCCAGAGGAAAAGTACCCTGTCGCATACGTCGGCGACCTCGTACATATTGTGAGAGGTCCAGAGCACACCGACGTCGCAGCGGGCGACAAAGGCCTGTATTTTCATGCGGATTTCCCGGGCGGTGGCAGGATCGAGCGACGCCGTCGGCTCGTCGAGGAGCAGGAGACGGGGACTGTTGAGCATCGCCTTTGCGAGACTGACGCGGGTCTGCTCTCCCGAGGAGAGGAGGCCGCACTTGACGTCCATGAACGGGGCGAGATCGAATTGGACGAGTAATGCCCGAATGCGTTCCGAGAGGCCGTCTACCCCATAGAGGAGACCGAAGATGCGCAGGTTCTGGTAAACCGTGAGATTTCCGGGCAACGGCGCGTAGACCGCAGCGAAGTTCGTCCCGCTGAGCGCGCGGGAACGCTCGGCAGCTATGTCGATATCTTCGATGCGGATCGTCCCGGAGTCAGCTTCGAGGACGCCGAGGACCATATTGATCGTGGTTGTCTTCCCCGCCCCGTTGGGGCCGAGGAGGCCGACGATCTCATTCCTGCCGATATCGAACGAAATGCGGTCAACTGCAACCGTCTTGCCGAAGACCTTCCGAAGTTCAGTGACGGAAAGCACCTTTGCCGGAGTCATCCCTCTTATCATACCTCAAACCGTTGCAGCCGGCTCTCCTTTCTCCCTGACGTCATGCCCTGTCAAATTCTATCGCATCAGTATATTTTTCCGGCAGTTCGCTTTTGTTCTCCGGACAATCCTTATAGCGCCGCTTGTGATGCTTTCGGGCCTCTCTGTCCGGATCTTCGAATTTGCAAATGCCCCGGGGACTAACCGCCCCCACTTCCCCTGTCTCCGGAAGGGCCCTGTTGGATATCGGGGCAGAGCGGTTTTCTCTGGACCCATTCAGCGCCTTTTCTTGTGAGGCGGAGGATGTCGATCGGGGGACCGACAGAAGAAGGGTCCTTCTCGACCTCGATGCCCACGAGATCGCGGACCGCGGTGACCGGATCGGCATAGTGCAGGAAAAGCTCGTGCTGCTGCAAATACTCTTTGATCTCCTCCGTCCGGCCTTCGAATATCGTAACGAACGGCCCCCGGCAATCTCCCGGACAGGTAAAACGGCCGACGACAAACGACAGGGGCCTGAACGGGGAGGATATAAGGCTGAATGTCCTGACCATCAGGACGAGTTCCCCTTTGTCGGTTCCTCCGACGATCACGGTATGCACCGGAGCATTGACAAACTTTTGAAGGAAGAAGGAGGGGTTATCCTGCTTTACCTTCTCGGCTATCCGTGTCAGGTCAGCGACGAGGACCTTTTCGAGGCGGTCGACCTTCTCCTTCATCGTCCCGTCCCCGCGAAGTTCTGCGGCGATTGTCTCTTTCAGATCGAACTCGGGGGAAATGTTGCCCGGCAGCCCGGCCGGGCCGATGCCGGCCGAACCGGCCGAGGCGAAAAAAAGGTCTCCCGCCTGGACGATTTTGCATTTCGTGAGGCTTGTCTGTCCGCCGCTTTGCACCAGCGTTAGCGTCGTCTTGCTGTCGGCGCCTATCACGATCTCGTCGCTATTTCTCACCGCGACGATCGAGGTCGCAAAGGCGGACGAAAGACCGAGAGATAAAAAGACGAGTATGCCGGCAAGGATACGCATGCTGCTCCTCTTCTTTTATGATAAAAGATATGGCGGCTGCATGTCATCATTCACGCGGCGGGACTGTCTTAATCCAGAGCGATCGTCTTTTCGACTTTCCCCATCGTAAATACCGGCAGGACAGGCGCGTCCTTGCCGAGCAGTTCATTGATAAGAGACTGCGGCGCGCTCCGGTAGTTGATGTTTGCATGGACAGTGAGCGGTCCCCGCGCATCGGCAGGGACCTCGATATGGTATTTCTCTAGGGAGTACCCCTTTGGGGGAATTCTTTTGTCGTATAGCACCTCAAAGGCGGCAGGGAGAAAGAATGTCGGGCTTCTTTCTTCTCCCCCCTCGCCGAGGACGGTCTTATAGACGACGGCGTTTGGCTCGATGTCTCCTTTGGCGTCGAGGGCCCCGGATTCAAAGACGGTATTTCCCCCGGCGTCTTTCACCTGAAGGTGGATCCACATTTCCCGTACGAAGGTCAGGCCGGTCGGCAGGTAATGTCCGGCGCCTGAGTTGATCACCTTCAGCCTGAGCGTTCCGGCCCGGCCCTTTTTCAGCGGTTTTTCCTGATCAAGGATCTGGATCGTCAGGGCATGTTCCAACCTGTCCTGGGCCATTCGTGCGGCTTCTTTATTCCCGAGGAGGGTCGTTACGACAAAGTTGCCGCCGATGAAATAGTGCTGCCAGATGTGGTCCCGCTTTTTCGCTCCCATTCCTTCGGGGGCCGCAAAGCCGGGGGAGTCGGGCAGTGTTGTCGAGCCGGTCGCCGGGTGGGTGGGGTTCTGTCTCATGTGGCAGTCCTGGCAGTGAGTGGAGGTCTTCGGATCACCGGTGTAATAGGGACTCCGCCGCCATTCCGTATAGGTATTTTCGACCGCCATCAGGTTATGGGCATGACCAACGTCGTGGCACATACCGCAGAAATCTCCCCTGCTGTGGAGTTCCGAATACCTTGTCGCATGGAAAGGAGATACCGAGTCGCTCCTAGGTCCGAATTTCGTCCCGAAATTCCCATTCGAGGCATCTCCGGGATTCAGGATAAAGGCGCCGTTTCCGGTCCCTACGCTCGCCTCGACGGAATGGCAGATATCGCAGGATATGCCGTGCCTGTCGGTTTCGGAAAGCTCTCCCTGGAAGTATCTCCCCATGTTATTGTCGAGATAGCCCGAAGGGGTATGGCATCTCGAACACATTGCCACCTCGGACTTTTCCGTTTCCGTCCGCGCATCGGCTATATACTTCTTATAAACTGCGAGAAAAACGGGGTCTATCCAGGAGTTGGCCATCATCGAGCCCTTCCACTGGTCGTAGATCGAGCCGTGGCAGCCGCGACAGACCTCCGGCCCCGAGAACCTCTTCGATGCGACATCTCCCGGCATCTGGGCCTTTGTCCACCTCATATTTTCCGGCGCCGTAGCCTTCGGCAGCACCCAGATGGGCGTGGCTGTGTCGTGATGTTCGTGCCATGACTCAAAGCCGGCAGCAAAGGCATAACAAGGCGTCAGGAGCATACAGAAAAAGGCCACGATGTTCCTCATGAAGGTTCCTCCCGAAAACAGTAATTCTTCACACGCTGCCAGGGAGACCCGGATGTCACCCGCTGGGGTTGAGTGTCCGGGTCAGCCTTTCGCCTCATCGATAGTCAGTACGACGGCCCCCGTGGAAGTTTCCGGGACACTCCAGTGAAACGACCAGCGTCCGACGGGTGCCTGTTCCGTTTCGGAAGACCCCGGCAGAAGGTATTCCGCCGACGCCGAAAGATCGAACCGCCAGTTCATGGCCGCCCGGTACCCGAACATATGCGCCTTACTGGCGGCGCCGGGGTGGGCCGGCAGCAGCAGGTCGTAGACGTCCCAGGAGACCTCTTTGCCGGGAGAAAGCGAGGGAACAGGAGGGAAGACCGCAGAGACGTCCTGGACCGTGCCGCCCTCCTGGCCGAGCGCGGCATGGCAGAAAATCCTCTCGACCGCCTCACTGCATACATTCTGGATTTTCAGGACCGCCCGCATGAAGGGTAGCTCTCTTCCGTCGCTTGCGCGGATGGATGAATCGACTGCCTGAAGAGAGATCTCAATGCACGGCCTCTTGCCTTCCTCTTTCTGTCCCATGGTGCCATTGTATCACGGGCCGTCCGGTTTGATAAGTCAGGGGGTACGAAGGCGCCGCCGCGCTATAAACCCGAAAAGATCGTGCTCTTCGGGCGTTCCCTCGGAAGCGGCATTGCCGCCGAGGTCGCGCTCAGGAGGAAGGCAGGCGCGCTGATCATGGAATCGGCCTTCACGCCGGTTCCCGACCCGGGAAGGCAGTTTCTCCGCACCTGCCGGTCGGGCCTTTATCCGTACTTCTCGACAAACCAGTCAATGAGTAATCGGGCAATCGATCCTTTTGGCGGTATGGCGGGAAGATTGTCTGCCTTAAACCATCCGGCATCTCTGATTTCCACGTCATCCGCGCTGATCACTCCGCCTGCATAGTCGGCGGCAAATCCGACCATCAACGTGTCGGGGAACGGCCAGGGCTGGCTCGCGAGATAGCGTATGTTTCCTACATCTATCCCCGCTTCCTCCTTGACCTCTCTTTTCACGCACTGCTCCAAAGTTTCACCGTATTCCACGAATCCGGCCAACACACTGTAAAAATCGGCTTGAAACCTGCGGGATCGGG
This sequence comes from Nitrospirota bacterium, assembly GCA_021783515.1. Taxonomy (GTDB): domain Bacteria; phylum Nitrospirota; class Thermodesulfovibrionia; order Thermodesulfovibrionales; family UBA6898; genus Sulfobium. The sequence continues at coordinate 5,402 of JAJXTV010000048.1, forward strand.
CAAGGAGCAGCTCGGAACCTTTGACGACCGCCACGATGATCGCGGGGGACATTGTGGGATAACAGACGAGACCGCACCGCGTACATGCTCTCGCCCTCTCATCCTCTTTCAGTGCAGTGCGACTCCCGCACCTTCCGCAGAATTGATGAGTCCTGTCCCAATGGAGGACCTGAAAAGCCCGTGCTGCAACTGAAAAGACCTCCTCGCCCAGCAGTCCGAGAAGAGGTCTCCGTTCCTGAAAGACCATCCCTTCCGGATTGATGATATGCCCGTCTGCTTCAGCCGAGTAACAGGGGAGCCCGTCGAATGTCCCAAGATAATGGACACTCGAGAGATTCCGCTCTACGCGAGACAAGTCTGAGTATGACGGTATGCGAGTATCGGTCGGTGTTGTCTTTACCAGCAGTTTGTCCCCGCAAAAGACGAACCACCAGTCCGTAGCGGATCGTCCCGATTTCGGCAGGAAGGCTAGCTCGAAAGGCATATGAAATTCCTCGCTCTAGTGAGCCGTAAGGGCATCATATACAAGTTTACCAGAAGCCGCCCGCGAGAACACTGGGATGCCGACAGCGGGTGAGCGGTACTTCCTGTAATCTTGCTGTCCTTGAACTTGTTATCGACCGAACCTTACTTCCAGAAATCAACATTATTCTTGACAGCGGTCCGACGAGCGGCGGCAAGAGACGCAGAGCGAGGCACGCTTAGTCTGCGAGCGCCTGGGCATGACGTCGGTGGAAGATCCATCGGCCCAATCTTACACTGACATGGCATGCCCGTCTGTCCCTCAGCCGTCGTCTTTACCCATAAATACTTTTGGCGCATCCGGGTTCTTCATGGGGCGACACAAGATATAGTGGTTTGAGTATTCTATAAGGCATGGACGAGAAGACCTTTTATACGAAGATATTGGGAATCAAACTGCCTTGGTATGTGAAGCAGG
>JAJXTV010000038.1 GCA_021783515.1 Nitrospirota bacterium
CATCCTCGTTTCCGTCCAACAGAGGGCTGACCCGGTCTTCACGCAGCCGCTTGACGTCGTTGACAGAAACCATGATTCCGCAGTTGCGAGTAATGATGTCAATAGTCAAGTCTGACCCCATAGGCCTTTTTTTAATTCATTATCCCGGCGACAGACAAGGGAAGTTCCAACAATACACTCCCATTCCCGATCTCCCTAACTTTTCCGTTTGCCTTTTTCTGCATATTCCGATATCTTTTATTCATAGAAAGCGATCTCCTTTTAGCGTTTGATCTGGTAATCAATTCTAATTGGGGGTCGCTTCCTACTTCAACAACTTACAGGGGCATCTTCATTAACCTATCTTCTTCACCCTTATCTTTAGCGACAACGTATTTCTTTCCCTGTATATCATATCCAGCCTCCTCAAGTTCAGAAGCCGTAGGAATTTCATCAGGCTCAAAGTAATCAAATTCGTTCTTCTCCATTTTCAGAAAGCCCACCTGAGTCATCGGCTCTGGATTGATATCAATTTCGTTTGGCACATCCGAGTACTTTGGCTTAACCAAAAGACCTTTTAATGGGCCAGCACTGATTCTAAACCTCAACCTTGGATATTTATGTGGGAAATTACCCGATTTAATACCATGCCGATATCTCTCAATCCCCTCATATGTATCTCTACCCAGATGTATCTCGATGTGGTCACCGAAATATTGATTACAGTCATTGCAGACTGTTTTCAAAACGGGATTATTGGGTCTGAATTTCCCAAAGCATTGGGGAATAACGTGCTCTCGATTTGTATATTCTGAAACAAGCTTTTCGTCCTGACAGTATATGCACGTGATTTTTCGCACTAAAGTATCTTCCTCGGTCTTGCTACTTCCTGACCCGTTAGAAGCTCCTGCAGCATCTCTATGGGGTGAAGATGTCGATCCCCCCTCATGAGGCTCCTGTTTATATCTTTGTTGATCTCAAGGATTCTGACATTCTCTACCCCTTCCTTCATTGCTATCAGGACTTCATACTCAAACATAAGTTGAGTCATCGCTCCCAGCACGGTCTTGCTTGCCGTCTTCGCAAACCCGATCTCCGTGTATTCCTGCATGACCCTGTTTATGATCTCACCGGGGAATTCTTCTGCCTGTAGGTTCAGATTCAGATTTATCAGGAACTCCTCTACGATGTTCTTCAGGTTCTCTTTCTTGACCGCCGGGATCAGGAACGAGAACAGGGTCTTCTCATTGGTGAACAGGAGACACTTTCTCCGGTCAATCCTGATCAGGTTGGCGTACCAGTTTTCAAGACCTTGGGGGGTCGGCGTATCGGGACTCTGAAGGGGAGGGCTTCCGAGTTCTTTGAGGAGTTTCGCTGTGCAGTGGAGAAGAGTCATAGACGCTCACGAACCATTCTTTTGTTGTTTTGATTTCCTGATTTCTGCAAAATAGTTTTTTGTCTTTCTTAAATCTAATCCATTCTCAAGCAGGACATATAGGAAAATACCCTCTGATTTCATTTCATGCTCTTCAAAATAATGAAAGACTTTCTCCAACTCTTTCATAGCTACTGCCTTTCTGCTCGGATCACCATCAATAAACTTTTCCAAGTATGGAATTGAACTCTCCACATTTATATATGCAAGAGCTTTTCCTACACGCAAATCAATATCACCTGTGCTCCTTGAAATATCTACGTTAACGTGCTCAGTGCTAAAACCTGCCTTCAAATGACTCATTGCCGGGAACAGTATTTCTCTAACATCTCTGATATAAAAAAACTCACCGAACTGCGCTCTAATCATACTCTGGAACCGTTTGTCGTTCAGCGTTACAGAGGTCTTGGGATTATCATAGCAATAGTAATAGGGGATTAACGGAAGGTTCGGGTATAAGGTTTTAAAGGCATCGAGCAATGGGCGGGTATAACTCCAATCTTGATATAGGGAAATATCTGCAAGAACCAAATTGACAGGATAAGACATCAAATATTTCATTGCCTCTTTCGACTCTCGAATGGATGCGACTACTATGTCCTCTCCAAACTCTTCACGGAAGAACTTCGTGAAGTCATCGACATATTCCTTCTCTCCAAACAGCAATATATTTTTCTTCGGCACTTTGCGTTTTCTATCCATGTTATTTTCGCCTCTTCTGTTCCTTCGGCTCGACCCCGAACCTCTGATCCCCGATTCTGATTACTTCAATAATCTCCGAAGCCACACTTTCAAAGTCCTCTGAGTTCTCCGGCAGGTACAACCATTTCTTCAGGACGGGGTGTTGAAGCACAGCCTCAAAGTCTTGCCGGATGGAATCATGGAATTCCTTCTCAGTTGCAATCAGCAATCCGTTCCACGGCTCCCCTCCCGCACACAGGGCAAGCATGAGTCTTCCATGAAGGTAGATCGCACGGCACCCGAACCATGCTCGATCAGTATAGCTCGGTTCATCCATAATGGAATCAACGACCCATAGAAGAGGGTTTTTCTGGGGTTTCTTCTTGGAAGTCACAGAAAGATTTTACCGCATTCGGTCACCGTCAACCAACATCCTCTGTTAATAAGTCATGGATAAGCTTAAAGAGGCTTAGACTCAACATGCTTTTCTCCGGTTTGCCTAAAGAATGACCACTCTTTTTCTTGTATACTAATCTCAATATCAGATGGACATAAAAATATGAGAGACTGCTATAACCATATAAAAAACATACTCGGTCAAGATACCGAACCCTTCGAGTCTGTCGAATTGGTAGAGCGATATCGAAGATATTGGAAGCCCGATAATGTCAGAATTATTCTTCTTGCCGAGTCCCACGTATTTACGACAGACGCAGATAGGCACATTCAATTGAGCAAACATTCGCCGGGATACCCGACAGAATACGCTAGATTTGTTTATTGTCTCGCTTACGGTGAGGAGAACCTGACGGGAAACGGGCTTCACCCCGAAGGAGACGGGACTCCTCAGTTCTGGGAAGTTTTTTATAGCTGCAACAACCATATTACAGACAGGAATGACTTCAACCCGATTCTGAAAGTAACAAACTTTAAGCAGAGGTTGAAGAATAAAATTGAACTGCTCTTTAGCTTAAAACAAAAAGGGATATGGCTCGTTGACTCAAGCATTGTTGCTCTCTATAGAGATGGGAAAAAACTTCGAAAAATGCGTTCAGTGATAAAGGCATCATGGGAAGGCTACACATGTGATGTCATCAGGAAAGCCGAACCAGAGCATGTTATCTGTATAGGAAAGGGCGTAGCAAAGGTCTTGGAAGCTGACTTGAGAAGAATCATGGGCGATCACTACACGGTCATACCGCAGCCTAATGCTCACCTTTCGGCAGAGGAGCACATGGTGAACTTTAGGGGGTATGGAGAGATATGCATTGGGAATTGAACATTGCGGATGACTAAGAAGTCACGCCGGAAAGAACTCCTTGTCTCCAAGGACAGGATGCTCCGACCCCCCATGAGACAAAGAAAAAGGGGATGCTAACGCATTCTCAAGAAGCTGATCCACTTTCGGAAGGGTCATTGAGGGGATAACATCCTTGCGCCCGGTGTTTGCCGGGAACCTCGATCTCGATCAATCTGACTTGCCGTTTATTTGCGATGAAAAGGTGTTCTCCAAGCTCTGATCCCCGATCCTGTCCAGAAAGGGACTATCCGGCTTTGTGTGCATTGTCAGGCACGTTCACGGCAAGGGGTGGGATATCCGGCAAGGGTAATTTATAACACTATCCTTGGTCTGGGTAGTTTGTTTCTCTCAACAGCTTCCGCCAAAAAAAATCTTAAAGGTATTCTTCAGGGTGACTTCAGGTAGGTGCGCTGTTGACGGTCTGTTGACGGTTTTTCCGGCTTGTTTTTCAGAAAAAAACCTTTAAAATCAATAGTTTCTGGCGGGAGCGTGTGGGAATCGAACCCACCCTTCCCCGTTTTGCGGGGAAACAGCGGCTTTGAAGGCCGTGCGGGACACCAGAACCCGATGCGCTCCCATGAGAAGGCCGCTACAGAGATGATACTGTAAGCGCGCCCCTGTGACAAGCCCTGCGGGCTATTTCTTTTCGAGGACGATCTTGTGGCGCAGGAGCGAGATCTCCCTGATCTGCCCCTCGAAGACCTTCTGCTCGCCGAAGAGGTTCTTGAGGAAGATCTTCCCCTCCTCGGGCCTCATGATATCGACGTTTTCGAGGTAAAGCTCCTCCCCGCCGTCTTTGTAGATGTATGCGTTCGCCTCACACATGCTGCATCTCCTTTATCCTGGACACGATATGTTCGATCATATGCGGCAGCGGCTCCTTTGCCGCGCCGGCGATCTCGACCTCCTCCTGGTTGAGGGGAAGGAGGATCGTCCTTGCCTGGGACGCCACCACCGCCGAGGCCATCTTGGCCGTCACCTCCCCGAGCATCGCATCGGGAAGCGCGATGCTGAGCGGCCCGACGATCACGTCGACACGCTGGGCGTTGACGACGATCGCGTTTTCTCCCGTGGCCCCCTTGTTCGCCCGCGCTTTCATCATCGAGGTGGTTGCCGCGGCGTTCGTCCCGAGGGCGATTATCTCGACCGCGTCCTTGAATTCGTCCCTGAGCCGCTTTACGACCAGCGCCCCTATGCCGCCTCCCTGGCCGTCGACCACCGCTATCCTGAGCATATCTGAAGTATAAGAAATCGGAGGTATGCTGTCAAACAGAGCGGTCTGCGCGCCCGGGAGGCGGCTGTGTTTCTCTCCGGCGGTGCGCGACGATATCCCGGACGGGGGGACGGGCCTCCGGGCTGTGTAGCGGTAAATTGACTCTTCGCCCGAAAACGGCAATAATATAGCGCAAAATGGGCACCAGGATTAGCGCGGCAAAGAAAGGGACTAAAGGCGCAGGGCAGGGGAAGGAGGTCGCAGTGCTTGCCGGAGGCGGCGCCGTCCTTCGGTTTCTCCGGCCGTTTTTTGAGGACTGCGGGATCTACCGGGCGGTGTATTACGAGAAGGCCGACCTCTTTCTCAAACACCTTTCCGAAAGCCCTCCCGCCGCTGTCGTCGTCGAGGGGGTGTTTCTCAATGAGGTGTCGGACAGGATCACCAAAATCCCGACGGTGGCGGTCATCTCGGGGGACACCGGCAGAGGGGTCGAAAACGTCATCAGCCATCACGTAAAACACTACCTCTACCGGCCCTACGTCGCACGGGACCTCGAATACAAGCTCGAGTCGGCGATCCTCGAAAAATATACCTTCGAGAAGCTCGGGGAGGAGATGAAGGAACTCGAGACGCTCGTGGCGTTCGGGCGGATCATCTCTTCCACTCTCGATCCGAAGGAGCTTCTCTACCGGATCGTCAAAAAGATCGCCGAGATCATGCCGGTTACGAGGTGCTCGATGATAAGAGTGGACTGGCTCCACCGCTCGGCGTTTGTCGTGGCGAGCTTCGAGGACCCCAGCGTCGCCGGCATCAAGCTGAGTCTCAGGAAGTACCCCGAGATCATCCGGGCGCTCACCTCCAAAAGGCCGGTCGTCATCGGGGACGTCTCGAGCGACCCGATCATGGCGGGGGTGAAGGCGATCATCGAGCCGCTCGGCATCCGCTCCATACTCGTCATCCCTGTCTTCTTCAGGGACAAGGTGATCGGGACGCTCTTTCTCAGGACCTCCCGCACGCACGCCTTCAACAGGAGCGAGGTCAGGCTCCTCAATACGATCACCGAGGCGTCGGCCAACGCGCTTTACAACGCCTTTCTCTTCGAGCAGGTGGAAGACGAGAAATCAAGGCTCGAGAAACTCGCGATCACCGACTATCTCACCGGGATCTACAACGTGCGGTATTTCTCACACCGGATCATCGAGGAGTTCAGCCGCTCGGCCCGCTACGGGCTTCCCATCGGCTGTCTTATGTTCGACATCGATTTCTTCAAACGGATCAACGACGTCTACGGCCATAAGACGGGCGACAGGGTCCTGAGGGAGTTCGCCCAGCTTCTGAAGAAGCGCTCCCGCAAAAGCGACGTCCTTGCCCGCTACGGAGGGGAGGAGTTTATTCTCCTCCTTCCCCAGACGTCCCGCGAGGGGGCGATAAGGGAGGCGGAGCGTCTCCGCGAGTCCGTCAGGGACCATGGCTTCCGGAGCCTCAGGAGCAAGACAGGCATCACGGTCAGCGTCGGCGTCGCCGTCTTTCCCCACAATGCCGTCAAGACGCACGACGATCTGATCGCCTTTGCCGACCAGGCCCTCTTTACCGCGAAGAACACCGGCAGGGACCGTGTGACCGTCTACGAAGGGTAATCCCGCGCGGCGCCCGTGAAGGTGATCACGTCGCATATAAACGCCGACTTTGACGCGCTCGCCTCGATGATCGCGGCGAAGAGGCTCTATCCCGGGGCGGCGCTCGTCTTCCCGGGCTCTCAGGAGCGCAAGGTGCGCGACTTCATCGAGGTCTTTCATCCGGCGGAGATCGTGCGGATCAGGGACGTCGATTTCGCATCGGTCAGCCACCTCATCATCGTCGACGCGAAACACCCCGACCGGATAGGCCCGCTTGCCTCCCTGCTTCAGAACAAGTCGGTGAAGGTGCATGTCTACGACCACCATCCGTTCGGGGAGGACGACATCAGGGGAGAGATCGAGAAGACCGAAGAGGTGGGGGCCACCGCCACCATCTTTGCCGAGCTTCTGAAGGAGAAGAAGCTGCACCCCACCCCGATGGAGGCGACGATCCTCGCCCTCGGCATCTATGAGGAGACCGGGTCTCTGCTTTTTCCGTCCACCACCCAGAGGGACCTGCAGGCGGTTTCCTATCTGCTGAAGCGCGGGGCGAACCTCAATATCGTTTCGAGCTATATCAAGCTCGGGCTGAACAGAGAGGAGCTCGAGCTCCTCAACGAGCTCGTCGGGTCCTCCGCCGAGGTGGTCGTCAGGGGGCTCCGGATCGTGATCGCGAAGGCCTCGCGCGACTTCTACGTCGGAGACGCCGCCCACCTTGCGCACCGGGTGATGGAGATGGAGGAGATCGATGCGGTCGTCCTTCTTCTGGACATGGAGGGCAAGATACTGATCGTCGCCAGGAGCAGGGCCCCGGAGCTCGACGTGGCGGAACTGATGCGGGAGTTCGGCGGGGGCGGCCACCCTGCGGCCGCGTCGGCGACGATCAGGGAGGCGTCCCTTGAGGTGGTGGCCGACCGGATACGGGAGCTGCTCGAGGAGCATATCAAGACCGGCAAGGTCGCCTCGGACATCATGACGAGCCCGGTGATCACTGTCCGGTGGGACAGCAGCGTCAAGGAGGCCGAAGACATGATGACCCGGTACGGCGTCAACGTGCTGCCGGTCCTCAAAAGCGGGAGATTCGCCGGCCTCATCTCCAGGGAGACGGTCGAGAAGGCGCTTTTCCACGGGTTCAGAAAAAACCGCTGCATCGATTTCGCGACGCCCGATGCGGCGACGGTCGGCAGGGACACTCTCATACGGGAGGTCGAGTCGGTCATGATCGAACAGAACCAGCGGTTCATGCCGGTGATCGAGAAGGGGATGATCGTCGGCGCCATCACGAGGACGGACCTGCTCAGGGTGATGTACGAGGAATTCCTCCGGAAGAGGCATCTCGGGAAGGAAGACGTTTCCGAAAGGGCGCCGACCGGCAGGAACCTGGCGATATGGCTGAAGGAGCGGTTCCCCCGCGAGGTCTACCGGACGCTTGCCCTTGCGGGGGAGGTCGCGGAAAAGATGGGATGCAGCGCCTATCTTGTCGGCGGCTCGGTGAGGGACCTTCTCCTGGGACAGGCCAATCTGGATATCGACCTCGTGATAGAGGGCGACGGGATACAGTTTGCGAGGGAGCTCGGCGGCCGGCTGAAGGCGAAGGTGCGGGCTCATCACCGGTTCGGCACCGCCAATGTCCGCACGGAAGGCCTCAAGCTGGATGTCGCAACGGCGAGGACCGAATATTACGAGTCGCCGGCGGCGCTCCCGAAGGTAGAGATGTCTTCGATAAAGAAGGACCTCTACCGGAGGGACTTCACGATCAATACCCTCGCCATCGCGCTGAACGTCCGGAAGTTCGGCCAGCTGATAGATTTCTTCGGCGGCCAGCGCGATCTCAGGGAAAAGACGATCAGGGTGCTCCATAACCTCAGCTTTGTGGAGGACCCGACGCGGGCATTCAGGGCGGTGCGGTTTGCGGAAAGGTTCGGCTTCAAGCTGAGCAGGCATACCGAAAACCTGATCAAGTCGGCGATCCAGATGGACCTCTTCGGAAGGCTTTCGGGGGCGCGACTGTACGACGAGCTCGCGCTTGCCTTCCAAGAGACGAACCCGGTGAGGACGCTCAAAAGGCTTTCCTCCTACGGGCTCCTGGCGGTGATCCAGAAGGACCTTGTCTTTGACGAAAAACTCGAAACGGCGCTTTCCTCGATGTACGAAACGCTTGCATGGTACGACCTGCTTTACCTCGGGGAGAAGGTGGACAGGGGGCTCCTCTACCTCTCGGCGCTTCTTTCGGGACTTGACGAATCGCAGAGGTCCGAGGCGCTTGAGCGGCTGTCGCCTCCTCTGAAGACAAAGGAGCTTATCCTCGGGATTCTGCCGGCATCCGCGGATATCGTCAGGAAACTCCCGCTTCAGGACCCGGCGGCGCTCTATCATCTCCTGTCGGGAAGGCGCATCGAGATGGTACTGTTCCCTATGGCCCTCGCGAAGGACGAGCGGAAGAAGAAGCAGATATCGCAGTTTCTGGTGGAGCTGCGGAAGGCGAAGCCCCTGCTCAGGGGAGGCGATCTCAAGGAGCTCGGGGTCCCCGAAGGGCCGCTCTTTTCGAGGATATTCCGGGAGCTCCTCGATGAGCGTCTGAGGGGAAAGATCAGCACGGAAGAGGACGAGCGGAAATTCGTGATGGCCCGCTATCGGAAGAAACAGGCGGGCGGTTGACCCCTCGACGGTTTGACCTATTCCTGAAAATTTGCTAGTGTAATTCGTATCGATTTCGGAGGGAACATGGACAGGGCACTCCAGGAACTCATGAGCATCGCAGCAAAGCGCGGGAACAAGTATGTCAAAGGCGACGCGGCGGTTGACGGTCTGCAGTCGAAGATGGCGGAACTGGGCGTCCTGCTTCTCGAAAAGGCGCGGCGGCTCCCCGGCCTCGATGACGCCAAGACCAGGGAAGAGCTGATTGAAGTCCAGAACAAGCTCGACGATCTGAGAAAGGCCATCTTCGCCAACAAAGTCCAGCTGCGTTAGCGGACCCGGATTATTTCCTCGTCTGATGGCCGCAGGAAGATGCCGTCTGCCGCTTACGACTCCCTCTTTATCGTTTCTCTTCGGCCGCGCCCCCTCCCGTCTTGCTGCCGGGACCCCCGTATCTCCTTCACGAAAGCCGGAAGATGTGCAACAATGAAGGATATGCACCGTGCAAAGGGAGCGATAATTCCTGCTGCGTTATTGTTTTTCGGCAGATCTGCTATCCGGATCAGTTTGCGGAGGACGGGAGCGGGGGTGAAGAGGGTTTATTTGTGGATGGTAACGCTTGTCTTCCTGCAGTTATTTCTCCCCTGCGGGTCGTGGGCGACCCCTGAATACGCCGCCCGGACCGGACGGCCCTGCATCGATTGTCATATGGACCCGTCAGGGGGCGGACCTCTCACCGAAGCGGGCAGCCGCTTTCTCGAAGGGACCCGGCGCGCCGCCTCCATTTCGTACCGGCTGGTCCGACTGGTCGCAGGCTATGTGCATCTGATGACCGCCATCATCTGGTTCGGGACGATCCTGTATGTGCATATCCTTCTGAAGCCCGCCTATGCCGCCAAGGGCCTGCCGAGGGGAGAACTGGCGCTCGGGTGGATATCGATCCTCCTGATCTCGGTTTCCGGGACCGTGCTCGCCGTAGACAGGCTCAATTCCTGGAAAGAGTTTTTGACTACCAGATTCGGGGTCCTTCTCGGCGTCAAGATAGTCCTCTTTCTCGGCATGGTGACGAGCGCGGCAGTTGTGACGATCTTCATCGGCCCCAGACTCAGGCGGCGGCGGCTTGCGGTGAGCAGGGAAGGGGGCGATCTTTCTAAGGGGGAACTCTTATCCTTCGACGGCAAGGAGGGAAGGCCCGCCTATATCGCCTATAAGGGCCTTGTCTACAACGTGAGCGGCAGCCGGCTCTGGAAGGACGGTTCCCACCTGAAGAAGCATAGCGCCGGGAGCGATCTCACGGACGTCCTGGGTACCGCCCCCCACGGAGAAGAGAAGGTCCTCGGGATGCCGTCGGTCGGGACGCTCAAGCCGGACGGGGGGAAGGCGGCCAGGCCGGTTCATGAGAGAGTATTTTATTCTTTCGCCTACATGAACCTTGCCTTCACGTTTCTGATCGTCTTTGTGATCGCGCTTTGGAGATGGTGGTAGGGCCTGCCCTGAAGAACGGCGGACCGCACTGCCGTCAGGCGCGGTGCGGCAGGCCGGGGCCGCCTCCCGCGGCCGCAATGGTATAATAGCCTCAACCGATCATGGGAACATACCGGCTTGCCATATTGATCTGCTACCTTTTTGTCCAGGGGTTCGAATACTGGCTGAGGTACATCAACCTGCGGTACATGAGGAGCCACGGGACAGAGGTCCCCGCCGGGTTCGAAGGATATGTCGACCGTTCGGTGCTCGAGAAGACCCATGCGTACTCACTGGCGACGAGCAGGCTCTCTCTCGCGGAGTCGATCTTCAGCAGCGGTGTGATGGTCGTCTTTCTCTTCGGCGGCCTTCTTGACCGATACAGCGGATGGACCGCCTCTTTCGGGCTTTCCTTTGTTCCCGCAGGCGTGCTTTTCTTCCTCGTCCTGGTCTTTGTCAATACGCTGCTGTCGGCCCCGTTCAGCCTCTACGGCACCTTCAGGATCGAAAACCGCTACGGCTTTAATACGATGACCCCGTCGCTCTGGGTTGCGGACCTGCTTAAGTCGCTTTTCCTCTCGACGGCCATTCTGGGGATCGCCCTGGCCGCGGGACTGTATATCGTCCGGATGAGTCCCGGCCTCTGGTGGCTCTTCGCCTGGGGGTTCTTCTTTGTCCTGAGCATCTTCCTCATGTACATCTCCCCTTACGTCATCGAGCCTCTCTTCAACAAGTTTACGCCGCTCGGGGGAGGAGAGCTCGAAACGAGGATCCGCGAGATGATGGAAAGGGTCGGCATTCACGTCAAGAGGGTTTTCACGATCGATGCGTCGAAGAGGAGCACCCATACAAACGCCTATTTTACCGGCATCGGGAGGACAAAGAGGATCGTGCTGTTCGATACGCTGATCAGGATGATGGAGCCGGAGGAGATCCTCGCTGTGCTCGCACACGAGGCCGGCCACTGGAAGAAGAAGCACGTGCTGAAGCGGATCGCCGTCTTCGAGCTCCTTTCGCTTATCGGGGCGTACCTGGCGTTTCGTATCCTGGGGACGGGCTTCCTCGCGGATGTATTCGCGATCCGGGGGGAGACGTTTTTCGCAAGCCTGATCATCCTGGGTTTTCTCTTCGGCATCGCCGCCTTCCCTTTTACCCCCCTGTCGAGTTTTGTATCGAGAAGGCATGAGGACGAGGCCGACAGGTTCGCCTCGGAACTGACCGGCCGTCCCGAGAGCCTTGCGACGTCGCTCATCAAGCTCTCGAAGGACAACCTCTCGAACCTCCATCCCCACCCGCTGTATGCGAAGTTCTACTTTTCCCATCCTCCGGTCGTCGAACGGGTAAGGAAGCTGCGCGGGCTGCAGTGAGCGGGGCCTGGGGTTTGCGCCGTGGTTATGGCCCGCCGGTTTGCAACGTCAGGGTAAGCATTCCAGAGGCTGTTGTCCGTCTGCGGAAAAATCTCTTTCTGCCGAACTTTCAGCCGTTCGTCAGGAACCACGACGTTGTTTCTTCATCGTAATAGAGGAGATGCTCGAAGCCGTCGCTTCCCCTTACCCTGAAGAACCTTTTTCGTGTCCTGTCTTCGACGCGCTCCTCGATCCATTCATATATTATGGAGACGACCTCGACCCTTTCACCGTCCGGCAGAAAGGACCTCGGCCTTTCGTCTCCCTTATAGCCGGCGTAGCAGGACACTTCGATCTTCCGGCCGGCCATCGCTCATTACTCTATATTGAAAACGGCGACCTCTTTTATCCCCGGCAGATATTCCCCGACAGGCACGAGCCTCTTGCCCTCGCTCACGCAGCCGATGATGATCGTCCAGAGCTGGTTCAGCTCCTGCTTCTCCCGGTCGTTCTCCGGCGTCATCTTCAGGAGCGTCCCTTCAAGTTCCATCCTCATACAGTCGTTCCTCCTCCGAAATGAATTTAAACCCCCGCCGGCATGCAATGTGCGAGAATATAGCTACACTTTATCACATCTGAGAGTATTGACAAGAGTTGCGGCAGATTCCGGCGGCGGGACGCGGAAACAGTTACAGCCTTACCGGCACGCCCTTTGCCTTGAGGTATTCCTTCGCCTCCCGCACCGTGAATTCGCGGAAGTGGAATATCGAGGCGGCGAGCACGGCGTCGGCCTTCCCGTCGACCAGCCCTTCGTAGAGGTGTTCGAGCGTCCCCGCGCCTCCCGAGGCGATGACCGGTATCGAGACCGCTTCGGATATCGCCCTCGTAAGCTCGATGTCGTACCCGTCCTTGGTCCCGTCCTTGTCCATGCTCGTCAGCATGAACTCGCCTGCCCCGAGCTCTTCCATCTTCTTTGCCCATTTGAGCGCGTCGATGAGCTTCATCTGTCTGCCCCCATGTGTCGATATCGCCCACAGGCCGCCAGGGGAGAGGGGCGAGGGGCGGGCCGGAAGATCGAGCTTCACGTCCCTGAGGGACGGCTCTCCGAGCCATTCTTCCCCGGTCGCGCCGGACATGTCGCTCGTCACCCTCTTGGCGTCGATTGCCACGACGATGCACTGGCTGCCGAACTTTTCGGCGGCCCTGCTGACGAAGAAAGGGTCCTTGACCGCGGTGGTGTTTATCGAGACCTTGTCGCAGCCGGCGTTGAGCAGGGCCCTGATGTCGTCGAGCGTCTTTATCCCCCCTCCGACGGTCAGCGGCATGAAGACGTCCTCGGCGGTCCGCTCGACCACGTCGAGTATGATCTTCCGTTTTTCGTGGGAGGCGGTGATGTCGAGGAAGATGAGCTCGTCCGCCCCCTGCCCGTCGTAGAAGATCGCGTTTTCGACGGGGTCGCCGGCGTCTCGCAGGTTCACGAAACTCACGCCCTTGACCACACGGCCGTCTTTTACATCGAGGCAGGGGATGATCCGTTTGGCGAGCATCTAAAAGAATGCGAGGAGCGGAAAGAGAGGGGCAAGGAGTGAAATGCTGCCTGCACAACGTTCGAACAATTCCCGTGTCTTTCTCCTCCTCACGCCTGACCCCTCACTCCGTACTTTTATTTTCACTTAATTGTATCGCTTCCTTCAGGTCGAGCGACCCCGAATAGATCGCCTTGCCGGTGATCGCGCCCCAGAGGCCCCCGATCTGAAGCAGGTTCTTGACGTCTTCTATTGTCGCGATTCCGCCCGAGGCGATCACCGGCACCGTGACCGTCTTGACCATCTCCTGCTGCGCCGGGATATTGGGGCCGGTAAGCATGCCGTCCCTGGAAATATCGGTATAAATGATGCCGGCCACGCCCGCGGACTCGACGCGCCGGGCAAGCTCCGTCGCTCCGACGGTACTCACTTCCTCCCATCCTCTCACCGCCACCATGCCGTCTTTCGCGTCGATGCCGACGAGGATCTTCCCCGGGAACCTGTTGCATGCCTCGACCACGAAGGCGGAGTCCTCCACTGCGGAGGTGCCGAGTATCACACGCTCTATGCCCGCCTTCACGAGCTGCTCCACGGTATCCATTTCCCGGATCCCGCCGCCGACCTCCATCACCATCTTCACCTGCCTTCTTATCTTCAGCACCATGTCGATGTTTTTCTGATGTCCGGTAAACGCGCCGTCGAGGTCGACCACATGCAGTATCTTCGCCCCGAACGACTCCCATTTTTTCGCCGTCGCCGCCGGGTCGCGGGAATAGACCGTGACCGCGTCTTTTTTCCCCTGCAGGAGGCGCACGCATTTACCGTCTTTTAAATCTATTGCAGGAATAATGAGCATAGTATTAATATAGCAGAAAAAATCTCTAATTCTCCAGGAGGTTCGTTGGGATCCAGGCAAAGAAGACGGCCTTCCATCGTGGCGTTTTCTTTTTATGTCCTCGCCGTCTTTGTTACGCCGGCATTTTCCGCCGTTCCCGGCGCGCATGCCTTCCGCATCCCCGAGAGGCTCGTTTACGATCTGACATGGAGCGGGATCAAGACGGGGACGGCGACGCTCGAGATCGGGGAGAAGGAGGGTTCGGCCCGGATCGTCTCGACCGCGCGCTCCGTGCCCTGGGTCTCTTTTTTTTACACCGTAAACGACAGGATCGAGTCGGAGTTTTCCCGGCCGGGCCGTGGAACGCTCGGAAAGCCCCTGCGGTACCGGGTCAGCATCAGGGAGGGGCGGTACAGACGGGAGAAGGAGATCGCCTTCGACAAGTCGGGGCGGAAGGCGGTCTATACCGACCACCTCAGCGGAGAGCGGAAGGAGATTGCCGTTGCGGCCCGCGTCTTCGATCCGCTGTCGAGCTTCTACTATTTCAGAACGGTGAAGGCCGAACCGGGGAAGTCCGTCTACGTCCCGGTGGTGGACGGCGGGAAGGTATGGAATGTCGAGGTTCGGGTGATCAGGAAAGAGAGGGTTAGCACGAAACTCGGGGACTTTGATACCATAGTGATAAGACCTCTCCTGAAGTCCGAGGGGATCTTCAACCGGAGCGGCGACATGGTCATATGGCTTACGGACGACGAAAAACGCATACCCGTACAGATGAAGACCAAGGTGGCGCTCGGCCGGGTCACCGCAACGCTGACAGGAGGGAAATATTAGGGCTTTCGGCAGTCTGAAATTCGTTTCCGAGTTCCTCGCCCTTTTCCTCGTGGACATCGGCACCGTGGTGGCCACGTTTTATTGCGCGGTTTTCGTCAGGACCGACATCCTTCCTTTCTTCTATCCGGGGTTCCCCGAGTGGCCGCAGTTCAGGGGGCTCTGCTCCATCTGGTGGGTTTTCGTGGCCTGGATTTTCTTCCTTTATTACGAGGGGCTCTATACGAAAAGGCTCTCGTTCTGGGACGAGATCCGGGCGTTGTGGAAGGTTTCCTTTTTCTCGACGGTCGGCGTATTTACCATCCTGTCGGTAGGAAAGCTGAGCGAAGAGATGTCCCGGACGGTCGTGGTGCTCATGGGCGCTCTCTCGCTGGTGTCCCTGCCGCTCATCCGCATGGTGGTCAAGAAGGTTCTCAGACGGTTCGGATTTCTCACGCGGAGAGTGCTGATCCTGGGCGCCGGGGAAACCGGAAAGCTCATCTTCCGGGCGCTCAGGAAAGAGCCGAATTACGGGTATGAGATCAAAGGGTTTGTCGACGACGACCCGGGGAAATGCGGTCGGGAAATAGACGGCGTCAAAATACACAAAGGGACGGACAAGGCGGCGACCTACATCAGCCGGTGCGGAATCGACGACCTCGTCATCGCCATGCCGGGCGCCGGCAAGGAGCGCCTCCAGGGGCTGATCAACGGCCTTCAGCACAAGGTCGACCGCATCCTCTTCGTCCCGGATATATTCGGCATCGCGGTGCTCGGCACGAACCTTCAACACTTCTTCCACGAGGAGGCATTTGCCTTCGAGATGAAGAACAACCTTGCGAGGCCCTTCAATGTATTCGTAAAGAGGAGTTTCGATGTGGTGATGAGCATTGCGCTCCTTCCTCTCCTCGTGCTTCCGATGCTGCTCATCTCGCTCCTTATCAGGATCGGTTCTCCCGGGCGGGCGATCTTTTCTCAGGAACGGATCGGCAAGGGGGGGAGAGCGTTCAGGTGCTATAAGTTTCGCACGATGTACGATGACGCGGAGGAGCGGCTGAATGGGCTGCTTCAGGACGACCCGGAGGCGAAGAGCCGGTGGGAGCAGTACTGGAAGCTGAGCGACGACCCGAGGGTGACGAAGGTCGGCCGGTTTCTCCGGACCACCTCTCTCGACGAGCTTCCCCAGATATTCAACGTGCTGCGCGGGGAGATGAGTTTTGTCGGGCCGAGACCGGTGACGCAGGACGAGATAGATTTTCACTATCGCGAAATGGCCGAGCTCTGCTTCAGCGTGCTGCCGGGCATCACCGGGCTCTGGCAGGTGAGCGGGCGGAGCAACACGAGTTATGGGTACCGTATCGCGCTCGATTCCTGGTATGTCCGGAACTGGAACCTCTGGCTCGACATCGTGATCCTGTTTAAGACCGTCAAGATCGTGGTCAAGCGGGAAGGGGCATTCTGAGCCCTTCGCGGCGGCCCGCGGTCCTCCCACCATAGTAATTTTGCCGGGGCATCAAATATAATAACAATTGCCGGAAAAGAGCCCTGGCAGGGGAAAATGTGGACACCGTGGACGAAAAAAAACCTTTAGTCTCCATTATCGTGCGAACCAAAGACAGGCCCGAACTGCTCAAAAAGGCGCTCTCGAGCATCGCCTCCCAGACATACCGGCCGATCGAAGTCGTTCTTGTGAACGACGGCGGCTGCGGCCTGGATACGGCGGAACTGGATACGCTTCTGGGGGACGTCTCGCTCAATTATCGAAGACTCGAGGAAAACAGGGGGAGGTCCCGCGCGGCCAACGAGGGCATCGAACACGCCAGCGGCGAATATGTCGGACTCCTGGACGATGACGACGAGTTCTATCCCGACCATGTGGAAACGCTGGTATCTGTTCTCGTCCGGGGCGAATATAAGGTTGCATATACGGATTCACTCTGCGCCTTTCAGGAATGGGTCACCGATAAATATGTGACCGTCAGCAAGAAAGTCCTTTATAGTGAGGATTTCGATCGCGAAAGATTATTGATAGCGAATTACATCCCCATGCTCAATGTCCTGTTTAAAAGGGACCTGATTTCCCGTGCGGGGTCGTTCGATGAACAGCTTGAGGCCCACGAAGACTGGGACCTGTGGCTGAGGCTTTCCCGGGAGAGTGATTTTTTTCATATTAATAAAATAACGGCCGAATTCAGCATGAGGGCTGACAAAACGACGATAACGAGCAGCAACCGGAAGGCCTTTCTCGAGACCGCAAAGATAATCCATAAAAGGTACACACCTTCTCCCGCCGATGAGGATGTCGTGAAGGGGCAGAATGCGGTCGAGTGGTCTCTCGCGAAACAGGCGGTCGACAACGGCGAGGAAATGGCCCCCCCGTATCTGGTCGAAACGGCCGAAACGGTCATCCGCCAGAAAGAAGAGGACATCGGGTTCCTGGAGGATGTCGTCAGGGGGAAAGACGCCACCA
Source organism: Nitrospirota bacterium (assembly GCA_021783515.1). Classification (GTDB taxonomy): domain Bacteria; phylum Nitrospirota; class Thermodesulfovibrionia; order Thermodesulfovibrionales; family UBA6898; genus Sulfobium. The sequence goes on from JAJXTV010000038.1 coordinate 17,313, forward strand.
TAGGGCACCTTGAGGCGGCGATAGAAGGGAAGGACGCCTATATCGCGGACCTCGACGGGGTCATCAGGGAGAAGGACGCCCGGGTGGGGCGGCTCGAGGGTGTCCTCCTCGAAAAGGACGGCCTGATATCGCACCTTGAGATGGCGATTAAGGGAAAAGACTCGTACATTGCGGACCTTGACGGGGCTGTCAAAAGGAAGGACGCTCAAGTAGCAAGTCTTCAGTCGGCGATACGCGAGAAGGAGGCCGCCCTACAGGAGAGGGATGCCGTTCTCCGGCATATTTACGACTCCCATGGATGGAAGGCGCTTTCTCTCTATTACAGGGTGCGGGACGCGGCATTGCCCCCGGACAGCGGGAGGCGGAAGGCGATAAAGGCGGTCTGGAAGGCCCTGCATCCGAACGCGGGCGGCTGGAAAGACCGGCAGAAGCAGGTCGTCGACGCCTCCGGAGGCCGATTCGCCCGATCATTGATTTCCGTCTATTCTTCGAGCTCGGCGATCCGGCGCGGTTTTGCCGCGGTAAACGGGGCATCGCATAAATATGTGCGTCCGCTGTTTCCGGGTCTTCACGACAAGATATTTGTCGACTTCAAGCTCTACCTGAAGAAACGCTGGCTGGCCGGGAGCGGGAGCCCGGCCGATGCCCTGCAGCTATACGTTGTGCCGAAGCCGGGCCGGGAGGGATTCCGGCCGAAGGTCTCCGTCATCGTTCCCAATTACAATCATGCGCGCTTCCTGCGTCAGCGGCTCGAATCCGTCTACGGACAGACGTACAAGAATATCGAAGTCATTCTTTTGGACGATCACTCAAGCGATGACAGCACCAGGATACTCGAAGAATATCGGCTGCGTTATCCTGAGATCACGCGGTGCTTTTTCAATGCGGGCAATTCGGGCAGCGTGTTTTACCAGTGGAAGCGCGGCATCGAATCGGCAGGGGGCGAGCTTATCTGGATCGCGGAGAGCGACGATCACTGCTCCGAAAACGTCCTGGAGGAACTGGTCCGCTCGTTCGCCAACGAAGCGGTGATGCTTGCGTTCTGCCGGTCCGTCTTTATTGACGGAGAGACGGACCGGCAGATCTGGAGCACCGAGGAATATCTGGCGGACCTGGCGGAGCCGGCCGTGTGGCAGCAGCCGTTTATCAGGTCGGCGAACTCCCTGGTGGGTACCATCTGGGGGGTCAAGAACATCGTCGCCAATGTGGGCAGCGCGGTCTTTCGCCATCCCGGCAGATTGGAATTAATGGAAGACGATGCCTGGCGGCGGATGAGGATCTGCGGGGACTGGATCTTCTATCTGCATATCATCCGCGGGGGGCTGGTCGCCTATACTCCGCAGGCCACCAATTTCTTCCGGATGCACAAGAAGAATACGTCGGTGAACACCTATACGCAGGACATCTATTACCGCGAACACGAGGCGGTGGCGCAAGAGCTGGTGAAACTCTACCGGCTGCAAGACGGTGTCCTTGACAGGCTGAGGCAGGTCCTGGAAATGCATTGGCGGATGCATCGGACGGATTATTCAGAGGATGATTTTCTCCGGTGCTATGATCCCGAACGGGTCCGGCAGGCATCGGGGCAGCGCAAACCCAATCTGCTGATCGTCGCCTTTGCGCTGGCAAGCGGCGGAGGAGAGACCTTTGCCGTCAGGCTCGCGAACCTATTGAAATCCAAAGGCAACGGCGTGGCCTTGCTGAATTTCCGCAGGGAGCCGACGCAGCAGGGGGTCCGGAGGATGCTGCGCCGGGACATCCCCTTGCTCGAACTGGACAGCTGGGACAAGCTGAGCGCGGTAGTCGACGACATGGGGATCGAAATTGTGCATTCTCATCATGCCTGGGTGGATGTAGCGGTCTGTTCGCTCCTGGAAGACAATTCGAATTGCAAGGTTATCGTCACGACCCACGGCATGTATGAAATGATGACGCCTGCCGAGATACACAGGGTCAATCTTCTGCTGAAGCAGCGGGTCGACAGGTTCGTATATCTCGCAGATAAGAACCTGGGCGGCTTCGATTTTAGTATTGTCGAAAAGGACCGCTTCGTCAAAATCGGAAACGCGATGGAGGAAGTGCCGGTTGCGCCGGTGCCGCGTGAGGACCTCGGGATCGGCAAAGAGGACTTTGTCCTCTGCATGGTCAGTCGGGGGATACCCGAAAAAGGCTGGAGGGAAGGCATCGAGGCGGTAACGCTGGCCCGCAAGCAAAGCGGAAAGGAGATCCATCTGCTGGTGATCGGTGACGGGCCTGAATATGAGCGGTTGAAAGACCGCGGCAACGTCCCGTTCATTCATTTCCTGGGGTTTAAGGAGAACGTGCGGGATTATTTTGCGGCGGCCGACCTGGGGTTTCTCCCTTCGAGATTCCGGGGCGAAAGCTATCCGCTGGTCGTTATCGAGTGCCTTCAGGCCGGACGTCCGGTGTTGGCGAGCGATATCGGCGAGACGGCGAAGATGCTCGAGACTGCGTCGGGTCCGGCGGGCAGCGTTTTTGCCCTCGAGGACTGGAAGCTCCCCGTTGCCCGGATTGCGGAGCTTATCGCGGGGTATGCGACGAACAAGGCCTGGTATTCCGAACAGCTTGCGCGGGTGCCGGAGGCGGTAAAGAAGTTCGACCCGGAGAAGATGGTCCGGCGCTACGAGAAGGTATATCGGGAGGTCCTTGAGGAAGACGGCAAAGACAAAATCGATCATCCCGTCGAGGTGGAATAAAGAACATAGGAATTGTATAATGGCTGAGGCGGGGGCGGGCCTTTCGCGGGAAGCGCCGGAACGGCCGGACCGGTTCGGCGGCGAAAGTCGACAACTTACGAAGGGGATAATTGGAGGGAACATGAAAAAGAGATCTGGCCTGTTTGTACTGTTTGCATGCTTCGCGATCATTCTTGGTGCCTGCGGCGGGGGAGGAGGAGGGACACCACCTCCGGCGCAGTTAAGTCTGAGTGTTCTGGCTACATCGCTCCCCGATGCTACGGTTAATGTCCCGTATTACCAGACAACGGCAATTTCGGCGTCGGGAGGTACGCCTCCTTATCAGTATTCCTGCTCTGCCCCGAAGGCCTCGGGTCTCTCGGCTTCCATAACTTCTTCCGATCCTGCAACCGGCAATGCGACATGTGCGATAGGCGGAACTCCGGTCGCCGCCGGCGCGGCCGCAATAAGTATTTCCGTATCTGACGCGAGGGGCGCTTCGGCGTCCGCAGGCACTTCGTCAGTCGCTATTACGCCTTCACCGGACCCGCTCGATAACTGGCATTGGAGAAATCCGCTGCCGAAGGGCAATACGCTTAATGGTGTGGCATATGGGAACGGCATCTATGTCGCCGTCGGGGATAACGGCAGTATCGTAACCTCGCCGGACTCGACGATATGGACTTTGAGGAACTCCGGGATAACGGCCTCATTGCACGGAGTGACATACGGGAACGGCATCTTTGTAGCGGTAGGAGACGACGGCAATGTTGTGACGTCGCCGGATTCAGTAACGTGGACATCGAGAAGCGCGGGAACAAGCACGCTTAATGGTATCAGCTACGGCAACGGCATCTTTGTTGCGGCGGGGGATAACGGAGCCATATCTACCTCATCTGATGGGGTAATCTGGACCTCCAGAAACTCCGGCACAACTGCTTCCCTGCGTGCGGCGGCCTACGGCACCGGTACGTTTGTGGTCATGGGTGTCGATATCATCCTCACGTCCGCTAATGGTATAACATGGACATCGGCAAGCACAACAATATCAATTAATTGGTCCGGTGTAATGTACGGCAATGGCATATTTGTTGCCGGAGGTTATTTTGGCTGCAATCACTTCACCTGCGAAGGATTCGCAACCTCACCTGACGGGATAACATGGACTCCCAGTTCTTTGCCTGCGTATCAGCCGCCAGGTCTTGGATTTGGCATGAGCTATGGCAATGGCACCTTTGTGATCATGGGGGGCGGCCGACTTGCGACCTCGTCCGACGGAATTGCATGGTCATTGCAATGGGCGTCGGGAACTGAAGATTTCGGCGCAAATGCCGTTGCGTATGGCAATGGCACCTTTGTCGCAGTGACGAATGCGGGGATGATCAAGACTTCTCCTGACGGGACAGCCTGGACATCCAGAATATCCGGAACAACAGATAATTTGAATCGTGTAGCGTATGGGAACGGCACCTTTGTGGCGGTCGGTATTTCTGATGCGTCCGGCGCCACTGGGGTTATCCTCGCCTCCCCTGATGCGGTGACGTGGAAGTCCAGTCTCACGGGGATAAGCGGAGGCTTGCACGGCGTGACCTATGGGAACGGGACATTTGTTGCAGTGGGGGGGATTCCTTATATCGCAGGCGGCGTTATTCTCACCTCCCCTGACGGAGCAACCTGGACTCCCAGGAATTCAGGAACCAGTAATAATTTGAATGGGGTGGCGTATGGGAACGGTATCTTCGTCGCAGTCGGCAATTCCGATGTCAACGGAGTTATTCTGACGTCGACCGACGGCGTCGCCTGGTCACAAAGGAATTCGACGGAAAGCGTCGGGTTGTACGACGTGACTTTTGGAGATGGGATGTTTGTGGCGGTAGGAAATTCTGATGCCGCCGGAGTCATTCTCACCTCCCCCGACGGAGTGACCTGGACTTCCAGAAACTCCGCAAACAGCGCAGTTTTGACTGGGGTGGCCTGCGGCAACGGCACCTTCGTTTCGGCAGGGTGGTCTGATACCGGGGCAACCATCATCAGTTCCGATGACGGAGTAACATGGACATCAAGAAAATCGGATTCAGCTATCGTTGCCTTTAACGGTGTTACCTATGGCAACGGCACCTTCCTGACGGTGGGGTATTCCGGTTCCATGCTCACCTCCTCCGACGGAGTAACGTGGACGTCCAGAAACAGCGGGACGGCCGGAATCTTTCTTGCGGGAGCGACGTATGGCAGGGGAACCTTTGTTGTGGTAGGAGAATCAGGAACCATAATTCAATCCGACCCTGTGCAGTAGTTGCGGAGAAGACTAACCAAGCATTTCATGCTTGAGAAGGCGGACAGTAAGGCCTGCCGGCGGTGGCGTTCAAGAAGTTCGACCCGGAGAAGATGGTAGAGCGCTATGAGACGGTTTATCGGGAGGTCCTTGGTGGCAATGGTAAATGACAATGTAATCTTCCGCATTGCGGTGTAGACCCCATCGTTGCAACCAAGCGGAGAGAGCGTCCCTCAAATCTCTTCTGATGCGATACCGGGAATGGCGGAACTATTATCCAGTCAGACTCTCTGGAATAACATCGTGGAGCGGGAATCGGACGGGATATGTAGCTGGCGGCTTTAGAAAACTGCCGGCGATTGAATTTATAAGGCCGACTCGGTCTATAGTATTTTTTTTGCTCGGACAAGTATAATTTCATAATACGTATTAGAGCGCGGAGATCAATCGATGAAAATTAATGATGACGAATGGTTCGAGCTTCAGTTCCGGCCTGAAGAGGCCTTTAAGAAGTACGGGGTCAAGCTGCCCGCGTTACCGAGCGACGAGATCCAGATTGGGTTTACCGGTTCTTCTGGACTCTTCAACATGCGGCAGGCGTTTAGCTTTTATAAGTATGTGTGTTCAGTCTGTCAGATAAGTAATATCAGGGAGCCGCTCATCCTGGACTTTGGCGGCGGGTGGGGGAGGATCTCGCGGTTCTTTCTGAGAGATACGAAACCGGAGTCTATCTTCATCGCTGAAACTAGGGAGTATGCTATCGATTGTCTGCGTAAGTATGCGGCCGGATGCAGTATTATCCACAACCAGCCGCGACCGCCCATCCCGGGGCTGCCGGGGCAGCTTGATCTGGCCTGCGCATACTCTGTTTTTTCGCACCTTTCGGAGGAATATTTTCAGGCCTGGGTCAATTATCTTCTGAGCGTATTACGCCCTGGTGGGTACCTGGTGTTTACGACAAGAGGGCAATTCTTCATTAACCACCTGGAACATTTACATTCTAAGACGGAGAAGCCTCATGAGGTGCTCGAAGAATATGTGAGGAGGATGCTGGAGGAACTTCCATCCCCTGAAGAGATCCGCCGCCACTATCTGAACGGGGAATTCCAATTCTATCCCATCGGCGGCGCCGGCGAGTGTACCGCGGATTTCTTTGGAGAGACATTTATCCCGAAACGCTATATTGAGCAAAATTTTGGGCCGTTTTTCGTTGATCTTACGGACGATGTTCAATATGTCGATCAGAGTGTGGTGGTCCTCAGAAAGCCGGCATAGGTCCTTGGAGGGTTTCTGGCTTGTAGGTGGATTCTTTCACTCGTTGACCGATTGTTTCTCACCGCGACGTTGGGTATGTCACCTTCCCTTTTGTCCCTGTCCTTTGGGGGAAGGGAAATAATCAGATATCTCCGGCTTGTGGCAATTTTTTGATTTTCTGATGAGGTGGTAATTCAAGTAATTGAAAATGGATCTGCAAAACCGGTATGATGTTGGCATATGCACTCGACCCAGCTAACAGCTATGAGACAGAAAGTTCTGCGAAAAGTTAAAGGATGGTTTTACAAATCAGATAAATGTGATCATGCCGGAAACTGCCAGGAGATGAAGGAACATCTGCGCAGCTTCGCGAACTGGCTGGAGGGAATACCCGAAGAAATCCGTTTCTGGCATCACTACCTCGGGGCAAAAGGGGGCGATTTCGGCGACGATTTTGCGTTCCGGATGAGGCATGACACAAAAATTGCCGAGCGGGACGACACATTGGCCAACACGTTGACGGCCTTGGGGTTGGCAGAGGTGCGTTTGCTGGATGCGGGATCAGGGCCCCTTACGAATCTGGGGAAGGCCTTATCCGGCGTCAAGGTGGAGATAGTTCCCTGCGACCCCCTCGCCGATGTATACGGATGGTTGTATGACAAATTCGACGTGACTCCCCCGGTTCGTACCCGGTTTGCCGATGTGGAGAACCTGTCAATGTACTTCGGCCGGGATACCTTTGACGCGGTTCATTGCGCCAACGCACTCGATCACTCATATAATCCGCTGGGCGGGATTTTCGAGATGCTGAAGGTGACGCATCCGCGGGGATTTGTCCAGCTTGGTCACTGGGAGAACGAGGCGGTGCATGAGAAATATATCGGATTGCACCAGTGGAACTTCACTGAACGCGATGGTGATTTCGTAATGTGGAACCGCACGTCTGAGGTAGCGCTGCGCGGCCGCTATGGCGACGCCCTTGACGTTCAGGTGCGGCGCATCCCCGTGCCTGACAATGGACGCGACTGGATATTGGTCCAAGTCAGAAAGACCCCGAAGACAGAGGAATTGCTCGCCAAGAGCCCGACAAATCTGCTCGAAAAATATCTCTTCCTTGTGTCGAAAATCGCGAAGGATGACGCGCAAGTCGATTTTGGCGGCAATAACGCGTTACTTGCGGAACGCTATCACTCGCTTCTTCGGACACTCCTGAAAGAGCAGTTTGACGTTGTTGATTCCGGCAAGTGATCGGCAGGTCCCACCGGTCCGCCGGATGCATTGGGCGTGATCAGCCCGTCTTAGTCCTTACTGTATTCTATACAGCCTGTTATTGCCGTATTCCTTTACCAGGTCGAAGTTCCTCGTAATCGCCGCAACCTTTTCTTCCACCTCGCTGTAGTGAAGACATTCGGCTGAGGTCAGCAGGAATATCTCTTTGCCGTCCCGCGCGGCTTCGTCGATTTTCTTCTTGTCGGCGTAATCGTGGAACCGCTTACCGGTCAGCAACATGAGCTGCGGGTTTTGGAACCAGCCATATGCAAAAATTTTCTCTTCGCCGATATTTTGAATAAAGTCCTTCATCTTCAACAGGTTCTGCTTGTCCGTCGAGTCGAGACTGACCTTGATCGCCGCGGGAGAAAACTGGGGGGCAAAGAGCAGGAGTACGGCGAGCAATATGACGGAAGAACTGATCTTCTTCTTTTCCATCAAGGTCGGGATAAGAGAAACAATGCCGAGCAGGAACATGAATTGCGCGGGAAGAAAATATCGGTACCACGCATCGGAAGACGCGGCAATCCACCAGAAGGCGATGAAAAAAGAAAAAGCGAAAAGATAAAATGCATAGTGTCGCTCGCGGTGGGAGAAAAAGATGAAGAACATGAGCAACGCAAAAAAAAGCGCGAGCGACAAATAGCTTTCTCCCTGCCAGTCCTTCAATAGGGTGATCTTTTCTTTTACCCTCGAAACAAACCGGTTGAAACCTTCTTTGTCGAATTGGTCGGCAAGATCTGCTATCTGCGCAAAAGCCCTCTTTTTTTCATAGCGGAATCTTTCCTTTTGCGCCTCCCGATGGACTGTTGCCTCAGGAGGACTGAGCAGGAGTGCGGGAGCAACATTTGCATAGATGACATGGGGGACGAATATCAGAAGCGCAAGCAGCGCCGGTTTACCCATGACTTTGAAGGCGTCACCTAACCTGCGGTCTCTTAATTGCGGCATGACGAATGCGGACAGGAGGAAAATAATCACCACGGGGACAAGAGCGACTATGACGTTTGTCTTAAGATCGAGGGCAAGACCAAACAGTATGAATCCCAAGGCGAGTTTTCTGCGGTGGAGCAGATATACCCCCAAGAAAATCAGGAAGCATGCGGCGATTTCGCCGAGTGGAATAACTGCCAACTGGTTCATGAAAAGCGAACCGCTACAGAGGAAAAGAAGAATAAATCCGAGGACGGAATAACTCTTTTGTGGAGAGGTCTTCAGCGCATAAAAAATAAGGAATCCAAGATAAATCGCGTAATAGGCAATTACGACATAGACGGCTGCAGCGTAGTCTGAGTGGCCCATTATCTTCCAGAGGGCAAGTACTGGAAGATACAATTCGGGGCCGGTGCTTATGGCTGGGTCGAACGGCAGATGTCTGTCGTCATAATTATAGACAAACCCCTTCCCCTCAAAGAGGTTCTGGTAGGAGAGGAGATTGTAGGATGCGTCGAAGCTCGCCGCTGACCTGGAACCCACGAGCACGAGAAACACGATGAACCCTATCGCCAGCAGACTTGCGATAAGCGTATCAAGGGATGCCTTCGTTGCTGAGCCGCTCATCCTGTTCATGTTCTTAGCAAACGCGAC